>DFWZ01000047.1:0-120 GCA_002381565.1 Gallionella sp. UBA4121
CATTTGCTGAGCCAAACCATAACGCTCTTCAGCCGGAAAAGCGGACGTCATTAGATATACAGCTTTTACCAACTGCATTGCAATTTTCCATGCTTCCAATTGTTCGTGAGGCTTGCCCAT
>DFWZ01000047.1:326-71845 GCA_002381565.1 Gallionella sp. UBA4121
TGTGTATAAGAGACAGACTCTCTACTTACCACTTACCAGAATTTCGCTGAGCATTCTTTCCACCCCCGCCTGCCAGTGCGGCATGTGCAGATCAAAGGTGTTTTGCAATTTTATGGTGTTCAGACGCGAGTTGTGCGGACGTTGGGCGAGGGTCGGAAAGGCTGATGTCGGCACGGATTCAATGCCATCTGGCGCGACCTTGATTGGCACGCCTGCGCGCCGGGCATAGTCGAGAACGAAGCCGGCATAACCATGCCACGAGGTCTCGCCACCTGCGACCAGATGATACAGCCCGGAAACGTCATGATCCTGGCGGGCCGTGCGTATTGCATGCGCAGTCACATCGGCCAGCAAATCCGCTCCCGTCGGTGCGCCGATCTGATCGTCGATGACCTTCAGTCTATCGCGTTCCTGGCCTAAGCGCAGCATGGTTCTGGCAAAATTGCCGCCGCGCGCGCCGTATACCCAGCTGGTGCGGAAGATGAGGTGTTTGCAACCGGATTCGCCAATCAGCTGCTCGCCCGCAAGCTTGGTTTCACCATATACGCTCAAGGGACCGGTCGGGTCTGTTTCCACCCATTGCTTGTCGCCACTGCCATCGAACACGTAATCGGTGGAGTAATGAACCAGCCATGCATTTAATCTTTTGGATTCCTGTGCCAGCACGGCGGGGGCCAGTGCGTTGATGGTGCGCGCAAGTTCAGGCTCACTCTCGGCCTTGTCCACAGCCGTATGCGCGGCCGCGTTAACAATAACGTCCGGGGCGACCGCACGAACTGTCTCGGCAATACCGTCCAGATTGGTAAAATCACCACATAAATCTTTGGAATTTGAATCCAGTACTACCAGTTCACCCAATAACGCCAGACTGCGCTGCAGCTCCCAGCCAACCTGACCGTTCTTGCCGAACAAAAGGATTTTCATCAGGCGCGCTCTGCGTAGTTTTTCTCGACCCACTGCCGATAGTGACCGGACAGCACATTGTTAACCCAGTCCTGATTGTCCAGATACCATTGCACCGTCTTGCGGATGCCGGTTTCGAATGTCTCGGCCGGCTTCCATCCCAGTTCACGCTCGATCTTGCGCGCATCGATAGCATAACGGCGGTCATGTCCCGGACGATCTGCAACAAAGGTAATCAAAGAACGGTAAGTAGGGACTGGGGAGTGGGGAGTAGTAAGTGGTAAGTCGCCAGGTGGAAGCGGGCGGAGTTCATCCAGAAGGTCGCAGACGATATGCACGATGTCAAGATTGGCCTTTTCATTCCAGCCGCCGACGTTATAGACCTCGCCCAGCCGGCCTTTTTCCAGCACACAGCGAATCGCACTGCAATGATCCTTGACGTACAGCCAGTCGCGAATTTGCTGACCGTCGCCATATACCGGCAGATTTTTACCCGCGAGTGCATTGACGATGAGCAATGGAATGAGTTTTTCCGGAAAGTGATAAGGACCGTAGTTGTTGGAACAATTTGTAGTTAATACCGGCAGGCCATAGGTGTGATGGTAGGCGCGCACCAGATGGTCGCTGGCAGCCTTGCTGGCCGAATATGGACTGTTCGGTTCATAACGATGCGTTTCGCTGAAGGCAGGCTCATCCTTTGCGAGTGAGCCATACACCTCATCGGTGGAAACATGCAGGAAGCGGAAATCAGTCCTTTCGGAATCCGCTAAAGCCGACCAGTAGGCGCGCACTGCTTCGAGCAGATGAAAGGTACCGACGATATTGGTCTGAATGAAGTCTTCCGGGCCGTGTATGGAGCGATCAACATGGCTTTCCGCCGCAAAATTGACCACGGCGCGCGGACGATACTGCGCCAGCAACCTAGCCACCAGCTCCGCATCACCGATATCGCCCTGCACAAAGATGTGGCGCGGGTCGTCTTTGAGCGAAGCTAGATTCTCCAGATTGCCCGCGTAAGTCAGCTTATCCAGACTGACAACGGCTTCGTCTTGCTGCGCGCACCAGTCCAGAACGAAATTTGCCCCTATAAAACCTGCGCTGCCAGTCACTAAAATCATGGTCTACTCACTTCAATAAAGATGGGCCTATCCACTAGCCAGCTGTCGGCACAGAATAATGAGCACATTCCGACAGTCCAATTGGCACAAAAAAACAACCATGCCCAGCCACGCAGTTCGGCTTGCACAGTCATCTTGCTGGCTTCAGCAATAAGTACAGGTACACAAGCATGGCAAAATCATAAAAAATTGATGAGTACGACAGGGTCTTCAAGATATCCGTAATCATCTGATTACTCATGCTTGGCATAAGCATCCAATTGTCATGCCGCGAATATCATAGTGTATCATTCACTGCATCTTACAGGCGACCGAACCAACCCAGGAAAGCTCCACCTGTTCGGCCCAGCCTGTATCTACTTCAAGCTGAGCTATCGTAAACATACTGACAAACGACCATTGATTACACACTGAGAGGCCGGTATTCTATTTCGCATTACAATAACCAATAATTGCGCACACCTCAACTCGATATTGATACGACGCCAGCAAAAAAAAACAGTATTGCGATTGCAAAACAACATGGATCAGGGATTTTCAAACCTTGATCTGAGCCACGGAAATATCTATTCAAGGTAGCGCCGCTACGGTGAAAATTAGTGGCCCCATACCGCCGAAAAATGCCAATCAACACGAAACTCACCAAATTCGCTGCCAACCGTTAAACTATCAAAACAGATTCAGGAACCGCTGATCATTTTCTCGACACTACCAACCAAAACATGAGGCAAAAAAGTGCACAAATATCCGACTAGAATGCTGATTATTTCAGCCATCTTGCTAAGCTATCCCGCCTTGTTATTCGCCATAAAGGGCGGGATCAGTACCTCGTTTTTCTTGTTGGCGGCACTTTCACTGTTCATAATTTTCAAACAAGGGCGTGATCACCCGAAATATTTCGACAGCAGCACTATTGCCCTCACTGTCGCCATGTCATCCGTGATGGTGGCGATTTTTCTCAGTCAAGCCTATCACGACGACTTCAACCTTCGTCCATATGATGCCGCAAGCAGATTTTTGTTGGCTATCCCGATTTATCTTGCACTCAAGAATACCAACATTCGAGCGATATCATCATTCCAATATGGATTGCCGCTAGGTGCAATCGCGGCATTGCTGGTGGTATGGCTTATGCAAGGACACTATGTGGGCACTGAACGTGCATCTACTGCATTCATGCATCCTATATTTTTTGGTGACCTGGCCTTGATGCTTGGGTTTCTGTCGCTGTTTTCTATACACTGGTTAAGTAAGGACAGCACTTCGGTCGTCGCCCTCAAAACGTTTGGCTGCTTAGCAGGAATATATGTTTCAGTACTCTCCGAATCCCGGGGAGGCTGGATAACTATCCCGATTCTGCTGGCTATATGGCTGATTTTCCAAAATCAAAAACGACGCCTCATTAAATTAGCCTACGCTTTCCCGTTATTACTCCTGTCGCTCCTTGCAAGTTACTATTTTGTTGATATCGTTCAGCAAAGAATTGATCAGATATTTTACGATCTGGCGGATTTTTCAAATGGTCAGGCCGACACTTCGGTCGGGCAACGATTGCAACTCTGGAAGGCCGCGCTCTATCTGTACGGCAACAATCCCGTATTTGGCGTCGGGCCGGAAGGGTTCGCACGATCCATGACGGCACTCAGTCAATCCGGAATAATCACGGAAGAAGCTGCCCAGCTGGGCAGAGGGGAAGTACACAGCCAAATACTGGCCAGCCTGGTCGGGCTGGGAATTCCCGGTCTGCTCTCGATTCTGTCGATTTATTTCGTGCCGCTCTTCATGTTCTGGAAATCAACAAAATCAAGCGTCAATACCAAGCAAGCAGCAGGGGTGATGGGAATCTGCTTGACGCTTAGTTTCCTTATTTTTGGCCTGACGGTCGAGACATTCAATATCAAAATGATCGTGTCATTTTACAGCCTCACGCTGGCGGTATTACTGGCTATAGCTACACATAACGAAGTTGCGGCGCCAACTTAAACCCAGCACACACTCTGACACCGGGTGCTGGCCATTCTTTCCGGCCTGTAATTCGCACTTTCATTAATATGCATTTTTGCCACGCATCCCGCCGACAATTGTCATCCATATGATTTTCAGATCAAGCCAGAGCGACCAGTTGTTGAAATATTCAAGATCATATTTCACCCTCATCTCCATCTTTTCCATCGTATCCGTTTCACCGCGCCAACCCTTGACCTGTGCCCATCCTGTTATACCTGGCTTGACCTTATGCCGAAGCATGTAGCCATGTATCAATTTACGATATTCTTCGTTGTGCGCCACTGCATGGGGACGCGGGCCCACGATCGACATTCGCCCTTGCAATACATTGATGAATTGAGGAAGCTCGTCCAGTGAAGTTCTCCTCAAAAAAGCGCCCAGCGGGGTTATACGCGGATCATTTTTTTGCGCCTGTTGAATATGGGCCTTATCTTCATGAACAAACATACTGCGAAACTTCCACACCTCGATCACTTGCCCGTTCAAACCGTAGCGTCTTTGTTTGAATATGACCGGGCCAGGATCGGTCAGCTTGACAGCTATGGCGATCAACGCCATCAGTGGCGATATGAGCAAAAGAATCAGACTGCCTAGGATCATATCCTCCACCCGCTTCAGGAACATGCTGGCACCAAAAAACGGACTCTCAAACACACTGACCAAAGGCACACGCCCCAGACTGCTCCAGCGCGCGTGAAGCAGTTCAGACACAAATACGTCCGGAACAACATGGACCGATACCGTGCTGTCGGCAAGCCGCTCAACAAGCTGGCGAATTTTCTCCTCCTGCTGCATCGGATAGGTTATATAGACGCAGTCGACGAGCTTATCCTGTACGTGCTGCAAGAGCGTTTCAATATCCAGGCCCGGCAGATGATTATCTTGTTGTGCATTTTCCATGTCGTCATAGATACCCTTGATCTTTAATCCCATCCAGGGAGAACTCGAAATAACATCGACCAGCTGGGCGGCGTTCCTGCCGCCCCCCACGATCGCCACTGAACGCGTGTTAAATCCAAGCTTCCTGAATCGTCTCAGCACATAACGCAGCAAGATCCTCTCCCCAACCAGCAGGATCGGGGTGATCATTGCCCATGCAAAAATCGTGACTCGCGAAAAATGTATCGATGATTTGCTAAAAAACCCCAGTGCAAGCAATACACAGCAGGTCAGCCCCCATATCGATAGGATTATCCATGCCTCATGCCTGACGGAATCAGCTCGCCAGGAAATATAGAGGGCATGCCACTCCGAAAAAAACAGGAAACAAAACACCGCAAGCATTCCGGCAAGCTCATATTGCAGACCAATCGTAACACCGTAGCCTTTTGCAGAGGCCCACAGAGTTCCAAGCACAATTGCCACATCCAACATGCGGTGAAAAAAACTCAATTCACCGCCGTGCGATCGCATCATTCCTTTGCGATAAGACATTCACAACCCCTTTAATTGTCTGTCGAATTCTTGCAGAACCGATTCTCTTGCCCAGTTCCTGAGCGCATACTCACGCGCATTTGCACCCAATACGGCACATCTTGCATCATCCCGGGCAAGTTCGACAATCGCACTCGTAAAGTGCTCAATATTATCCGGCTCGACCACCTCGCCACAGCCAAGCAATGCTTCGGCGATCTGTGAACCCGCAGTCGCCGTAGCCACAACGGGGCGGCCGCTGGCCAGCATGCCCGTCAATTTCGAGGGCATAACCAAATCTTCTGCACCGGAACGCTGTGGCAACAGATGAATGTTCGCCATATTGAGCAGATCGTTCAGGCGCTCCAGCGGCTGCAGCGGTAACCATAACACGTTCGAAAGATCAGAATATTTCTGCTGTAAACGCTGGCGCGCAGCACCGTCTCCGCACAACACAAACTTGATATCCTGTTCGCATATCAAACGAGTTGCCGCTTCCAGCACGATTTCCAGCCCCTGCTTTTCTCCCATGTTGCCGGAATACAGAGCCACCATAGCATTCAACGGAATGTCAAACTGCTGCCGCACGGAACTTGAACTGGTTAGCGGGAATATCAGATCGGTATCCACCCAGTTGGTAAAAAGCACCGTTCTCTCTGCTGCCAGCTTCTTTTGAATCAAGCGCCGCACCATATTGGGTGAAATCGTCGAAACCCTGTCAAAACGACGCATCAGCCAACTCTCTAGCTTGCTGACAATACTGCGCAACCACGGCGCACGCAATATCCCCAATTCAAATGCAGTATCCACTTCGAAATCCTGAACATGCAGCCAGGCTTTGGCACCCGACAATCTTGCACACACCCAGGCTGCAGGCGCACAAAACAAAGGAGGTTCAATCGCCAGAATTACGTCTGCTTGCCAAAATAATTGACGAACCATGACGGGCAAACTGGATAAAGCAAAACTGGCCAAATGCAGCAAACGCTTCAAACCAGATGGTCGGGATGGAACCCAAATCGGGCAACGCCAGATCGAAACGCCTGCTTGCACTTCCCTGCTGTAACGCCATGCCGCGTAGCCATCGGCAACCCGCCATTCCGGATAATAGGGGGGAGCTGTCACAATACGCACCTCATGACCTGCAGCCACCAGCCACTCTGCCATTTCTCCAGTGTACTTTCCGATACCAGTGAGTTCGGGTGCGTAATTAATACCGACGATCAGAATGCGCATACTACATCTTGCAGGCGACAACAACCATGCAATCACCTCGTTGAATCAGATTACCTAACCATAACAAGGGGAAAAGCAGACCACGAATCAGCAAAATCAGCGTAGCCACTAACACGGCTGATCGAAGTTGCCTGGTAGGCTGGCCAGGCTTGGCGAACAATCTGGCAAGAATTGTGTGGGAAACCCACAACGCCGGTGTCTCCTGCCGCATTTTAACGACCTCAAATTGCGATTTTTTCAGCACCTCTCGCAGCGTATCTGGCGAAAAATGCACGACATGAAAGGGAACATGCCAATTGATCCAGAAGCGACCAAATGCAGATCGCAACCAACTCTGACTGTTTGGGCAACTGATCCAGACCTGACCATTGGGATTGAGCAATCGGTAAATGGCTCGAAGCATATCCTCAGGATTCAGAGAATGCTCCAGAACGTTGGAAAGTACGACAACATCATATTTATTTTCAGTCGTGAAACCCTCCAGCGTACTGCCGTGCACGATAAAACCTTTGCCACGAGCCACCTCTGCCGCACGACTGTTGAGCTCCAGGCCTTCGGCAGAATAGCCGTGGTTTTTATAAAACTCCAACCCGCGTCCTTCGTTACAACCCACATCCAGCAAACTTCCCGTCCCGCAAGCCAGATGAAAGGAAATATCGCCGTCGATTGCCAGCCAGATTCGATACAGGAACGAGTTGATGAATTTCGCTCTCAGTTGAGTGTAGCGCGTATTCCTCTCTCCGCTGAAATTGTAGTATTGCTCATAAAGCTCATTCAGCTCCCCCTGGTTTGGCAGCGGGATGGTTTGCTCAAGGTTACAGTTTTTGCATTTTGCAATAACATACGGAGTTTCAATTCCGAAGCGAGTATCGAATACCCCATCCATTACTTTGCCGAGCGGGGCGCGGCATGCCAAACAATTATTTTCCATATCGTTCTTTCTTAGAATCAAACCGGGCTAATTTCAAAGCGCCTTGATAACTGACCACCTGTTTTCATACCCGGCAGTTCAATAACTCGATAACTCCAGGCAGCCAGAAAATAAGTTATTCCAGCTACCACAAAATAGAGAAGAGCAAACTTTATTTCCGCCTGAATCATTGCATGCCTGAATATCTTTCCAACATAGATCAGCACAAAGAAATGCAACAAATAGGCACTGTAGCTTATGCGTCCGAATAATCGCATCAGCGGATTATCGAACAGCAAAAACGGGCGCTGCACATTTGCAACGATAAACAACGCAAAAACAGCAGCCCATAAAAAGTGTCGGGGCAACATATGATTTTCAGCTTGAATCGGCATGTTGATCAGCAGCAAAGCACCCACACAAGCCACTGCATATGCATAAACAGGCTTGAAACGCTTTTCCTTGACCACAAAAAAAGCCACAATACCCATCATGAATACCGGCAGTTGCGCCGGAAATGACATATACCAGGAATAAATATCTGATAAATACCGTGCGTTTTCCGGGAGAGATTGATTGAAATAAGCTTGTGCAACGTTGCCAAATAGAAAATAAACCCCCACACTCGCCAGCAGCCATTTTAATGCGGAAATCGTGGTAGTTGCATACTTGCAAAGTACAGGCAGTACCGAATAGAACATTACCTCAACCGCCACACTCCACCCGCCGGGAATAACAGCATTGATTGAACCGGGGAGTACCCCGTGCAAGAAACTGGCGGTCAACACGACATCCGTCCAGCCGACTCCATCCGGCGACCAAAAAGTGTGTTTACCCCAGAACAGCAAGGCATATAACAACAGCGCAACCCAGAACATCGGAGCTATTCGGAAAAACCTGCGGATAAAATATCCCGTCAAACTGTACTGACCTGCTATCGCACGAACATGCAACATCATAGCCAGCGAAAAGGCACTCAATACGTAAAATAACTCCACCCCCATGTCACCATTGCCTACTAACGAATGCAATATACCAAGAGGCAATGGCGCGGCTTGAGATACATGTATGGCGATTACGCCCAAAATCGCCCACCCGCGAGCCGAATCCAATGCCTCGACTCTTGATGGTTGCTTATATCCCTCAACGGCTGAACTCACTGAGTGCTCGTTTCAAATATGGAAAACGCGATAATATACAACATCGCCATTTCATCGGTGCACTTTACAAGGACAATCATCCCTTGTGCATAATTAACACCGGCCAACAGGCTGCACATGCGGCGCAGGGGGTAAAGCAAGCTCTGCCAACAGCAATCCTACAACCATACCAAAACTTAACATTTTATACGTAGGCTCAAAAATCAAACCAATGGTTATTGCAGCAAATGCGGCAAGAAAGACGGCCAGCCGATGACCAGAAGTCCATATCCCAGATAAATCAATTCGTCGAAACAACAGAATTACGAATAACACCAACATTGCAAACCCGACCAAGCCTGTTTTGAGCAGCCAGAACGAAATCAGGGAATGAGTAAAACGAGTGGTTTCACCTCCGTATATCGGGTTGGCCAATACACCACCCCAGCCGATCCCAAACAACAATGTGATGACGCTTTCCGAAATACTGTTAAATGCAGCATAAAGCTCCTCAAGCCGATGAGTTGATCCGAGAACCTGGTTTTTTGCCCACATTTGTCCAGCAAAATTTATTATCTGAGTATAGGTAAGCAACAAACCTAAAATTCCTGCGACGATTAGGTTTCCTACGGGCAATTTTCTTACCCTGACCAGATGTAACGCATAAATTATCAAAGCCAGCAGAGTCAATCCGTCAAATGCCCTCATTCCAAGTGCAGAAAATTCATATACACAAAACGCGCCCCCTCCCAACGCCAGCAATCCAAGAAACAAACGCCTTGGTTTAATCAAGACAAGTCCAAGTCCTAGGCACAGCAGATATATGGCTGTAAATAAAACAGCGGGGTCTTGGCATTTCAATAAAGAAATCGCATAGTTTGCAATATCCAATTTAACTAGGCGCAGCATAAGAGCAAGTTTACTCACCCCATTTTCCGACACCGCAGAAAGCGGAGAAAATCTGGAGATATAAGAATCCATCGAGCCCAAATTTTGCACTATTGCAATATGAAACTGCAATGCACTCACTAGCCCTACGGCGAGTATGGTGACCAACAAAGCACGAAGATGAGGCGCACTTCTGTTCTGGGAAAGAATCAATGGAAGCACAGTCATAAACATGAGCGGGACAATGTCACGTGCTATATCAGAAGAGCTGTTCCCTCGTGCAACACCAATCAAGAACGGTGTAAGCAAAAAATACACAATGCACAAAGTCGGCAGTATCAGATTTCCGTCTTTCCGCGCGACAAATGAAAATACTGAAAGCGAGACACCTATAGTTAAACCAATCCCCATTGCGATCTCAATCATGCCAATCTTGATCGGCATAGGCGAACTGAACATCAGCAAAAGATAGGAAACAAGAATTAGCCAAAAGCCAATCTCGGGCAGAGAGATTCGCTGCAATGTGATGTTCATACTGTGTTGCCCTCGGTTTTTTCCAACAGGTAAATTCATGCCGCTTTTCTCATCCTGCTGGGCGATTAGCATGGCCAGAACGTCATCCAAACCGTCCCCCGGAGATTTAACTCGAACCTATTTTTGTTTGTTGTTTTCAATTTCATAAAGCTTCGAGTCAATCAAAAATCGAAACCAGAACCCATGCAGGGTGTGATAAATCAATCCAGGGATACCATCCAGAAACCCCAGTTTAAAGAAATATCGATATATCCAAAAAAACAATGCCCGCCAAAACTTTGGGAATCGATAATACAAGTTGGCTTTCATCCAACGTTTTTTTGCCGCCTGGTGGATCAACGTATTAGATGAATCCGTCGGCTGCTGTACTCGCAAAATCTCCCTGATTTCAGCGTCCGCATATTGGTTGTGCTTTTGCACCCAGTGAGTCAAACCCCGCCTCCCCTCGTCCACGATATCGTGTTGAAGATTTTCAATGCGTCCAATTATTTCCATGTGTTCATCAAGCTCTCTAACCTCGCATCTGGCTCTGCCCGTTCGCCACAACCTGACTCCCCAAAGAGGATACATACCCCCGTGTCGAATCCAGCGCTTCAAGAAATAGACCCGACGATTAATGCTATATGCGCCGACCTCTTCGGGAGAGTCTCGAAGTTTGGACTTCAGTTCCACAATCAATTCGTCCGTCATCCATTCATCGGCATCTATACGCAGAGTCCATGGTGTTTTGATAGGCAATTCGCTTATTGCCCAATTCATCTTATCGGAAAAAGTGCTCCAACTGCCTGTGACAACCTCACAGCCAGCCGCTTTTGCAATCTCAACAGTACGGTCTGTGCTATTAGAGTCCACCACATACACCGTAACACCCAGCTTACTTACACTTGCCAAGCACTGAGGAAGATTGATTTCTTCGTTTAGGGTAGGAATATATACTGATAATAAGTCTTTCATGCTCGCACCGATTTCTTCGCATAGTACATTTGGCCAGTCAGCATAGCGGCCGCTATTATCACATATACCCATGCCGCACCCGTTGCTTTTAAAGCCGGAATCAACATGAAGCCGGCCGCAAGCGCTGCTAATACTCCGCAAACATTACCGGCAAACTCGACCTGATTGGATCCTAATGTTCGATGCTTGATGCCGTACACGCGCGCAAGAAAATACACGCCATATCCGCCCCAGCCGATTACCAGCAAATGCCAATGCGGCGCATAAAGGTTGCCCAATACCAGAGCTACAATTTCCCGGCCAAACATCCCCACAACTGCCATGCCGATTAGCCAAAAAATTATCCCGAATTTGAGTAAACGGGACACGGCGGCCTTCATGACATGTGTACCTGACCCATGATGCACGCGCGCCCAATCCGCCACCACCTTGGTTTCTATCTGCTCCATCAATACATTCGCCACGCTGGATATGCCACGAATGCTGGCCAGCAGAGCGGCCTGCTCTTTGCCGTGCATAATCCCCAACAGGAATACCGGGATGTACGCCCACAACCAGCCCAGCGGCGCGCCTGCTATAAATAATCGGCTGTATGTAAGATGCTCCTTTGTTGCCTGGCTCCAGGATTGCGCAGCTTCATATCTGCATTGACTGGAAGCAAAAATAGTTAACGCAGCAGGAATAAGTGCACTGGCTATTAACACCAGCAACACCTGGTTTACCGTATCGGGCCTGATGACCAGCAGCCCGATGATACGCAAAGGATAGAGCGCGGCACTGGAATATACCGCCCTGCTTGTTCCTGAAAAGATATAGGCTGAGCGTCGGTCAAAATCCGCCAGTTGCTGCAGGATCAAGAATGCAAACAACAACCCGGCTTCTGTTGATGTTGCTCGCCAACCAAAAATACTTCCAAACCCAAGCCACGTCGCGCAAATCAGCAGCGATAGCAATAATGCTTGCAGCAATTGCAATCTGGCCAGGGATATTCGATATGATTTGTCTTGCGCAGGAGCGCGAACTGCCGCGCCCTGAAAAACACCTGCCACATTCAGCAACAACAATGCCATGTAGCTGGCAAAGACATAGGTGAACTTGCCCTGTTCGGAAAGAGGTAATGCGTGCGCACAGATTGCAATAGTCAGGAAATTACCACCTGAGACTAATACCTGATCCACGAGGCTGCCAAACTTGCGCACCCGATTAGAGAACGAACACAGGTAATCAAACAATGTCGATAACTTTCAGCGAGTTACTATAAAAAATCTCTACGTCATCCATAGATGCATTTCTCATTAGAGGCCATAGTCAGAATTCCCCCTGATTCCTCTAACACCCCCTCTAAAGAAGTCAACGCGGGTTTATATCCAAAATCCGCCGCACGTGTGTTCAGTGAGTAGTAATGAGACTTGCTACCCGTTGCATTGACGCTTACACTCGCTTCGGTTATTTCATACCTCAGCCCGAATTTTTTCTGCATGGCGGCCAACAGAGTCGGCTTGTCGATCGGTGCGCGGCTATAACAATCAACCGCTGCATTGGCAGGTGGTGCTGCCAGCAGCGCGCTGACCAGCCCGTAAAAATCAGACGGATGCAGGAAGTCGCGCACGATGTAGTCTGGCGATGTTTTCAGTATCGTCTTGTCGCGTATCGCGCGCAGCATATCCGTGATCAGAAAACGCGCCTCGATATCCTGCGTGCGGCTGAAATAATTAAAAACTCTTATATCGATAATAAACAATTCAGGGTGCGCGCGATGACGGCATTCCGCATGCAGCTTCGCGACGCCATACCATTCATGCGGCGCCAGATTGTTTATTGCAACGGTAGCAACCGTATCGCGGTTCGCCGGCTCGTTGAAGTTTGATCCGTATGCGGCACCACTGCTCAAAAACAGGTAGCGGCACGCCGGATGCATTTTCAGGTAGTCCAGCACCAACTCATCAAAGCGCAGGGTGATGTCAAAGATCGAATTGCCCATCGCCACTGCCTGTGCTGGGTTGCCGACCCCGACAAAGTTGATGACGGCATCGAATTCCTGCCTGGCGAACTCAGCAAAATCATCTACCGGACAACGTCCTGACAGCCCCACAGACGCCAGCCATTTGGTCACCTCTACAGGGCGGCGCGCGAACAGATGCAGCTGTTTGTCTTCCGCAGCCGAAAACGAGACGATCAGGTCTCTGGCAATCTGGCTGGTCGCACCGAGTATGGCAATTCTCATCATGTTGATAGTCGACTAATCGTTCAGCTTCGGAAACTGCTCATCCAGCTTCGAGCCAAAGGCCAGACGCGGGCGGCATTCCGTCGCGCCATCCATCATAAGCTCAATCAGCAACGGGCCTTTGTTGTCGGCGATCAGATTCAGGGCTCGTTCCATACCCACAGCATTCATGGCACGATGCGCCTCGATACCATAGGCTGTTGCAATATCAGTAAACGAGGGGCTACTGTAGCCTTTTTTGGTCGATTGATCGCGACCGTCGAAATACATGTCCTGAAAATTCTTGACCATGCCCAACACCGAGTTATTCATCACGATGATGGTCATATCCAGCCCCAGACGATTTAACGTATCCAGTTCCTGAATGTTGATTTGCAGGCTACCGTCGCCGGTAATCACTACAACCTTGTGCTGGGACTGGATCGCAATTCCCAGTGCGGCGGGCAAGGAAAAACCCATCGCGCCCATACCGCCGCTGTAGTGAACGGCCTGATTCGGCGACAGGCGCAGGCTTTGCGCCGCCCACATCTGGTGATTGCCGACATCGCATACGTAATCGACATGGTAATTAGCCAGGCTGTTATTCAGTTTTTTGAATAACTCGCTGGGGCTAATCTCCCAATCGGTATATTCATTCAGTTCAGCTCGATTGCGTTGTTTTGACAGATTGACCAACCAACTCTCGTCAAGATTGTTGAAGCTGCTCGCAAGAAAAATAAATTTTTCAAAAAAACTCTCCGCCGTTGCACAAATACTCAGATCAGCCTGAACCCGGTTGCACAATTGAGCGGGGTCGATGTCGATCTGAACGACTCGTGCGTGACGAGCGAAGTCTTCCACATCTGAACCTGTTTGCCGAACATCGAGTCGCGCACCAACCACGATCAATAAATCGCAGTTCTGTACCGCCCAGTTGGCTTCACGATTGCCATAACTGCCGATCATGTTGAAGTAATTGCGGCGCGCGACTACCCGTTCATGCCCCATAAGCGTAGATACATATGGGATACCGAGCGCATCGACCGCCAGCAGCCACTCGTCCATCGAGTCTGCCCAGCGCGCTCCGCCGCCAATGCAGATCAACGGACGCTGTGCATCGTGACATAGCGCCTTTAATTGCTTCAATTCAGCCGGGGTAATTTCTGATCCCGTGCTGACTCCCAATGGCATGTTCAACCATTGTTCAACCACTTCATCGGGAATTTCGGCACGCTGAACATCGTTGGGAATATCCAGCAATACCGGCCCTAGTCGTCCACTCAGCGCTATCGACAGGGCTTTGTGCAATTGGGACAATAAATCTTCGGGTTTATCCACTCTTACTGCATATTTGGTCAACGAATGCGCGACTGCAACGATATCCAGTTCCTGAAAGCCTTGCTGCCGGATGGCTCGATCACCCTTGAGTTCCCGTGTGTTGACCTGCCCCGTGATAAACAAACACGGCACGGAATCGAACCAGCAACTGCCGATACCGGTCAGCAAATTGGTCGCGCCCGGCCCACTGGTTCCCATTGCCACTGCGATCGTTTTGCCCCTGGTATGCCTTGCCACCCCTTCCGCAGCAAAGGCCGCAGCTTGCTCGTGGTGCATCGATACAATGTTAAATTGCTTTGTTTCGGCGAAGCTATCCAATAGGTGCGTGATCATGCCGCCCACGAGTTCAAAGCATGTTTGAACCTTGTGTGCGATCAGAAATTTGGCAACGGCGTCAGAAGCTTTCAATGCGTATCCTGTCTCTCGTGGTTCTAGAAATTCACGCCAAAGAATGCTTCGATTTTCTCACATACAAAATCTAACATCGATTCGCTCAGGCCGGGATAGAGACCGATCCACAGTGTGTCATTCATGATCTTGTCCGTGTTGGTCAGCTCACCGCTGATGCGATAAGTGCGCCCTTCTAAATACGGCTGACGCGTAAGGTTGCCGGCAAACAGCAGGCGCGTACCGATCTTGTACTGATCGAGATACTTCAACAGTTCGACCCGCGCAACACCCGCCGATTCGCGCAGCGTGATCGGGAAGCCGAACCAGGACGGCTCGCTGCCTGCGGTGGCTTCCGGCAGGATCAGGAACTCTTCGCAGGATTTCAGACGCGCCTTTAAGAATATGAAGTTCTGTTTGCGTGCTTCGATGAAGCCCGGCAGGCGATCCATCTGCGCCAGTGCGCAAGCCGCCTGCATATCGGTGATCTTGAGGTTGTAGCCCAGATGCGAATAAGTGTACTTGTGGTCGTAGCCGAACGGCAAGGCACCCAGTTGTTGGCCGAAACGCTTTCCGCAGGTGTTGTCGCAGCCCGGCCCGCAATAGCAATCACGCCCCCAGTCGCGGAAGGATTCGATGATGGTGCGCAGATTTTTATCCTTGGTGAAGATCATGCCACCCTCGCCCATGGTAATGTGGTGTGCGGGGTAGAAACTGCAAGTGGCAATATGACCAAAGGTGCCGACATGCTGGCCTTTGTAGCGAGAGCCAAGTGCATCGCAGCAATCTTCGATCACCCAGAGATTGTGTTTTTTGGCCAGCGCCATAACAGCATCCAGATCGAACGGATTGCCCAGCGTATGAGCTACCATAATGGCGCGTGTGCGCTCTGTCACAGCCGTTTCGATCTTGTCAGGATCGATGTTGTAGGTGGGAATATCTACATCCACGAATACCGGCACCATACCATTCTGCAAGATGGGGTTCACGGTGGTCGGAAAACCTGCCGCCACGGTAATGACTTCGTCGCCTGGTTTCAGCGCACGTGCGCCCAACTTGTGCGAAGTCAGTGCCGTGAATGCCAGCAGGTTAGCAGATGAACCTGAAGTGGTGGTCAGTGCATAAGGAATACCGACGAACTCGGCAAAGCGCTTCTCGAACGCTTCATTAAAACGCCCGGTGGTGAGCCATCCATCCAGGGATGCTTCAACCATGTTTTTTAGTTCTGGCGCACCGATCACCTTGCCGGAAGGAGGAACAACGGAAGTGCCCGCAATAAACTCTTTATCTGCATATTGCAGCGCACTGTATTGCTCAACCAGACCCAGTATTTTCTGCTTGATTATTTCTTTGTCCACACGAGGCCTCTGCTAGTTTCAATTCAAATTCATCATGCCAATCACGCGTTATACGCGCCGATTTGCCGGAGCGTAATTTCACGCATGTCTTTCCCGTCGCAGCAGGCACGATGCCATTCGACGATTTTTCCCAGCGTTTCATCCAGATGCCACCTCGGCTGCCAGTCCAGACGCGCTTTGGCCTTGGAACAATCCAGCTTCAGGTAATGCGCCTCGTGCGGGTGTTCGCCACCATCCAGCGCCCAGCTCGCACCCTCGCCCCAGGATTGTGTCAGCCGCTCGACGATCCATTGCACCGGTTTCGCATCCTCATCATTCGGCCCGAAGTTCCAACCCTCAGCATAGGCTGCGCCCTCTTCATAGAGCTTTTGCGCCAGCAACAGATAACCGGACAACGGCTCCAGCACATGCTGCCAGGGACGGATAGCGCGTGGATTACGAATATTGACCGGGCGACCTTCCGTGATAGCGCGGATGATATCCGGGATAAGCCGGTCATCAGCCCAATCGCCGCCACCAATGACATTGCCCGCTCTGGCCGATGCGATTGCAACGCCATGTTGCTGATATTTTTCAGGATGAAAAAAAGAGCTGCGATAGGCCGATGCCACCAACTCGGCACAGCCCTTGCTGTTGCTGTAAGGATCGTAACCACCCATCGCTTCATTTTCGCGATAGCCCCACACCCATTCGCGATTCTCATAACACTTATCTGAGGTCACGTTCACCACTGCTTTTACGATACCCGATCCGCGCACCGCTTCGAGCAGGTTCACCGTGCCCATCACATTGGTTGAATAGGTTTCTACCGGCTCGACATAGGAATAGCGCACCAGCGCCTGTGCAGCCATATGAATCACGATCTCCGGCTGGTGTTCGGCGAACACCGCGCGCAGATGCTCAAGATCGCGGATGTCGCCAATGACACTGGTCATGCCACTGCCCACATCGGCAACCTCAAACAGGCTGGGCTTTGTCGGCGGCGCAAGCGCAAAACCCACCACCTGCACCCCCATGGACTGCAACCAGAGAGACAGCCAGCTTCCCTTGAAGCCTGTATGCCCAGTCAACAGAACGCGCTTTCCCTTCCAGAATCCGGCGTTCACTTCCATACCTTCCACGGCGCCTTGCCTGATTGCCATAATTCTTCGAGATACATCTTGTCCCGCAAGGTGTCCATCGGTTGCCAGAAACCGGAATGATGAAACGCTGCAAGATTCCCATCTTCCGCCAGCTGCTCCATGGGCTCTCGCTCCCAGATTGTACTGTCGTCAGTGATGTAATCGATAACTTCCGGTGTCAGTACGAAAAAACCACCGTTGATCATGGCTCCGTCGCCTTGGGGTTTTTCACGAAAACTGTTGACCTTGTTTCCCTGCATATCGAGCGCGCCAAAACGACCAGGCGGAAAAACGGCAGTCAAGCTAGCTTTGACGTTCTGCGCCTTATGGAAGGCGATCAGTTCAGTGATATTAACATCACTAACACCATCGCCATAAGTCAAGCAAAATGCCTCTTCATCCTTTACGTACTCGGCCACGCGCTTCAGACGGCCACCTGTCATTGTGTTTTCGCCGGTATCCACCAAGGTCACTTTCCACGGTTCAGCGTGACGCTGATGCACTTCCATTTTGTTATGCTGCATATCGAAGGTAACATCGGACATGTGCAGGAAATAATTGGCGAAATACTCCTTGATGACGTAACCCTTGTAGCCGCAGCACACCACAAAATCATTAATGCCGTGTGCGGAATAGGTTTTCATAATGTGCCACAAGATCGGCTTGCCGCCGATCTCCACCATAGGCTTCGGACGAGCGGAAGTTTCTTCGCTTATTCGAGTGCCCAACCCACCCGCAAGAATGACGGCTTTCATTGCTTATCCCTGTCTAAAAAATCTTTGTAGGCCAATGCTCTTCCTCTATGCGAACAGATTTCCATCACACATCCCGGATTGCGAATTTTGGACACGTCCATAATCTTGCGCATTGTACCATCCGGTTTGGATGTGTCTTGCACGAACCACCCCTGACAACCCACTACTTAAGCGATAATTCCAGTCAATTCACGCATGCTCATATTTTCGCCCGAGTCGGCATTAAGGAACAGGCAATACAACGGATCGCCAGCGCAAGAGTCCGCCATATCAGCTCAAGACGGCCAGATTCCAAATCCACCGTGATTTGCTTGGAATTGACTGACTGAAACACCGCTATCGCAAGCGGTTATTAAACAATTGGTGGGCACGGCAGTCATGAAAACCGCGCACAACCTGATTCTGGTTGGCGGTACAAGTACGGGTAAAGCCCCTTGAGGTGGCCGCTATCCATCAAGGCAAACCTGTGCGGCTCTTTAATGCGGTCGATCTGGCCAATCAATTGGAACACGAGAAGATTCTTGGCCTTGTCGGCAATCTGGCATAGCGACGGTGCCTTATGGACGCGGCGATGTTAGATAAACTAGGATATTTACCGTTCGCGGTATCAGGCGGCATATTGCTGTTTCATCTCATCAGTCCGCTTTATGAAAAAACCTCTCTGACTCTTACCGCGAATCTGTCGTTCGGCGAGTAGCTGCACGTGTTTGGCGATGCGAAGATGACAACCGCTTTGCTTGATCGCATTACCCATCATTGCGACATTCTGGAAACAGGAAAAACGCTTACAGCTCTACGCGTAAAAATCGCCCTCAGAAAGCTGAAAAAGTGGGAACAATTGGACGCTGTTTCCACCCCTAATCTGGAAAGTGTTGCACGCTGTTTGAAATTGATTGTAGCGTTTCGTCATTAATTAACCGGGCAGCAGTGATCCGTTATAATGTAACCTGATTGGGTCTTGCGGTTAACCACAGCCCTTCCTGCAATGTATATGGCGGTTGCCAGCCTAACTCACTACAAATTTTTCTGCTGTCCAGCTGCAACGAACCCAGCAAACGCTCAATCTGATCAGACTTGCCAGTCAGCAGTCCTGCCAGCTTCAACAAAGCCTGCGGACATGGAAACAGACGCGCCGGATGTTTCATCGCCGCACCCAGATGGCGCAGCAGGTCAGGAGTCGAAATGTCCTCGCCATCGCTGACAAGATAGGTCTGCCCAGCAGCTGCAGGATGCGTAGTACACAGAATCAGTGCATCCACCAGATTTTCAATATAGATCAGACTACGCCAATTGTGAACCGATGCCAGTGGCAGCGGTATGCCCTTAGCCAACACCTTGAGCATCTGCGCGAAATTGCCGGGCGCGCCTGCACCGTAAACCAAAGGTGGACGCACGATTACCACTTCCAATCCTGTTTCTTTTGCAACACGGTGAAGCGCCTGCTCAGCCTCCCATTTAGAAATTGCATATGCATTGTGAGGGAAGGCTGTATCTGTTTCAGAAAATGGCCTGCCAAAATCCGTTAACAAGCCATTTACACCAATCGAGCTGACATAAATCAATCGCTTCACTCCGCTTGCAGCGGCAGAACGCGCCAGATGCTCTGTACCGGCCACATTCACCTTGCGAAATTCTTCCAATGGATGTCCCGCATTTTCGCACATTACGTGCACCCGAGCTGCGAGATGAATCACGACATCCACACTGCCTAAAGCATGCCCCCAATCTGTTGCGCCATTTATTTCACCAACCACGACAGATTCAACGTTGCCTGGAAGTTGTGCAGGCTTGCGCAGCGCAGCTCTGACAGCAAATCCTTGGCGCGTCGCCTGGACACATACATACCGCCCAACAAAACCAGTGGCCCCAGTTATTAGAGTACGCAAAGTGGTCTTCTCTTCACGACTCTCTGCGCCACTTATCTCGAACCAGTGCAGACAGCACTCCCAGTATCAAACCTAGCGACACGCCAAACAGCAATGCCAACCCAACTCTGGGTGAAACAGGTTTGCTCGACACTATCATTGGAAAAGTCAATTTCGCCGGATGTTTTTTGGACAAGTAAGCCTCTTCATTCAATGCATCTATACGCGTACGCAACCAACTCAATTTATCGAGTTTGGCCAGGTATGCAAAGTTAGCAAATTCAGTATTTTTTATCTCGTCCAATTGCTGCTTCTCTTCCAGCAAAGCCTGCTGATATTGCAACAATAGCTCTTTCCTCCCCGCTAGGCGCTCATCGATCAAGCCTTGTTGCTGTACCACAATCATCGCCACAATCGCTTCGGCACATTGCCTGGCTAGTGTATCGCTGCGAGCACGTAATTTCATCCCCACAGCCTTGTCCAGGCTTGAGATTATTTGAACCTCCAGTGCACCGCCCAAGTATTCACCGAGTTCACCATCTTTGGAGATACCACAACTTTGCTGTACTGCCGCAGGATATGACGACGAAAAACGCAAACGTTGAATCAAAGCTGCAGGATCTTCGATGTTGCTGGTGCTGGTGTTGGCGTTGGTGTTGGTAAATTGCGACATTTCCATTTGCCATCTCGCCTCATATTTTTTGGGTGCCAGCAAAATGTAGGCTGTCGAAAACAACAATCCCGCAACACCAAAAAATACAATAAGACGTTGATTGCGGATGAAGAATCCGACAACGTCCTTCAGGCTGATTTCAACGCTTGCTGCTTGCTGCTTTTCATCTCGCATATTTTTCCTATTTCACTCCATCTGTCGGTCGGACAAAATACTGCAGCCCTTTTGAGATTATTTTACTGCATGTCAAACGCAGCATAGATGCACGCTGCCCACGCTGCCTTAATGCCCGCAGAATCTCTCCGTTCTGTTTGACAATATTTGCCCAACTGCGATTGGTCGTACCTCCTACGCGCATTTTGACCATCACCTCCGGAATGTATTTTGCTCGCACACGGTGTATTTCCAGAAAGCGCAGCATCAACTCCATGTCTGCCGCTATTTTATAAGTCAGATCAAATACTCCGAACCGTTCGTAAATTTTGCGCCTCACGAAAAACGTCGGATGAGGCGGGCACCAGGCTTTCTCAAACGCTCCGGGGCGAAAATCGGAAGATTGCCAATAGCGCACGACAGTCGAAATATCGTGTTGCTTTACATAGCATAAATCACCGTAACAGGCGTCTACATCCGGGTCGGTCAACACCGCTGCCACGCTTGCCAGCACATCCCGTGACGCATAGAAATCGTCGGCATTGATTAAGCCGATAATCTCGCCAGACGTCAAAGAGATGCCTTTATTCATCGCATCATAGATACCGGCGTCCTTCTCGCTCACCCAATAATCAATGTTGCCCTCATATTTGCGCAGGATGTCCAAAGTTGCATCGGTGGAACCCCCGTCAACAACAATGTATTCAACATTCCCATAAGTCTGCTCAATGACGCCACGTATGGTATGTTCAAGTGTCGCTGCGCCATTATAAACCACTGTAACAATGCTTATCAAAGGCTGGTCTGGCATGGGCTTTTTCGTCGTTTTTCCGGAAATGCGCCGCCCCCCTTCCACCCGCCCCCTTGCAGCAGGCATTGCCTGACTTGAATAAGGCGCGACGAAATCGACCATGCAACCTTGCAATGAAACGCTTTTTTCACCATCGATATATTTGTGCTTAAGGGTGGTCAGTCTGCCGATCAGATCTTTTCGCCTCGGCAAGTAGGCTACAGGGATCTCTTCTTGCTTCATTCTTGAAACGACATGTCTCAAACTGTCCATATAAATTTGGTAAAGCGCGGCCGATGCTTTTCCTACTCTCCACCCTGAATATAGCAATATTTCATCGGGTGAAATAATTCTGAGCGTCTGGAAATGATAGAAAACCGGATTCAATTTTCCACCGCAAAGCTTCTCGAAGTGCGCCACATTCCACGGGGCCAGCGTTTTATCTTTTTGCAACAAAACATGCACTTCTGCACCGAACAATTCAGGCCAATGGTCGAGGTATTTTTGATCGCCGAACTTGCCGTCTTCAACTCTGGCATAACACCACTCCAGACAACGATCTTGCCACCAGAGCATAACCTTTTCACCTTCCGGTGTACGCCTGAAGGTCATGAATTGAACGCAAAACCTGCCTCCCCGTTTCGCCCTGCCTGATCGCTCATAACGAGGATCATAAGCATGCTCGGTAATCAGCACATGCTTGCCAGAACGTTCAAATTCATCCAGCAATATTTTCGGGGATGCAAAGAAAAACAGATCCGCATCAAGATAGGTAACACGGTTAACCTGATTATCCCGGTCGAAAACAAATTGCGGCGTGAATGGCGTCAATGTCCAGCAGTACTCCCCTCGGCTGCGGGTCGGCTTGACAGCCAACAAGCGCGCATTTTCAGCTTCTCGCAATGGAATCAGACTCACATGCGGCAATGCCAGACGTTGCAAATTCTGCTCAACCAATTCATCCATGCAGAGTATCCATAGATGAAAAGGCTGTCCATGCTCAAGCAGCGAAGCGTGCAGGCACAGGCCTATGGGCAGAAAGTTATTGTCAAACAGCGTAACAAAATGCTCAATACCAGCGGCTTTATTATTTGAAAGCATTTATAGCATCAATCACGGTTGACACATCTGCATCGCTCATCTGCGGATGACAAGGAATAGAAAGGCACACGCGGGCATGCGACTCGGCAACAGAAAGACCATTGGGGTCACAACGCAACCCTTTGCACGGCGACTGTACATGAACCGGCACAGGGTAGTGTACATATGTTTCCACACCAGAAGATTTTAGATGTTGAGCCAACTTATCCCGCTCGTCGCAGATCACCACAAACAGATGATACACATGGCTCTCGGCCTGGATCGGCTTGGCCAGTAATCTGCATTGCGGGTTTGTGATTCTTTCCCGATACGCATTAGCTATCTCGCGACGACGCTCGGTAAATCCATCCAATCTTCCCAATCTGACTCGCAATAGCGCAGCTTGCAACTCGTCCAACCGGCTATTAAGCCCAATCTCCTTATGATGATAGCGCACGCTTTGGCCGTAATTGCGAAGCACTTCGGCGCGCTTTGCAAGCACACCATCATTGCTGACCAATGCACCTGCATCTCCCATCGCCCCCAGGTTCTTGGTAGGATAAAAACTGTAGGCGCCGAAACGGCCAAAACCACCGGCAACCTTCCCGCTCCATCGCGCCAGATGCGATTGGGCACAATCTTCCAATAGCGCAATGCCATGCTTTTCACACAACGCCGTCCAGCGCCCCATCTCCCGCATTTGTCCATACAAATGAACCAGCAGAACAGCCTTCGTTTTCGGGCCGATGCAACGCTCGACACTCGCGTGATCAAGCAAAGCCGTTTCCGGATCAATATCCGCCAAAACCGGGATTGCCCCGGCACGCAGTATCGCCAGTACAGTCGCAAACGCCGTCATCGGCGTAGTGATAACCTCATCCCCCGCTCCGATATCCAACGCACGCAAACCGATCTCAATGGCATCCATGCCATTTCCCACACCCACGGCATATCCAACACTGCAATGCTCGGCCCATGCAAGTTCAAACGCTTCCACCTCTTTTCCCAGTACATACCAGCCGGAGCGTAGCACTCTGTCCAGCGCAGCCAATTCGGCAACCCGCAAATCCTCGGGTTCAGCCTTAAAATCATTCATTAAAATCATGCTGCGCTCCAATATGCCTGCTGATGTTCTTGATAATAGGCAAGACAGTTTGCCAGTCCTTGTTTCAAGTCAGTCTTCGGCTGCCACCCCAAAGTAGTTTGCAATTTGTCATAATTGCTATAATAGTCGCCAATATCGATAGCCTTGCGCTCAGGTGGAAATGGCACGATTTCGCAGCTTGATTCAGGACTCAGATTACAGAGCATCTGCGCCAGCTGTTTTAAGTTCACCACCTCTTTGCTGCCCAGGTTAAATACCTGTCCATCTGCTTTGGCATCGAGTGCAGCTAGCAAAAGCGCATCCACCACATCGTCCACATAATTAAAGTCGCGCAACTGCAAACCATCACCAAACACAAGGATAGGCTTTCCCTCGATGACATTCCTGATCCATATCCCGAGAAAAGTTTGCCTGGCATCCTTTACCCGCATACCGGGGCCATATGTATTCGTCAGGCGCAGCGCACAAGCTCTGATGCCATACACATTGTTGTACAACAAGTGATACCACTCACCGGCTAATTTGTTGATGCCGTTCACATCCACAGGCCTGATCGGATGCGCTTCATCGACCGGCAGGTACTCCGGCTTGCCGTATATCTGGCGCGTACTGGCGAATACGATCTTGATTTTCTGATTATGTTGCCGACAGGCCTCCAGAATGGACAACTGCGCAGATGCATTGATTTCAAGATCGGCTTGCGGATTTGTCATCGAATCAAGATGACTGGTTTGGCCTGCAAGATTAAAAAGGTAATCTTTACCCTGTACCAGATAAGCCATCGAAAAAGGATCGCGCACATCGCTGATATTTACCTTCACCTTGTCCGAAAAATCATGGATGTTAAACAGGTTTCCTCCATATTGCGGGATCAGGCTGTCTACCAGGGTGACATTTGCACCCTCGCTAATCAGCTTCCTGGCCAGATTGGAGCCAATAAAACCCAAGCCCCCCGTTATCAGAACCTGCTTGCCGGCGAAAATATTATTTTCCATCTTTATTTCTCCAGTTTTCAAATCCGCCGGCAAAGTTAGCTGCCGGATGCCCACCCATTCATCCCAGACAATTTGATGAAAATATTATCTGGTTACTTATACCTTCAATTTACTGACGCAGCCTTTTTTTGCCTGGCCAAAACCAGATTATCAAGGTATGTATTTGAATTTTTTGGCAATATGGCCGCCAACATGCTTGCAAGGATTGATACCGGGGTACACAGCAATGGAGTCAAAAGTAATCGCAACACCTTGGGACGTAACTTAACCAGAACAGCATCGAAAATCCAGGCCAGGAATAATTGCGCGGGTGCACGGCAATCGCTTAACAACCTGCGCTGCTCAACGATCTCAAATCCGGATTTTTCCAACAAAAGGCGCAAGCCACCGCTGGAATACCGTTGAAAATCATAAGGCATCTCATGTTCAGGCCACATGAAGGGCATAGTAATCAGCAACATACCCCCATCCTTTAGTACTCGCGCCCATTCGGCAACAATCACTTCAGGGTTTGGTACATGTTCAAGAGTCTGGGTAGAAAGAAGACCGTCGAAGCTGTTATCTTCAGCCGGAATACTCTTCCCATCGTAAAAAATATCAGCCACCTTGCGCTCGCGATTTTGTGGCGTATCATATTCCAGGCTGGTGTAATGAGCACAGTTCGTGAGCAAAGGCCGGTACGGTTGACTGCCTGAACCAAAATCCAGAACGGTACCTGTTAAACGAGGCGCCAAGTCTGATAAAGCCAGCGCCAACTCCCTGCGGCAAAGCCAAAACGGATTAACGAACATTCCGAGCCAGGTCGGACTAAAACTCATTGAAACAAAATAAGATTTCAATGCGGCACTTGATTTTACATTCATTCTTTTTCCCTATGTAACAATGACATTGCACCAAAAAAACTTGATGGTGCAACAGGGTTTGAAAACCACGGAGTCAATGTTCTGGATCGTGTTAAAACTGCCTCAACGCGTGCTTTATCCAGAAACCGGCAAGGATAACTTGCCGGATAAATATTTTTCGGAACACGCTGAACTGTAATCCGCTCGCCTATATTGGCAAGCGGAGTGCGGTCGATGATAATTGCTGCCGGGTTAAGCTTTACAACTGTTTCCAGCAACTCATATGGATTTTCCAGATATTGCAGGACGCTTGAAAACAGAACCACATTCACAGGTCGATCAGCAAAACATTGTTCGATAGTTTCAAAAAATCTCAGCGCATCCGTTGCGAATTCTGCTCTGCCACAGGCAACCACATGTGGTTGTTCGACCACACTCCAGGAACAGTCTGACAGCTCAGAAAATATTTTCCGATGCTGCATATACGTACTTCCGAGAGCGCCGCCAAAATCGAGGACATGTAATGCACCGCCCGAGCGAGCCGCAGCAGTCATCAAACACGCAAGCAATTGCCAGTTATATTCTTCATGGTAAAAGCAGGTAGAGTCCCGTTCCCAGAGTGCTTCGCCATCACGCACAGCGGCTGCGGCCTTGCGCACAAGATCAAAAATAATATTGACGTCATAGCCGGAGGATGCCGCAACGGCGCTTGCCCAGTCGAGGTAATTTCCACTCCATTTATTCCTCTTGCCGCTAATAGCCACGAGCCCGTGAAGAAGAATTGGTGGCAGAACATTCATCGCTAAGGATTTTATTACTGGATTCGTCATTGTACATTTACCACATTGCCACTCAAGCCAAGGAGTTGCTTGTTACAACCTTCATTACAATCAAGGTAATAATAATTTTTTATTAATTTTCCAGCGCAAATTTAAAATCGTTAAAACGTCGTAGTGCTATTGACTCCCAATTGAATTCTCTGACCATTTTACGAGCACCGGCATCACCTAATTTCTTTCTGAGGGACGGATCTTTAAAAAGGAGAAGGACTCGTACCATGTCATCTACATCGTTGAGATGATAGGTCCATCCATTTCCTTCGATCCGCTCTGTAGCAATAAGCGTATCGTTAACAATCAAAGGTAAACCGCAGGCGGCGGCATCGAGCATTGATGTAGATTCCTGTGTCGGCCATACGCCAATGTCAGCAGAACGAAAATATTGAGGAAGGTTCTCCACAGGGGTAAAAGGGAACACTGTACAGCCCGGCAACTGCTTCAGCGACTCCGCCTGCACGCCATGGCCAACGAAAATCGCCCGGTAAGGTTCTCCTTGGGCAACCAGCCGCGCTACGGCCTCGCCGAGAACAAGGGGGTTTTTGCCATCTGAAAACCGCCCGGTGTACACACAGACGATTTCATCATCTCCGATACCCAACTCACTTCGAAAATTCGCGCGCTCTTTAAAATCATCCTCGGTGTTGAGAGGATGGAACAGTTCGGTATCGACGCCAAGGGGGCAGACATCAATCTTGCTTTTTTCGACACCAAAAAAACGGACAGCAATATCGGCGCAGTCCTCGGTCGCTCCATAACATTTTTCAGTAAAAAGGCTGGTAAATCTCCCGGGAATTACACGAGTCAGAAAATTTTTAACCTGTGCAGCATCAAATAGTGTTTTTTTACTGCGGGAAAGGGGAAAAACAGAGGCAGTGGTATGGCTTCCGGTAAAAAGCTTATAACCAAACCGCGGCTTCAGCAAAGCTGATTCCAGTGCAATCCAACCTATGGACGCCATTGAATAAACAATATCAGGCCGAATTTCAGCAAGCTTTTGCTTCATTCCAGTAATTCGCATATAGCCCAAAAGACGCTGATGAGGAAGAGCATGAAGTGTGTAACCATCGTGAAATTCTACAGACCCCGGCGTTAACTGGCTTTTCTTGGAAAATTCCGTATATGTCTTGGCAAAATCTGGAGTTTGATAATAAGGGGACAAATCGGTGGTAATAACATGTACTTCCGCGCCGAGTTTGGCGAGATATTTAGGAAGCATAGACTCCATGTAACCCATATTTTTTGCAAAAACTTCGGAGATAATAACAATTTTCATTTAATTTGTTTACTCAGGTTACACATTCAAAATGTTGCCGGATTGTTCATCAAGCATATTGTTCAAGCAAGACAACGATACGCTTGGCCGCTGTTCCGGCACCATAAAGATCTTCGGTAAAGTCAGGTTTGGCCAGACACATCTTCTTAAATGACGAAACAATATTTCCCTGATTCGCTCCTGCAAGGGTATTAAAGCCACCTTCAATCAGCTCGACCCATTCAGTCTCGTCCCTTAAAGTAACGCAGGGTTTCGCGAAGAAAAATGCCTCTTTCTGAAGACCGCCGCTGTCGGTCAGCACGATTTTTGCGTGGGTTAACAGGTTGACCATATCCAGATAGCCTACCGGATCGATGGTCTTGCAGGAAAGCGCAAGCTTGTTTTTCTCAATAATTTTCCGTGTTCTTGGATGGACAGGAAAAACGATCTCCATTTCGCCTGATATTTCGTTAAGCGCCCCGATAATTCCACGCAATCTGTCAAGATTGTCGGCATTTTCCGCGCGATGCACGGTACAAAGAGCAAACTCCTTTCCTTCAAGACCTAGCCTGGAAACGATGCTTTTGTCGCTACCCGCCCGTTCTCGATAGAAAATTGCTGCATCCTGCATCACGTCGCCGGTCATCACAACCTTTGACGAAAAATTAGAATAGCCTTCGTCGCTCAGATTTTTGGCTGCCTGTTCCGTCGGGCAACACAAAATATCACTGATGCGATCTGTCAGAATTCGATTGATCTCTTCGGGCATGGACATATTGAAGCTCCTGAGACCGGCTTCAATATGAACGACTCTGATGTGAAGTTTTTTTGCAGCAAGTGCTCCGGCAAGCGTTGAATTAGTATCGCCGTACACAATGACGAAATCCGGTCGCTCGAGGAGAAGCACTTCTTCTATCTTTTCAAGCATTCTGCCTGTCATGGCACCGTGGCTCATCGAATTAATATCAAGATGATAGTGCGGCGTCGGTATCTGCATCTCCTCGAAAAAAATGTCAGACATATTTTCGTCGAAGTGTTGCCCCGTATGGACAATCACCTCACTTATTCCCTGATGCTTAGCGATCTCTCTGCTAATCACGGCTGCCTTGATAAATTGAGGGCGCGCTCCAACTATGGTAACGACTTTCAAAAATTATTCCTTACGATAAAAATAAAGCGCGACGATCAACAAAAACAACCCTCCGCTAATAATGGTCGTGAATAAGGATATATTCGCGAAACTTAAGGCAATATTGCCGAGAGCAACAGTAACAAAACGCGAGTCATGCCGACTGGCAATACTATCAATTAACCAGAATACCACGGCTGCTATTGTGGACACAATGGGAATGCCAACCAGGCCGAACGATGCAATACCATCCTGCGCCCACATATTGACGTTAGCGGTAAGCTCGGCGTGGTAGAAGTATTTGCCGACTGTTCTCGGAATATCCATATCATAGGGGTAGATTACGAACTGATTTATACCGCTAATATGTGAACCATACGTAAGCGGATGGTTTTCGAAAAAACTGTAGTATTGTCCAATCGAAAGCGCTGGAATATTAAAAATACGCGAATGAATAATAGCCACATACCAGGTATCGATGGTTCCGCCTGCCGATCCTGTCAAAGTCAAAACTGCCGGAAACAACAGCAGGCCCGCGAAGCATATAGCGATTTTTACGCCTGCGTTTTTCCCTCCTGAGCGAACAAGTAAATAAATAGCCGACAGATAGACCATAGCCAACATGGTGGTTTTACTCCCGCCCACACCTAGCAGGTAGAAATAACCAGCCGCAGCTATGACGACAAAATCCCAGCGTCTGCGAAAAACGCCCACCGAGAACAGGAAGGGCAAGATAAAACCGGACAGCCACGTTTGCGCGTAACCGGAAAATGAACTGCCGGATGCTGTCATCAGCTCATCTGCGACTTTCCTGACGCCATATATACCCTTGAAACTGGCTAATTGAAAGTGACTGCCAAAAACAGTTAAGAGGTAGATAACAAGTCCGGCTGCAACACACCAAAAAATTCTCCAGAATGCTCTGTGAGAAAGGCCATCTCGCCTGATGACAAGTAGAGGAAGTTTATAGCTGGCCTGCAGGACTGTTAAACCGGAAAATAGGGCGAGAACAATAATGAGAACTTCATCCGGCGGCAACTCTGGCCTACCGGCATGATAGAGTATGAAACTTGTCGGGATGAATATTACAAAGTACTGAATAAAAAACAATAACTGTGATGGGCGCGTCAAATCGCGCGGCATCCAGAGAGCGGAAATGAGACACAAAACCCACGAAATCTGGATGTATCCTGCGGGGACATCACGGTACGATAATCCCCAACCCGCATAACGCGGCGCCACCCACTGTTCGTAGCTGAAAAGAAAAGCACCAATGTAGGCAACAACGCCCAGCATCAGAAATATACGCGCGTTAATATTTTGCCTATTCCACATAGTCAGTGAAGTAACACTTGGCGGTGGTCAGCCGTCGCATACCAGATACAGAACGAATTGTACGCATTACGATCACTTACGGTTAGCAGACGTTGGATTATATAACCCAAGGCAAGCTCTTATAAGAACAGCTAACACAGATAAATTTCCCTTGAATACGCTAATTTTAGTGGGTACGTCACCCTTAGGATAACGTCGTATGGTTGGTAACTCGACGCATCGACAACCGAGCTTGGGCGCACGATATGAGAGATATGCCAGTAACTCGTATGTCATGAATACATCGCGAAACGGTGCAATCTTAGTATCCAACATCATCTTGCGGCTGTACGCACGGAAGCCCTGAGTAGTGTCTGTCCAGTGGAAGCCAGAAAACAGACTTAACATCGGCGCATGAATAAAGCGAATGGCAAAATCCCGTGATTTCGGCGTGTTTTCCGCTACCCCGCCAGAAATAAAGCGGGATGCCTGAACAAAATCTACTCCTTGCTTCAATGCCTCGATGAATTGAGGTATTGCTACCGGATCATCCTTATCATTGCCATCAATGGTCACAATTCCTTCATAACCTTGATCAAGCGCGAAAGCATATGCACAGCGCAATTGAGCACTTAATTTTCCCTGTGCGGTCTTGAGCAGCAAGCCTCGCACCCTGTTGATTTGAAGTAATTCAAGCGCCAAAGACCCATCCGTGCTACCACCATCCACGATAATAATGTCCGCTAAGCTGGAAATATTGAGAGCCGCAATTCTGGCCAAAAGGTTTTTGATTCTCTCTCCTTCATTAATGACGGGAATGACAACACACCAAGGATGTTGACGACCAAGCCACAACTTCGTTTCAAATTCAGGAACCTGCCAACTTGCGCGGACTGCTGGAGCAATTTCAGAATTATTCATTTTCAATTTTCAATTAACTTACACGAACCGTGATTAACACTACCCCTGCGACCACCAGCAAAATACCTGCGATGGTTGTCCAGTGAAACGGCTCACGGAAGATTAACAAGGAGCAAGCTGCCACAGCAGCCACCGCACCGGCGGTGAGTATTGGATGTGCAACATTCAGCGGCAACCTTGCCAAAGCGGCGGCATAGAGCAGGAACGCGGCACCATACAACCCCAATCCCAGCCAGAAAGGCCAATTACTCAACGCAGCCATCGGATCACTGAGTGACGGAAATTTGCGCGGTGGCATCATGGCAATTTTGACAAGCACACTGGCCGAAGCATTGGAGGCAATACCCATGAATAGGATCAGCCACTTCATACAGCCACGCCATCACAAAGATTCCGATAAAACCTAACCGCGACGCCCAAAGCCCGTTCGATCGAAACAAGATGGGGTTCATTCTTGGTTGCCAGCATCTCGACCGTCACGAGGTGCTCGGGCAATTGCCGCCTCAACTCGGCAGCCACTATCGAGTGGTCAGTTCCGCCATCACCTAGTGGCGCGATTTCTGGCTCGCTGGCATGAATATGTCCGATCAACGATACGTAATTTTGCAATACCGCCATAGGATCTTCCCCATTGATGGTGATTGCTCCCGTATCCAGTTGCATTCGTATCGCGGAATGCGCCACTTGCCTGACCACCTCTGCTGTTTCAGCGCTGGTTGTCATAAAGTTCGCGCCGTAGCAAGGCGGATTCGGTTCTAAGCAAATCATAACATCATAAGTCTGCGCAATCGCCCCCAGTCGCCTAAAGAACGGAACTGCAATCTCCATAACCTGCTCATCGTTTAAGCCACTACGATCCCGATTTTTCGGGGATCCAAAGACGATACGGGTGGCGCCTAGTCCAGCACCGATTCGGCAGACTGCCGCGAGGTGCTTCAATAGAACATCTTGCACTTCTGGGGTACCAAAAACATTCAGTCCTGATGTACCAAACAGAAGTGCTTGCATCCCTGTGATTTCAATGCCTCGCGCCGCCCACCATTGCTTGACGCGAGTGATGTCCTCTTCGGACGCTTTCACTGGATCAGGAAAATACTTTCCCGGTGCAATATCAATCGCGTCAATGCCATAGTGATTCAGCAGCTTGGCGATGTCTTCATCTTCCGAAACATCCCAGGCGATATTAGAAATAGCCAATCTCATGCGCTTGCTCCTGCCACCACTTTAAGTGTGCGCGGCTCTGATTGGGCGTAGGCACGAACCGCCTGAATAGTTTCACGACGGCTGTATAGATAGTGACCCGTCGTGCCAAACACCTCTGCATACTGGGTCCGCAGATCATACATGGCAGGAATGTTTGCCTGCGCCTGCTCAAACGGTTTGCCATATCCCAGCGCCGAGACCTCCGCCACACTGATCGGTTCTGCTGTGAGATGTACTAATTTCAGACCGGCTTTAAGCGCAATTTGAATGTCATACCAGATATTGATCATCGGATAGAACTGAAAGATGCCCCGGCTATCAATAGCCTGAAGGTTGTTGTCATTCAGAAAATCGAAGATCACATTCTTGCGCAACCCGGGCCCTACCAATCCGGGGAGGCGAACAACCAAATGGCGAGGAAATTGTTTCTCGACAAACTTTTCCAGCAGGCGACGATGTAAGCCATAAGCGTGAAGTCCGGACTCATCGACATCAGTACTCTCATCAACACCAAGCGGATTCTTGAAAACATCCACGGTGCTGATCAGGATAAAGGTTTTACACTGGATAGTTTTCAGGTGCGCGATCAGGCCATCAATTTTTTGACGATCTGCTTCAGGTTCGCGATTCGCTATCCATTTTTGTGCTGGCGCACCGGCACAGACTACAGTATCGAAAGACTTACCCTCAATCTCACCGATGTTCGTCGAACGATAAAGTGACTCGAAGTGTGCTTGCTTTAACAGCGTTGACCCAACAAAACCAGTGTACCCAATAAGGCAATTTTTCATAGCTTAGAAATCTTTTTCATTTGCAGTTTTTATCCAATCAAAAAACCTGATACTTAAAATGGCGACTGTGTTAAATGAAACATAGATTAGTGCCTGAACAAATCCAAAGTACCAAAGAACGTAATTCAATGTGGTATGAATATATGAATGCGCCTTAGCGAGCACAAACCAAGATGCCGGAACCATAAAAAAGAAGATTAAAAGGACAGCGTCTCTTATTCGTGTGGGATGTCCCTTGATGAATTTATAACATATACCTGCGATCGAAAAGCCTATCAAAAACTTAAATATCTCGCCTGGCAGCCATAAAACTAGCGGGGTTTTCCATTGAGTGACATAAGTCATAAGAACGGATAGGGGCGATACCACAAGTGAGGCTTTGTAAGCTGGATCAAAAAGTGAAGGATCGCCATAAGTTCGGCGCTTGACATCCTCTTCATAAATATTATGCAAACCTGAAAGAATAGAGTCTCCTCTCATGCCAGCATGAACGAGTAACGCACCGACAAAGCCGATAACGCAGGCGGCAAAGACCAGAAAGAGCATTATTAAATTCAAAGACGATTTTTCGTTATTTTGCTTGAAGAAGGGCGCGACGACAAAAACAGAGCAGGCAAAAAGTGTTATCGAGGAAAGATATTCATAACCAGCGAGGCTCTTGATAAAAACAGAAAGTGTGATCCCAAACAAAAGAAGAATGCGTACTTTTTTTCTTTGTTGTGTATACAGAATTGCAGCTAGAATCGCTGGGATAAACCATAAAAATGACATCCAGTAAAGCTGTCTAGCGAATTGCACGACCCAAGGCGAACTTACCATTGTTACTAAAAAAATAGTCGCAAAGCGATAGTCATAAATGTATCGATAGAGAAAAAACAACCAAACTATCACGATAGCCAGAAGAGTGGCATTGATTTTTTGCAAGTGAGACAGTTTGCTGAGTCCAAAAGTACTATGTATTTTTGAGAAAAATATACCTTGAATGCCGTACTGCGAGATATAGGGCACAAAACCTTTAGCACTTTCGATTCCGGATCCGGCTAAAAAAATTACATATGACTCATGGACGCTATCCGGGTATCCAGCCGTATCTTTAAAACCAAAACCAAGATTCGCTCCTTTTCTGTCCAGGCCGGAAGCATCCGCCATGATTCGCCCAAGGACTAACGAATCAGAAGTTTCTTCTTCATAAAAAAACTTGTCATCTACAAAATGACATAGATTCGTTTGAAAAACAATCGCAAGAAAAATTGTTAAGCAGATAAAAAGTAGTCCCTGTTTAAAATAATTACTTTTCGAAATGTTCATCATTTAGCTTCTCCAGCACATCGTAAATATTATCAATTTTCCCTCCCAACACTGAGTAACACCCTGGCAGTTCTTCATGCTTTTCAAACAAAATTGGTCTGCCGTCATCGCCCTCGTTCTTCACCAGAACGCTTTTGATTTCGAATAACGAATCAACATATTGGGCGTCCAGAACGGCTGGGAGATACCGCCCCACATCTCTAACCATGCGATCCACACGAGTGGCACGTTCATAGTCATTCAGCTTCTGGTAGGGGTCAATGCCGCACTGGTCATTCCAGTGCATATGCGGGGTGTAGCGCACATGAGAGAGGGTGTGCAGCCCTCGTGCGGGGAAAGGCATCATCGAAAAAAAAGGGCCATCCATCACGGTAATGCCCAACCCCTTAAGTGCAGGTGGCGCATCCATCAAAGCCATCTCGGTGATTTCCTGCTTAAGATGCGTGGTCGTACCCGGAAAATCTCCGGCAAACTGATTGAGTCCGCTATAAGTGCAATTGAATACGTAGCGGCTGACAATTTCAGATTCACTTCCATCCTCGTCTCGGGCACACACCTTTAGTGCTTCATCACCCCTGGAAATTGCGGTTACGCGAGTCTCAAGGTGAATTTCTACTCCGCACTCTTGCAATTCTCGTTCGGCCCAATTTGCCAGCTTGCTGGCATCAAAAGCGTACTCCTCGACCAGAAAGACTTCTTCGATCAGGTGTGGTTCAAATAGTTGGCGCAGCGACATATCTGCCGGCTCGATCTTTGCGCGAATCTCTTTGCAGTAGCGCACGAACTGCTTAGCTGTCACCTTGGAGTTGCGGCGAGCAATCGCGTATAGCTTGGTGAAATCCTGCTTTACCGCTTCCGGCCAATCATGCACAAAGCGAGGTAGGTTAACGCGACTGCGATACGCCGTAGTGTAGCTGCGCGGATAGTGATAACCGTTGTGAACGCGGGCCTGGTTATTGTAGGAGGCGCGAGTTAGCAGTGCTGATTCACGCTCTACCAGCACGATGTGCTTTAGGCCGCGTTGCTTTGCCAGATAAATCGCAATCGCTGCGCCGTAGAAGCCACCGCCAATAATGACGGCATCAACTGTCGAGTCAGCCATCGTCATCCGGCAGCTCGCTCAGACTTCTGTTGCGGCGACGTTGCTTCTTCGATATTTAACTTTTCACGGCGAGTCATGCGGGCGCTGGTAAATTCTTGCCCTACATGATAAAGCGGGCCTTCGTTCTGCAGGCTGACCATATTCAGGATGTATTCACCCAACACCAGCAATACCAATGAGATCAGGCAAAACATTCCGGATTGCTGAAGTGACAGACTGACCCAGCCGGGTGCAACATCCGTCTTTAAAAATGCAATTGCAACCACATAGACCGAATACACAAGATTGACAACGGCACCGAACAAAGAGAGCGTGGTCACAAGTCGCATTGGTGCGCGTGTTGTTGAAACAAGCATCCTCATACCCCGGTCGATACTGTCACCAAGCCGTTTTTTGTGAGGGATCTTGGGTGACGCACTATAGCTGAGATTGACTTTGGCAAACCCACCTGTAGCGGGAAGATGCCGATATGTCGTAGCTGGCTGCGGGTGCTGCAGGATGAAGTTAATAACGCGCTTGCTCAATACGCGGTACTGTGGCGCTTCTTTAGCCAGATGGATACCGTTAAACCATTTATACAACAAATTGAACATGGAATATGCTCCGCGATAGGCTAAACTCTGTGCTGATTTTTGTTCGTTATTTGCGAAGACAACATCCGCACCACTAACCGCCTTGTCCAGCATTTCAGGTAGAAAACTGATGTCATCGTTAAGTGGATCGATAACTGCGACAAAGTCACCCAGCGCATTTTCTAAACCGACCCATGCTGCAGTATCGGCATCAACTTCTTTGGTCAGTGCATAAATCTGCAAATTGGGTAATCCGTCAATGCCTGTAAGCGCCTTCAAACGAAGTAGTGAATCATCATCCGAGGCGTTATCCACGATAACTATTTCATGATCCGATACAAGCCCGCCCAACATCTGGCTGACATCGGCTAGCAACGGTTGGATTTTCTCCGCCTGATTGCGAGTAGCTATAACAAAGGAGAGAAATATTGGGAGCGGGGTACTCGGCGCGATCATAAATGCTTTATTCCGTAAAATTAACTCTCTGACAGGTTGCCAGCACGTTGTTGATCCACATATTCAGTGCAAAGGCAGATGGCGTTGTTCAGCCGTTGCATACCAGATGATGAACATGTAAAAAATCTCTGAAATTGCGGTCAGGAGAGAAAATACAACCATAGTGAGAAGAAAAGTCATGCCGAAATGATAACAGACCCAAAGGCTGGACACCGGCACAATTAATCTAACGATGTCCGGCAACAGCTTGAGTTCCGGATTCCTTGAAATTGCCAAAGCGCGACTGAGCGGACTAACCACGAGCCCCGTCATGCAAGCCAATGATTGAATGGCCATCAGGGTTCCTGCCTGTTGCCAGGATTCACCGAATACAAGCGCAAATAGAAATGGGGATACAAGCGCTATCGGAAGGTATATGCCCAGACTGACGACTGTCAGTTTTTGCATGGCAGCTTTCATTATGCGGTGAACCGATGATTTATCGCCTCTGGCCGCCTCGGCAATTTTAGAATGAAAAACGTCGGCTACCCCCGCGCTTATCAGCGCAGCCGGAACGGATGCAAGGCGATAGACTAAAAAATACTGGCCCGCAGCACTCACACCGAACAGACTTGATATGATTGGCAAGGGCAGCGATGTTGCAAGGGCATCTATCATTGATGACGGTAAAAATACTGTCGGATATTTCCAATACCGCCGCAATACTTCTGCACCATGCTTAACGTCCAATGCCGCGAAAGTTGTTCTAACCTCGGGCCACGCACCGCGAGCCAGCCTGACTACGCCCAGCATGCGCCCGAGAATTTCACCGCCGAGCAGACCTGTCCAGCCGGAAGAGATCCAACCCAGCACGGCAGGGATTATTGCTCGCCCGGCGCCTTGTGAAACCAGCGCCAGGCTGATTTCGCCGAACCTTTTTCTGCCTACATACCAGAATCGAAGACTTGAAAAAACGCCTGTCGCTAGCAGAGCGACGAACATCGCGAGCGCACTCCAGACGGGCAATGCGGCGAACCCCAGCATACTAAAATGGATCATGCCAAACATAACAGCTGAGGCAATTAAAACACATGGAATAGCGAGTGCAATGGAGGTAATCAACAGTACGTCGGCTTCAAATTTGTCGCGTGCAGCAACAATTGCAAGGTCGTAACGCAGTGCCACGCCGACGCTGGCAAATGCGATAAAAGACATGAACAAGCCGAAAACCCCCATATCTGCCGGGCCATAAAGCCGGGTAATCAAAGGGGTGGAGAGCATGACAAGCGCCTGACCGATGGCGCTGCCACCGGCCAGCTTGACCACGTTAGTAACGAAGGTGCTATTGCGCAAAGCTTTCAAATTGTCGATATACTCTTTTTTCACGCCGGGCAATGCTACTTTATCAGTATCTTCAAGGCACTGGTGCCCATACTTCTATAGTCGTGGAAAGACCTCCCGCTGAATCACAACTGTTAGCACCCTCGGTTACAGGCAAACAGAAACTTCCTGCCTTTTTGAAAGGCACACCCCCTAACACCTTGCGCATTATAGTTACCCAGTCCAATCCGGCCTTGGGCATCGGAGTAGATAATATCCACGCCGACTTGATATCTTCCGCCTTTACTTGATGTTCAAGCAATCTTAACGCTGCGGCTTCACTGCCGGGATAACCCACGAGCATCCATGCGGATCCGAGCGGTCTTCCGTTGGCGACTAAAACAAGTCCGGGTGAGCCTGTCATATCTATTATATAGGTTCCTTCTTTATAGCCCTGCTCGCGCAAAATAGCCCTGAACCTCTCATAAGCATTGGCAGCCTTAGCATCTACTGCAATAGTAGCTTTTCCAATCCTGACGTTTACGTTCTGGCCATTAAGCCCCGACGACAACCTGTAAGTCTTGTCCGGCTGCGTCCATTGCTTGCTAATCAGAAAAAGTGGCGCAATAGAAATAATGGCCAGACAAATAAGGAAGGCCCATTGCTCAATGAAGCTTCCCGAACGAAGAAATATTAATAACCCGACACAAACTGCAATTGGAAAAACCACGGCCATTCCTACTGCAAGTTGCACGGAATTACCAGTTCCGAATGAGTGAGCTACCGGGAGCAGGGCCACTATTATGGCCAGCAAGGTGCCTTTGATCAGCGAGGATGGAGAGTAATCTTTATTTTTCAGGAAACAAAATAGACAGATGATCCCAAGCAATCCGATTGAGGTCCAGATTGAGCCGTTAAGAAGATATCGTGAAGATAAAAAACCCTGCGTGCCGAAGGTTATGGCAATGATCAGAATTGCGCTCCAGTCAGTCCATATTTTTATTCGTTTAACCAGAAGCAATACCAGACCTGCGAGTGCTACTGCCGGCACAATCATCCGCAATAATTGCGCCGTGCCTGCGGAGATAAAATCGGGAATGTCTCTAATAAATAAATTAACGGTCTCCTTCGTTACATCCCGAGGATTTAATAAAGCCCCATTTTCCATTCCAAAGGATATCATCTTCAGAATATTTCCTGCCTGCAATGCAAGATATCCATAATTCACCATCATTCCTGCCAGAATCGCAATGAACAGTCTCGCCGACAACAACCATCTGCCATGCGAACGTATCAACGCCACCATTAAGAAATGAGCAACAAGCGTGGTAAAAAACGACGGGAATTTAGTGAAAAACAATGCTCCCATGCAGATGCCATACAGGAAATTCAATGCCGTATTTGACTCAACTTTTCGTGATATTCGCAGCAGCAGCCCGGTTGAAAACAGCATTAAAACCAAATTGAGCAGGTTGTACCCGGGAGAATAAATCGTTCCGAATACAGAATAGAATGTGACTGCCGCACCTGAAACCGCGGTTGCTCCAACCTGCATTTCGTTTTTTTGATATACAGGCAGATTTTTGAAGAGCTCCAGCGCAAAAAAGTAAGCCCCCGCCATCAGCATGACAAGCCCAAAAAAACGAATAGCCCAGATACTTTCGCCAAGAAGATAATAGGGAATCGCCAGATAAGCACCGAAAAAACTGACGCCCCCGGCAAACTCACTCCAATGCCTGTAGTTAAGCAAATAGAAGCTCTCATCAGTAATATCGAATCCCCGGCTGAAAAATACGCCGAAAACCGCAGCATAGACCAAAGCTATTCCCCAGAAAAACCAGCTCACTTGCTTAGGTAGTATTGCCATCATTTTGTTATTCGTTACACGCCTGGTAAATTTCCTCAACCGCACGCTTTTGATCTGCCTCAGTCAAACCGACCCACAGCGGCAAGCGAACCAGCCGCTCCGATACGGCGTCGGTAACGGACATGTCACCATAAACCCTCCCATAGCGTCGCCCGGCAGGCGATGAATGCAAAGGCACATAATGAAAAACGGCGTTAATTCTTACACTTTTTAAATGCTCGATCAGAGCAGTCTTTTTTTCCAGATCCGGCATCAACAAATAGTACATGTGCGCGTTATGCTGCAACTCCGACGGAACAATCGGGCGACGCACGTTGCCGCTTTGCTCAAGTGCCGCAAAAGCTTGCTGATAAATGTTCCATATCGCCAAACGCCGACGGGTAATGTCGTCGGCTTCTTCCATTTGCGCCCAGAGGAAGGCCGCAATAATTTCACCCGGCAAATATGAAGAACCTATATCCACCCAGGTATATTTATCCACCTGGCCGCGAAAAAACTGGCTGCGGTTGGTGCCCTTCTCGCGGATGATCTCGACACGTTCTGCAAAACGATCATCGTTGATCAAAATAGCGCCGCCTTCACCGGAAATGATGTTCTTGGTTTCGTGAAAACTCAAGCACCCCATGTGTCCGAGCGAACCCAGCGCGCGTCCTTTGTAAGTGGACATGATGCCCTGGGCAGCATCCTCGATCACCAGCAAATTGTGCCTGGCAGCGATGTCCATGATGGCATCCATCTCGCATGCCACGCCTGCATAGTGCACCGGCACGATCGCTTTGGTTCTGGGAGTAATCGCCGCTTCGATCCGCGCCTCGTCGATATTCAGCGTATCCGGCCGGATATCTACAAATACCGGCACGCCGCCGCGCAGCACGAAGGCGTTTGCGGTAGAAACAAAGGTATAGGACGGCATGATCACTTCGTCGCCCGGCTGGATGTCCGCCAGAATCGCCGCCATTTCCAAAGCCGCAGTACAAGAGTGCGTCAACAATGCCTTCTGGCAACCGATGCGTTGCTCCAACCAGGCATTACACTTCTTGGTGAACTCGCCATCGCCCGCCAAATGGTTGTTGGCATGAGCTTGGGCAATGAACCCCAGTTCCTTGCCGGTCATATAGGGATTGTTGAACGGAATAGTCATTTTGTGCATTCCATAATGCAGTGTGTATAAGGTATCCACGCCCGATGCCTGACAATAGCGGACGTATTGGTAAACACCGATTTGGTAAGTGAGGTATATCCAGCAAGATCGCGTATATTTTGTCCGCGATCGCGGGACACAAGAAAATTGGAAACGGCGTTCTGGTCATCTGCATAACACGGATCGATCGTGACCATACGCCCCCCCTCCCGCAACGCAGCGTAGACCAGCCTCATCAACCCAACTGCTTGGTCGTCGTCCAAGTGATGCAACAACCCCGTAGCCATCACGATATCGAAAGGTTCCAGATGATCGATGACCGCCTGCTCCACCAACGCACATTTGAAGACACCACGCGCACCGTAGCGCCGTGTAGCCTCATCGATATACTGCTGGCTCAGATCGAAACCGTAGAAATCAACATCCGGCAAGTAGTCCAGAATTCTCGCCGTACCGCAACCGATATCAAGAATTCTGCTACCTAAGAATGGGCGAACATGTTCGCGGACCAACTCCTGCCGACCGGAGCGCGCACCCATGATGTCCTGAAAAAAGTCGTATACCCTTGGACTGCTCAGGACTGCACGAAGCCCGGTTGTGATTTGTGACATAAATTAACTCCGAGCAATCACGATAATCCCAGCGATGACAAAAAGCGTCCCAAATACTTTCGCTATATTGAAAGACTCACCAAAAAGTAACACCCCTAGTAGAAGCATCAACACAAAGTTGATACTCACCCATGGGTAGGCATAACTGATTTCAAACTTCGTCATCGCTAACATCCACGATATGCCAGCGAAAAAAGTGGCCACCACTCCCGACAGCACCCAAGGATTTAATAATAGCTGTGCTACATAACTCAATTTTCCAGAAAAAGGGGTGGGCAGTGGCCCAGCAAGCTGAACCTGCCATCGCATAATCAACTGGCTGTAAACTGTAAATACAATTGTGCTTACAATATACATGTGATCTAAAAATTTATTCATCACCGAACTTGCTCCAACACAGCCAAGCCAAAACCGGTTTTGCCATAACCGTTTCCGTTGTACAACATATACCGCTGACCTTTGTGGTCAAAGACGTGTGGATACTCGATCATTTCTGAATCCCATCCTGTTATGGAGACATCAATGCCAACTTGACTATCAAGTCGTCTCCACTGGCGGGCATCCTCAGATTCCGCATATCCGATACGATAAGACTGACCACGATAGGAGTACCACATCTTCCATCGGTTATCGTCACGAATCACCGACGGTCGCGAGATTGCGTATTCTTGGTCGTTTGCAAAATCAATGGCAACAAGACCATCTCTTTGCCAATTTATCCCATCGTGAGATTCGGCATATTTTATGTGGTATGTGTGCTCAGCCTTTCCTTCGCGCATGCGCCAACCTGTGCAGGATAGATACCAAATACGCCAAAAATCCTCTCCCGGCAAAACGCAACAACTCGCACAGAAATGAGGCTCGTGCATAGAACGATCAATAACTGGCCCGTTGGAGTAGCGCACGAACTCATTACCTTCTGTGCTGATGGCTAAACCTATTGAGTTACGAAAGGGCACCGTTATGCCGAGATTCCACCCAATGTAATAAAGAAATTTCTTGCCTTGATGAAAGGCAAGCCAAGTTGCCATCGCGCCACTATCATCAAACTCCCCAAGCCCACCAGGAGCCAGAACAGGCGTAGTAGACAACTCGAGAATATGATTAGGGCGAACGATATCTATCACCGTGTAGCCTGTATAGCTCCTATTAAATTTATCGCGTGAGCTAAAATAAATTTTGAACAAATCGCCGCCCAAACTTTCAGCGATAGGAACGGCCGCATGTGATTGCATCCACGGCGTCTCGCCTGATGGGCAAAAAACCAGTCCAAGTTTTCGCCATTTGATACTCATATATTCCTTAGCCTCGTGCTTGGAACCTTGGCACGCTCGGTTGCCTGTCCGATATAAACGCCCCCGGGTTCGGCATCTGCCAGTATCAGCGCTCCTGCACCGACCACGCATTTCTCACCTATTTTGATATGATCGCGCAACGTGGCATTCACTCCGATGAAACAGTATTCGCCAATCTCGACCCCGCCCGATACCACCACGTGCGAGGCGATGAAACAATGATCGTGTATGGTCGAATGATGGCCGATATGGTTGCCGCTCCACAATGTCACGTTGTTGCCGATGGTGACGAACGGCTGAATGGTATTGTCTTCAAGAATGAAACAGTTTTCGCCTATCCTGCCGGCGTTGAGCAGCGTCGCACGGGAACTGACATAACTGGCTATGTGATAGCCCAGCGCCTTGGCAGCAAGGTATTTTTCCTTGCGGACCTGGTTGAGCTTGGAATAACTCAGGGCGACAAAAATTTCATGCTCATCGGACGAATAGTGTTTTCCAATCTCTTCGAACGGCACAACGGGCACGCCGCAAAATTCGCTCGCAGTGATGTAACCCGCATCCACTGTGAAGGCTACGACCTCATAACTTGAATCTGTTGAAAAATAGTAGTGCGCCAGTTGCGCAATGTCGCCCGCCCCAAAAATTATCAGCGATTTTTTCAAAACTGCTTCCTTACCAAAATCGTAAACTCATAAAGCCCGTAGTCGTGGAACAATGCCACATTCTTCGAGTAACGCCGTTTGCAAAGATCGAATAAAACGCATGGATCTGCGTAGTACAGGTAATCACGCATCTTGTCTGCGTCAGAATAGGAGGTCAGGCAATTGAAGGCAAACCCGCGACAACTAGTTCGATCCAATATATCAAGAGTGGTTTCTAAATATTCACGCCACTCAACATCGCTGCGCCCAAGTCTGACGTTGAAAATGCCGCTGGCAACGCCGAAATCAGCAAGCTGATCCGGCTCGCTGGAAAGAACAAAGCGAGCCTGATGCTTGTCTTTATAGCGTCCCCGTGCGGCACGAATCATTTCCCCGGATACATCGACCCCAGAATAGGAAAAGTTCTCATATTCAGGGGAGAGGAAGTCATAGAGCGCACCATAGCCACACCCCAGATCATTAATTGAAAATTGAGTTGAGACATCAACAATTTTGCATAATTGCTCGAAGCGTAGCGTTTGACTTTCTTCACCATTCCAATCAACGCCCTGAGGATTTTGTCCATGCTGCGCCAGTTTGGTTGTGTAGTATTCGGCAACCTCGGTCAACAGGTCAGTTTCGTTGTTTTGCATAAATCTGCCTTACGATGGTGTAGGGGCGTTGCTTGGTCTCAGAGAATATTTTTGAAAGGTAGATGCCAACCACGCCGATAAAAGAAATGATCATTCCACCAAGAAGCCAGATCGATGCCATCACAGAGGTCCAGCCGCTTAATGGCTTGGCGAGGAACATCCAGTAAATAGCCAGGTAAACGATATAGATAATAGCAATTAGGGAGATCGATAAGCCGATATAGAAGATGCCGATCAACGGTACGTTGCTGAAAGAAGTAACTGAGTTGACCAGCAAAGACATTTTTCTGCGGAACGTGTAAGTGGTTTCGCTGGTGCTGTGCTTCTTGATTGTTCGAGGAAGTTGAGCGAAACCCGTGATATGCCAGAGACCCGCCATGAAAACTTCGCGCTCTTCATGACGTAACAGTGCATCGACGTAGCGTCGTGTCATCAAGCGAGCGGTAACTATATTTTCCGGCAGTGCCAATCCTGTAAGCGCCTTGAAGAATCTATAAAACCATTGCCCGCTCCAGCGCTCGATAAAACCTCCCTTGCGCTGTGCCTGCACGCCATACACAACATCACACTTCTCGCTTGCCATTTGCTCAGCGAAGCCAATTAACCATTCGGGATCTTCTTCCAAGTCGCTGTCGATCAGAAATATCCGCTCCCCCTTGGCATGGGCGAGCCCTGTCATCATGGCCTTGTGGTGGCCGAAGTTACGGGAGAGATCGACTACGACAACATGGCTGTCGCTCTCGGTGAGTTGCACGGCAACGTCTAGGCTGTTGTCGGGAGATCCGTCGTTCACCAGAACGATTTCGTAATCTTCACCCACAAGTTGCTTGGCAGCAGCACTTGCCCGTTGATGAAACTCGGTTATGTAGGACGCGGATTGGTAGAGTGTTGCAACAATGGAAAGCCTCATGAGCCTACATACCTCATATAGCGATGCGCGTCTTTGCCACAATTAAACAGCAAATCGAGAATAGTCACACCATGAGTGAACTCCCCCCAAAGTTGCGGATATTCCTGATAGCCAGTATAGCCGAACCAATTGAGCTGGATGCCCTTCTCGGTGAAGAAGCTTTCCTCGATGTAGCCTTTGGCGGATGGACCGGTTATATATTCAGTGCCGCCCGCCTGAGCACATAAATCGGCTAGCCTCTCTGTTTTACCTTCGATGAGCTGGTAATCCCACGAATTGGTGATCCTGGTAGTGATGCCTAGATAGGCGCACACGGCCTCGATCAACTCGCGGTTGAGTGCCGACAGATGTGTGTACTGGCGCTGACGATAGAGCGGTTCGAATATGGCGGCGATCTCTTCAAAATGCTGAGCCTTGCGATAATTCTGGGCGATGGATTTCCAGTGCGCCTCCGCCCAGCCGAGGCCGTCAATTTCCGTCTCACGGATAGTCTGATCGTATTTGCCCTTTACCCTGACCGGCACAGTAAGCCATTGCACGCCTTGAGGGGTTTTGATCTGGTTGCGGTTGCGCCAGTCACGCCGGGTGTATTGCATGTCGTCGTAGAGAATAAATTCATCCACTGCGGCGATCATGTCGAAATATCCTTTCCAGGGAATGTAGTTGGATTGCAGGATTGCCACTTTTTTCATTGTCGTTATGCTTTTTTGTTTTTCTACGCTTTAGATCATACGCAGGGCATCGGCAATCCGATTCTGGTCTTCCGCTGAAAGATCAGCGCCCATCGGCAGACTCATCACTGTACGCGCCATCTCTACAGACACCGGACACTCTGCTGAAGATAAATGCGCATAGGCCGGCTGCTGATGCATCGGCACAGGATAATGTACTGCCGTTGAGATACCGGCTTCTTTTAATGACACTTGTACCGTCTCACGTTCTTCTACTTTGACGGTATATTGGGCAAAAACGCTGGTGCGGTCAGAACGCTGGATGATACTTTCAACCTTGTCTGAAAATAATTCGTTGTAACGAACACCAATTTTGAGGCGCTGTTCAACTTCCCAGTCGAAACGATCGAACTTGGCTAAGACGATGGCACATTGAATGGTATCCATGCGGCCACCAACACCTACGCGGGTATGGACATAGCGTTTTGACTGGCCATGCACACGAATTTCCCGCATAGCCTGGGCCAGCGCATCATCGCTGGTAAAGATCGCGCCACCGTCGCCATAGCAGCCCAGCGGCTTGCTCGGAAAGAAACTGGTACAGCCTATCGTGGACAGGTTGCAGCTCTTTTTGCCTTTATAGGTCGCCCCGAAACTCTGGGCGGCATCTTCGATGACCGGGATATTGCCATGCCAGGCGGCGATGGCATTGATCTCATCCATATCAGCCGGCTGCCCGTAAAGGGAGACCGGCATGATCGCTTTGGTCTTCGTGGTAATTGCGGCTTCAATCAGGCTGGCATTGATGTTGCAGGTATCGGGTTCGATATCGACAAAAACCGGTTTTGCACCCAGCAGCACGATTACTTCAGCCGTGGCGATAAAAGAGAACGGCGTTGTGATGACTTCATCCCCCGGCTTGAGGCCTAACGCCATCAAGGCCATCAACAGAGCTTCCGTCCCTGATGCGACGGTAATGCAATGTTTTGCGCCCGTATAGGCAGCAAGTTTTTCCTCGAGCTCTTTAACTTCCGGGCCCATGATGTACTGACCATGGTCGAGCACACGCTGTATACGTGCGTTGATAGATTCCTTCAAAGCGGCATATTGTGCCTTGAGATCAATGAATTCAATTTTTGTGCTCATAGGGCTGTACAGGTTAATTCGTCGATTTGATAAACGCTGCCGCAACCACAGCAAATTTTTCCACTGCCATTAAGTCGCACACCGCACCTGCACATCCATCCGATTTGTTTCGCTGGCACGCCGACCATCAAGGCGTAAGATTTGACGTCGCGGTTGATTACAGCTCCTGCTCCGATGAAAGCAGATTCACCAATGGTGACTCCGCAAACAATGGTGCAATTTGCCCCAAGGGTCGCACCACGTTTTATCAAGGTGTCGCGATATTCATCTTTGCGCGATACGGCAGAGCGCGGGTTGTATACGTTGGTGAACACCATGCTGGGGCCGCAAAACACATCATCCTCAAGCGTGACATTGTCATAAACGGAGACGTTGTTCTGGATTCTGACGTTGTTGCCAATCAAAACCTTGTTCCCGACAAAAACGTTTTGCCCCAATGAGCAGCGTTCGCCGATTTTTGCGCCGCCGCAGATGTGCACCCAATGCCAGACATGGGTATCTTCGCCGATTTGCGCACCTTCATCAACAATGGCAGTTGGATGAACCGTGTAGTTCATTTTAGTAATCCAGAGGCAAGGAGACACGCTTGCCATCGCGTGCGGAAAGATAGGTGGCAATCAACATTTCCAGAGAACGCAAACCTTCGCGCCCGTCTGTTTCCGGCTCTGCTTCACCGCGTAACACATCAATCACGTTCTTGTAGTAAAGCGGATGTCCGAAACCATAAACCGATGTGGTTTGATAACTGGCTGTTTTTACCAGTTCATCATCGGAATCAGCTTCGGCAAACTCCCAATGCTGAATTTCATTCACAGCCAGACCGCCTACACGAACCGTGCCTTTCTCGCCAATGATGGTGATGGAGCCTTCAAGATTCCTGGGGTAGGTCAACATGGTGACGTTCATCGATCCGAGCGCGCCGGAGCGCCATTTAATGCTCACCACGCCGGTATCTTCCACTTCGATATTGCGCGCCAAAGTGCCAGTGTAGGCCTGCAAGCTCTCGACAGGTCCGATCAGCCAGTCCACCAAATCCACATAATGGCTGGCCTGGTTCATGAACGCGCCGCCATCGAACTCCCAGGTACCGCGCCATTTGGCACTGTCGTAATATTCCTGCGGCCGTGTCCAGAACACGTTGATATTGACCATGTAGATGCGACCAAAGCGCTTCTTTTCGACTGCACTTTTTAGCAACTGTAACGTGGCGTTCCGACGATTCTGCTTGACCACAAACATCCGCACCCCAGCCTCGTCACAGGCCTTGACCATGTTCACGCCATCATGCCAGCGTGTCGCCATTGGCTTTTCAGTCATTACGTTAATTTTATACTTGGCGATCATCTGAGCCTGCATCGAATGCAGACCACTTGGAGTACACAACACGACGAGATCAAGCTGCTCTTGCTGCAGCATATCTTCGAGGTATTGATACCCCTTAACGCCACTTTCTTTCGTGGCAATTTCCAATGCCTGTTTGTTTATGTCGCATACCGACACCAACTCCATGTGCTCCGGGTGGCTCGCAATTGAACCAAAGTGATTCTTGGAAATACGCCCACATCCTACGATGGCGGTGCGAATCTTCCTGTTGATTACAGTTTTATACATAATTGATCCGGCATGATTCGGTGATTATCACAAACGCCACAGCCCATATCCGGCAGCACGTATTTTTTCTTGATCGAAGGCGGACTTGATATCAATGAACGACCCGCCCTTCTTGCTTAATCCAAGAATCGCATCCAGCGGTTTTGCCAAATATTCTTTATGCATGACAGCCGCCACTACCGCATCCGCACCCTTTGGCAAATCCTCCCATGCCGTCAGTTCAATGCCGTATTCATGCATAGCCTCTGCTGCACTCGCAACGGGATCATGCACCACGACATCGCATCCGAACGACTCCAACTCACGAACGACATTCGCCACTTTGGAATTGCGCAGGTCTGCGCAGTTTTCCTTGAATGTCAGACCCAAAACTATAACCTTTGCGCCCTTCACCATTGAGCCTGCGTTTATCATTTGCTTGACTGTTTGCTTGGCGACATAAGACGCGATGCCGTCATTGATGCGACGTCCAGCCAGAATAACCTGCGGGTGATAACCCAGCATTTCCGCTTTGTGCGTAAGGTAATAAGGATCAACCCCGATGCAATGACCGCCGACAAGACCCGGCCGGAATGGCAGGAAATTCCATTTGGTTCCCGCCGCATTGAGCACTTCCAATGTATCAATACCCATCTTTTCGAAAATAATCGCCAACTCGTTCATAAGCGCTATATTCAAATCGCGCTGAGTGTTTTCGATCACCTTGGACGCCTCGGCAACTTTAATGGAGCTGGCTTTATGCACACCCGCCACGATTACTGAAGCATACAACTGCGCGACCTTTTCAAGCGTCTCTGCATCGTCCCCTGAGACTACTTTAACAATCTTGGTAATTGTGCGTTCCTTGTCCCCCGGATTGACACGCTCAGGCGAATATCCGACATGAAAATCCTGCATCCACTTCATGCCAGATTCTTTTTCCAGCACCGGAATGCAAATCTCTTCCGTTGCACCCGGATAGACGGTTGATTCATACACGACGATTGCGCCACGTTTCATGTGGCGACCGACCGTTGTGCTTGATGAAACAAGCGGCGAGAAGTCCGGCTGGTTAGCCTCATCAACCGGAGTAGGGACAGCTACAATGATAAAATCCGCTTCGCTCAACACCTGTGCATCGGTGTGGCAACTCAATTGCGTTGCGGCGCGCAAATCATCAGAGCTGACTTCGCCCGTTGGATCAATGAAGTTGCGATACGCGGCGACCTTCTCTATTGAGAGATCAACCCCAACCGTGGAAAATTTCTTGCCAAACTCGACCGCCAATGGCAGCCCAACATAACCCAGACCAACAACCGCTATTTTCATACGCTTATCATTTCCTCAAATATTTCAAAATGCTTCTACCACCGAATGCTAGCGCATACTACAAAAAAACTGGTGGTGTAAGACACATATTTTTCATACTCTGCCCATCAAATCCTGGTAGGACAAAAAAATACCTTCCCTAAGTAACGTCTTTGGTTCCCAGCCAAGATTATTGAGGCGTGAGACATCCATTACTTTGCGCATCGTGCCATCGGGCTTGGATGTGTCCTGCACGAATTTGCCCTGGTAGCCCACTACGCCAGCAACCGTTTCGGCCAACTCACGGATGGTCAGATCCTTGCCTGAGCCTACATTGATAAGCGGGCAACGCGATGGCTCGACGAGCTCATCGTAGCGCGCATCATCCAACGTAGCCAAAAACACCAGCGCGTTCGCCAAATCATCCACATACAGGAATTCGCGCTTAGGTGTACCGCTGCCCCACAGCACGACCTCTTCAGCGCCAGATATTTTCGCTTCATGCATCTTTCGGATCAACGCAGGCAGAACGTGTGAATTGTTCAAGTCGTAGCTGTCACCCGGCCCATACAGATTGGTTGGCATGGCTGCCAGCCATTTGGTGCCGTATTGGCGGTTATACGACCAGCACATTTCAATGCCGGCAATCTTAGCCAAGGCATATGGACGATTGGTTGCTTCCAGCGGGCCGGTAAGCAGGTATTCTTCCTTGATCGGCTGCGGGCAGTCGCGCGGATAAATGCAAGAACTGCCCAGAAAGATCAGGCGGTTCACACTGACCGCATATGCGGCGCGGCAAACATTGGCTTCAATGAGCAAGTTGCTCATCAAAAAATTTACCGGGTACGTGTTGTTGGCATGGATACCGCCGACCTTGGCCGCAGCCAGAAACACCAATTCAGGTCGTTCCTCCTCAAAGAAACGCTGCGTTGCGGCAGCATCTTCCAGATCCAGTTCGGCATGCGTGCGCGTTACAAGGTTGGTGTAGCCCTGCCGTTGCAACTCGCGCACAATTGCACTGCCGGCAAGGCCACGATGACCGGCAATGTAGATTTTTATATGCTTGTCCATTGAGATACTGTTTATTCGTTATAGTCGAACGCAGCATAACCATGCTTCTTGACCAATTCATCGCGCTCGGCACTCTTGAGATCTTCACGCACCATTTCTGCAACCAGTTCATGGAAGGTAATCCTGGGTTTCCAGCCGAGCTTTTGATGTGCCTTGGTCGGGTCGCCCAGCAGGGTTTCAACTTCGGTGGGCCTGAAATAACGCGGATCGACACGCACTATCGCGCGCGAGGACTGATGATCAAGGACTGAGGATTGAGTATCAAGGTAACCGACTTCATCGATACCGGTACCTTCCCAGCGAATGTTCATTCCAAGCTCTTTGGCTGCTGCATTGACAAAATCGCGCACGCTGTATTGCACGCCAGTGGCAATGACAAAGTCTTCGGCTTGATCCTGTTGCAGCATCAGCCATTGCATCTCGACATAGTCCTTGGCATGGCCCCAGTCACGCAGTGAGTCCATGTTACCGAGGTACAGACAGTCTTGCAGGTTGAGCTTTATGCGCGCCAGCGCACGAGTGATTTTGCGGGTGACGAAAGTTTCACCGCGTATCGGCGATTCGTGATTGAAAAGGATACCGTTACAAGCATACATGCCGTAAGCCTCGCGGTAATTCACCGTGATCCAGTAAGCGTAAAGCTTGGCTACTGCATACGGACTGCGCGGGTAGAACGGTGTGGTTTCCTTTTGCGGTGTTTCCTGCACCAACCCGTATAACTCAGATGTTGATGCCTGATAGAAACGGGTCTTCTTCTCCAGACCCAAGATGCGAATAGCTTCGAGAACACGCAACGTGCCTATGCCATCTGCGTTGGCGGTATATTCAGGGGTATCAAAAGAGACGGCAACATGACTCATCGCGGCGAGGTTATAAATTTCGTCCGGCTGAACTTGCTGAATGATACGAATCAGATTAGTGGAATCGGTCAGGTCGCCATAGTGCAGTTTGAATTTAGCATTATCGACATGCGGGTCCTGATAAAGATGATCGATACGGTCTGTGTTGAACAGCGAAGAGCGGCGTTTTACGCCATGCACGATGTAACCCTTCTTCAGCAAGAACTCGGCCAGATAGGCACCGTCCTGTCCGGTGATACCAGTGATCAATGCGACTTTCGGAGAATCAGGACTGAGATTCGAGGGCTGAGTAGATTCAGGACTGAGGACTGAGGGTTGTGGACTGTGTTTGCTCATTGGTTATCTCTTTGTTTTGAACGGCAGCACGCAGGCCACCTAAAATTCGCGAAAGTTCTTCGGTTCTACTGTTTAAATTGTTGAAAACTTCCTGATCAATATATCCCACATCATGCGCAACATAAAGCTGCGACCTCACTTCGGCACATGATGCCTTTGCAATCACCAGTTTCTGGTGAAATTCACTTCTTGAACCTCGATCAAAACCTTCAGCAATATTCGACATAACGGACACCGCAGCCCTGCATATCTGGTCTCGCAAGCCGAAGTCCCTGACAAACTCACCGTGATTGGTAATTCGATAAATCTCAGCCGAAAGTTAGCGCGCCTTCTGCCAGGCAATCAAATCCTCAAATCGCTCAATTTTCCCGCTCATCTCTCAGTCCTCAGCTCTATTTTTCTCAGTCCTGTTTTTTCCTGCCGTAGTTATCGTCAAAACGTTGGATATCATCCTCACCAAGGTATTCGCCGACCTGAATCTCGACAATATGCAGCGGCTCTCTGCCACGATTTTCAAGGCGATGTTTTGTGCCTATCGGTATATAGGTGCTTTGATTTTTAAGCACCGTAATTATATCGTCACCATTGGTGACGGTAGCTGTGCCGGAAACCACCACCCAGTGCTCGGAACGATACGCATGGCTTTGCAAACTCAGTCGCGCACCGGGAGCAACCTCGATGCGTTTCAGCTTGAAACCCTCCGGGTCTTCTTCCAGTACGGTGTAACTACCCCACGGACGGTTCACCTTGACATGATATACATGTTCAGACGCACCGCGCTCCTGCAACGTATCCACCACTTCCCTCACACGCTGGGTCTGATCGTTCCTTGAAATAAGAATGGCATCGGCGGTTTCCACTACGCAAATGTCTTCCATCCCGATAGCCGCCACCAGACGTTTTTCAGCACGAATCAGGCTGTTCTTGCAGTCAATCGCAATCACGTTGCCTTGCAAGGCATTGCCGTTCTCGTCCTTAGCAGAAATTTCATGCACGGCCTGCCAGCTGCCGACATCATTCCAGCCGACATCGCAGGGAATCAATGATACACGGCTGGATTTCTCCAGCACACCATAATCTATGGAGATAGAAGGCATAGCGGCGAAGTATTTATCAACGGCTTGCTGAAAATTTCCCACCGTACGGCTCTCGGCAATAATGGTTTGAACAACCTGATAAACTTCAGGCAGGTGCAGCTTGATTTCAGCCATGATTACAGAGGCGCGCCAGACAAACATGCCGGAATTCCAGAAATAGCCACCTGCTGCGAGAAATTTCTCGGCAGTCGCATGGTCTGGTTTTTCGGTAAAGCGTTCCACCTCATAGACGCAGGATTGAGGATCGAGGAGTGAGGAATCAGGCCTGGTTTTGATGTAACCAAAGCCGGTATCAGGGCGGGTAGGTTGAATACCGAAAGTGACCAGCTTGCCACTCTCTGCAGCTGCAATTGCAATATTCATATGCGCACGAAACTGAATTTCGTCTTTAATAACGTGATCGGCAGGCAGCACGACCATGATCGGGTCTGTGCCATCCGTCATCAATTGAGCCGCTGCCAGCGCAATTGCGGGAGCTGTGTTACGCCCGACAGGTTCAAACAGCGACTGATAGGGTAGAAGTGCGTGATATGCCTCGCCTTTGGCGTGCGATTCCTGCGTGACGATCAGCACGTTTTTGGTGCCAATAACCGGAGACAGGCGATTGATCGTGGTTTGCAGCAATGACGCATCGCCATCCAATGCCAAGAACTGCTTGGGCAAGTGCTGGCGCGACAAAGGCCACAAGCGGCTGCCGCTGCCACCGGCAAGAATAACCGCATAAACACTACCCATGGATGACCTCCTTAACCTGTTTAGACTCGCGCTTCAACTCCGCGATCTCCGCGCGCAGGCGTTCGTATTCTTGTGTTTTAATTTTAAGGAATTCCACTGTCATCAGTGCCTTGTGTTCAACCCCCTGCGGCGTAAGCAGGTAGGCATACGCCAGTTTGTTTTCGCTGTTGCGGAAGTTGGCAACTTTCAGGCAGCCTTTTTCTATCAACGCCTTCAGGCAGAAATTAACCTTGCCAAGACTGACACCCAGCCGTTTCGCCAAATCTCTTTGGGAAAGGCTGGGATTATCTTCCAGGGTTTTAAGCAAACTATAACTGGTGGTATCGTCAAACATGGGTGCGTTCATTCTGTGAACAGCCCGCATTAAAACAGCGGCAGCCCGAATCTGTCAAGCTGAAACCGTCTCAACGTGCCTCGCATCCAGATATGAAGCGATCCTGGCAAACTCTGCCACGGACAGATTCTCCGCGCGCAGCTGGGGATTAATGCCCAGCTGCGCAAACTCATCTTCATTTATAAAACTGCGCAAGGTGTTGCGCAGCGTCTTGCGGCGCTGACCGAATGCGGTACCGACAATTTCGGCAAACAGCTTTTCATTGTGAACTATTATTTTATCGGCGGGCAGCGGGATCATGCGCACGATGGCGGAATTCACCTTAGGCGCCGGGCGGAACGATTCCGGCGGCACATCGAGCAGTTTTTCCATATAAAAACGGTATTGCAGCATTACAGACAACCGCCCATAGGCCGGGGTTGACGGATCGGCCACCATGCGTTCGACCACTTCGTTTTGCAGCATGAAGTGCATGTCGGTGATGCGATCCGCCGAGGCTGCGAAATGAAACAGCAGCGGCGATGAAATGTTGTAGGGCAGATTGCCGACGATGCGCAGTGGAGCGGCCAGGGTGGCGAGATCAAATTTCAGCGCGTCTCCAGCATGAATGATCAGCTTCGAATTCGGCTGAGGGTAGTCGTTCTCCAGCCGCGCGATAATGTCGCGGTCGATTTCGACCACATGCAGACATTTTAATCGTTTCAGAAGTGGCCTGGTCAGCGCGCCCAGACCCGGGCCGATTTCCACCAGATTGTCATCGATTTCGGGACGGATCGCAGCGATGATATCCGCGATGATGTTCTCGTCCACCAGAAAGTTCTGGCCGAATTTCTTTTTAGCTTTATGCATTTTATAAACCTGGAAAGCGCTATCTCACGCGGAGACGCGGAGAAAAACAAAAATACAAATAACTTAACTTCAGATCCATTATTAAATCGCCAAAGAATAAACACACACTAAATCAATAATAAATCATCTACGTTCAACTCTAATTCGATGGATATCCTGTGCAGAATGTCGCTTTTACCCCGCGTTTCCGCGTGAGGTGGTTTTTGGTTTCTGTTTACCAACGGTTACGATGCTAAACGCTCAAACTGAGCCATCTGTGTCGCGACCCGGATCGCCTCCAAAAGACTGCCGCCCTCAGCACGGCCCGTTCCAGCCAGATCCAGTGCCGTGCCGTGATCCACCGAAGTGCGGATGATCGGCATACCCAGCGTGACATTCACCCCCTGACCGAAGCTCGCATGCTTTAAGACCGGCAGCCCCTGATCGTGGTACATGGAGAGCACGCAATCGCATTGCGCCAGATTACCCGGCGTAAACAGGGTGTCGGCGGGCAGCGGCGCGCTGACATTCATCCCCTCCAAACGCAGCTTGTCCAGCACGGGAATCATCACCTCGATCTCCTCGCGCCCCAGGTATCCGCCTTCACCCGCATGAGGATTCAGTCCCGCCACCAGTATGCGCGGTCTGTTTATACCGAAGCGACGTTGCAGGTCGAGATGGATGATGCGCAACACCTTCTCCAGCAACCCAGCGGTAATCGCATCCGGCACTTCTCTCAAGGGCAGATGCGTAGTAGCCAGCGCAACACGCATCCCGCCGCCGATCAGCATCATCACCACCTGCGGCGTCTGTGTCAGCTCGGCCAGAAATTCGGTATGTCCGGTAAAAACAATTCCGGCATCGTTGATGATGCCTTTATGAACAGGCGCCGTCACCATGCCGGAAAACTCGCCCGACAGACAACCCTCTGCTGCACGGCGCAACGTCTCCAGCACGTAATTGCTGTTTGCAGCATTCAGTACACCGGGCACAGAGGGCGCGGCAAGCGGCACGTGAATGACGGATAGTGAATTGGTAAGTGGTAAGTGGCAAGTGGTAAGTGGCGAGTCGTGAGGCGTGAAGTGTGAGATGTGTTCTCCCCACTCTCCACTCCCCACTCCCGACTTACCAGGGTTCCATTCACTGATTTCCAGGTCTATACCCAGCAGCTGTGCACGCTGTTGCAACAGATGCTTGTCGGCAACCACGACCACGCCTGGTCCGGCAAGTTGCACACACAGCTCCGGGCCTATGCCCGCAGGTTCGCCCGCCGTGATGACCAGCGGCCCGGCATTCACCTACTTCTGCTCATCGTCAAGGTGATATTCAACAAACGCGCGGTCACGCAGTTGACGCAACCAGTCCTGGTACAGCTCCTCGGATTTGAAGGATCCGATGGATGCACGCGCCTGCTGGCGTTTCTGCTGTTCGCTGACATCGGCATTACGCCGTGCAAGTACCTGAATCAAATGCCAGCCGAACTGAGTTTCCACCATGCCGATCTCGCCGACTTTCAGCTTGTTGAGCTCCTCTTCAAATTCAGGCACCGTCTGCCCGGGCGACAACCAGTCCAGATCACCGCCTTGCTGCGCGCTGCCATCCTGCGAATAACGCTTGGCCTGTTCGGCAAAATCGGCTCCGCCATCGATGCGCTGCTTGATTTCCAGTATGCGTTTTTTGGCCTCGGCGGGAGTCACGATTTCACTGGTTTTGATCAGAATATGCCGCGCATGCGTCTGCGTAATCACCACAGGCGCGCTGCCGCTGCGCTTTTCGACTAATTTCAGGATATGAAAACCGCTCGGGCTGCGCAACACCGCCGTATTCTGACCGGGCTTGAGCGTCTTCAATTCATCCATGAACAGCGGAGGAATGCGATCGGTCGGACGCCAGCCCAGATCCCCGCCTTTGAGCGCATCCTTCGCATCCGAAGTACCCGCCGCCACTTGCGCAAAATCAGCCCCGCCGGCGAGTTGCGCCAGCGCATGATCGGCACGCTCGCGTGCCGCACGAATCTTGTCCGCACTGGCCTGTTCAGGCACAACTACCAGAATATGGGCCAGGTGATACTCTTCATTCGCAAGACCCATCTTGGATTTATTGGCGAGGTAGTTGTCCACCTCGGTATCGCTGATGACCAGTTTGCTCTCGACTTCGCGCTCCCGCAGCCTGGTGGATACGATTTCCGCACGAATTTCTTCGCGGAATTTTTTGATATTCACGCCTTCAGCCTCGAGCTTGGCAAGAAATTCGGCCAGCGTGGCAAACTTGTTCTGCTGGGCAATGCGCGTCATTGCCACATCCAGCTGGGTATCGTCCACGCGCACCCCGCTTTCCTTGGCATACTGCGCTTGCAGCATGTCGGCAATCATGCGTTCGAGAATTTGTTTTTCCAGCACAGACTGCTCCGGCAATGGCGTACCCTGCTTCTGCAACTGGCCCACTACCGTACGCACCCTCTCGTCCAGTTCATGACGGGTAATCACGTCATCGTTTACCACCGCCACCACCTTGTCTATGGTCGCCACCTGTGATTGCGGATCGATTTGTTCAACGGCAAAGACGGGGACAGATATCAGCAGCACTGCACTCAGGAAAACGGGTATTTTGATTTTAGACATGATCATCTTTCATACTTAAAAATTAAGGCAGAACCGGGGCACCTGCAGGAGCAGTCTTCGATTGTGTATAGCCAGGCACACTCTGTTTAAGCAGCATCAGCGGGTCCGATCCCACTTTGATCAGATCGTTCAATTCCAGCTGAATAAGTATCCCGGTATTGGTCAGGGGCACAACCCCGCCTGCACCGTCTGAAACAAGACCGGCAGTAAAGCTGTGCACCACCATACGCAGCGTCCAGCAGCTTTGTTCGTATTCGAGCCCTGCGACCGCATTCAGCAGCATCTTGTCCAGGAAGGAATAATTCCATTGTCCCACCGCATGCCAGTGTCTGGACAACGGCCATTGTCCGGAAACATTTATCTGGCGCAGCGCGGGCGCAGCGACCGCATAGTTACTCCCGCCTATCGTGGTGTAAGGTATCCCGTAAACAGTCGGGTAGACGACGCCGTTGACCAGGGCGCTCCCTGTCGGGTTGGCTACGCCTGGCATCAGCGCACCGAGCGTATTACTGACGAAACGGTAGCCCAGGTTAAGCACCTTTCCCGCCTCGGGACGATAGCTGGCCGTGATATTGTAGTGCTGAATCTCGGACAGGGCGGGACTATACTGCAACTCGCTGTCCAGCGACCAGGCGGCGCTGATGCGGCCAACCGCTCCCAGCAGAATATCCGATTTATTGTTCGATGTCGTGGGCGCAACCAGATTAACCTGCGGCGTGCTGAAACTGAAACGCTCAGCTACCGACAGCTTCAGGTGCTCGACTCCGTCATCCTGCCCCAGAAATCGCGAGATCAGCGCCAGCGTGATCTGATTCGCATCCCCGATGCGATCATAGCCAATCAGACGATTTTCCGTGAACATCTGGGCAAAACTCAACGGAATCTGTGCCGAATCAAAGACCGGCAACTGATCCTGATTTTTATAGGGCACGTACACATAATAGGCGCGCGGCTCCAGCGTATTCAGGTAGCTCTTTCCCAGCAGATCCATGTTCCTTTCAAATGCAGCGCCGCTGTCCAGGCTGAACATCGGCAGGATGCGCGTTGTATCCGGTATCCCTGTCGCGTTATTGGCTCCCATCACATACTGGGTGCTGTTCAGGGTAAACTTCGGCGTGAGGTAATAGCCGGGCGCATTGACCAGCTGGTAACTGACGCTCGGGGCGATCACCAGCCGCTGGCCATTGAGCGCGGTGGGATGACTGAAACTCACATACTCGCCTGCAAAAGCAATATTTGCATCATCGTAACTCTTTGCGCCGTTCAGCGTAAATTGAGGCAGCCTGGCATAAGGCACGCCTATCGGCGCCAGCGGATCCTGCAAGGTCTGGTAGTGTTGCAAGCGCGCGGTGCCGCTCCACCAGCCTGCGTTATAGTTAAGGGCCGCATCCTGCAGCAGGTTCACTTGCGAAGTGATGTTCACCACATCGGCCAGATCCCGGTAGTAGGCATTATCCGAGACGCGATTTAAATCGAGACTGCCGGTCAATCCTCCGCCAAACGATTCGTAGTGTTTCAGGCCGAATCGGGCGCGATTGCCGCCGGTCAACGCGTCATTGGGCAACACATCGGCGTGCACCTCACCCGCATAATCTGAATTCAGATAGCGGAATTCATTATTTAACTGGAGGCCGCGCTTGGCCAGAATACGGGGGGAAATGGTCGCATCATAGTTAGGTGCAATGTTCCAGTAATAAGGCAGGATCAGCTGGCTGCCGCTGGTCGTGGTGCCGCCGAATGTCGGCGACAGGAAACCGGATTTGCGCTGATTTCCCAGCGGGAAACTCATCAGGGGAGAATACAGGATAGGCACATCCATGAATTCCACCCATGCCTGATGGGCGACGCCCACCTGCTGGTCGCGGTCTATTTCAAGGCTGTTCATCTTGACCAGCCAGTCCTGATCATCGGCACGGCAGGTCGTATAAGTCGCGTTCTCCAGGCTGTAATGTTGCTGATCCTGTATATGCGCGATATCGCCGGAACCGCGTCCGCCCGTCTCCTTCAGGAAGAATACCGGCTGCTCCATGAAGCCGGCATGCGTATCCATATTCAGTTTCATATATGGCCCGCTCATGGTGTTGCCATTTTGCTCCACCACAACCGAGTCGAACCCTTCGACGTCGCCCGTTTCCTGGTTATACAACAGGCGATTTGCGCTTACTTTCTGGTCGGATTTGGTCAGAATGGCGTTGCCGGTTGCTTCTACCTGATCCTTCTTGTCGCCCGTCAGGTGATCAGCTTCCAGAAAAACGGGCACTTCCTGCGTGACGGCAGTCTTGTCATCCTTCAGCGCGCGCGCCTCTTCAGCCACGGCAGGATGGGCAAAAGCACAAAGCAAAGTGAGCGCAACAGGCTTGAGACGAAACCGCATAATATTGTTATGGTGTTAAACTTTTGCAAGTTTACCATTAAGCCCAGTCCAAAAGCCCACTATGCAACGTCAACAACAACTCAATCTGTGGCTGCAAAGCCAATTTCCCGGCGAAACATTCAGCCTGACGCCCGCTTCCAGTGACGCCAGCTTCCGCCGCTATTTTCGTGCCAACTTCAAAGATCGCAGCCTGATCGTGATGGATGCGCCCCCCGAGCACGAAGACTGCCGGCCTTTTTTGCATGTCGCCAGATTATTCGAGGAAGCCGGAACCCATGTACCTCACGTCTATGCAGATGACCTGACACAAGGTTTTCTGCTGCTGTCTGATCTTGGCAATACCACCTACCTGCAAGCCCTGACAGCAGAAAATGCACGCGGCTTATACAGCGCTGCCACCGACGCACTGGTCAAAATCCAGCTCGCATCAAAGGAGCTGGAATTGCCGCCTTATGACGAAGCGCTGCTGTTGCGCGAGATGCGCCTGTTCCCCGAGTGGTATATCAGCAAACATCTTGGCGTGACATTAACCTCCGCACAGAACGCCAAACTTGAAACCGTCTTCGCGCGCATCGTTGCCAACAATCTCGCCCAACCGCGCGTCTATGTGCACCGCGACTATCACTCGCGCAATCTGATGCTGACCGAACCCAATCCGGGCATCATCGATTTTCAGGATGCGGTCTATGGCCCGATCACCTACGATCTGGCCTCGTTGTTCAAGGACGCCTATATAAAATGGGATGAGGAAGTAATCATCGACTGGCTGATCGGCTACTGGGAAAAGGCGCGCAGCGCAGGTCTTCCGGTGCAGGAGGACTTCGGCGCGTTCTACCGCGATTTTGAGCTGATGGGCGCTCAGCGCCACATCAAGGTGCTGGGCATTTTTGCACGCCTGTACCACCGCGATGGCAAGGACGGCTATCTCAAAGACATGCCGCTGGTAATGAGCTATCTGCGCGCCGCCGCTGCACGTTATGTGGACCTCAAGCCCCTGTTCAATCTGCTCAATGAACTGGAGCCGCCCGAAGAGGCGCCGACGGGGTACGGGTTTTGATGACAGACGCAACGTTGATGCTGCGCATCTCCCTCACCCTAACCCTCTCCCGCCTTGCTGGCGAGGGAGCAAACGTGAAAGACATACAACCTTGAAGGCAATGATATTAGCCGCGGGTCGTGGCGAACGCATGCGCCCGCTTACCGACCATACGCCCAAACCCTTGCTTGGGGCAGGCGGCAAGCCGCTGATCGTCTGGCATATCGAAAGACTGGTGAATGCCGGCATCACCGAACTGGTCATCAACCACGCCCATCTGGGCGAAATGATCGAAAAAGTGCTGGGCGATGGCAGCCGCTTTGGTGCGCAGATTCAATACTCGGCAGAGGCAAGCGCCCTGGAAACTGCCGGCGGGATTGCCAATGCGCTGCCGTTTTTGCTTCCCTCCCACGAGGGAGAGTTCGAGGGAGACGGTTCGCCTTTTGCCGTCATCAACGGCGATATTTATTGCGACTATGATTTTGCGCGACTCCCCGAACGTGCAGCCGCACTGCTTGCCCGCGGTGATGCGGCTCATCTGGTGCTGGTGGACAACCCGGTGCATCACCCGAAAGGCGATTTTTTACTGCAAGCAGGGCGAGTCATACCAACTGGCGACCAGCGACTAACGACTAACGACTCGCTTCTGACCTTCAGCGGCATCGGCCTCTATCAGCCGTCCCTGTTCAACCACATTCCGCGCGGCAGCGTTGCTCCCCTGGCTCCCCTGCTGCGCGCACAAATTGCGCTCGGAAAAGTAAGCGGTGAACATCACGACGGATTCTGGCTGGATGTCGGCACACCGCAACGTTTGCAGGAACTCGACGAATATTTACACACCATACAGGCCCATCATGATTGATCCCAATATCTGCGCCCAGCGCCGCACCCGTCTGCTGAATCAGATGCAGCAGGGCATCGCCATCATTCCCAACGCGCCCGAACAGCAGCGCAACAGCGATGCGGATTACCCGTACCGCTTCGACAGCAGTTTTTATTACCTGAGCGGGTTCGCAGAGCCTGAATCCGTGCTGGTGCTGATCGCCGGAGCCTCGCCCCTGTCCATCCTGTTCTGCCGCGAAAAAGACATGGATCGCGAAATCTGGGACGGTTATCGCTATGGTCCCGATGCAGCTCAGGAGGAATTCGGCTTCGATGCGGCGTATCCGATTGCCCAACTGGATGAAAAGCTGATCGAACTGATGGAGAACCAGCCCGCGCTGTTTTATCCGCTGGGTGCGAATGCCACCTGGGATCAGCGCCTGCTCAAATTGCGCGATGCGGTGCAGAAAAAAGTGCGCAGCGGCATCAAAGCACCGGACGAGTTGCGCGATGTGCGTGTGCTGATCAATGAAATGAGATTATTCAAGGACTCGCACGAGATCGATATCCTGCGTCGTGCAGCCGCCATTTCCACCGGCGCACATAAACGCGCGATGCAATTCACCCGCATCGGACATTTTGAATATGAAATCGAAGCCGAATTGCTGCATGAGTTCTGCCGCAACGGCGCGCGCGACCCCGCTTACACCTCCATCGTCGCTGCCGGTGCGAACGCCTGCGTGCTGCATTACATCGCCAACAATGCCAGACTTCACGACGGCGATCTGCTGCTGATCGACGCGGGCTGCGAACTCGGCGGCTATGCCTCCGACATCACCCGCACCTATCCTGTGAATGGCCGTTTCCTGGGCGCGCAAAAGGACGTATACGAAATCGTGCTGGCCGCGCAGGCTGCCGCAATCGCTGCGGCCCTGCCCGGCAACAACTGGGAAGCACCGCACCACGCCGCTTTGCGGATACTGGCGCAGGGCTTCATCGACCTGAAGCTGTGTCACGGCACGGTTGATGGCGTACTGGAGGACGAGAGCTACAAAAAATATTACATGCATCGCACCGGCCATTGGCTGGGGCTGGATGTGCATGATGTCGGCGATTACAAGACGGGCGATCAATGGCGGGCGCTGCAACCCGGCATGGTGCTGACCGTCGAACCCGGCTGTTATATCCGCCCCGCCGACGACGTACCGATGGCCTTGTGGAACATCGGCATACGCATCGAGGACGACGTGGTCATCACGGATACGGGCAATGAAGTGCTGACTGACGCGGCTCCGAAAACCGTTAATGAGATTGAGGAGGTCATGCGACATGAATGATTCCAACTATGACATCGTCATCATCGGCGGCGGCCCGGTAGGCGCCGCGCTGGCGCTGGCATTGAAAGACAGCCGGCTGAAAGTCTGCCTGCTCGAAGCCCGTACATCCACCAGCACCGATGCCCGCGCACTCGCGCTGTCTTTGGGCAGCCGTCTGTTGCTCGAACGCCTGGGTGTATGGAACAAGCTGCGCGAGGTATCGGCGATACGCACCATCCATATTTCGCAGAAACAAAGCTTCGGGCGCACGGTTCTGCGCTCCGAAGAGCTTGGTGTGCCGGAATTGGGCTACGTGCTGCCCTACCCCGCGCTGCAAGACGCCCTGAGCTGCGAACTGCAACAGGGCACGGTAGAAACCATATTTGGCGCAAGCGTCACGCACCTTGCGGGTGAAACCGATAACGCCGCCATCAGCTATCAGCATGATGGCACTGAGCACACCCTGCATGCCCGCCTCGCGGTGGTCGCCGATGGCGGCAAATTACTGGCCGAACTGCATCCTCCCGAGGTGCGTGACTACGGACAAAGCGCGCTGATCACCCATGTTACCTGCGCAGCCCCGCGAGCCTGCACCGCGTTCGAGCGTTTTACCCCGCAGGGACCGGTGGCACTGCTGCCTTTCAGGGACGGTTATGAGCTGGTCTGGACTGCACCGCATCAACACGCTGAGAAAATGCTGGCCTGGGACGACGCACGGTTTCTGGAAGAGTTGCATCAGCACTTCGGCGACCGGGTCGGCGCATTCCTGACTGTCGGCCGTCGCAGCTGTTTCCCGCTGGGACTAAAAAAAGCCCCGCAACAAGCCCCGATGCCGCACGTAGTATTGATAGGCAATGCCGCGCAAACCATGCACCCGGTGGCAGGGCAAGGTTTCAACATGGGGCTGCGCGACGCGTGGGAACTGGCGCAACAAATACTGGATGCGGCACCGGAAGCGCTTGGCACGGAAGTGATGCTCGCCGGCTACCGCAGCGAACGTCGCACCGATCGCGAGGCGGGCATCCGTTTCACCGACGGACTGGTGCGCCTGTTCTCCAACGACCTGCCGCTGGTGAGCGCAGCCCGCGCCGCCACGTTGACCGCGCTGGATTGCCTGCCGTTCGCCAAGAAATTTGTCGCCCGTCGCATGATGTTCGGCGCGAACGGTTAACCCTGTAACAACAGATGTCCACGAAAGACACGAAATGGGTTAAGCAGACAATCCGCACAGCGGATACTCGCAAAGGCTCGAACAGAATCAAAGGCATAACATAAGCCTAGACCCACCCATCTGATCTGACGGCCTGATAAAAATCATTATCCTGTTGAATATTTTCGTGTTTTTCGTGGATAAAAAGTTGTTTTTAGGTTTACAGCTCCACCACCACCGGCGTGTGATCGGACGGCCGCTCGAGCTTGCGCGGCGCCTTGTCTATCACGCAGCTTTTGCACTGAGGCACCAGCGCTTCGCTGATCAGGATGTGGTCGATGCGCATCCCCATGTTGCGCCGATACGCCATCATGCGGTAATCCCACCAGCTGAAGGTTTTTTCAGGCTGTTCGAACAGCCGGTAACTGTCTTTCAGTCCCAGCGCCTGAAGTGCCCGAAAAGCATCGCGTTCAGGTTCGCTGACCAGCACGTTGCCCACCCAGGCGGCCGGGTCATGAACGTCACGATCTTCCGGCGCGATGTTATAGTCGCCCAGCAGCACCAGTTTCGGATAGCGCACCAACTCCTGTTTCAGCCAGTCGTGCAGCGCCCTGAGCCAGCCCAGTTTGTACTGATATTTGTCGGAATCGATGCTCTGGCCGTTGGGTATGTAGACACACACGACGCGCAGGTCGCCAAAGGTAGCGGCGATGACGCGTTTTTGTTCATCCTCAAAACCGGGGATGCCGGTCTGCACATCGGAAGCCGGCTCGCGGCTCAGGATCGCCACGCCGTTGTAGGTTCTCTGCCCGATGAAAACACTGTGATAGCCCGCCGCCTGCAATTCATCTTCAGGAAAATCGGCATCCTGCTGCTTGGTTTCCTGCAAGCACAAAACCTCGATCGGATTGGCGGCCAGCCAGTCCAGCACCTGCGGCAGCCGCACTTTCAACGAATTGACGTTCCAGGTCGCCAGCTTCATCAGATGCCTTCGGTTAATCCGCTATGACGCAACAACGCATCGATACTGGGTTCGCGGCCACGGAACGCGGCAAACGACTGCATCGCGCCGCGTGAACCGCCGACTGCCAGTATCTCTGCCCGGAAACGCGCGCCGACATCCGGATTGAGCACGCCCTGCTCCTCGAACAGGCTGTACGCATCGGCGGACAACACTTCCGCCCATTTGTAGCTGTAATAGCCCGCGCCATAGCCGCCCGCGAAGATATGCGAGAAGCTGTGCGGGAAACGGTTATATTCCGGCGGGATCAGCACCGCCACCTCGGCGCGCACTTCGTCGAGCAGTTGCAGTATGGTCTTGCCGCCGCCTGCATCGAAGTCGCTGTGCATCAGCATGTCGAACAAGGCAAACTCGATCTGGCGCAAGGTTTGCAAGCCGCTCTGGAAGTTCTTCGCGGCGAGCATCTTGTCGAACAGTGCGCGGGGCAACGGCTCACCTGTATTGACATGACGCGTCATCCCGCACAGTACATCCCATTCCCAGCAGTAGTTTTCCATGAACTGACTGGGCAGCTCGACCGCATCCCACTCCACGCCGTTGATGCCGGACACACCCAGATCTTCCACTTCAGTCAGCAGATGATGCAGGCCGTGGCCGAACTCGTGGAACAAAGTGATCACATCGTCGTGGGTGAACACCGCAGGTTTGCCGCCAACGGGCGCCGCAAAATTGCAATTCATGTAGGCAACGGGCGTCTGGATCAGCGCATCCACGCGACGGCGCGTGATCACGTCGTCCATCCAGGCGCCGCCGCGCTTGCTGGCTCTGGCATACAGGTCGAAATAGAACTGTCCGACAAGCGCGCCTTGCGCGTCGCGAATGTCGAAAAAGCGCACGCTCTCGTGCCACACCGGTGCTGTGGACGCGACGATGTGCAGGTCATACAGCGTTTCAACCAGACTGAACAGGCCGGCCAGCACGGCGTCTTCCGGGAAATATTCCTTCACTTCCTGCTCGGAAAAGGCATAGCGCTGCTCGCGCAGCTTCTCGCTGACATAGGTCACATCCCAGGAATGCAGCTCACTGAGTCCGAGTTCCTTGTTCGCAAATTCGCGCAGCTCGGCCAGGTCTTTTTCAGCGAAAGGGCGCGCGCGCTGTGCCAGCTCGCGCATGAAGTCCGCTACCTGCTGCGGCGTTTCCGCCATCTTGGCGGCCAGCGACAGCTCGCCATAGTTGGCAAAACCCAGCAATCGCGCCTCTTCGCCGCGCAGTTGCACGATCTCATCCATCAGCGCCGAATTATCCCACTCGGGTTTGCCGAACTCGGAAGCGCGCGTCGCATAGGCACGGTACATTTTTTCGCGCAGTTCGCGGTTATCGGCAAACTGCATCACCGGCATATAAGACGGCGCTTTCAGCGTGAACAGCCAGCCAGGTTTACTTGCTGCTGCGGCCGCTTCCCTGGCAGTCTGCAACGCATCTTCCGGCAAACCGCTCAAGTCGCTTTTATTCTCGATGACCAGCGTGAAGTCGTTGGTGGCATCGAGCAGGTTGTCGGAAAAACGCGACGACAGCTCGGATTGACGCTCCTGGATTTCCAGATAACGCGCCTTCTTGTCTTCAGGCAATTCCGCGCCACCGAGACGAAAATCGCGCAACTCATTCTCGATGATTTTTTTGCGCGTAGCGCTCAAGGTGTCGAATTCCGGGCTGTTGCGCAAGGCGCGGAACTTGTCGAACAGCGCAAGGTTCTGCCCGAGTTCGGCGTAATACTGGGTGATCACCGGCAGCGTGGTGTTGTAGGCCTCGCGCAATTCGGGCGAATTCATCACCGCATTCAGGTGGCCTACCGGTCCCCAGGCGCGGGACAGGCGCTCATGCGCATCTTCCAGCGGGGCGACAAAATTATTCCATGTGGGCGCTTTTTTCTCGGCGAGCAGATACCGGATCAGCTCGCGGCACTCGCCAAGCAGCTTCTCGATCGCGGGTGCGACATGTTCGGGTTGGATCTGGGCGAAGCGCGGTAGACCGGTGAAGTCGAGTAGTGGGTTCATGAGCGGGCTGAAAGAGTTTAGTGATGGAACTGACCGTCGCATTTTACTACGAAACGGCTACAGGCTGATCGAGAGGACGATATTGGCATCAGGCCCCCGCCGAAGATAGTTCGCAGCTGATATTTACGCGACTGCCCCCGTAAATCCGTGGGAATTTGCTGGTTTGCTTATGCGTGAGGCTGCGCCTATACTTCGACATTCTTTCTGTTTTTACGGAGCCTGGAATGCCTCAGCTTTTAGACCGGATCACGATCAGCCCTGATATCCGCAGCGGAAAGCCCATCGTTTCTGGTACGCGCATCACTGTCTCAGATATTCTTGAGTACATGGCCAGCGGCATGTCAGAACATGAAATACTTGCAGACTTTCCTGATCTCTCGCACGAGGATATTTTGGCAACGCTGGCCTTTGCAGCACAGCGGGAACAAAGACTATTCTCTGTATGAAACTTCTCTTCGATGAGAACCTTTCCTTCAGGCTGGTGACGGCGTTAGCTGACATCTATCCCGACTCAACTCATGTGCGGGAAACAGGACTTTTAGGTGCAAGTGACCGGAATATCTGGAACTATGCAGCGGAACATGGGTTTTTGCTTGTATCTAAGGACACCGATTTCTACGAGCGAAGTATTATGTTCGGCGCACCCCCGAAAATAATTTGGCTTCGAATTGGCAACTGTACTGTAAACGACACACTCGCCCTTTTACGTAGCCAGTACATTGTTGTTCGCCATTTCTCTGAAGATAAAATAGCTTCATTTTTGCCGCTAACTCAGCTAAAGAAATAAAGTTTCGCCTGCCACCGTCGTTTCATCGACTGGCCTCCCGGGCTGGCGGGCCGCACCGGCCAGATGAGCTGCTAATCAGGCAATTTATCTCGCAGCTCGTTGCGGTCAAACCACCATGAGTCGCCGACGATGGCATTCACCACAAGACCCAGACGCGGCAGAAATACCTGCGGGTCGCGCAAACCCAGCTTGTCCATCCACGCATCGAGCGCCTGCTGACTCTGTACGTTGCTGTGGCGTAAGGCTACGCGAGCGATGAGGTCGTTGGCCAACAGGCTCCAGTCCTGATGCGCCGCATCGTCAGCGCGCAGGTCTATCACATAGCGCGTCGTGACGGCGGCGAGCGCCGCACCATCCGCATGACCGGGCGTTTCAGTGACCACATGGTCCAGCATGGCAAAAGTGAGTTCATGCGCAACCGGAAAAGTCACCGCAAGCCAGACGCCCATGCCCAGCGCGGGAATCGAGCCGACTTGACCTGTCTGGTAGAGCACATTGCACGCTTCCACTGCGTCCTGCCATTCCTCATGTTGCATGGCCGCATCAAAAGCCGTGCGCGCCAGACTCCAGGCTTCACCCTTGCGCTCCAGCCAGATCAGGATTTCGGCGATATCCAGCTGCAGCCTGACTCGCGCCATCGGGTCGGCATCTGAACAACTCGCCAGCTGAAGATTTTTTTCGCTCAACTGCTTTTCGAAATCGGCCCGCTCGGCATCCGTCAGGCTGTTCTGCAAGTCAACCATAACAGCCTGCGGGTCTGGATTTATTTCACTCATGATCGCATTCCTGAATCCTGGCTTTGGTACACGATCTTGCCGTCAACCAAAGTGTAGCGGACACGACCTTGCACTTCCTGTCCCGTGAACGGCGTATTTTTGCCCTGGCTCTTCAATGCGGCAGGCTCCACACGCCAGAATGTTTCCGGGTCGAATATGCACACATCGGCCGCCGCACCGACACTCAGGTGACCTGCATCCAGCCCCAGTATCTGCGCGGGTCGCAGCGTAGTACGCGCTAATGCATCGGACAAGGTGAGTTTTTCCTGCTGCGCCCATTTCAACACCAGCGGCAGCAGCAATTCCAGCCCGGTTGCACCCGATTCCGCTTCGGCGAATGGCAATTGCTTCGCGTCTTCATCCACCGGCGCGTGGTTGGTACAGATCGCATCTATGGTGCCGTCCAGCAATCCGGCGCGAAGCGCTGCCCGGTCGCGCAGGCTGCGCAGCGGCGGGGTCAGGCGGCAATTCGGGTCGAAGAAACCGATGTCCATTTCGGACAAATGCACGTGGTTGATCGACACATCGCAGGTAACCTCAAGTCCCTGCTGCCGTGCCGTACGTATCATTTCCACACCCGCCGCACTCGACAAACGGCAGATGTGCAATTTCACACCGGTTTCGCGCGCCAGAGACAACATTGTCGCCAGCGCGATGGTTTCGGCGCACACCGGAATGGCAGGCAGGCCGCAACGCGTTGCGACCTCGCCGTCATGTGCGACGCCATCCCGGGCCAGAAAACTGTCCTGCGGGCGCAGCCATACTGAATAACCGAACGTGGCGGCATATTGCATCGCGCGAAACAGCACGCGCGTATCGGTGAGCGGCGCATCGGCCTGACTGAACGCGACACATCCGGCATCCACCAGCTCGGCCATTTCGGTCAACTCGCAGCCTTTGAGCGCGGTAGTCAATGCGGCAACCGGATACAGCCGTGCCAGATTCAGGTTTCGGGCGCGATGCTTGAGCATTTCCACCAGCCCCGGTTCATCCAGCGGCGGCTCGGTGTCAGGCGGACAGGCAAGACTGGTAATACCGCCGGCCACAGCGGCATCCATTTCCGATTCCAGCGTGGCCATGTATTCATAGCCCGGCTCTCTTAACCGCGCCGCAAGGTCTATCAGACCGGGTGCCACGATCAGGCCGGCAGCGTCGATCACCTGACCTGCCACGAATCCCTCAGGCGCATGGCCTATCGCTGCGATGCATTTGTTGGCGATATACACGTCCAGCTGTGCGTCGATGTTGTTTCTCGGGTCGATCAGGCGACCGTTCTTGATGTGTATGTTCATTGGATATTTCCTGCCAGTATGCTCATCACTGCCATGCGCACCGCGATGCCGAATGTCACCTGCGACAGGATGACAGATTGCGCGCCGTCAGCCACGCGTGAGTCGATTTCAATGCCGCGATTCATCGGTCCCGGATGCATCACGATCGCGTCCGTCCTGGCATAGGCCAGCTTTTCTTCGGTCAGCCCGTAATTTTTGAAGTACTCCTGCCCGGAAGGGAGCAGGGCGCCCTGCATGCGCTCATTCTGCAGGCGCAACATCAGCACCACATCCACATCCTTCAGACCCTTCGCCATATCGTGGTAAACCTGCACGCCGAGATTTTCGACCATGGTCGGCAGCAGCGTCTTTGGCGCGATGACACGCACCTCCGGCACACCCAGCGTGGTCAGCGCGTGTATCTGTGAACGCGCGACGCGCGAATGCAGCACATCGCCGACCAGGGCTACGCGCAGATTGTGAAATTCCTTCTTGTAATGGCGGATGGTGAACATGTCCAGCAACGCCTGTGTGGGGTGCGCATGCCGGCCGTCCCCTGCGTTGATCACATGTATTTCGGGGGCGACATGCCGCGCAATCAGATGCGCCGCGCCGCTTTGTGAATGGCGCACCACGAACATGTCCGCATGCATCGCACACAGGTTATCCACGGTGTCGAGCAGTGTTTCACCCTTGCTGGTGGAGGACGAGCCGATGTTCAGATTGACCACATCCGCCGACAGCCGTTTAGCGGCGATTTCAAACGTGGTGCGCGTGCGCGTGCTGTTTTCGAAAAAAATATTGAACACCGACTTGCCGTGCAGCAGCGGCACTTTCTTGATCTCGCGCCCTTCGGCGACATCCAGAAAGGAGGCGGCACGATCGAGAATGTCGCGCATGATGTGCACCGGCAAACCTTCCGTGGTCAGCAGATGCTGGAGCTCGCCGTGCTTATTGAGTTGCGGATTTTTCATATAGTGAACCTCCAAAATTCATTTTGCGGGCGAATCGCGGTGTCGCATGCTCGCTCATTCCTCGCCTATCTTTGTGATATGTCTCGTCATTTGCTGCGCGGTTCCTTGCGCTTCATCCCGAAATTCTGAATTCATGGAGGCTCCCTGTACACCTCTGTCGGCATTTACAATTACACAGGCTGCGGGCTCGTCAAGGTAGGCCTGTAAGATTTGTTGTGCGGCATATTGGTCAAGCAGGCTCTTCTGCGCACGGCCTCTGATGCCTTCCTTGTTCAGCTGGCTGCTGGCGATGAGCGAAGTATAGCGCTCATCCACCAGTATCGTGGTCAG
>DFWZ01000047.1:72038-99766 GCA_002381565.1 Gallionella sp. UBA4121
CAGGGTTGCCATTCTTTCACGAGCGCTGCGATTGCCGCGAAGCGGATATCGTTTTTTTCTTCGGAAATGGTGGTCAGGGGCTCTGAACTGGCAGAAAAAGTGTTGCCGACTGCAACACCGATACGCTGGGTGCCAAAATCGAATGCGAGCAAGGTGCCAACGACAGGATTGAGGATTCGGGATTCAGGATTCGGGAGCGCGGAGCGGGAATCCAAAGTCGTCGAATGAGATTCGGAAACAGAAAGCTGCTGCGCAGCGACACCACTCAATCCTGTATCCTCGATTCCCGATCCTGCCTTTTCAGGCATGTCCGGCATCCTCTACCAGCATCGAGTAATTTACACCGAGCAACGCCATCGCCGCCGCCAGCCGTTCTTCAGCGGGCAGCCCGAACAGGATATGTTCAGTGGCAGGTACTGTCAGCCAGGTATTTTCGTTGATTTCATGCTCCAGCTGGCCTTGTTCCCATCCGGAATAACCCAGGGTTACCAGAAAATTTTCTGGTCCTTTTCCTTCACCCAGCGCCTCGAGTATATCCTTGGATGTGGTCAGCGCCAGATGGTCATTGATGCGCAGCGTGGATTGCCAATCCCTTCCGGTGTCGTGCAACACGAAACCGCGCTCGACTTGTACAGGCCCGCCCACGTGCACCGGCATTTTTCCAAGGGCTGGCTGGAGCAGCGGGATGTTGATCTGGCTGAACATTTCAGCCATCGTCAGACTGATCGGGCGGTTCACCACCAGCCCTAACGCGCCGTTCTCGTCGTGCTCGCAGATGTAGGTCAGCGTGCCGGCAAAAAACCCCTCTTGCATGGCGGGCATGGCAATCAGGAAGTGGTTGGTAAGATTGAAATTAGACATGTCGGCATTGTAGCTGGCTACGCGATCCTTCACAATTCGACATTGACACCACGATCGTCAATTTTATCGAATGGCATTAACATATTTGTTGTTGTCGCACCGTAACTGACTGGACAGGTCATGCAACCGCGGCATGCCCCTACCGTTCGCAGCTCCGCCGGATTGTGATGCCGGCCCCTTCTAGCTAGAACCCGACCAGATCGTCGACCGGCAAAATCAGTGGCGCGCCGGTGATCCGCTCCAGTGTTTTGCCGATGATTTCAACATTGTTGTCGAAGCCGCCGTGCGACGGGCTGTCGGCCTTCTGCTGAACGCCGTCGCCTCTCCTGGTGATGAATTTATCTTCATCGTGAATTTTCACGCGCTGTTCCAGCCGGCTGATTTTCACCGCGTTGCGCCAATTGGTGAGCGCCTCACTGGTGCTTGATGAACCGTCCCAGCCGTCAAAGTCCGGATCATAGACATTTGCCAATCCCAGTATGGGCATGCGCGCGTCGGATTCCAGCGCGTTGGAAACAAAATAAAGCAGGGATTTCTGGTAGATATAGGCCACGTTGTCGTCCTGCTCTTGCTTGTCTGCCAGGATGTCCAGATAAAGACTGTTCATGATCTCTTTATGCGGGGCGTAATAGCGGTTAGCGAAGGACACGGTGCAGGCAGGGGCGTACAGGTTGACGGTCCTGACATGCGAAGCCAGGTCTTTCTGCTCCAGATTATCCAGCAGACGGCCCAGAATGATGGAACCGGCAGAATGGCCGATCAGGTGGATTTCGAAATTATCATTCCAGCTGTCCGCCAGCGCGTGCAGCGCATCGGTCAGCAGGTCGCCACCGTGCCCGCTTTCCGCCGCCAGTTCGGCGTTTTCCTTCATCTCGGTCCACAGGGGGCGTGCGAACGGGCGGCCGATGGTTTTTTCGACGACAGGATCACTGACCTTGTCGTTCAGCCAGTCGCGAATGCCACCGGCTTTGCCTGCCGCACCGGCATCGAATTTATCCGCCAGGACATCACTTATGGATTCGAGCAGGCCGCTCTTCCACACCAGAAACAGCGGGTAACAGCCGTTCCCCAGAAAATACCGCCCCATCGCCTGGGCGCGCCCGATTGCGGACGCCTCACTGTTGAGACCGCCGTGCGCGTAGATCACCAGCCGTTTTATTTTCTGCTGCGGGTTCTGCCTGAACCAGGCATCCGGCATCACGCACGCCTGGTTTTGCAAGGTGCGAGTCACCCCGTCCAGCTTGTCGAAGTGATTGACGCGGCCGTTGTTGCCAAGCACGATGCTGTGCTGGTAGGCCGTCTCCTCGTCCCACCAGTTGGCATGGGCGGCGGCAGCAGCAGTGCCGGACGGCATTCCGCCACCGGCCACAAAGCGGCCCGAGACCACCCCCGGTACGCCGAGTGCTGCGACCCATGCATCCATGGCGTGCGCCAGCCAGTCCGCGTAGCTGATTACGGCAAAACCCCCTGCGCCCCAGCCGTTGCCCCATGAATTTTGCAAGATGAAACCTGTGCGGTTGAAACCCACCAGCGCGAAGGAATGGCCGCCGCTGCGTGAAGGCTTGCCGTCATAGGCGATCACCGGCAGATCGGCGTGGCATGAGGGGGCTTTGGCACTGGTTTTCACGGTATCCCAACCATTATGGGTATAGGCCGAGACGTAAATCGCGCCGACTTCCAGAATGGCTGCCTGCAAGTCGGTGATCGTCTGAAGCTCGATCCGGTAATACACACCCAGTGTTTGTTCGATGGCATCAATATCCCAGCCCGACCTGGGAAGGGTTTCGCTTCCCGCCTCGTACGTCCACATCGATTTGAGGCAGACTCCATTGTGATACCAGCCCTTGAGTGCACCCCGGCAGCTTGACCCGCTGTAGTCTTCACCCTCATATTCGTCGAAGCGGCGGGCGAAATGGTACAACATGCGCGGGCTGACTGACTCGAGTTTGGCAGGCATTCCGGCGGTTTTCCAGCGCAGGTAGTTGATGACGCAGGCCAGGCCAAACCCGGTGCAAGCTCCCTCCTGCCCCTGATCCAGAATGAGTCCGGCCTTGGTATAGACGCCTATGAAAGGCTTGATGTCGCCGTCAGAAGGGTACATCTTCGGCAGCGAATTTGGCGGCGGCATATACAATTCGTCGCGCAAATCCGCAGGATCGCTCGTCACATTGAGCGCGGCCCGACGCGCCGCGACAGGAGCTGCCGCACGCGCGGCAGCTGCCAGTGGTTTCGCGGCCCACGCCTGTTGCGCCTTGAGGTATGTTTCGGAAAAACGCTCCAGGCCGTGGCTGCCGCCATTGACGATTTTGCGCGCAGCCTTCAGGTCGTTCTTCGCAAGCGCCGTGTCCAGTTTTGCCCTGTTTGCATCGAGATAGGCGGCCAGCAGGCAGGCGGCGACTTCCGGCGCACAGGCGCTATCCGGGTTGTCGGCCAATGGTATGTCGAGCACCTCGCCAAATTTTTTGTAATTGTCGCGCCCGGTCAACTGCACGAAGCCCCGTCCGCGATAACGCGCCCCATCGCCCGGATTTTTGTTGCCCAGCTTGTATTCATAGGCGCTGAAGGCCGCTTGTCCGGGCAGCGTGTTGAAGTGGGAAGGCAATTCGGAAATGGGCACGAAGCCCTCGGTCTCGGCGCGTATCGTGCCCAGCGCTGTACAGATCATGTTCACATCGGTCAGGCCGAAGGCCGCCAGTGCTGCCGTCACGTAAGGCAGATTTCTGGCGATGCTGGATGTTCGCGTGTAGGGAAACAGACGGCTCACCGTGGCGGTGTCCACCTCAATATCCAGCTTCGCGGGCGGCGAAATTCCCAGCGCGGACAGGCAGCGAGGACCTGCAATGCCGTCCGCCACCAGTCCCACACTGGCCTGCCAGGCCCGCAACGCGGTCTCGGTGTCGGCATCGAATTCATCGCCGCTGTTTAATCCGGGGTAGGCCGCTGCCGCGTTACCCAATATTTTGCGCAAGGCTGCTTTTAGCCCGGCGACCTCAATGCCTGCGTTGCCCCGCATCAACAACAATATTTTTATATTCGAGCTTTTCATTTTTCATTCTCCCTTGCGGTGGACGAGCTATGACAAACACTGTTTACTGGTGACTGAAGTCGCCGGGAGATAGTCCACGGCATGAAGCAGAATAACGGGTGGGCGATCCCCTTTTTAACCATTTTGCTGCTTAATTTCAGACTAACGGGAGAGAGGCTGATTCACCCTGCACTGGATGGCACCGTAGCGGCCCGCATGGTGACGGTCAATATGCCAAACGGCCTATGTATTTTGGCCTATGCGAGACGATGCATATTTTTTGATATTCGGCGATGTAAAGAATTGATCCTGGAAAAAGCAGTTGCACACGAGTCGGATTTAGCAGGGATGCTGTTCGGTGAACATCAACTCGCAAACAGATTCAAATGCATGCAATGGTTTTCGCCATCACCCGGCGGGATTTCCCCTGCTTAATGCAGCGTGTTTCGTGACTTGTGTGGGTGTAATGAGGTTTTTGATCCGTTAGCCGCCACAAACCCAGGGCTGTCAGGCCGTCACCGGCAACAATCCGGCAATCTGTTCGAGCAACGCTTCTTCCTGGTATGGCTTGCCAAGGTAGCCATTGACACCGAGCTGCATCGCGAAATCGCGATGCTTGTCTGCGGTACGCGAGGTGATCATGATGATGGGCAGATTTTTGGTCTTTTCATCGCGGCGCATCAGCTTTGTCAATTCAAAACCATCCATGCGCGGCATTTCAATATCAAGCAGCATCACGGATGGCGTGATTTCATTGAGTTGCTCCAGCGCATCGATCCCATCCTTGGCTGTCACCACCTGATATCCGGCGCGCATCAGTAAACGCGAGGTGATCTTGCGCACGGTCAGCGAATCATCCACCACCATGATCAGCGGCTGAGCTTTCGGCACGACCGTTTCCGCCTTGCGTGTGTGGCGCGAGGCAATGCGTTGCGTCATTTGAACAGGATTCAGAATCAGCACCACCGCACCATTACCCAATACAGTCGCACCGGCAATACCCGGCAGCCGTGCCAGCTGAGGACCGATGTTCTTCACCACCGCCTCCCTGTTGCCTCGCAATTCATCAACATGCAAGGCGATACGCTGGTTACCGCTGCGCAGCAACAACAAGGCATTATGAGGCTGAACGGAAGGTGCGAACTCATCATCCCCGAGCAGCGTCGGCAAATAATTGAACGGGTATGTGTTGCCCTCCCATACCACTTTTTGCTCAATGTACAAAGTTTTCAATACATCCGGTTTCACCTGACGCACCTGTTCCACCATGGTCGAGGGAATAGCGTAGATATCCTCGCCTGCACGCACCATCAGCACCTGTGTCACAGCCAGCGTAAGCGGCAAATGGATGGTGAAGCGGGTGCCCTGCCCCGAGCGGGAGCTGACATCGATCCGTCCGCCCAGTGCCGTGATTTCACTGCGCACCACATCCATGCCGATGCCGCGCCCCGCCACTTCCGTCACCTCGCTCGCCGTTGAAATACCCGAAGTGAAAATCAGCTGTGCCAACTGATCATCGCTGATGGTGTCGTCCGTCTCATCCAGCAAACCTTTTTTGACGGCCTCTGCACGCAACGCAGAGAAATTCAAGCCTATGCCGTCATCGCTGAACTCAAACACGACTTCATTGCTTTCCTGACGCAAGGAAAGACGCACTTCACCGATGGCATCTTTACCGCTGGCAATTCGCAGATGTTCATCTTCCAGGCCATGTGCAATTGCATTGCGCAACAGGTGTTCAAAAGGTGCGGTCATTTTTTCCAGCACACTGCGATCGAGCTCCACACCGGTACCGGTCAGTTCCAGATTGGCGCGCTTGTTCAATTCCTTGGCGGTTTGCCGCACCAGACGATACAGCCTCTCGCTCATGCTGCCGAACGGCACCATGCGCACGCTCATCAGGTTTTGCTGCATATCGCGGTTCAGGCGCGCCTGCGCAAAGATGGCCGAGCTGGTTTCATCGATATTCTTCAGCAGCGACTGCTGAACCGTCTGCACGTCATGCACACTCTCGTTCATGAAGCGTGTCAGCTCCTGCAACCGCGTATAACGGTCAAACTCCAGCGGGTCGAATTGTTCGTTGCTTTCAGTAGCCAGGGAGACACGTGCCTGAATCTGGCTCTCCGCCTGAATTTCCACCTCGCGCAGCTGTTTGCGCAACCGCGCCACGCTGCCGGTCAATTCCAGCAAACCTTCCTTGAAGGCACGCAGCTCGGTTTCCATGCGCGAACGCGCCACGCTGATTTCACCAGCCTGGTTAACCAGACGGTCAACCACATCCGAACGTACACGCAGCATACTGGCATGCGCCACACGTTCAGCGCCGACCGGCTCAGCGGATTCCTCAACCTCCTCTGACTCAACACCCGTCTGGACTTTACCGCTGCGCAGCCCTTCCAGCAGCACGTTAATCAGATCCAGATCGCCTTCCAGCGCATCACAGACTTCACCCGTCAGCTCATCTTCCAGCAAGCGACTTTCCATTTCGTGGGCGATTTCACCTATGCGCATGGCGCCCGTCATGCGCGCACTGCCCTTGAGGGTATGCAGCAAACGGTTCAATAATTGCAGTTCACCGTCAGGCGCCTGGCGCAAAACACGCAAACAATCGCCTATCCTGGGTAACAGATCATCCGCCTCTTCCAGAAACACCGGCAGCAACTGCTCATCCACCTCATCGTGCAGAATCGCCTGCTGCTCACGCGCCTGCAAGGGCTTGGCCCGGAGTGGCTCATCAGCGCGAAACGCTTGCAGTGATTCGTTGAGCTCCTCGTCCTCTTGCGGGAATACCTGCGGCTCAGGCTGACTGTCCGGTGTTTCTGTCAGAAGCTGGTCAGGCTGTGATGTTTCGGCATCGGGTGATACCTCGCCCGCTTGCGCAGGCGCAACTTCTTCATCCATCCCGGCAAGCTCTGCCCGCTTTTCATTCTCACTGATTACACTTTCCTTGTCGGCCAGTACCCGCTGGACAAGGTCATCGCGTTCCTGCGGCATTTTTTTGGCGCAAATACTCTGCACCATCTCATCGAGCGCCGCGATCGCCTCCTCCAGCATGTGCAACTGTTCAGCACGTATCTCCGCCGTCCAGTCAATATGGGCTTGCAGCCAGCCTTCAACCGCTGCGGATAACTCCACGACAGACATGAAGCCCAGACTGCGGCAGATTCCGGCAAGTGTATGAGCTGCGCGCATAAAATCGTAGGCTATCTGCGGCGGCTGGTTCGCCAGCAGCGCATTCAGGTGATGGTGCAATGCAAGCACATTCTGACTGGCTTCTTCGCTGGCAATTTTGAACAACGTAGGTGAAAGTGCGATCCCGCCTATCACCACCGACTCCGGCTCGGCAAAGTCCGGCCCGGCAGCTATCTTTTCAGCACGCTGCTCTGCGACCGGCTCAACTGGCGCGTTGATGCCATTTTCAATTTGCCGCGCGCGCTCAATCAGATCACCCGCCTCGATGCTGACGCAACCTTGTTTTTCAAGGTCTGCTATCCAGCCGAAAAAAGCCTGTACGGCATCCGTAATGAAACGCAGTAAAGCCGGGTTGGCCGGCTTTCTGTCTTGCAGGCATTTCTGCATGGCACGTTCAGCCGCCCAGGCCACTTCACCCAGATCAAGCAAGCCCACCATACGCCCGCTGCCCTTCAAGGTATGAAAGCCGCGGCGTATCGTTGTCAACGGTTCCAGATTTTCAGGATGCAACTGACTGATCTCAACGTTGTCACGCATGATGCCCAACACTTCGTTCGCTTCTTCAAGAAATATTTCAAGCAACTCTGCATCGTCCCCTGGCGGGCGCTGCATTTTTGGCGCCGGAGGTTTCGCTGGTATTGCGAGCGGTAGTGGCGGGACTTGCGTGACGGGTGCAGCTACGGGCGGCGTGGATAGCTCACGTAATCGGGACAGCTCAGCCAATGCAGTGCGCATGGCCGTCGTATCCTCCTTTTGTCCGTTCGCAAGGTGTTGCAGATAATCGTACAGCGCACTCACCGCACCTGCCAAAACCAGCGTCTCAGAGGGCTTGGGTGCGTCCCCCCCGTCCGCAAAACTCCGCACCATGGTCAGAATTTCAAGCAGCAATTGCTCGGCCTGTTTCAGAGACAGAATATGCAAGCCGCCGTGAATTTGCACCAACAAGCGCTGCAAACTGATCAGTTCATCCCGTTTCGCCGCATCGTCAAAGAACGCGCTCAAGCCCTGCTCGACGAGTTGCAGATTCGCCAGCATTTCATTGGCCAGTGATGACGTGACAGCGCCCTGTTCGGTCTGCCCATAAAGACTGATCAGTTTTGCGATGCGTTGTGCATCCTCAGGCTTCTGACTCATTGCCGCATCGATCTGATCGGACAAGATGCGAGCCTGCTCCTGAAAACGCGTGTCTATGGTTTCATATTGCGCCATGCCGCTATGCCATAGCATCAACGCCATCGCCACATCTTCACCGATCAGGCGCGCATATTCCGGTTCGCGCAGGTACGCTGACAAGGCGTCGATTTTTTTGGTCAGGTAGTGGGGCGGCTTGCGCTCCAGCCTGTCGCTTTTCTGCGCAATTTTTTCTATATACTCGACAAATTTAATACACGCGGCCTTGTCACCCGCGACACACTGCTCCCAGTTATCCTCAGCCTGCTGCATCTGATCGCGCAGTTCCTCATAGGACTGCTTTTCCTCGGCTGAGCTGGGCGCAACGGGATAGTACTGCTCAAGGGCGTATTGCCGCCTGATCTGTTCCACACGGTCACTGACAGCACTGCTCCGTCCAATCAGGTAGAGCATCTCATTGAGCACCGGCTGGACATCACCCGCGTCAACTTCCGCAGCCACACGCATCTGCCTGTCTATCCGCCCCAGCAGTTTGCGCATGCTCAGATCCAGCGACTCCGGCATCACACAATCGAGCAGACCACCGGCTACCCACCAGAACACGCGCCCGTCACCCCGGGGAATACAACTCAATACCGTATCGAGCGCCTGTTGCATCAGAGGCAAGGCACCTGCCACGTCATTTTTCTGCAATAGAAGTATCAGGCCGCGCTGGTACTGGCTGCGCGCCGCCTTGATTTGCGCTGTCGTGTCTGCCGGCTGAACGATGCCCAACACACTTTCGGGCAACTGCACAGCCAGATTGGGAAAAAACAGATCCTGCTCGAATGACATTTCCATGCCACGCAGATGTTGCATAGCTTCGTATCTGGGAAACAAACGCAACGCGGCGTTATCCGCCCCTTGCATCAGCGCATCCAGATAACCCGTCAGGCCGTTCAAGGCGCCTTGCAAAACGGTACGGTACAGGTGAGAAACCAGACCGGGATTTTCCGCTAACTCATCCAGCACGCGGCTTATTTCCAGACAATATACGGCCACGCCATCCAGACGGATCATCCTGAGCACGCCCTCAACGCGGTGCAACTCCGCGCGCACTTCCTCCAGCGCAGATTCACCAAGCCCAGGTTCTGCCAGATATTTGGCAAGACGCTCGCTCACCACGCTCAGCGCCTCATCCATGCCGGGCTTTACCACGGCAAGTGATGCAAGGTCGAATGACGTTTTGTTAGGCATGGCTGGCCGTTATCAGAGTTTGAAGCCTGCTACCGAATCCTTCAGGCCCGCTGCCAGACTGGTCAGTCTCGCGGCGGAATCAGATGTCAGGCGCGTACCCTCCGTGGTCTGTTCGGAAATATCTATAATGTCCTGCATCACACTGGCCACTTCACCCGCCATCTCGGTTTGCACCTGGGTGGATACCGAAATACTGCTGATCAGCGCAGCCAGCTCGTTCGACACCTGCTCAATTTCTTTCAGTGACTGGCCCGCAACTTCAGAGAGCTTTGCACCTTCCACCACACCCAGCGTACTCATTTCCATGGCTGCCACCGCGTCCTGGGTATCGCTCTGAATCGTTTTAACCAGCGCGCCAATCTGCTTGGTCGCCTCGCCGGAGCGCTCCGCCAGCCGCTGCACTTCTTCTGCAACCACCGAGAACCCCCGTCCCGCCTCTCCGGCGGAAGCGGCCTGAATCGCTGCGTTCAATGCCAGCACGTTGGTCTGCTCTGTAATATCGGAGATAAGATCCACAATTTCCCCAATCTCCTGCGAACTCTCGCCGAGTCGCTTGATGCGCTTGGAGGTTTCCTGGATGTGTTCGCGAATACCATCCATACCGGCAATTGAGTTGCGCACCGCCAGTGCGCCCTGATTAGTCACCACCAGCGTATGTCGCCCCACCTCCGCCGCCTGGGTCGCTGCCATGTCGACCTCACTGATTGAGCGGGCGATCAACTGCACCGACTCCTCGGCATCCTTGATTTCTTTCACCTGCTCCTGTGTGGCCAGCAGCAGGCGTTGCGCCATCCCTTCCGAGTCTCTTGTCGCAATCCCCATCTGCTCCGATGCTTCGGTAATACGGGTAACCAGTTTGTGCAATTCCTCAGCGGTGTAATTGATCGAGTCGGCAACTGCACCTGTAATTTCTTCCGTGACCGTCGCACGCACGGTCAGGTCACCATCGGCCAGATCACTCAATTCATCCATCAGGCGCAGAATCGCTTTTTGCGTTTGCCTGTTGGCGGCCTCCGCCAGTGCAACACGATGGCGCGCCTCAGTCAGATAAGCCTTGAACAGCAACCCCAGCAACCCCAGCAACAATATCGCCGATACCGCCATCACAAGACCTGCGAATTTGCCGTGACTCGATTCACTGTATTTATTCACCAGCGTTTGCGATGCCGCCTGCAACTGCTCACTCTCGTCCAGCACATGCTTTCCTGCCAGGCGGGAGCTCAGCACCAGACTGACGTTGGCAGAAATGAAGTCCACCAGTGACTCGTAACTGGCGGTATCCTCCTTGAGCAGCATCACCGATGCCTCGCTCTGAGGCATTTCGTTGAGCAGGTTACGCACTTCACGCAGCCTCGGTTGCATTTCAGGAATATCTTCCGTGGAAGCGGTGATCAACACCATCTGCATGGTATTGATGATCTGCTGAACCAGGCGGCTCATCCGGTCGGCCTTCTGTGCATAGGCGGGCGCGGCGTTATCCGCGATCTGGCTGGACAAATTCAACATATCACCGTGAATTTCCGTACCTCGCTCCAGTGTTACCAGCACGGGACGTCCTTTCACCAGCTCATCGAGCGAGCCCTCCGTGCGGCTCCAGTGTGCCAGAAGTTCGTTCAGTGATTTGCGTGCAGCGCCGCTTGTGGCAGGCAAGCCACCTTTGCCCTTATCCAGTGTGTTCAGGATAGTGGAGAACTCTTCCCTGGTCTTTTCCATCCCTTCGAACGCGGCCGTATCGCCGGAGAAGCTGGCTGCTGCATCCTTGGCCAGGCGTTGCGTCAGCATCCCCAGGTCACTGGACAATTCCAGATATTGGGTACCGTTCGAGGTGGCGCGGTAATCAAGACCCACCGCAATCACCCCAACCAGAAAAGACAGCACCACGGCACCGCCCAGTAACTGCAACTGCCGGGCAAACGGCAAATGGCCGATCAGCGGCAGGGGCTTATCTGCGACCTCCTGAGAAACTGTACTATTAGCCTTGAAATTCGGTAATTTAAGCTTGAATGCCATGTTCATTTTCTCCGGCGGATGGATACCGCTAAATACCTATTTGCAAAAAATCCGGCTGCTCAATCAGCCCAGCCACATTCAGTTTCCGCCATGCCACACCCTGCTCATCAAAATACTGGTCTGTCTGAAGCGCATCTTTCTGCCAGTTGCGCGCATCGCGCAGGCCAAACACCTTGTCGACCAGCAAAGCCGCATTGACGGCATAGCGCTCGGCAACCAGCAACAGGCGGTTGGCAAGGGCGCCCGAGGCCGCCCCCTGATGCAGAAATGCGGCCATATCAGCAACGCAATATAAATTTCCACGCACATTGGCAACGCCGCAGAACCACTGTTTGGTCAGCGGCACAGGCGCCAGCGGCGGCAACGACAACACCTCGCTGATATCTGTCATCGCCACCAGATAGTTCTGCCCGGCAATCTGCACCCCCAGCAACGACGACTGATCGCCCAGACGACTTTTGTCCTGCATGCGATTGCTCAAATTTTGCTGAAATTCGCGCAGATTGAGTCGCTTGGACATGGCTATTCAGCCCTTTAACGCGCAACTCGCGCAGCGATTCGCTTGCCTCCTCGCCCGCTTGCGGGAGAGGATTGAAGTGAAGGAAACGGGCATGGCGGGTTTCATTATCATGTGTATTCTTTTACCATGCCCGTTAATCAAATGAGTGCTGCAATTTTGCCCAGCAACTCCGCCACATTGACCGGCTTGACCAGATAATCCTTCGCGCCCTGGCGCATCCCCCAGATCTTGTCTGTTTCCTGGTCTTTGGTGGTGCAGAGCAGCACCGGGATTTTAGCGGTATCGGGATCTTTACTAATCGCGCGGGTTGCCTGAAAACCGTTCAGGCCCGGCATCACCACGTCCATCAACACCAAATCAGGCATATCCTGTTTGGCTTTTGCCACGCCCATTTCCCCGCTTTCAGCGAAAGAAACCTCGAAGCCCTGTTTCGTCAAAATTTCTCCGAGGATGTGTCGCTCCGTTGCCGAATCATCTACCACCAGTATTCTCTTAATAGCCATGTTCACGCTCCTCTGTGCGTTCTTGTGTGTGCATGATGACCGACTCTATCAGGCTCTTCTTGTTAAACGGTTTGATCAGATACTGATCGGAACCGACCAGTTTTCCCCGTGCGCGGTCGAACAGCGTATCCTTGCTGGTCAACATGACCACAGGAATATTTTTGAACTGCGGGTTGTTCTTGATCAAGGCGCAAGTCTGATAGCCATCCAACCTTGGCATCATCACATCCACGAAAATAATATCGGGATGGATATCCACCACCTTTGACAATCCGTCAAACCCGTCTTCGGCAAGCACGACACTACATCCCGCCTGCGACAGGAATATTTCACCACTCCGCCGGATAGTGTTGCTGTCATCAATCAACACCACCTTGACGCCCGACAATGGCATGTTTACGCTCAATCTACCCCCCTCATTTGACTGTGCAGGTAATTACCATTAAATAACTCAATACTTGATCGTAACCTATAGCCCATGCCTTAGCAATTTTAAGCATTTTCCCTACAAGCTATCGCCGCCAGAACTGCGGTGTAAACAGAATCAGTACGGTAAAAATCTCCAGACGTCCGATCAGCATGGCCAGTGTACATATCCAGGTCTGAAAATCAGTCAACCCCTGATAATTGCTGGCAGGGCCAACAACGCCCAGACCCGGTCCGGCATTGTTAATACAGGCAATCACCGCCGAAAATGCCGAAATAAAATCAAGCCCGCTGATCAACAGCGCGAAGGTCAGCGTAGCCACGCTCATAAAATACAGAGAAATAAAGCCCAGCACCGAGAACACCACACGATTCGGGATGACGTGCCCGCCAATTTTCATCGGATTCACGGCCGCCGGGTGCAGCAGCTTGATGAATTCACGCCCGGCCTGCTTGACCAGCACCAGCGTTCGTATCATCTTGATCCCGCCCCCGGTGGAACCTGAACTGGCGACGATGCAGCTCAACCCCAGCATCCACAGCGGCGCAAAAATCGGCCATTGGTTAAAATCCACACTGGCGAAGCCGCAGTCGGTCGCTACAGATACCAGATTAAAACTGGCATGTCGCAATGCCGTCCAGAAACCGGGGTAAGTCCCCTGCCACCAGAGAAAACCGGCAACCCCCACGCAGCTGACCAAAACCAGCCCTACCGTGGACAGTCCTTCCACATCCAGCCGATAGGGCGTCAGGCTTTTTTCCCTCCAGGCCAGAAAATGGGTCGAGAAATTCATCGCAGACAGCAGCATGAACACAATCAGCACCGCCTCGATTGCCGGAGAATTGAAATAGCCGATACTGGCATCGTGTGTGGAAAAACCACCCAGACCCAGCGCGGCAAAGGCGTGGCAGATCGCATCCAGCCAATTCATGCCGACCAGCTTCAGAGATGCAATACATGCTAGGGTGATACCCAGATAAACCAGCCACAGATTACGCGCTGTCTCGGTGATGCGCGGTGTCAGCGCAGAGTCTTTCATTGGTCCCGGGGTTTCCGCCTTGAACAATTGCCGCCCGCCAATGCCCAGCAGCGGCAGAACCGCCACCGCCAGTACGATGATACCCATGCCTCCCAGCCAGTTCAGCTCATGCCGCCAGATATTAATGGCAGGCGGGAGGCCGTCCAGCCCGGTCAGCACGGTGGCACCCGTGGTGGTCAGCCCGGACATGGTTTCAAAATAGGCATCGGTAAACGACAGTCCCGGCAGCACCATCAACAACGGCAAGGTTGCCACTGCGGGCATGGCCGCCCACATCGCCACGACCAGCAGGTAACCGTGCCGGATAGACAGCTCACCCTTGTAACGACGCGTGAGCAGCCACATCACCCCACCGAGGGCAGCTGTCCACACCATCGCCAGCAGAAAATCCCAAAGCACGGGGATGTCCGCATAGATCAGCGTCGTGACCACCGGCATCACGTAGGCCAGGCTGAACACCACCAGCATCAATCCCAGCGCGTGGATAACGGTGAGCATTCGTCCCATCAGATGAACCCGAGACTGACCTGGAACAGTTTCTCGACTTTTTTCACCATCTGTTTGTTGATGACAAACACGATGACGTGATCCTCAGCCTCGATAACCAGATCGCGGTGCCCCATCATGACTTCCTGATCCCGCACGACCGCACCTATGGTCGCTCCCTTGGGCAGATCGATCTCGTCGATGCGCCGCCCCACCACTTTGGAGGACTGACGGTCGCCGTGCACCACCAGCTCCAGCGCCTCTGCGGCCCCTCTGCGCAATGCATGCACCGATGCCACGTCACCCTGGCGCACGTAAGCTAACAGGGAGCCGATAGTGACATGCGCCGGTGACAGTGCGATGTCAATCTTGCCGCCCTGCAGCAGATCGACATAGGCGCTGCGGTTGATCAGGGAGATTACTTTTCTCGCACCGGCCTGCTTGGCCAGCAGGGACGACATGATGTTATTCTCATCGTCGTTGGTCAGCGCGCAAAACACATCCACCTCGTCGACATTCTCCTGCTGCAGCAGTTTTTCGTCCGTACCATCACCGTTCAGGACCAGCGTGCTGGACAACTCTTCGGCCAGCTTCTGACAAGATTTCTTGTTGAATTCAATGAGCTTTACCTGATAATCACGCTCCAGAGCATGTGCCAGACGACGGCCGATATTGCCGCCGCCGACGATCATCACGCGACGGGCTGGCTTATCCATGCGGCGCATTTCCTTGAGCACGCTGCGGATATTTCTGGTCGCGGCAATAAAGAAAATTTCGTCGCCATCCTCAATCACCGTACTGCCTTCCGGAATCAAAGGACCGTCATTGCGGAATATCGCCGCCACGCGCGCATCGACTTGAGGCATATGGGTGTGCAAAAAACTGAGCTGCTTCCCGACCAGCGGCCCCCCCGTAAACGCCCGCACCGCCACCAGTGACGCCTTGCCACCAGAAAATTGCAACACTTGCAACGCCTCGGGAAATTCAATCAGTTTGGTGATGTAATCGGTGAGAATCTGCTCCGGGCATATGGAAAAGTCCACGCAGAAATTATCCTTGTTGAACAGTTCAGGACGAGCCAGATAGTCAGCGGAACGAATGCGGGCGATGCGCGTAGGCGTATTGTAGAGACTGGCCGCCAGCTTGCAGGCCACCATATTGACCTCATCGCTTTGAGTCACCGCCAGCAACATGTCCGTATCCGCAATACCGGCCTGCTCCAGCACGGAAGGATGGGATGCATTGCCGACCAAGGTGCGCAGATCCAGTCGTTCCTGCAACAAGGCCAGCTTTGCACCATCCTGATCCACCACGGTGATGTCATTAGCCTCGCTTACCAGACTTTCCGCCACAGTTGAGCCGACCTGCCCCGCACCCAGTATTAATATTTTCAAGATATTCCCTAATTGCTGTGCCGCAGTTACTGCGCGCGTATCCAGTTTTTCCATTCAATGAACAGCGTTTCGCTGCTCGCCGCGACGACTGAACGCTGCCAGATATCGCCCGCCGCAAAATCGTCGCTTTCGATGCAACAGGCGTACCCGCCCGTTTCCGACAGGATGAGCACCCCTGCCGCGTAATCCCAGAGTTTTTGCCCGCCGTGCAGGTATAGGTCATAGCGTCCGGCGGCGGTATAACACCAGTCAAGCGCACTGGCGCCGAAATTGCGTTGCGAGGCACAAGGCGGACGGGTCGCCAGCGTCGCCGCCAGCCTGGCATCCAGACGTTTCAAATCCACATTGGCTAGCGCCTGCCCCATGGTCTGTGCCGTGACGTGTCCGAACAGCTTTTCACCGTTCATGTACGCCCCCCTGCCCGATTCGGCGGCAAACATTTCATCTGCAACAGGATCATACACCACGCCCAGCACGCTTTTGCCGTCACGCAGCAACGCGACCGACACCGCGAAATAAGGCAGACCATGCACAAAATTGGACGTGCCGTCTATCGGATCCACGCACCACAGACCATCGCCTGCCGCTTGCCAGATTGCATGCTGCTCAGCCTCCGGCATTTCCTCGCCGAGCACCGGGACATTGCAAATAGCTTGCAACTTTTTGGTCAGTGCGGTTTGCGTGGCGATATCCGCATCGGCACACAGACTGCCATCGCTTTTATGCTGGTGCGCTACCTTGAGATAACGCGGCATGATCTCTTCAGCCGCCACCAGCTTGACTGCCGCAATGGTCGCCTTGAGCAATGCACTCATGCCAAAGGCCCCGGTTTTCGACAAGCTTCGCTGTTCCATGTTACTCATTTTTCCATTTTATCGAGCAACCCATGCTGGCAATTTGCTCGCGCGGCCCCTGTCCGGTCTGCGCCACCTGCAGCATCGCGGTGAACAAATCGCGCGGAGCATCCGCAACAGCCTCCTTGCGCGAGGCGTCCAGACGACCGCGATATTGCAACTCAAGGTTGGCATTGAAGCCAAAGAAGTCAGGGGTGCATACCGCACCATATTCCTTCGCCACCCTCTGGCTCTCGTCCCATACATAAGGAAAAGGATATTTATACTGTTGCGCCACATGCTTCATGTTGTCGAACGAATCTTCCGCGTAGTCGGCCGGATCGTTGGACATAATGGCGATGCTGTTGATGCCATGCTGTTGCAGCTCGAGTGCATCCCGCACCAGACGCTCCCGGATGGATTTCACGTAAGGACAATGATTGCAGATGAACATCACCAGCAAACCATTTTTTCCACGCGCATTCGCAAGGTTATACCTTGCGCCATCGACGCCCGGCAGATCGAAATCACGCGCCTTCCAGCCGAAGTCACACAGCGGCGGTTGCAAACTGACCATTTCATGCTCCTGACAAGATATTCTGTGGCGGTATATTATCACGCCCGTAGCCACTCTTACTCTTCTCATCATGCCCCGTTTCTACTGCCCTCCGCCCCTGCCGCATACAGGCTCATTCAGTCTGCCGGCAGATGCGGCCCACCATGCCAGCCGCGTGCTCCGTTTACGCGCGGGCGACAGCGTACAGCTTTTCGACGGGCTGGGCCACGAGTGTCACGGTGTACTTGACGAACTCTCCGGCAAGCAAGTCATCGTCAAGAACATCATCCGGATTGACGCCAACCGCGAATCGCCCCTGCCGGTAATGCTGGCACAGGCGCTGTCCAGCAGCGAAAAAATGGACTGGGTCATTCAGAAAGCCACCGAGCTGGGTGTGGCCGAGATTCAACCCTTAGCCACCGAACGCAGCGTTGCGAAACTATCTCCCGAGCGCGCCGCCCGCCGTACAGAGCACTGGCAACAAGTCGCCATCTCTGCCTGCGAGCAATGCGGACGCAATGTACTGCCCCTGATACACGCCCCCCTGGACATCATGGCATGGCTGCAACAAATGCGCACATCTGATCACAGCAAATATATTCTGCTGCCGCAAGGTATGGCTTCATTACAGAGCCAGGCAAAACCACAAGGCACAGCCGTATTACTGATCGGCGCGGAAGGCGGATTTTCACAGGCCGAGAGCGATTCAGCGCAGCTTTGCGGCTTCACGCCCATCCGACTGGGCGCGCGCATACTGCGCACTGAGACTGCCGCCGTTGCCGGACTGTCCGCACTCCAGACGCTTTGGGGCGATTTTTGTTAAACTCGTCCAGAAAAACCCCATGCCTCATGGTTCGCATCGCGGACTGCCAGACAAACCGGGGCGCACATACCAACAGGGAGACTAGACATGCCATTTAAGACCAATCCCGCCGATTTCGTTGCCTGGTTCCGCTCCGTAGCGCCCTATGTCAACAGCTTCCGTGGCAAGACGTTCGTCATCGCATTCGGCGGCGAAATGGTCGCCGACGGCAAGTTCGTCGAACTGACGCACGATTTCAACCTGCTGGCCGCGCTGGGCATCCGACTGGTGCTGGTGCATGGCGCACGTCCGCAGATCGAGCAGCATCTGGCCAAAATGAACCTGGAAGACAGCTACCATCAGGGAATACGTCTGACCGATGCCGTGACCATGCAATGCGTAAAGGAAGCGGCAGGACGGGTGCGGGTCGAGATCGAGGCGCTGCTGTCCATGGGTCTGGCCAATTCCCCGATGGCCAACGCCGACATACGCGTAGCCGGGGGCAACTTCATCACCGCGCAACCGATAGGCGTGATCAATGGCGTGGATCTGCAACACACCGGCTGCGTGCGCAAGGTTGATGTCGCCGCGTTAAATGACCGCATGGAATTCGGAGAAGTGGTGCTGCTCTCGCCGCTCGGCTATTCGCCTACCGGCGAGGTATTCAACCTCACGCTGGAAGATGTCGCCACCGCGACCGCCATCGCACTGGATGCCGACAAACTGGTATTCCTGATGGAAACCGACGGGGTGCAGAACAAACATGGCACACTGCTCAAAGAACTGACCGTCACCCAGGCGGTCGCTGAACTGTCCTCCAATCAGAATGCGACGGACGACGTGAACTTGTTCCTGCCCTGCGCGATACGCGCCTGCGAGGCGGGCGTGGCCCGCACCCACCTGATCAGCCGGCATACCGACGGAGCTATCCTGCAAGAGCTGTTCAGCAATGAAGGCATCGGCACGATGGTGGTGGAATCCACGCTCAATGCGCTGCGCGAGGCGACGATAGAAGATGTCGGCGGCATCCTGCAACTGCTGATTCCGCTGGAAGAGCAGGGCATACTGGTCAGACGCAGTCGCGAGCTGCTGGAGCGCGAGATCGAACGTTTCGTGGTGCTGGAGCACGACCACCGCATTGTCGGTTGCGCTGCACTCTACCCTTTCCCGGACGAGGCTGCCGCCGAACTCGCCTGCCTGGCAGTCGATGTGCAATGCCGCGATCGCGGCTATGGCGAGGCTATCCTCAACCATATGACGGATCTTGCCAAGATACAGAAACTGAAAAAACTGTTCGTGCTGACCACGCGCACCGCGCACTGGTTTCTCGAACGCGGCTTCAAGGAAAGCGATGTAACCGCGCTGCCCAGACAAAAGAAATCGCTGTATAACTACCAGCGAAAATCCAAGGTGTTTGTGAGGAAGATATAACGGGTAGCCAGAATTTTAGCGGCATTCTGCCGTGCTGCGCCTGACTTATTGAGGCACCGCACATTACTCAAATTGTCTTCAATTGCAGATTTTCATTGCCTGAAAGCAGTCTCTCGTGGTATGCAGAAAACGAGGCCTACCGATACTTCAATGTTCCTGATAGCGGATATTTAACAGAGTTAATAATGCCTTTTGTTGTGAGATTAACTGCAATAAAGGGTAGCGCTCCGTTTTCTCAATCATCTGCTCCTTCCCGCGTTAGAATGACCGCCATCCACTGGCTCGTCGCCGAATTTTCTAAAGACACCTCATGATCGAAGAACGTTTATTGACATCCTCCCCGCCCTCAGCCTGCGGCTGCCGCTTGTGCGGAAAGGACGGGGATTCCTACTGCTAGACGCTCATGTCCGAGCGCGAGAATGTTCTTTGCCGCATTGATATCTCTATCATACGTCGCGCCACACAACGCGCAAGTCCATTCTCTTATTCGCAGACCAGCTCTACCTTTCGGACTGTTGCTGGGTACTTCCCGGCAACACGAGCAGGTTTGGGTTGTGTACTTTTCATTCACCTCTTCAAACACCACTGACCGCGCTATCGCTTTATATTTCAGTTGTGTCTTTAACATATGCCAACCACTGTCATAGACAGACTTGGCCATCCTCGTTTTTGCGAGATTCTTGCTACTTACATCACCGATAAAGACCGCGCCGTATTCCGCGGTCATCGTCGAAGTGAACTGGTGTATTGCATCTTTTCGACTGTTGGCAATCTTTGCGTGAATGGCTTTCACACGCGTTGATTTCTTCGCGCGTTGAGCTACCGAGAGACGGAGCGCAAATTCATCAGTGATCTTTCGGCGATCAAAGACTCGACCGTCAGAGCAGGTTGCTACTGTCTTCAACCCAAGGTCCACGCCAACAGACGCCCGCCCGTTACCGGGCTTAACGGATACCTCGACAGTCGTATTGAAGTACCATCGCCCACGAGCGTCTTCGGAAAACGAGCCGGCACCCAGGGCGTACCCGGCAAGACCATAACTGTCCCATAAGCTGAACAGATGTCCGCAAAAGCGGAGTTGCCCATTCACCATCTTGATTCCGGATGCCTTGAAAGGTATCCAACCAAGCGAGCGGCGAGACCCTCCTGAGCAACGCCATTGCAATTTGTTTTTCTTGAATTGCCGGCGAGATTTTGCATGTTGCGAGATCGCCGCTTGAACCGTGGCAGCACCTATGGTCAATCCACGCTCTTGGCGAATAGATTTTAGTTCTTTCTGTAGGTCGTATTCAGAAGTCTCGCAATTCAGATAACCAACGCCGGGAATGGGAACCCACGAAAAGTCGGCACTCAGCTTGTTGGCTGCATTCCACACCTGGTTGACCTCAAAAGCCCATTGGGACAGCACGCCGACGTGTTTATCTTTAATTCTGACTCGAAGGGTTTTTATGCAGGTTTTCATTGATAATATTAACGTTTACAAAGCCATTTGGTTGACGCTACAAGTCTTTAAAAAGCAAAAACATGGGCATTTACGTTGCCCGAGCTATCCATCCCCGCCCTGAACGACGGGGCTTTTCGCTCAAATCTGGTAAACATAGAAACAAAAATCGCCTTCCAGGAAGATCTGATAGAGGAACTGAATAAAGTTGTCTATCAGCAGCAACAAAAGCTGAACCAGCTTGAAGCGTTTTGTAAATCGCTCGCAAGACACATCCAATCGCTGGCAGAAGCTGGGAATGAGAGTAAGGCTGTGAACGAAATGCCGCCTCACTATTAAGTCCCGCCACCCGAATGATCACCCACATAGCTGCTTTGGTAAAAATATTTGACTGGCTGGCATTGGCACCCAGCTGCTATTCGCATTGCATTATTACACTGCAAAAAGCGGTCGTTAAAGTTTCCAGCTCAAGCAAATGATTCAGCATGCCAGAAACCTGCACTTCGCCAACTCACCCTTTCGAGACATCCAGTCGGTCGATTTTCCTCCGGATGGCAGTCGTTCATTATGAACGTTTAGACAAAACTCTGAACTGTCTCAGCCCCCAAAAAATCCCCATTCTTATTTTGTTGCAATGCTGCGGAACTTTATTAGCATATGATTATATTATGTTTAGTGACGCAAGTTACTTCACGCTCTCCTCCCTGAGCGTGAGGTCTTAACTGCCCCCCCCTAGTTAAGACATTTGCCCCTGCTCCTATAGGTTCAGGGGCATTTTTTTTGCATGATCCAGAAAGTTGCTGTGGACTTCACACAATTTCATAGATATTTCTTAGCTTCCACGGCACAGACTTACCCTTCGCCCTGCATTATTGCAGGGACAAAAGCCGTCGTTGGAGTTTTCTATAAGGTAATTTTTCAGCCCGCTGAATTGCAGACGTTCGCGCGTGCTGTTCACGAGCACAGCAGTTATAGCAGTGGAAATATCTGACTGTATTGCAACCATTCATCTACACAGCGGGAAGGCAGACAGGCTGGCACAAGAACAACCCTGCACTTATAGCCAGAGCAGGTTAAGCAATACAGATAATAGCTAAGATGGTTAAAGGAAAAATTACATGTCGAATTCCATTCATAAAGCTTGATATGGCTTTGGAGAATGAACGAGCAAAATCGACTATCGGATAAGAAACTGGCATTTGAATCTCCATTGGGTCAGCACAGATATTATTATCCTGTTCAAATATTACAAGGTTATTAAAGCTCGGGATGGTAATTACCCGTCGCCGCACTGCGTCATCAGCTTTGGGGCAATTCACTATCGGCTACGCAGACTCTTCGACGAGGCCGCGCGACAGGCGCTGCTCATCTTGTATACTTCCCCCTACATTAACTTTCACTGTATCCGCCATGCCTGTGACCAACCAAGCCCGAACCGCCGCCCGTGAGCTAATCGACTTCATCGATGCTAGCCCCAGCCCCTGGCACGCAGTGGCGAGTACTGAGCAGCGCCTGCAGGCAATGGGCTTTACCCGCCTTTATGAGGACGAGCGCTGGCAACTTGAGGCGGGTGGGCGCTATTACGCAGTGCGCGGCGGCGCGTCGTTGATTGCGTTTGTGCTGGGCAGTCGGCCGATGGCGGAGGCAGGTTTTCGCATCATCGGCGCCCATACCGACTCTCCGGGGCTGAGGCTCAAGCCGAAGGCCGCGATGGCCGGCGATGGCATCGCGCGTTTGAGTGTTGAAGTTTATGGCGGGCCAATACTGGCCACATTCACCGACCGCGACTTGAGTCTGGCCGGGCGCGTAGTGTTGCGCGGGGCTGCCGGTCAGGAAACGCGGCTGCTCTGCTTCGACCGAACGCTGGTGCGACTGCCCAACCTTGCAATCCACATGAACAGAGATGTCAACGAACAGGGGCTGAAGCTCAACAAGCAGACGGAACTGCCGCTGATCTTCGGTCTGCTGGGTGAAGGTGAGAACGCGGAAGTTCATTTGCGCAAGCTGTTGGCCGATGCTGCGCAGCGGGATGCGGCAGACCTGCTGAGTTGGGAGATGAATGTCTATGACGTGCAGAAGGGCTGCCTGTGGGGCGCGAATGAGGAGTTTATCGCCGACAGTCAGTTGGATAATCTGGCATCCTTGCATGCAGCCCTCACTGCGCTAATCGAGACCGAGCTGCCGACCGCCACCTGTGTGGCGGCCTTCTTCGACCACGAGGAGGTCGGCAGCGAGAGCGCCACTGGGGCCGGCGGCAGTTTTATCACCGACGTACTGAATCGCATCGGTTATCAGGCTGAACTGGACGAGGAGGACAGGCGCCGTGCCATGGCGCGCAGTTTCTTCATCAGCGCCGACATGGCACATGCCTACCATCCGAATTTCCCGGCTGCCTATGAACCCGGTCACAAAGTGAGGGTAAACGGCGGGCCTGTCATCAAGACCAACGTCAACCAGCGCTACACGACCAACGCAGAGACTGCGGCTCGCTTCATGGGACTTTGCGAGAAGGCCGGGGTGCCGTATCAGCAATACGCACATCGCAGCGACCTGGGTTGCGGCAGTACCATTGGTCCCATGGTGGCGGCACAGCTGGGCGTCGCCAGTGTGGATGTCGGCTCGCCCATGTGGGCGATGCATAGCGCGCGCGAAAGCGCGGGTGTCAATGACCACACCTATATGATTGCGGCCCTGGCGGCGGCTTTCGGCAGCTGAAACAAAAGCCGGCATTGCCACGCTTTTCATCTGCATAACGCGCCTTGCGCAAATCGCCAGCGCTGTCGATTCAGGGTTATCCATCAGCGCTTTCTGAAGCACACGAAAAATTTTTCACTCAGATAACTTTGTCGATGGCGCTCAAATGGCGGCAATTGGCACGCAGTTGACCGCTGCTCGCTCCAATGATCAGCCCGTAAGCAGTCGTTGATTAAGACGACTGTATCAAATACGCCAACCCCCTAAATTGTCGACACAATTCAAATATAACGCGCACAATTTAAGCGGCAGTGCTAATATTCTCATCAATTGTCGACAATCGGAGTCGTTAAATGCTGCAAAGCCCCCCCCAGCAAGGCACGCTAGCGGATATCGCCTCGCACCGGCTGGCGCACAGCATCGTGACCGGCGAACTGGCACAAGGCCAGAAGCTGAACGAAGCCGAACTGGCCGAGCGCTTCGGCATGGGGCGCGGCCCTTTGCGCGAAGCCTTGCGCCATCTGGAAGGCATGCGTCTGGTCAAGCGCATACCCAACGCCGGTGCACGCGTGGTAGTGCTGGATTTCAAGACCATGTCCGACCTGTATGCGGTGCGCGAGGCGCTGGAAGGCATGGCTTGCCGCATCGCCGCAACCCGGATGACAGAAGATGAAATCGATCAGCTGAGCCGTCTGCTCGACAGCCATGAAATGCAGATAAAGCAGCAAGGCGGAGGGGTTTATTCGCAAAGCGAGGGGGATCTTGATTTTCACTTTCAGATTGTGCGAGGCAGCCGCAACGAAATGCTGATGGATATGCTCGGCAGCGAACAATACCAATTGCAGCGCATGTGCCGTTACCGCACCAGTCGCAACGCGCAGCGCACACAGCCCGCACTGCAACAACACCGCCAGATCGTCGAGGCATTGGCACAGCGCGACGGTGAGCTGGCCGAGATGCTGATGCGTCGCCATATTCAGGGCGCATGGCGCAGCATCAGTGAAACGATAGCGAAGAAGGAGCAGATATGAAACAAGCTGATCACACACCCGGGCAGAAGTTGCGCCTGGCGGTCGAAGAAAACCATCCCTTGCAGGTAGTCGGTGCCGTGACTGCCTATTGCGCCATCCTAGCCGAAAAAAGCGGCCACAAGGCGCTGTATCTGTCCGGCGGAGGGGTTGCGGCTTCCTCGCTCGGCATGCCCGATCTTGGCATCACCACCTTGCATGATGTATGTGAGGATGCGCGCCGCATCACGGCGGCAAGCACCCTGCCGCTGCTGGTGGACATCGACACCGGATGGGGCGGCTCCTTCAACATTGCGCGCGCCACACGCGAAATCGCGCAAGCCGGGGCCGCCGGTTTTCACATCGAAGATCAGGTGATGCAAAAGCGCTGCGGGCATCGCCCGAACAAGGCTATCGTATCGCAGTCCGAGATGGTGGATCGCATCAAGGCCGCCGTGGATGCGCGCACGGATGCAAGCTTTGTCATCATGGCCCGCACCGATGCGCTGGCCGTGGAAGGCATGCAATCCGCCATCGAACGCGCCCAGGCCTGCGTGGAAGCCGGTGCCGACATGGTTTTCCCCGAGGCAATGATTACGCTGGAACAATACGCCGAATTCACCCGTGCGGTTTCGGTACCGGTACTGGCAAACATCACCGAGTTTGGCGCAACCCCGCTGTATACCACCGAACAACTGGGCAGCGTCGACATCAAACTGGTGTTGTACCCGCTGTCAGCGTTCCGTGCCATGAGTCAGGCTGCGCTCAATGTTTATCAGCACATCCTGGCAGACGGCACCCAGGAAAAAGTCGTACCCCAGATGCAATCGCGCATGGAGCTTTACGACTATCTGGGCTATCACGCCTATGAGCAGAAACTGGATCGGCTGTTTACTGAGCAAGGCGCCGAATAGTTCACTTCAGGGAGAAAAACATGGCAGAAGAATACGCACTACCCAAACCGAAGAAATCTGTTGCCCTGTCAGGCACGGTCGCGGGCAACACGGCGATCTGCACGGTGGGACGTACCGGCAACGATCTGCATTATCGCGGCTACGACATTCTGGATTTTGCCGAAACAGCCGAATTCGAGGAGATCGCGCACCTGCTGATTCACGGCACGCTGCCTGATCGCACACAATTGCAAGCCTATAAGGCAAAACTGAAATCGCAGCGCACCCTGCCGCAAGCCGTCAAACGAGTGCTGGAAGCGATTTCGGCGAACGCTCACCCGATGGACGTGATGCGCACCGGCTGTTCGGCTCTTGGCACCTGCGAGCAGGAACCGGAAGCGCACAGCGAAGCTGCCACGCGCGAGCTGATCGACCGCATGCTCGCCTGCTTCGGGTCGATGCTGCTGTACTGGCACCACTATACGACCAGCGGAAAACGCATCGAGGTGGAAACCGATGACGACACCATAGGCGCGCACTTCCTGCATCTGCTGCACGGGAAACCTGCCAAAGCATCCTGGGTGCGCGCCATGCACACCTCGCTGATTTTATATGCCGAACATGAGTTCAACGCCTCAACCTTCACTGCGCGCGTGATTGCGGGTACCAATTCGGATCTGTATTCCTGCATCACCGGTGCGATCGGTGCGTTGCGCGGTCCCAAGCACGGCGGCGCCAACGAAGAAGCATTCCGCATCCAGAGCCGTTATAAGAACGCCGATGAGGCGGAAACCGACATCCGCGAGCGTGTGGCAAGAAAAGAGATCGTCATCGGCTTCGGCCACCCGGTCTATACCATCGCCGACCCGCGCAATGAGGTCATCAAACGTGTGGCGCAACAACTAGCAGAGGAGCAAGGCGACATGCGCCTGTATGACATCGCGGCTCGCTTGGAAACTGTCATGTGGGAGACCAAGAAGATGTTCCCCAATCTGGACTGGTTTTCCGCAGTCTCGTATCACATGATGGGCGTGCCGACCACGATGTTCACGCCGCTGTTCGTGATCGCGCGCGTCACCGGCTGGGGCGCACATGTGATGGAGCAGCGTAGCGATGGCAAGATCATCCGCCCGAGTGCGAATTACATCGGCCCGGAAAATCTGGCCTGGACCCCTGTTGAACAACGCTAAGGATAAAAAATGAGTGCAAATGTAGAAATGAATAACCGCCCTGCCCCGGATGGGGTGCTGGTGGATATCGCGCAATATGTCTGCCGCATGGACATTACCTCGATTGAAGCCTACGACACCGCGCGTAACTGCCTGATCGACACGCTGGGCTGCGGCCTGCTGGCATTGCGTTTTCCTGAATGCACCAAGCATCTGGGCTCGTTAGTTCCCGGCACCACGGTGCGCCACGGTGCGCGCGTACCCGGCACCTCGCATGAGCTCGATCCTGTGAAGGCGGCGTGGGACATCGGCGCGATGATCCGCTGGCTCGATTACAACGACACCTGGCTGGCCGCCGAATGGGGTCATCCTTCGGACAATCTGGGCGGGATACTCGCCGTTGCCGATTACCTGTCCCGCTGCCGTGTTGCCGAAGGACAGCCGCCGCTGACGATACGTGACGTATTGACGGCGATGATCAAGGCGCATGAGATTCAGGGCGTGCTGGCGCTGGAGAACAGCTTTAACCGCGTGGGTCTGGATCATGTCATTCTGGTGAAGGTTGCATCCGCAGCAGTCGTCACTCGCCTGCTGGGCGGCAGCGAAGCTCAGGTGATCGACGCGTTGTCACAGGCGTTTGTCGACGGCCAGTCGTTGCGCACCTACCGCCATTCGCCGAACGCAGGTTCGCGCAAATCCTGGGCGGCAGGAGATGCCACTTCGCGCGCCGTGCGTCTTGCCATGATGACCATGGCAGGCGAGATGGGTATTCCCGGTGTGCTGACCGCACCGCAGTGGGGTTTCTACGATGTGCTGTTTTCCAAGACCAACAAGGACCAGCAGATGAAGCCCGAGGCGCAGCGCAGCTTCAGTCTGCCGCAAGCTTATGGCAGCTACGTGATGGAAAACGTGCTGTTCAAAATATCCTTCCCCGCCGAATTCCATGCGCAAACCGCCTGTGAAGCTGCTGTGCTTTTGCATCCGCAAGTAAAGGGGCGCTTGGCCGACATCAGCCGGATCGTCATCACCACTCACGAATCCGCCATCCGCATTATCTCCAAGGTAGGCCCGCTGGCGA
>DFWZ01000047.1:99791-117963 GCA_002381565.1 Gallionella sp. UBA4121
TATGGCAGCTACGTGATGGAAAATGTGCTGTTCAAGATATCCTTCCCCGCCGAGTTCCATGCGCAGACTGCCTGTGAAGCGGCGGTGCGCCTGCATCCGCAGGTATGCGGACGCTTGGCCGACATCAGCCGGATCGTCATCACCACTCACGAATCCGCCATCCGCATTATCTCCAAGGTAGGCCCGCTGGCGAATCCGGCAGACCGCGACCACTGCCTCCAGTACATGGTCGCCGTGCCGCTGGCATTCGGCGATCTGGTGGCCGAACATTACGAGGACAGCTTCCACGCCGCGAATCCGGTCATTGATGAGTTACGCGAGAAGATGGAGATCGTTGAGGATGCACGCTACAGCCGCGAATATCTGGAAGCGGACAAGCGCTCCATTGCCAACGCGATTGAGGTATTTTTTGTAGATGGCACAAGCACCGGAAAAATAGCGGTGGAATATCCGATCGGACATCGCCGCCGCCGTGCCGAGGGCATCCCGGTGCTGGAGCAGAAATTCCTCTCCAATCTGCGAACGCGCTTTCCCGAACATCGCAGCCAGCAGATCATGGCGCTGTGCCTAGATAAAGCGAAGCTGGAAGCGATGCCGGTCAATTCATTCATGGAGCTGTTGACCATTAACTGAGCGTATTGTTTTGCTGGATTCCCGCCTGCGCGGGAATGCCGATAAAGGGAGGAATCGAGATGAGCTACCAGGCAGAGTATGACCGTTCGATGAATGATGCTGAGGGCTTCTGGCGCGAACAAGCAGAGTCGCTGGAATGGTTCAATTTCCCGGAGCAGATTCTGACGACAGACGCCGATGGCCTGGGGTACTGGTTTAGCGATGGCGAGATGAATACCGCCTACATGGCGCTGGATCACCATGTGAACAACGGGCGCGGCGATCAGACAGCACTCATTTTCGACTCCCCCGTCACCGATACCAAGACACGCTACAGCTATTCAGAACTCACCGACCTGGTCGCGCGCACCGCCGGAATGCTGGCCGCTCTTGGCGTGGTTAAAGGCGACCGCGTTATCATCTACATGCCGATGATTCCGGAAGCGGTGATCGCGATGCTGGCGGTGGCGCGCCTGGGTGCAATCCACTCCGTGGTGTTCGGCGGTTTTGCGCCGCCCGAACTGGCGTTGCGCATCGATGACGCCACGCCTCGCGTCATCCTGTCTGCTTCCTGCGGCATCGAAATCCGCCGCATCGTCGAATACAAACCGCTGCTCGACCGCGCCATCGACCTTGCCTCGCACAAACCGCAAAACTGCGTTATTTTTCAGCGTCCGCAATGCACGGCCTCCCTGATTGAAGGGCGCGATCACGACTGGACGTCATTGCTGGCGACGGCCCATGCAGTCGGCTGCACGCCTGTTTTGGGCAGCGATCCGCTATATATCCTCTACACCTCCGGCACCACCGGCAAGCCCAAGGGCGTATTGCGCGAGAACGGCGGCCACGCGGTGGCGCTCAAGTACAGCATGAAGGCCATATACAACGTCGAGGTGGGCGATGTATTCTGGGCCTCCTCTGACGTGGGCTGGGTAGTCGGTCATTCCTATATCGTCTACGGCCCGCTGCTGCAAGGCTGTACCACCGTTGTTTATGAGGGTAAGCCCATCATGACACCGGATGCCGGAGCGCTGTGGCGCGTCTGTGCCGAATATGGCGTGAAGGCGCTGTTCACGGCACCGACCGCATTCCGCGCCGTAAAGAAGGAAGACCCGCAAGCGCTGCTGATGAAGCAATACGGCCTGAGCCGTTTGCAGACCATCTTTTCCGCCGGCGAGCGACTCGATGCGCCGACCGAAACCTGGCTTAGCGATCACAGCGGCAAGCCTGTGGTGGATCACTGGTGGCAGACCGAGACCGGCTGGGCGATCACCGCCAACCTGCAAGGCATCGAGCCCATGCCGATCAAGCCGGGCTCTTCCACCAAACCTGTACCCGGCTTCAACGTACAGATTCTGGACGAACACGGAGAGCCGGTGCCTCGCGGCACGCAGGGTTACATCGCGCTCAAGCTGCCGCTGCCACCCGCTTGTCTGAACCATATCTGGGGCGATGCGAACCGGTTCCGCGAGGGCTATCTTGCTTTCCTGCCCGGCTACTACACCAGCGGCGACGGAGGCTACATCGACGCGGACGGTTATGTATTCGTGATGGGGCGCGTGGACGACGTGATCAATGTTGCAGGGCACAGGCTGTCCACCGGCGAGATCGAGGAAGTGATCGCCACCCATCCTGCGATTGCGGAATGCGCGGTCATCGCACGCGATGATGAAATCAAGGGGCAGAAGCCGATGGGACTGGTGGTGCTCAAAACCGGTGTAACCATCCTGGAGACCGACCTGCAACAGCAACTGATCAAGCTCGTGCGCGACAATATCGGCGCACTCACCTGCTACAGGGACACGGTCATCCTCGCGCGCCTGCCCAAGACGCGCTCCGGCAAGACCCTGCGCAAGACCCTGTGTCAGATCGTCAACGGACAGAAGTACACCGTGCCATCCACCATCGACGATACGGGCGTGATTCCGGAAATCATCGAGGTGCTGCGCAGCAAAGGCTACTCAATTATGTTTTAAAGGGGCTCCGCACATTCAGTGAGTCCACATATTCAGAAACAGCATCGGCCTCGCGCTGCAAATAATTTTCGACAGCCTGGGCGAACTGAGGATGTGCCAGCCAATGTACCGAGCGCGTGGTCACCGGCAGAAACCCGCGCGCCAGTTTGTGCTCGCCTTGCGCACCACCTTCAAATGTTTTGATGTTGTGCGCGATGCAATACTCGATCGCCTGATAGTAGCAAGTCTCGAAATGCAGCCCCGAGTGAAATTCGAACGTGCCCCAGGAGCGCCCGTACATAGCCTCCGCAGTCACATAATTCAGTGCGGCAGCGATAGGCACACCTTCGCGCGACGCTATTACCAGCAAAGTGTTTTCCGGCATCGAGACCCCGATGCGTTGGAAAAAATCTTCATTCAACTGGTGTGGCGAATTGTGCAGTTGCAGGGTATGTAAATAACACGAGGCGAAGAAGGCCCACTGAGCCTGGGTCGCGTTCTCGCCTGGTACGCATTGCAATTCTATGCCGGCATCCATCACCCGTCGCCGCTCCTGCTTGATGCGCTTGCGCTTGTCACGGCTCAACGTGGCCAGAAAATCGTCAAAATTTCGATAGCCCGAATTCTTCCAGTGGAACTGCACATCCTGACGCAACATCATCCCTTGTGCTTGCGCTTCATGCGCATCGGCTTCATTCAGAAACAAACAATGCAGTGAAGAGACACCCGTATCCTTCGCATAAGTCAACGCAGAACTCAGCAACAACCGCCTGACTTCATCCAGTTCTGCCAGCAGGCGCCGCCCGCTCACCGGCGTGAATGGCACCGTGCATACCAGCTTCGGGTAATAACGCAGGCCGTGCTGTCGATAAGCATCGGCCCACGCAAAATCGAATACATGCTCGCCATAGGAATTCATCTTCAGGTAAAGCGGCATTGCGCCAACCAGCCTGTCGTCCTGCCACAAGGTGAGAAATTGCGACTTCCAGCCGAACTGCGGGGCGGCACAGCCGCTTTCCTGCAGCGCATAAAAGAAGGCATGCGACAGAAGCGGGTCATCTTTTGCCAGCGCATCCCAATCCGCAGCGGAAATATCCGCAAGGTTTTCGATGATTCTGAGTGTGTGCTGATTCATGCTGTAGCGGGGTTCATGCGGAATGCGCGATGATTGCGACCGATGGCCGATTCAGCATGCGTTCGGCATGCAAATAATGACCCAGCACGATGAGAGACCGGGCCATTGTTGATTCAACTGAGATTTTTTGGAATTAATGAAGCGCCTGATTGACCTTCGCCAGTTCCGCTTCGTCCAGCTCGCCCACCGATGCCTTGAGGCGCAACTCGCTCAGCAGGAAATTGTATTCGGCCTGATACAAATCACGACGGGTCGAATAAAGCTGCTGCTGTGCGTTCAGCACGTCGAGGTTGGTTCGAACGCCCACTTCCTGACCCAGCTTGCTGGCTTCCAGCACACTTTCGCTGGAAACAAGCGCCTGCTGCAAAGCCTGTACCTGGGCAATACCGCTCACCACACCGAGGTAGGACTGACGGGTCTGCTGTGCGACGCTGCGGCGTGCATTTTCCAGATCCTGGCGGGCGCGCTCGCGATTGGCTTCAGCTTCGCGCCACTTGGAATTTATCGCGCCACCCTGAAAAATCGGCACATTGAGTTGTACGCCTATGCTCTTATTGGTGCTGTCGATTCCCACACCGAAACTGCTGCCGTTGGCATTGCTTGTCGAGTAATTCGCCACCAGATCCACGGTCGGCAAGTGTCCGCCGCGATTCTTCTCCACTTCTTTCTCGGCCAGCTCGACTGCGGCATGAGCAATAACAAGCTGAGGACTATTCAGCTGTGCGTTACCCACCCACTTTTCCATATCGGCAGGCAATGGCGCATCCAGCCTGAACCGGGGGCCCAGCGGTTTAAGATTCTGCGGCAGCTCATTGATCAGTTGCTGCAACGCGCTGCGCTTGATTTCCAGGTTATTCTGCGCAGAAATCTCCTGCGCATAGGTCAGATCGTGGCGCGCCTGCGCCTCATGGGTATCGGTAATCGTGGCCGAGCCGACTTCAAAATTCCGCTTGGCCTGAGCCAGTTGCTCAGTAATGGCGGTCTTTTGCGCTTCGGCAAGCTGCACGCTGTCCTGGGCGATCAGCACATCGAAGTAGGCCTGAGCTGTGCGCAGCACCAAATCCTGTTCGGCGATTTTCAGTTGCGCGTCGGTTTGCACGACCTGCAACTCAGCCTCGGAATAGGCTACCCAGTTTTGCTGGCGATACAGCGGCTGCACCAGCGTCACGCCATAGCCTTTGCTGTTATAACGGTAGGTGCCTCCCGCAAATGGAAACGCGCCCTTGTATTGCGTCGTCAGATCATTCATCGTGGTGTTTGCATTAAGATTGATGGTCGGCAGCAGCAGCGCACGACCTTGCGGCAACTTTTCCCGGCCGGCCTGCTGCGTGGCGCGCGCGGCAGCAATCACAGGATCGTTGCTCTGTGCGCTGCGAAAAACATCCAGCAGGTCAGTCGCCTGCGCCCCGCCGGCGGCTAGCGCCATAGCCAGAAATAATATGTGTGGTTCAATTTTCATCGGGTTCACGCATTCTTTATTAGATTTTGCTAATATTAGCACAAGTGCCGCGCAATCGAAAAAATCTCAAAACACGAACCGGGCGGGGTGTTGCGCATTTTGCAGCGGCGCAACGCAAGTTTCCATGATATTGACGGTTTCGTAGATGTCAGGCGCAACACGGGTAATCAGTTTTGCCTCCATCACAGGGGCTTCGCCAACGATCGCAAACAGGCGACCGCCGATGTTCAGGCTGCTTTGAAAGGCTTCCGGCAACACGGGCGTGGAACCTGTCAGCACGATCACGTCGTATTTTGTACCGTTTCCCCAGCCGCGAGACGCATCACCGATTTCCAGCGTGACATTGTCGCGATGATAGGAACTCAGGTGCAACTTTGCCATCGCACTCAGGGCCGGTTCTATCTCGACCGAGGTGACATGTCCCGCCAGGGAAGACAGCAACGCGGTCAGATAGCCGCTGCCAGTGCCGACTTCCAGAACCTGGTCGCGGCGATTAAGATGCAGCTCCTGTATCGCGCGCGCCTCCAGCTTGGGCTGCCACATGGATACCCCGTAACCTAACGGTATTTCCATATCCATAAAAGCCATTGCCTTTTTATCCTCGGGCACGAAATGCTCGCGGCGAACGTGATGGAGCAGTTCCAGAATCCGCGCGTCCAATACATCACATGGACGAATTTGCTGTTCAATCATATTGAAGCGTGCCTGTTCCATATTCTGCATGTGATTTCCATCAGGTAAATTTAGGTATTATCTGGCAGTATAACAACACACACCCATCATACTCAACCTAACTGCAACAGCCGGGTTGCTTTTCCCCTACTTTTCCAGTACCTTGCGCAACTCGCTAGGGGTCTTCGTCTGCTGCGCAGCGAAGTGAGATACACCCTTTGAACCTGTACGGGTCATGCCGTCGTAGGGAAGCATCTGCCGATGCTTCTTGATTTTTTAGGAGCATCAAATGAACGCCAATATCAAATTCACAGCCGAAGCCGCGCAAGTAGATGCCGCAGCGATCAAGCCACTACCCAACTCTCGCAAAATATATGTGCAAGGCAGCCGTCCTGACCTGCTCGTGCCGATGCGCGAAATCTCACAGGCCGACACACCGGATGGCATGGGCGCGGAAATAAATGCGCCTATCTACGTCTATGACTGTTCCGGCCCTTATACCGACCCTTCAGTCAAAATCGATATCCGCTCAGGGTTAGCCGCGATGCGCGAAGCCTGGATCGTCGAACGCGATGACACCGAGGCACTGCCAAAGCTGACTTCTGATTACGGCCAGCAGCGCCTGGAGGCCCCTGAATTAGCCGATATGCGCTTCAACCTGAGCCGCGCACCGCGCCGCGCGAAAGCAGGTAAAAACGTCACCCAGATGCACTATGCGCGAGTTGGCATCGTCACGCCGGAAATGGAATACATCGCCATCAGGGAAAATCAAAAAATCGACGGCATGTCCGAGATGATGCTCCGGCAACATCCGGGCGAGAATTTCGGCACATCCATGCCGAAAAAAATCACCCCTGAATTCGTGCGCGACGAAGTCGCCGCCGGTCGCGCCGTCATCACCGCGAATATCAACCACCCTGAACTTGAACCGATGATCATCGGCCGCAAGTTCCTGGTCAAAATCAACGCCAACATCGGCAACTCGGCGTTAGGCTCCAGCATACAGGAAGAAGTCGAAAAGATGACCTGGGCGATCCGCTGGGGCGGCGATACGGTGATGGATCTGTCCACCGGCAAGCACATCCACGAAACCCGCGAATGGATCATCCGCAACTCGCCTGTGCCGATCGGCACGGTGCCGATTTATCAGGCGCTGGAAAAGGTGAACGGCAAGGCCGAAGATCTGACCTGGGAAATCTTCAGGGACACCTTGATCGAACAGGCCGAGCAGGGCGTGGATTACTTCACCATCCATGCGGGCGTGCTGTTGCGTTATGTGCCGATGACCGCGAAGCGCATGACCGGCATCGTGTCGCGCGGCGGCTCCATCATGGCGAAGTGGTGTCTGGCGCATCATAAGGAGAGCTTCCTCTACACCCATTTCGAAGATATCTGCGAAATTATGAAAGCCTATGACGTCACCTTCAGTCTCGGCGATGGTCTGCGTCCAGGTTCGATATACGACGCCAACGATGAAGCGCAGCTGGCCGAGCTCAAAACACTGGGCGAACTCACCCAGGTTGCATGGAAACACGACGTGCAGGTGATGATCGAAGGCCCGGGCCATGTGCCCATGCATCTGATCAAGGAGAACATGGACTTGCAGGCCAAGTGGTGCCACGATGCGCCTTTCTACACGCTGGGGCCGCTGACCATGGACATCGCCCCGGGTTACGATCACATCACCTCTGCTATCGGCGCTGCGATGATAGGCTGGTTCGGCACCGCGATGCTGTGCTATGTCACGCCCAAGGAGCATCTCGGTCTGCCCAACAAGGCCGACGTCAAGGAAGGCATCATCACCTACAAAATTGCCGCTCACGCAGCAGACCTTGCCAAGGGACATCCGGGCGCACAGGTTCGCGACAATGCGCTGTCCAAGGCGCGTTTCGAATTCCGCTGGGACGACCAGTTCAACCTCGGGCTGGATCCTGACCGTGCGCGCGAATTTCACGATGAAACATTGCCCAAGGAGTCCGCCAAGGTCGCGCACTTCTGTTCCATGTGCGGCCCGCATTTCTGCTCGATGAAAATTTCCCAGGATGTCCGGGAGTTTGCCGCCAAGGAAGGCATTGCGGAAGCCGATGCGCTGAACAAGGGCATGGAACTGAAGGCAATTGAGTTCGTCACGAAGGGCAGCCAGCTCTACAGCAAATCCTGATGCTCGACTCCATCCCCCCTGTGACCTCAGAGAGCCCGTGTATCGGGCACTGCACCACGGTCCTGGGGGATGATGTGTGTCGCAGCTGCCTGCGCACCTTCGATGAAGTGACGCGCTGGGTGGAAATGAGCGAGGATGAGCGCTGCGCGGTAAATCAGCGTATTGCGATTTTACAAATCACTGGATTCCCGCGCAGGCGGGAATGACGAAAAACTATGGACATCATCCTGTTAATCAAAGCGGCCATCCTCGGCATCGTCGAGGGTTTGACCGAATTTCTGCCGATCTCCTCCACAGGGCACCTGATCGTGGTGGGCAGCCTGCTCAATTTCAATGACGAGCGCGGCAAGCTTTTCGAGATCGTCATTCAGTCGGCAGCCATCCTGGCCGTGATGTGGGAATACCGCGCCAAAATAGCCTCGGTGTGGGGCGGTTTGCAGCGGGGTGAAGCTGCGGCGCAACGCTTCACCATCAACATTGCGATTGCTTTTCTGCCGCTGGCACTGATCGGCCTGCTGTTCGGCAAACACATCAAGGCGGCGCTGTTCAATCCGGTCACGGTCGCAGTCACCTCCATCGTAGGCGCCCTGTTTATTTTATGGGCGGAAAAACGCAAGCACATTGTAACCGTGGAATCAGTGGATGATCTGTCATGGCGCGATGCGTTGAAAGTAGGCTTCGCACAGGCACTGGCGCTGATCCCAGGCACCTCCCGCTCAGGGGCTACCATCATCGGCGGCCTTTTCTTCGGCCTGTCTCGCCGCGCGGCGACGGAATTCACCTTCTTTCTCGCCATGCCCACGCTGATCGCAGCAACATTTTACGAGATGTACAAGGAGCGCGCGCTGCTTTCCAGCAACGATCTGGGCATGTGGGCCGTGGGTTTCATCGCCTCGTTCATCTCGGCGTTCCTGTGCGTGCGCTGGTTGCTGCGCTTCATCAGCAGCCACGACTTCACCGTGTTTGCCTGGTACCGCATCGCCTTCGGCCTGATCGTGCTATTCACCTATTACAGCGGACTAGTAAGCTGGTCGGCATCATAGCCCATCAAAAACCGCTGAAAGGCGGTTTTTCCAGCGCAACAATCAGAACTTCACCGTCACGCCAAAGTTGATCGAGCGGCCCATGCCGGGAACGCCAATACCGGCAATGACCGGACGCTGACCCAGATAGCTGCCACCCAGCGGATCAACATAAAACCTGTTAAGCAAATTTTCGATGCCCACATCAAAACGCAGTTGTTTCCACTCATAACTGCTGCGCAGATTCAGCAGGCTGTAGCCGCCGCTTCTGAGTTCGTTGCGCACTGCCTGAACCTGAGTCCTGGCGCTGACCAGTTTCGCTTCCACGCTGTTCGTCCAGTTGCCCCGGTGCTGTTCCACAGCCAGCTTCGTATTCAGCGGCATGATGTGATACAGGTTGTCGCCGGTAGTCAGATTCCTGCCATTGACATAGCTCAACACGCCGGTAAAGTCGAAATCACCATAGCCGCTCCCTTGCAGCATCGGCACACGGGTGGAAACATCAGCGCCATACAGACGTGCACTTTGATTTGCCAGACTCAGATTAAGGAAACCGGGGTTCGGCGCGGGACAAATCTTGCCAACGGATGCACAAGTAACGGCATCAATGTAGTTCTGCACATGGGTGTAATACGGAGCAATCTTCACTTCAAAGCCGTTCACATCGGCATCATGCAGACTAAAAGACCCGCTCACCGTGCGCGCCACCTCGGGCTTCAGGTTCAGATTGCCGACATAGCCATTGCCATCGCCAAACCAGTTATTCATGGACATCACCATGGCGTTGTTGGAGGACCAGGCAAAACGTTCATACAGATTTGGCGAACGGGTCTTTTGCGCAAAACCAAACTCGAAAGTCTTGCGCTCATCGGGCGTATAACGCGTCAGCGCAGTCACATCAAGGTTGCTGTCGGCAGTCTGACGATTCGCAGCATTAAATGCGCCGGGGATACTGGCAGGCAGCAGCGGATTGCCGTACATCAGGGTGTTGTAACCCTGCACTGCACCTGCGTTCATCTTCACGGACTCGGTGCGCAATCCGAGCTGGGACAGCCATTGCTGATTCCAGCGCGCTTCCCATTCCCCGAACAATCCCAGCCTGTCCCTTTGACCATTGTTGATATTCTGGAATATGCCGCCGCCCATCATGCCGCTGGCCGCTACAGGCGACCACCAGTCGCTCATGCGATAACGCTGATATTCCGCACCCATCCGCAAAATATCGCGTTCGGAAAGAATCACCTCGCCTTTTAACAAAAAGCCGCTGTTTTGGCCATTCGTATCCATCGGCATACCAAGCGCGGTTTGTTGCTTCTCCTGAAGGAAATTCATGTAATGGCGCGTATGTTCGTTATACGCACGCGCCAGCAAAGTTCCCCAGCCGTATTGCCCGGTGTAATTGAAATTGATCTGCTGACTGTCATTCTTCAGCATGTCCATGCGCTGGTTGGCAAAACCCTGATAGGGAATATTTTGTGATCCCAGTTTCAGTTCAAACAAATGATTGTCGCGTCTCAAGCCGAAATCGAGCGCATTGTTGTCAGCCTGATATTTTGATGAACCGACTTCATTGCCAGCCAGATATACGCCTGCGAGACCTGCAGGCACGGGTGCAGGCGACACCCCCGCAGCATGGAAATTACCCCCTGCCGTGTAATTATTGGCGCGGACGGTTGAACCGGTATAGCGCATGGAGAAGTCTTCGCCCGCCATCGTTGCAGAAATATTTCCGCCTTGAGCTCTGCCGTTGCTGCGATAGAATGTGCCTGCCTGCCCCTTGAGCAACATGCCTTCGCCTGCCTGCGCGAATTCCGGCGCACTTGAATCCACCTGTATCGTCCCGCCTATGCTGTCGCCGCCAATACTGACCGGAGTAATCCCGGCAAACACCTTGAGGCTGGCAACATTGGCCGGGTCAATATAGGATAACGGCGAATTCATGTGATTTGCGCAGGCAGAAATCAAATCCATGCCATCGACCTTGACGCGCACCCGATCATCGGCCATTCCATGTATCGCCGGCAGGCTGGACACCCCGCCCGCGCCATTGAGACTCACGCCCGGCTGACCGTCCAGCATCATGGCAGTATCGCTGGTGTTACTGCGCAAACGGACAAGACGGTTGGTATCCAGCCCAAAATTGCCAGGCGCCGGGAAAGCTCGCAATCTTTTTGCCGTAATACTGATTTCCGGCAACTCTGTCGACTCGGTGGCATAAACAGTGGGCGCCGATGCCAGTGCAAGGCAAGTGACAATTTTTTTCAAAGGCATGGTGTTTTTCCTGATTTAAGGACCGCGCCATTTTAAAGAAAGTTTATCCAGCACCCCTGCGACATATTGCCGCACCCCTTGTTTTAACAGGCTTGCAGTACGTCTCACCTAAAAACTTCATCGCGGTGTCATAGTGATGTCATAATTGCGTCACATAATCACTTAAACGGAGAAATACAACATGACTAGAATGATTCAATGCGTAAAACTGGGACGTGAAGCCGAAGGACTGGATCGTCCGCCCTATCCCGGCCCGCTCGGCCAACGGATTTTTGAAAATGTATCCAAGGAAGCCTGGCAGGGATGGATCAAGTTCCAGACCATGCTGGTGAACGAGAATCGTCTCAATCTTGCCGATCTGGCAGCACGCAAATATCTCGCGACGCAAATGGAAAATTATTTCTTCGGTACGGGTACGCAAATGCCAGAAGGTTATACACCCCAAAAATAGTCAAGGTGCGCCATCTTGCCCAATAAATTCACCCCGCAACAGTTCCTCAACCGTGAACTCGGTCAACTCGAGTTCAATCGGCGCGTGCTCGCTCAGGCCGAGGATGCCACTATTCCGCTACTGGAGCGGCTGAAATACCTCTGCATCGGCAGCAGTAATCTCGATGAATTTTTCGAGATTCGCGTAGCCGGATTGATGGAACAGATCAAGCTGGGAGGAATTTCGACGGGGGCGGATGGCATGAGTGCACAGCAGACACTCAAACGAGTGCGCGAACAGGCGCATCAGCTGATCGAACATCAGTATCAGCTGTTCAACGATGAAATCACGCCGGCCCTGGCAGAACAGGGCATCAAGTTTCTGCGCCGCACCCATTGGAGTGAGGCGCAACACGCCTGGATGAGAGATTATTTCTTTCGTGAAGTAATGCCGGTATTGACACCGATCGGACTGGATCCTGCACACCCGTTCCCGCGCGTACTCAACAAAAGCCTGAATTTCGCCGTGGAACTGCTGGGCAAGGATGCGTTCGGTCGCAATTCAACCCGCGCTATCGTGCAAGCCCCGCGTATATTGCCGCGCACGATTTTGCTGCCGCCGGAAGTGAGCGGCTGCGAATACGGCTTCGTTTTTCTTTCTTCGATTTTGCACGCGCATGTCGGCGAATTGTTCAGCGGCATGGAAGTGCTTGGCTGTTTCCAGTTCCGGGTGACGCGCAACAGCAATCTGTTCGTGGACGAGGAAGAGGTCAAAAATCTGCGGCTCAGCTTGCAGGGTGAGCTGCCGCAGCGCCATTTTGGCGACGCCGTGCGACTGGAAATCGCCGACAACTGTTCGCCACAGATCGAAGCGTTGCTGCTCAAGGAATTCAAGCTCACGCCTGACGATTTGTATCGCGTACATGGTCCGGTGAACCTGGTGCGCCTGATGGAAATACCGGAACTGGTCGAACGCTGCGACCTCAAGTTTCCCGCTTTCGCGCCCGGCGTGCCCGGCGTGTTGCAAAAAAAAGGCGCGGACATGTTCAAGGTAATCCGCAAGAGCGATATTTTATTGCACCACCCCTATCAGTCCTTCAAACCGGTAATCAATTTCATCCAGCAGGCCGCCAGCGACCCGGATGTCGTCGCAATCAAGCAGACCGTGTATCGTACAGGCGCCGATTCCGCCCTGATGGAGGCATTGATCGCGGCAGCCCAGCGCGGCAAGGAAGTCACCGTGGTGGTGGAGCTGCTGGCCCGGTTCGACGAAGAAGCCAACATCAACTGGGCCAATCGCCTGGAAGAAGTGGGCGCACATGTGGTGTACGGCGTAGTAGGCCACAAGACCCACGCCAAGATGCTGATGGTGGTGCGCCGCGAGGACGGTCGCCTGCGCCGTTATGTCCATCTGGGCACCGGAAATTATCATCCGCGTACCGCGCGTCTTTATACCGACTTCGGGCTTTTCACCTGCAACGAAGCTGTCTGCGCCGATGCCAATGAGGTATTCAGCCAGCTCACCAGTTTAGGGAAGGCGCGCGCATTGAATCATCTGTGGCAATCGCCATTCTCACTGCATGCCGAAGTATTGCGTTCCATTCAGAACGAAACGCTGCTTGCCAAAGCGGGCAAGCGTGCGCACATCATCGCCAAGATGAACGCGCTGCTGGAACCGGCAACCATCGCGGCCCTTTATGAAGCCTCGCAGGCGGGGGTAAAAGTGGATCTGATCGTGCGCGGCGTATGCGCGCTGCGCCCCGGCGTCGCAGGTCTGTCGGAGAATATCCGCGTGCGTTCCATTATCGGACGTTTTCTTGAACACACGCGCATCTTCTATTTCCGCAATGAATTGAAACACGATGTGTATCTGTCCAGCGCGGACTGGATGGACAGAAATTTCTTCCGCCGTATCGAAATATGCTTCCCTGTGCTCGACAAGAAGCTCAAGAAACGCGTGATCGACGAAGGCCTTAAAGTCTACCTGCAGGACAATAGCCAGGCATGGGAAATGAATGGCGAAGGCCAATACCGCCGCAAGCTGTCACGCCGCGCCGCAAAAATATGCGCGCAAAACGAGCTACTCAAACAACTTGCCGGCACACCAGTTTGATTCAGGATTCAGCAGGTAGTGTAGATACAGTCCGCAGGACGTATTCATCAATTTTCCTGCGATTCCAGTATCCTGACTTTTAGTGCTTGTTTGGGCGACCTGTTTTGATTTTGTCGAGCGCGCTCATCGTCCTGGTCAGCTGCGCCTCATTCATTGCACATAACGCAATTACGCCGGCTCGCAGCACTTCGCTTTTCTTTACCTGCAGCCCGGCTTTCAGGCACAATTCCTTGATCTCGGCAATTTTCAGATATTCACTTTGCGGCATCGTAAAACTGTCACGCACAACTTTTGGTTTTTTGGCAACTTTCACTTTCACCACTTTTTCTGCCTTGACCGCTTCGGCTGCTGCCTTAACCGCCACAGCAGGCGCTGAGCTGGCTTTCTTCACGGCCGGCGCTGGGCTGATTTTCTTCACGGCCTGCACAGCAGCAGGTGAAGTCTTGACCAGCTTAGGCGCGGACTGCGGCTTACCCAGCGGTTTGGCTGCAACGGGCGTTTTTTTAGTGACGGTTTCTGCAACCTTTGCGGGCTTTTTAGTGTTCATGTCATCCTCATTGAATTAAAATGGTATATATAGTATATACACTATAATTTATGCTTGTAAACAGTAATATGGAGAACATGATGGACTTGATTCTGTGGCGTCATGCGGAAGCGGAAGACAGCCTGATCGACCACTCACGCGAACTGACCGAAAAAGGTCGCAAACAGGCTGCAAAAATGGCGACATTTCTGCACAAACATTTACCCGCCGATACGCGCGTTATGGTCAGTCCGGCGATCCGAACTCAACAAACTGCTGCCGCACTCACGGCAAATTTCACAACCGTCCCGACGATCGCCCCCGGCGCATCCGTACACGCCGTGTTACAGGCAGTGCGCTGGCCAAACGTCGGCGGGACTGTGCTGGTTGTCGGGCACCAGCCCACCCTGGGCGCCGTCGCTGCACAATTGCTGGGCTGCGAAGACCCGTCATTGCGCATCAAGAAAAGCGGGCTATGGTGGCTGAGCCGTCATCATGATACTTCCGAGATCACCTTGCGCCTGGTTATCACGCCGGAATTTCTGTAAGCATGAATGAATGCCATGTTTGAATCTGCTGAACTCGGTCACAAAATAGACAAGGACACTTACGACAGGGAAGTCCCAGTGCTGCGCGCTGCCTTGCTGGACGCGCAGATGGATATGGCAAAGCTGGCGCAATTCCCGGTCATCATTCTGGTTGGCGGAGTAGACGGGGCAGGACGTGGTGAAACCGTCAATTTGCTCAACGAATGGATGGATCCGCGTTATTTGCAGACACATGGCATGGGCGACCCTTCGGACGAAGAGCTGGATCGCCCGATGATGTGGCGGTTCTGGCGCGAACTGCCGCCCAAGGGACGAATTGGCATCTTTCTCGGTTCCTGGTACACCTGGCCGATTATCAAACGGGTGCAAGGGCATACTAAGATGGCCGAACTCGACCAGAGCCTGGAGCGCGCCCAGCGCCTGGAAACAATGCTGGTTGATGAAGGCGCGCTGATCCTCAAGTTCTGGATGCACTTGTCCCGTGACAGGCAGCAGAAGCGTCTCAAAATTCTGGAAAAAGACCCCAAAACCCGCTGGCGCGTCACCCCACGCGACTGGGAACATTACAATCTGTATGACAAGTTTCATGTGGTCGGTGAAAGCGTCATCCGCCACACCAGCACGGCCGAGGCGCCTTGGACCATCGTCGAAGGTTTTGATCCAAACTATCGCAGCCTTACCGTGGGCAAAATCATACTCGATGCCATCCGCAAGCGCCTCGATGAGGCCGGCCGTGAAATGACAGAGATTTCAGCGCCGCCACCGCTTCCTTCGATCGACAATCTGGACATCCTGAAGAAGCTGAATCTGGACCAGAAAATCGACAAAAAAGACTATCTGAATGAGCTTGAGAAGTATCAGGGCAAGCTGGCCCTGTTGACGCGCCAGCCGAAGTTCAAAAACATCACCGTAATCGCCATGTTCGAGGGCAACGATGCGGCAGGCAAGGGTGGCGCCATCCGCCGTATCACCGGCGCACTGGATGCACGCTGCTACAACGTCATTCCGGTCGCAGCGCCTACCGAAGAAGAACGCGCTCAACCCTACCTGTGGCGTTTCTGGCGGCACATCCCACGGCGCGGCCGTGTGACGATTTTCGACCGGTCCTGGTATGGCCGTGTGCTGGTTGAACGGGTCGAAAAACTTTGTTCTGAAGCCAACTGGATGCGCGCCTACAGCGAAATCAACGATTTCGAAGCGCAACTGGTGCGCAACAACACCGTCGTGGTCAAGTTCTGGCTGTCCATCAGCAAAGAGGAACAACTCAAACGCTTCAAGGAACGCGAAGCAGTCGCCTTCAAGCATTTCAAGATAACGCCGGAAGACTGGCGAAATCGCGAGAAGTGGGACGAGTACGAGCAGGCCGTATGCGACATGGTGGACAGGACCAGCACCGAGATCGCTCCCTGGACGCTGGTCGAAGCCAATGACAAATACTTCGCACGCATCAAGGTGCTGAAGACACTGTGCCAGAAAATCGAAGCGGCAATGAAAAACCTTGAAAACAGCAAAACGTAACCGGCTCAATCGCCTTTCGCCAGAAAGCCTGCGAGCAATTGCCACTTGCCGCATAAGAAAATAAAGCGTTAAATTCAGTCCACGTTTATGTCCTCCGATTGGGAAAGTGCCTGTTAAGCTTTTATACCTCGCTCTTTGCTCACCACCCCTGTGCAACGCCGAAGATAGTCCGCAAACAACGGCGGGTTTAGGCGAGCACTTTAACCTCTCGGATGATGCTTCGCGTGCAACTGCTTGAGTCGTTCGCGGGCGACGTGGGTGTAAATCTGCGTGGTGGAAATATCGGCGTGACCCAGCAGCAGCTGCACCACCCGCAAATCCGCGCCGTGATTGAGCAGATGCGTGGCAAAGGCATGGCGCAGGGTGTGCGGTGACAGCGGTTTATTAAGTCCTCCGAGACGCGCATGCTTCTTGATCAAGTACCAGAACATCTGGCGTGTCATGCCTTCTCCACGCGCTGTGACAAACAAATCGTCGCTGACCTGTTTTCCCAACAACACGCCGCGCCCCTCTTCCATGTAGCGACGCAACCAGTCCAGCGCTTCTTCCCCCAGCGGCACCAGACGCTCCTTGTTGCCCTTGCCCGTCACCCGCACAATCTCCATGTCCATGCTCACCTGATTGATGCGCAGGCTCACCAGTTCAGATACACGCAAACCGGTAGCGTACAGCACTTCAAACATGGTGCGATCGCGCAAGCCCAGTACAGTTTCTGTGTCCGGTGCAGCTAACAACAGCTCGACATCCTGTTCGGTCAGGGTCTTGGGCAAGTTGCGCGGCAGTTTCGGCGTGTCAATTTGCAGCGTTGGATCGATGGCAATTTTTCCCTGACGGAGCAAATAGCGAAACAGCCGTTTGAGACTTGAGAGGTTGCGCCCCGTCGAACTGGCTTTGGCTTTTTGTACTGTAAACAGGTATGCAAGATAAGTCTGTATGTCGGCGTGCGTGGTTTGTAACAGTGACAATTCAATCTCGCGCAGCGAAACGACTTCCCTCTCTGCGGCTTGCGGGGGATAACCTGCGACTTGTTCGCTTGCGGATTTAGTCGATTGGCTAGTTGCTTTATCAGAGCCGGCAGAGAGGGCCTCGTGTTGTTTTTCCAGCCACTCGGCAAACTTGTCCAGATCGCGCCGGTAACTCTCAAGCGTGTTGCGGGACAGACCGTCTTCCAGCCAAAGCGTGTCGCAGAATTCGTCGAGAAGATCAGCGTTGTTCATGCGCCAGCAACCAGCGTTTGATATCCAGCGGCGCGCCGCTGCCGTGCTTCATGAATCCGCCCAGGCCTGACTTGCTCACCACGCGATGGCAGGGAATGATAACGGGGATTGGATTTGCGCCGCACGCCTGGCCGACAGCCTGGGCACTCGAATGAAGCTCGCTGGCAAGCTCGCCATAGCTGCGCGTCTGTCCGCGGGGTATATCCAGCATGGCCTGCCAGACCTTGTTCTGGTGCGGCGTCCCGCCAGCTTCCAGCGGAATAGAAAACCCGGCATCGGGATTTTCAAAGTAGTGCTGCAATTGCCGGCACACGCTCTCGGCGAACGCGCTGTCCGGGGGCTGCGGTTTTTCGGTTGCAGGCAGAAAGTCGATGCCGAGCAAGGCTGCATCACTGCAACGGATACCAAGGAGTCCGAATGGTGCCGATAGTTTTGCCTGATAGTCCATGTGGCAATGATACAACCAAAAAACACAGGATTTCCGGTTGCGCGGAGATGGCACAATAAAAAAGGCTCTATGTGAAATACAGTGGG
>DFWZ01000049.1 GCA_002381565.1 Gallionella sp. UBA4121
TCCTTGCTAATTAACGTGAGCATCCTACGCTGACCCGTCAGCACTCACAAGAAATACAATGGGGGGGTGAGTGTTGTTATGGGAATCAGGAAAAATGCGCTTATGGGCTAACTCCACGGCAGTATGATGCCAAAAATATATAACCCGATTGTGACAACGATATCATTCGAGCATCCAGCTGCCAGAGCTCTTTTTTGGTGCCATTGCTTATTCGCTCAAGTCACTTTTTTTCTGCTCGAATTCCTCACGCTCAATTTCGCCGCGAGCATAGCGCTTCTTGAGGATATCAAGTGCCGTTTCTGGCTGCCTGTGTTCCGATGAAATGCCCGCACCCCATACATGCCTGATCAGTAACACAGCGGCGGCAATCAGCAAAATCCAGAATAGCGACATACTGACCATGCCAAAGGCCATTCCGCCCCAACCATTACCCATGTATTCCCACATCATATTGACTCCCCAATAATCTCCATTCCGCAACCCCGTCGCGCAGATGAAGCGCAGTATATCCCTCCTGCCTGAGCAGTTCGACAGCATCCTTCGCCATCAGGCAATAGGGGCCGCGACAATAAGCAACAATCGAACGGTCTTTCGGCAGTTCAGACAATCGTTGGCGTAATTCTTCCAGCGGTATCGACCTTGCGAAAGGAAGATGTGCAGCCAGATACTCTTCCGTGGGTCTGACATCAAGCACCACTACCTCACCCTTGCGGGCGGCCTTCATCAGGCTTTCGCGGTCACTGGGCACAAGATCATCCGGCTGCGTGGCAATTTTCTGCAATGCCATCTGCAACTCGATCAGGCGCTCCTCAGCCAGCGTATGGATTTGCACCCACAGGTCAGCCACCGATTTGTCAGCCAGGCGATAGTAGATGTTCTTGCCCTGCCGTTCAGTCTCAACCAGATGTGCCATGCGCAACTCGCGCAAATGCGCACTGGTCAGCTTCACGCTGATAGAAGTTTCGCGCGCGAGAATCTCCACCGTTTTTTCACCCTGACAAAGCAACTCGATCAGCTCCAGTCGCTTGGGACTGGAAAATACCTTGCCGATCCGGGCCACCTGCTCATACAGCAGGTCTTTAATATTGCGGGCATTATTCATTACATCAATCCGGTTTTCATTGGAACTTTCATGCGCAACTCTAAACGATATTGACACAAACAGGCAATCGGAGTTTAATCATTCCAATTATTATTAGATTGTTAATCAACCAAAGGGGGCTGCCATGAATACCTTATTTATCCTCAACGATGCACCTTACGGCAGCGAACGCACCTACAACGGCTTGCGTCTTGCGGGCGCTGTTTCCAGGCAGGAAGACTGCGAGGTGCGGGTATTCCTGATTGGCGATGCGGCATCAGCTGCACACCGTAGCCAAAAAGTGCCGGCGGGGTTTTATAACGTCGAGACGATGTTAGGTCACGTGATCAGGCACAAAGGCAAGATCGGCATCTGCGGCACTTGCATGGATGCGCGCGGCATGAATGACAGCGATATTGCCGATGGGACGCACCGCAGCACGCTGGCGGAGCTCGCCGATTGGACCGCATGGGCGGATAAGATTCTGGTATTTTAATTTCAGGGAGAGCACGGTGTTTTTCAAACAACTGGCAACAAAAGAGTCCTCACTGTCTTATTTCTTCGGCTGCGGCACCAAGGGTAAATCCATGGCGGTGGACGTGGTCGCAGGCGATGAGGAGTGGTACATCGAGGAGGCGAAGAAAGCCTGCGTCACCATCAACTATGTCATCGACACCCATGTTCATGCCGACCATTATTCCGGCGGCAGGAAGCTGGCAAAAATGGTCGGTGCGCCGTATTGTCTGCATGAATCCGATACGGGGCTGGTGAAGTTCGAGTTTGAACCCCTGAGGGACGGACAGATGCTCAACCTCGGCAACGTCAATGTCGAGGTGCTGCATACGCCCGGCCATACGCCCGACAGCATCTGCCTGCTGGTGACCGACATGCGTCGCGCGGAACTGCCCTGGTTCGTGCTCACAGGCGACACACTGTTTGTCGGGTCCACCGGTCGCCCCGACCTGCTGGGGCGCAAGCGTGAGATGTCCTCACAACTCTTCGATAGCATCCACTCCAGGTTATTGCATCTGTCCAATGAGGTCGAAATCTTCCCGGGACATCAGGCCGGCAGCGTCTGTGGCGTGGGTTTGTCGGGCAAGCCGAATTCGACCATCGGTTTCGAGAAGCGCTGGAATCCGGCCTTATCGATGGACAAGGAAGCCTTCATCGAGGCGCTGATCAGTGAGATACCCCCACGACCCGCCGAAATGGACAGAATGGTCGCTGCCAACATCGCCGCCTGATGATGAAGCGCGAAAACCTGACCCGCGGCGAATTGACTCACGGTATTCGGGCCAATCTCGACCAGTTCCTGCATCAACTACTGCAAGTCATGCTGGTGGGTTTTACCATCGGCATGATGCGCACGGTGGTGCCGGCGCTGTCCGAATCTGAATTCGGCGTCCCCAAAAACTCGTTCATGCTGCTGACGGCTTTCGTGGTGGCCTTCGGTTTCGTGAAGGGCTCGCTCAATTTTGTGGCAGGGCGCCTGTCGGAGCGTATCGGTCGCAAAAAAGTGTTGCTGCTCGGCTGGTCTGCGGCACTGCCCATCCCTTTACTGGTTTATTTTGCACCGTCCTGGAGCTGGATTGTGGCAGCTACCGTGTTGCTCGGCATCAACCAGGGGCTGACCTGGTCGATGACGCAGACCTCCAAACTCGACATCACCCGCTCTGACCAGCGTGGATTAACCATCGGCCTGAACGAGTTTGCAGGCTACGTCGGACTTGCGCTGGCCGGCATTATCACCGCCTATCTGGCGACGATACTGGGCGCGCGTACCGGACTGTTAATCTTCGGCCTGACGACGATATCGCTCGCCATCCTGCTCACCCTGCTTTGGGTAAAAGACACCCTGCCCTGGGCGAAAAGTGAGGCTGCCAAACATAAAGCCGGCATAAGTCCAGGGCTGCTACCGCGCTATCCTGCCAATATCAGTGCAAAACCTGCGACCTGGGAAGTGTTCACGCTGGTGTCGTGGCGCGACAAGCGTCTGGCGGCTATCAGCCAGGCCGGGCTGGTAGAAAAATTCGTCGATGCGCTGGTCTGGGTGTTCTACCCGGTGTTCTTATACAAGCGCGGCCTGAGTCTGCCGGATATCGGCTGGGTAGTCGGTGTCTACGGATTCGTCTGGGGAGGCTCGCAATTCTTCACGGGCAAACTGTCCGACCATATAGGACGTCATAAACCCAACGTGTGGGGCATGTGGATATGCGGTGCGGGCGTCGCGATGATGCTGCTACATGATGGCATGGCATGGTGGTCTCTTTCCGCCGCTGTCACGGGTTTCGGTATGGCGTTGTTGTACCCGAACCTGTCTGCCGCCATCGCCGATATTTCTCATCCGAACTGGCGCGGCTCGGCCATCGGGATCTACCGCTTCTGGCGCGACCTGGGTTATGGAATCGGCGCGCTGGGATTGGGTATCACTGCGCATTTCAGTGGCACAGTAGAGACTGCATTCTGGTTCGTGGCGATATCGATGTTCATCTCCGGCAGCATACTCTGGCTGTTCGGTGAAGAAACACACCCGCGATATAGCCAGGTTTGAGTGACCGCTCGGGGCATCAGGCAGATAAACATACTCGCGAACTGCCTGCCCGATGGCCGTCCATCGCTAACTTGCATCGCCTCAAGGCAGAGGCTGTCCACGGGCGAAAATCGAGACACATCCGGATTCGTGAGATTACTCGGGATAGTGGTAGTAGATGGCATTCAGGTAACGCGCAACCGATGCAATGTCATCCTCACGCCACCCGAGTCCGGCAATCTCTTGCCAGCGACGCACTTGCGCATTCAGGCTTAGCCAGTCTGTGGCGAGCTGTTTGTCGCGCCAATGAATTTCAGCGCTGTGACAGGCGATACAATGCGTCGAATACAGCAACTCACCGCGGCTGACTTTAGTATCCGGCTCTGCGTTGGCCGCAGCGGAACTCACCAGCCAGACAATCGCAATTATCCATTTTTTATTCATATCGCTCTCCATCGTTATCCGGAAGTTCTCTGCCAACGTATGCTAACAAATTAAGGTGCGGTTCAATACCCCATCCCGGCATTGACAAGCACTGCACCGGGCAACCAAAACGGCAAACTAAAATCTATTGCAACAATCTGCGGCATAATCCGGGTATCTTGCCCGCTCATCAAGCCTGATCCCACTCACGCCTCAATAATCAAACCATGCATCCAGCTGACATAGATAAGACCAATAAGTTGAGTGAGTCTATTACACCACTGATGGAGGATATTAAGAACTACAAAATTACAGGGGTGCTGGGGCGTGGCGCGACGAGCAATGTTTATCTGGGCGTGGATAAAAAAACCATGCAGCGCGTTGCCATCAAAAAAATGCGTCCGGAATGCAGCATCGGGATTCAGCACAAGATGTTCGCAGTCGAGGCCTCACTATGCGGGAAGTTAAAGCATTCCAATATCGTTTCACTGATAGAAGCCAACAATAGCGATGCGGAAAACACCTACATTGTCATGGAATATGTGGAAGGCGAGTCGCTGGAAAAATTTTCGACTCCCGACAATTTGCTTACTGTCGACACTGTCCTGGATATCGTCAGGCAGGTCGCAGAGGCATTGAATTATGCACTGCAGATGGGCGTCATCCATCGAGACGTTAAACCGGCCAATATCATTCTGAGAGTGGACGGACTGGTCAAGCTGGCCGATTTCGGCTGCGCCCTGCTATTTGATTCCGATACGACGCAAATAGCCGGGGCCGGCAGTTTGAGCTATATGTCACCTGAACAGATCTCGGGTGTAGGACTGAATCACCAGACCGATATCTATTCACTGGGCGCGGTACTCTATCGCCTTCTGACGGGACACAACACGTTCAATGCGGCGGATAGTTACGCGGCCATCAACCAGATCATCAACCATCCCCCTGTCCCGGTTGAAACACGTCGGGTGGGATTGCCCAAGGAGCTGGTTCGCATTGTGAACCGTGCCCTGCAAAAAAGCCTGGAAGACCGCTATCAGGACTGGAAGGAGTTCCTCAGCGATCTGTATGCGGCATCGGGGGCTACCCGGGCTGAAAACCAGGTCGATGAGCAGGCCATGTTTGATTTGATGAGTCACTGCGTTTTTTTCAAGGATTTCCTTACCGTGGAAATATGGGAAGTGCTGCGCACCTCGCTGCCGCGTACCTTCTCGCACAATGAGTTGCTCATTGTGGACGGCGAGCACGGTTTTTCCTTTTACATCCTGCTCAAAGGCAGTGTCGTGGTAACCAAAAAAAATCGCATGCTCAATCTCATTCAGGCCGGCGACTGCGTCGGGGAAAATGCCTGTTTATACAATGGCAGTCCGATCAGGGGGGCTACCGTGGCGGCACAAGGCGAAGTCATCGCTCTGGAAATTTCCAAGGAGAGACTGGAAGCTTTTTCGAAAGACGTTTGCATCCGCATGGATCGCGCATTCCTGCGCTCACTGAACGAAAAACTGTCCGTATCCAACGCGCGCCTGTTACAACTGATCGGCATTTAAGCCTGATTTGTATCAACTGCGGCCTGAATCCACCGGTTTATTCAGCATCGCCTTGAGTCTGGCCAGCTTGTCCATGCCTTCGTCTTTCGTCACGACAGGTTGAGCGTCCGCGTGACCGCCCGCATAGATCAATTCGCTCTGCGGCATTTCTTCCAGAAAACGGCTCGGCTCGCACAGCGCCCAATCCCGGCCTTTGCGGCGGCGGTTGCAGTAGCTGATCTGCAGACTGCGTTCGGCGCGGGTGATGCCGACATACATCAGGCGGCGTTCTTCCTCAATGCCTTTTTCATCGCTGTCGCGGAACGGCAGGATGTCTTCCTCAGTACCGATGATAAACACATGAGGAAATTCCAGCCCCTTGGCCGCATGCAGCGTGGACAACGAGACCGCATCCTGCTCCTGGTCTTTTCCTTCGAGCATATTGATCAGCGCAATGGTCTGTACCATGTCGATCAGCGATTTCTCGTCGGCTTCGGATTTGCGCTTGAGCCAGCCGACAAAGTCGTCCACGTTCTTCCACTTGACCTCGGCCTGGCGCGACTCGTGCGAGTCATACAGCCAGGCTTCATAGTTGATGGCGCGCAGCAATTCGTCGAGCAATTCACCGCAAGGGTCTTTGTCAGCACGCGCCTCCAGGCGACTGATGAAACGGCAAAAAATCATCAGATCCTCAAACTGGCGCGGCGGCAATTGCTGTTCCATCTGCGCCTCGAACGCCGCCTCGAACAGGCTGATGTGACGCGTGCCTGCATAGCTGCCAAGCTTCTCCAGCGTGGCATTGCCGATGCCGCGTTTGGGCGTGGTGATGGCGCGGATAAAGGCCGGATCATCGTCCGGGTTGGCGATCAGTCGCAAATATGAGGTGATGTCCTTGATCTCAGGCCTGTCGAAAAATGACGTGCCGCCGCTGACCGTGTAGGGTACGCGCTGCGTGCGCAGCTGTTCCTCGAAGGCGCGCGACAAATAATTGCTGCGATACAGAATCGCGTAATCCGAATAGCTGGCTTGATGCTCGAACTTGTGCGCCATCAGCCTCATCACCACGCTCTCCGCCTCGTTCTCGTCATCGCGCGCGGCATAAATCCGGATCGGGTCGCCGATGCCGTGATCGCTCCACAAATTCTTCTCGAACACCTTGGTATTGTGATTGATCAGGTGATTCGCCACCTTGAGGATACGCTGCGAGGAGCGGTAGTTCTGCTCCAGCTTGATGACGCGCAGGTTGCTGTAGTCATGTCTGAGATTGTGCAGATTCTCTATACTCGCCCCCCGCCAGGCATAGATCGCCTGATCGTCATCGCCCACGGCGGTAAACGCGGCACGCGTGCCTGCCAGCAGCCGGGTCAGCTGGTACTGGCAATCGTTGGTGTCCTGATATTCGTCTATCAGCAAATAGCGCAGCCGCTGTTGCCAGCGCAACAAGGCTTCCGGATGCGTTTTGAACAGCACCACCGGCAGGTGGATCAGGTCATCGAAATCCACCGCCTGATAGGCACGCAAGGTTTCCTGATAGCGCATGTAAATTCTTGCATACGCTTCCGCTTCCGCACTGTCGGCCACGACCACCGCCTGTTCCGGCGAGATAAACGCCGATTTCCAGTTCGACAGCTGGGTCTGGACGTCGCGTATCTCCTGCTTGTCGCCTGAATTGGTCAGCTCGCCGATAATTTTGAACGTGTCGCTGGAGTCGAAAATGGAAAACTGCGGTTTGTAGCCCAGCAGTGTTGCCTCGGCGCGCAAGATTGTCATGCCCAGCGAGTGAAAGGTGCTGACCACCAGCCCTTTGGCATTCTTGCCCTGCAACAAGAGACCCACGCGGTCGCGCATCTCGTTGGCGGCCTTGTTGGTAAAGGTGATCGCCGCGATATTGCGCGCAGCATAACCGCACTCCTCCACCAGATAGGCAATCTTGTGGGTGATCACGCGCGTCTTGCCGCTGCCCGCCCCGGCCAGCACCAGCAAAGGGCCGTCGAGATACATTGCAGCTTCACGCTGTTCGGGATTGAGTTTGCTTAACATGGGTCAAATCTGGATATTTTTCGAGACAAGATGGGGCGAGGGGCGCCATGATACCAAACTGTTGGCCGGGGAAATTCAGCATGGATGAAAACAGGCGTTAGCGAAAAGCAGTCACCCGCAATGCGGAGGATTTCGCACTGTTCCCGCAAGTCTTCAGCCCCTGGGGACTGCAAGTCCGCCAGTCGCCGGCATCGCCGCCTGCACGACTCCCCTGCATTGCGGAAATTGTGAACATCCCCAGAATTGGTTACCTGCGTTCGGACCAGTCCTTGCCGTGCGTTGAATCATGTGCTTGCCGCACTTCGGACAACTTGGCTCTGCGCTGACAGGCACCGAGTTCCCGTGCTTCACTTGCGGAGAAGCAATGGGTTGCAGTGGCATGGATTGAACTTCGCTAAGCAGGCTTGCAAGCTTCTCTCCTTCTATCAACTGGATCGGCTTGCCATCAGCAAACGCGCGGGCATCTGCGGTGTACGTTCCGGAGCTTACAAAAATACAGGCATCGGCTCCCTCAGCTGTCATCACACCGTACAGTTCGCGCACAGGCGACACACCCACCTGCACATTCTTCCATCGCTTGCATTGCACAACCGACTTGCGTCCCCCCTTGTGCAACACCAAATCTATTCCGCCATCCGGCCCCGCGCCGCCTTGCTCTTCAATATGATATCCCTGCCGCCTGAATATCTCACCGACCAACCTCTCGAAATCCAGCCAGTGCAGCTCACGTATGCTGTAAATTCCTGTTTGCGTATCAGCCAACTTTCGGCGGCTCAGACTTTTAATGAATGAAATCCCAGCGGCCAACAGAAACGGCATAGAAAACATCCAGGCTATTGGCTGCAAACCCGTGCTGATACCTTTGAGCATGGGGCGATCAGCCCACATAGCTGGCAAAATAAAGTGCGCACCAATATAGACTGCCACCGCCAAGCCCACACCTATCCACCAGGGCAGACCAGCCACGACATCCAAAATGCTTTCATTGCGATTTCTGCGTGCCATGTTTACCTCGATAGATTTATCAGATGAGTTGTTGCGGGTAAAGCTTCAGTTTTTTCCCACGCTGCAAACCGATGGGACGTTTTTTCTTTGGTGACTAAGGGGTCATGAGTTCGCGAATAGCATCGAAAGTCAATATGGGGAGACTGCAATTCGTGTTATTGTTTGCAGCGCAGCTTACATCGGATGCGCGGCAGGTTTACATCTTGTAACAAAATGAAAATATTTTATATATTTCTGATCTATATACTGTTTCTGCCAGCATTCTCTGCACCCGCCAGGAGCGCCGAACTTGCGGGACTATGGCAGGAGTATAACGACGACACGGGAAACCTGGAGGCGCTTATACGCATCGATAAACTGGCTGACAACACCTATGCCGGAAAAATAGAAAAGCTCCTGCCCGCATCTGCTGGTAATTCCGAATTGCTTTGTGCAAACTGCCCGGGAAATTTACACAATCGCCCTGTTCTCGGTTTACGCATATTGTCCGGTTTGAAACGTAAAGACAAACTGACTTTTGAAGGCGGCGAAATCATCGACCCGGACGACGGGCAAATCTATCGATGCAACGTTCGCCTCTCCGAAGATGGCAACACTATTGAAGTCACGGGTTATCTCAGCTTTAACTGGATCGGGCATTCGGAAATATGGCGACGAACCAGGTAGCAAGTAGCAAAATTCAACCTAATATGAACTTTCAAAAATACCGTGATCGCACCAAAAATTTATCTTGAAAGAACCATTGCCAGACTGATGGCGCTTTTCGGACAGGGTCTTGTTGTATCCATAAGCGTGATTGTGCTCATTGGCCTGGCGTTAAGCACGGCCATATTGATGTACATGGAAGCGGCTCCGCCCGATACCATTACCATTGCCAGCGGACCCGATGGCAGCATTTTCCAGAAAACCGCTGAAAAATATAAGGTGATTCTGGCAAAAAACGGGGTCACGCTGAAAATCATTCCATCGGAAGGATCACCGGACAACTTTAAGAAGTTGTCCAATCCAAAGATTGATGTCGATATCGGGTTTGTGCTGGGTGGTCAGATCAACGGCACCAACACGGACAATCTGGTTTCACTGGGAAGCATTTCCTATCAGCCGCTGATGATTTTTTATCGCGGCGCAACCAAGAATCTTCTCTCCGATTTCAAGGGAATGCGCTTATACACAGGCCCGAAAGGCAGCGGCACGGACTCTCTGGCTCGCACACTCCTTGAGGCCAATGGCATTAAACCCGATGGCCACACTATTTTAGTCAACACGCTCGCCGGCAACCCGGAGCAAGCGTTGCTCGAAAACCGTGTTGATGCTATTTTTCTGATGGGCGAAACCACTCCGATGGAACTGATGCGCCATTTGGTACACACTCCGGATATCCACATTTTCAATTTCACCCAGGCGGATGGCTATACTCGCCGCATCAACTATTTAAATAAGCTGGAAATACCGAAAGGCTCGCTCGACCTGGGCCAGAATATTCCCAGTGAAAATCTGTACCTGGTTGGCCCTACAGTGGAACTCATCGCACGCGACAGCCTGCATCCCGCACTCTCCGACCTGCTCCTTGAAGCCGCGAGGGAAGTGCATGGTGCAGCATCCCCATTCAAGAAGCGCGGCGAGTTCCCCGCCCCGCTGGAGCATGAATTTCGCATCAGCGAGGATGCCAGCCGTTATTACGAATCAGGCAAGAGCTTTCTCTACCGGACATTTCCCTTCTGGGCGGCGAGTCTTATCACGCGCTCACTCACGATCATCGTGCCGCTTGCACTCTTCGTGATACCCGCGCTGCAGCTTGTCCCGTCGATCTACCGCTGGCGGCTGGAGTCGCGCATTTATCGCTGGTACCGGGTGTTACTGGATATCGAGCGTGACGCGTTCAAACCTTCAGCCGATCACAAAAGGCGTGAGGAGCTGCTGCGGCACCTGGATCACATCGAACACACCGTAAATAAAATCGTCGTGCCGGCTTCCTGCGGCAATCATTTCTACGAACTGCGTTTACACATCAATTTTGTTCGCGACAAATTGCTGGCGCAGCAGTTAACGTGAACAGCTGACGAAGAAAAGCCGGGACGAAT
>DFWZ01000025.1 GCA_002381565.1 Gallionella sp. UBA4121
CCGCCGGCAGCGTCAGATGTATATAAGAGACAGAAATACAAACAGTACAAATAGGCATGAAGATAAAACAACCAGAAAGCCGATGGCAGCGATTCCAGAAGTGTTGAGACCCTGTATGGGGGAGTGAGCGTTCTGCGTACAGGCTGCTGGAGCTGCAAGAATTTTCAGCGTGACAATGAATAGGACGATGTAGCCAACTCATCACCCGGGGCGGTTTTGGATTTCGCGTGCAGTGAGAAAGCGGGCTTGTCGCGCGTGCTGACAAGCTGGTAATCATGTGGTGTGGTATTGACCGTTTCGCTGGTGAGTCTCGACAGCATGTCGTAATAAGCGCGGATGTTTTCAACGAAAATCACCGCTTCGCCGCCACGCGCATAACCATGTTTAAGGCTTTCAAAATACTGGGGATTGTTCAGGGCCGGCAGCCACCTCTTAACCTCTACCCAGGCGTCAGCATTGCCGCCTTGTCGTTTGGTCAGGACGCGCGCATCCTCAAGATGCCCCTGTCCCTGATTGTAGGCGGACAGCGCCAGCCAAGTAAGCTCCGGTTCTTCGATGTGTGTGGGCAGTTGTTTTTTTATCAGCTCAAGATATTTCGCGCCGGCGAATATGCTCTCGCGAGCATCGAGACGGTTCGTCACATTCATGCGGTCAGCCGTTGCTTCAGTGAGCATCATCATGCCGCGCACGTTGGTAAAAGAAGTGGCCAGCGGATCCCAGTGTGATTCCTGATAGGCGATGGCGGCAATCAGGCGCCAGTCCTCATTGACGGCCTTGCCCGCTTCTTCAAACAGGCGGCGAAACTTCGGCAGTGTCTTGCCGGTTTGAGCGATAAATTCAGCTGCATCCACGGGAGCCAGCCTGTCGTTATGCCCATAGTAACGATCCAGCAGTTTGTTCAGTTCGCCGTTGTTCTCTATTTCAGCAAAAAACTGCTCGGACGCGGCGATCAGCTTATTATCTGCATTTGCCGGGAAGGCCCAGGCTATTCTGGAAGGTTTGCCCACGTCAAAGGCGACAGTCAGGTTCAGATAATAGTTGTTCATCTGCTCAATCTGTTCATGATTGGCAAGTGTGTAATCCAGCTTGCCCTGCGCGACCTCCTTGAGCAGATCCTCAACCGTTTGACTGGTGCGTGACTCCCATGTCAGTGCAGGTATCTTTTGGCGCAGTGCGATCAGCGTCTTCTCATGATTTGATCCTGCTACCACGGCGATGCGATGACCTGCCAGGTCGGTTAACTTGTGCGGAGCTGGCTGATCCTGATTGAATACCACCTGTTCGTGCACGGTTTGATATGCAGGGCCATAAAGCAAACCATTGTTTTTTTGATCCAGTCTGAAACCGGAAGCCGACAAATGCGCCTGATGACTGAGTAGCGCAGTTTCTATTTGCTCGGCCGGAACAAGCACTATTTTGAGCGGAACATAAAGATAATTGGCAAATTGTTGCGCCAGCTGTTTTGAAAACTCCTCGTCAGAGAGCGTGGTGTCCTGTGAAACCAGCACCACCAGCTCATCGTCGCGCCAGGAGGGCAATATGAATGACAGCGGCTTGTTCAGATGTGTATAGCCGAACAGCAATAGCGACAGAAAAACGCCGATTTGTAATAGCCTGATCAGAAGAGTGTGTCTGCGCATGACAACATTCTGCACGAAATTGCTGCTTACTGGTAGAATTAGCAGTTCGGAGAGGTGGCAGAGTGGTCGAATGTACCTGACTCGAAATCAGGCGTAGCGTTATACGCTACCGTGGGTTCGAATCCCACCCTCTCCGCCAGAACACTGTTTTAGCCAGTCTCAAAAAGTCTCACTAACCCGTATTTCATATGGCTTTATCGGGTTTTTTAATGCTTAAGCGTTATCAGGCGGTATCATTGAATCTTGCTATTTCTGACGGTATTCTGCACACTGGATACCGTCAGATAAAATCACGATACCGTCAAAGGGCAAGTCATGGCACTGAGCGCAATGCAGGTAAGCAAGGCAAAAGCAGGCGAAAAGCCGCAAAAACTGGCCGATGGCGGCGGCATGTATCTGCTGGTACAGACAACAGGCGCGAAGTTGTGGCGCTTGGATTACCGCTTTGATGGGAAGCGCAAGACGTTGGCGCTGGGTATCTACCCAGACGTTAGCCTATCGGATGCACGGGAACGGCGGGAACAGGCGCGCAAGCTGCTGGCCAATGGTGCAGACCCTAGCGCAGTCAAGCAGGCCACCAAGCAGGAAGAACGGAAAGCCTCACAGGTTGCTGAAAACAGCTTTCAAGTGCTGGCAACCGAGTTTCACGCGCTCAAGTCGCCGATGTGGACGGCGCAACATGCGAAGCAATGGCTGGGCAACATGGAAAAGTACGCTTTCCCCGTAATCGGCAGTCGGCCTGTTTCAGAGCTTGAACCGATGGAGATATTGGGGATCATGCGCACAGTCGAGGCTAACGGCACGTTCGAGACGCGCGACAGGCTATTGCAATCCATAGGGGCAGTCTGCAAATATGCCATTGCCACCGGACGGGCAAGATATAACCCTGCTGAAATCCGTCTGGCTTTATCAGATCGCCCGAAAGAAGAACATTTCGCCTGCATTGCCACGGCGGAAATTCCTGAATTTCTGCGCGCCTTTGATGATTACAAAGCCATGGGCAAAGTTTCCCTGATTGCATCGGCAGCCTTTCAAGTGCTACTGCTGACGGCAACCCGCACCAGTGAAGTGCGCTTTTCAAAGTGGGCAGACTTCAATCTGGACGCGGCAATGTGGGTTATTCCCGAAGAACAGACAGGGCGCAAGGGCAAGAAGGGCAAGCGCAAGTCTCATACTGTGCCGTTGTCAGATCAGACAGTGAGGCTCCTCGCATCAAGCCAGAGATTGGCCGCGCAAATTTTGGAGCTACGGTTAATGCTACTTTTGTCGGCGAATCGGGTTTGACACCCCATGCAAGGGGTGATCCAATTGAGGACGACGCATAAGAGAGGGTAAGGACATGGAACCGAATCAGTCTCAAGATAATAAGCAAGCCGCGCCGCCGAGGAGGGTCAGCTTCAAGTACCGCTCGGGGCCTGCCGCGTTGCGTTGCCTGTCTGACGGTTTGGCTTATTTCGCAAAACCAACCGAACTCAACGACTGTCTCGAAGCCAAGTTCGATCATTCGAGTGCGGTTGACTACATCGAGCGCATGGATCGGTCGATCAGAAGTGTGGCTGAGAAGCGCGGTTGTGCTGGCGGATACGAAGTGCCGGAGGGAGAGCTTGCGTCATTTGAAGCGAAAAACGCCCGCGATAATACAAACTTCTTGGAAGCGGCTCAGCGAATCGGTATCTATTCGACGGCAAGCAGGCCAGACAACCAACCCATGTGGGCCTACTACTGCGAAAACTCAAAGGGCTTCTGCTTCGAGTTGGAATGGCCCGACTCCGTGTTGGGGCGATACCAGATTGCTCCAGTCGGCGTGCTTTATTCATCGGCGGCACGCGTGCACAACCGCGCCGAAATTTTTGACACCTTGATCCGTGAGGAAGCTGAGTTGCATCCTGATTGGTCGATGGACCGAATCCTTGAAGAGACTCGGTCTGAATTCTTCAGATTTCGCTTTCAGATGCTGAACACATGCCGCGCTGTGTCAATTAAGCACAGCGACTGGTCGCACGAACACGAAGTCCGGTTTGTCACTCCTCGCGCCGGCTCCTTGCCGATCATGAGCCAGGTACTCAAGCGTGTTTACTTCGTGCGCATGGATTTTCCCGAGTGGGGGCCGGTGATGATGTTGCTGCATCAGCTCTACCCGAACGTTGAGTTAGCGGAGCTGACCTTTCAACACGTCGAGCCATATGTGAAAGTGCAATCCTTGCCATCGGTGGCAGTTGTCAAGTAATCCTTGATAACTGAATTTGACTGCAATTCATTTTCTTTCAATATGTTATTGATGTGCAGGCTGACATTCTGCTTGGAGGTGGCAAAAAGTTCTGCCAATTGGCTTTGGTTCATCCACACATTGCCATCGCGTGCGTAAAGAGAGACAGCCGCTTGACCGTCAGCGGTATGGTAAATGATGAGGTTCTGTTCGTTGGGCTGGTTTGCCATAAGCTTGCTCAAGACGTAGTGGCAAACGGCGGTGCGATGTCCAGCTCTTTGCAGAACGCCGCAATCGTTGCATCAGTAGCATGGCTTGCTTTGTCCAGCGCGATCAGTTGCGCTGAGATTGCGTTCAGATCAATCGCATCCTCTGCCTCGAAGGTGTCCACATAGCGCGGGATATTCAGGTTGTAGTCATTGGCCTTGATCTCATTCAGACTTGCGACGTAACTGTATTTATCTTCATTGCCACGAGCCTTATAAGACTCAACGATCTTGTTGATATGCTCAGGCCGGATTACGTTCTGTGTTTTGACCTTGTCAAAATGCTGGCTTGCATCAATGAACAGAATATCGTCAGGATTCTTGCGACATTTCTTGAAGACCAGCACGCAGGTTGGAATGCTGGTGCCGTAAAAGATATTGGCAGGCAGACCGATCACCGCATCCAGGCAGTTCATCTGTTCAATCAGATATTGGCGTATATGTCCTTCCGCCGCGCCACGGAACAGCACGCCATGCGGCAACACTACAGCCATGATGCCCTCGTCGGCCAGCTGATAGACCATGTGCTGCACAAATGCCATGTCAGCCTTGGTCGCCGGTGCCAGACGACCGTATACGCTGAAGCGGTCATCGCTCATCAATAACTGGCTGGCGCTCCAGTGTGCAGAAAAGGGAGGATTGGCCACGATGGCATCAAAGCGCAAATCTTTATGCTGGGGGTGCTCCAGCGTATCTTCCTGCCTGATGTCGAAATCAGCGAAATGCACGTCATGCAGGATCATGTTCATGCGAGCCAGGTTATAGGTGGTACGGTTGAGTTCCTGCCCGTAAATTTTATCGACGCTGACGGCCTCACGTTTTACGCGCAGCAACAGCGATCCGCTGCCGCAGGTTGGGTCATAAACGCTCTTGAGTGCGCGGTGGTTGCTTGTGACCAGTTTGGCCAGCAAGGTGGACACTGGCTGGGGTGTATAGAATTCACCTGCTTTTTTACCTGCGCCGCTGGCAAATTCCCCAATCAGGTATTCGTAAGCATCGCCCAGCACATCGGCTGTGGCATCAGACAGATTGAAATCGATTTTGTCCAGATGTACCAGCACCTTGGCGACCAGTTCATTTTTTTCCTTTTCCGTCTTGCCCAGCTTGGATGAGGTTAAATCCAGATCTTCAAACAGATTCACGAAATCGTCTGCGCTGTCGGTGCCCAGCGTGCTCTGCTCAATGTTTTTGAGTATCCTGGTCAGATCCGCCAGGATGAAGTTGTGTCCTTCGCCTGCTCCGTTGGTATCCAGCTGGTTGCTGCCTTTCATGGCAACGGCATGGAACAGCTCAGAAGGCTTCAGGAAATAACCAAGCTCACCGATGGCAGCGTCTTCAAGGGCTGCGATGTACTCTTTTCCTTTTGTAGTGGCTTCATTGATTTCTGCAAACTTGAGGTTTTCCTGTGCCAGCTCGCCATCGGCAAAGCGCTGTATTTTCTCGGACAAATATTTGTAGAAGATGAAACCGAGGATGTAATCCCTGAATTCATCAGCGCCCATCTTGCCTCGCAAGGTGTTTGCGATATTCCAAAGCTGCTGCTGTAACTGACGGCGCTGTTCTTCTGACATGAATTTCGTTCTTAATTGTGAGTGGGCATATGATAAAGCCAAAACTACCTGCTGGCACTATTCTGTGGAAGCAGTTTGATGATCTGCTATCGCGACCTAGTGTATTGCATCGTCATGGACGGCATTGACTAAGAACGGCACGTTAGGCAAATCGACATGAAGGTTCGCACCTCGGCCACAGCGGACCGTGGCGGTTCGCTGAAAAAGTGCTCAGGTCAGCTTGCGGGAATGTCCGCTTCAGGAAATTTCGAATGTGTACTGTCGAGACAAACCCGACCTTCAGAGTGGAACAGCTGAGCGACCGCTTTACTGCTGAAACCGGTTGCTCAATCGGACGAAAATTCGTGGGCTCACTTTGGTTCTGGTATCTGCAATACGAAGAGTTGTCCATCCACTCTGCCAGCAGCAAGTCGCTGAGCGGTGGAATCGAAAGCCAATGCTGTCACTTCTTTCCCCAAGTTCGCTTTACCTAACACCGGCCTTGTTTGAATATCCCAACCTATCTGAACAATAGGAAGGCCGATACACCTCTGTGAATGTGGGAAGTTCTAACGTTCACACAACACACAGGAGACCAGCCTATGTATCGGATTGTATCTGGCATCAACACCCTTCGTCAGCATATTGACACGCTGCTCAGCACACCGGATGTTTACCGCCCCCGTTGCTGTTCGAAATGTGGTCACGGCATTCTCTGGAGTCATGGCTGCTATTTTCGCAAGGCGGTTCGCGATCTGCCCTTCGATGATGGAAGCCAGAACGGCGAATCTGGTTGCAGTATCGATTTTCGAAGTTGTTGGTAAACTCCTGCAAAAAGTTGAGAATTTCGACAGCTACCCTCGGCTTGGTACCGATCCAACAGCGCGGAGAGCAAGACGGAATTGTAAGCAATCACCACGTTGTCCAGTAATCGACCGCACTCGTTGCTGATGGCAATATCCAGATCGGTGTGGCCGATCAGGTGTTTCTTGCCGCTGACTTGCGTGACCGACCGCAGCTGGTGATACGATTCGATGCGGTTTTGTGAGCGGTGCACGTTGCCTTGAATCATGCCAGATTGCCCACCTTAACTTGCTGAAGTATCGATTTATTCAACAACGCCATCGCAACAACCCATAAGTGTTATGCACATGTAATAAGAAAGGATTATAGTCTATGACACTTCAGTGTTACTGTATGATGAAATTTTGATATATTTTTTTGCTGGTTATCTCTACAATGCGCAGATTAAACCATCCGAATGAAATGGTTTTAGCCATGTCGGGGGGGCGCAACAATGAATTTTCGAATCTGAAAACAACAAATTCATTTTTGTTGAGCGAATTGGTGCGGTGATGCCGCTCGCTTTGGGAATGAACCCTATTCTATTCAACAACTATCAGTAACATAGCCATGAACCAACCCTCACTTGAGAGCTACTATGACGAATCGGGCTTATTCTTCATTGAAACCGACCTCGATGGAATTATTGCTTACGTAAACGATGCGTTCGTGAAAGTTTCCGGTTTTCCCGAAAATGAGCTGATCGGGCAGAACCTTAACATCGTCAGCCACCCTGACATGCCGCAATGGGCATTCGATGACCTGTGGAAAACGGTCAGAAGTGGACATCCCTGGCATGGAATCATCAAGAGCCGCACCAAGAGCGGCGACCATTGCTGGGTGCGCGCCACTGTTTCCCCAGTCATGTGCTCAGGTCAGTCCGTCGGCTATCTGTCATTGTGGAAAAAGCCATCCAGACTGGAAATTTCGAAAGCAGAAGTGCTTTACCGCATGGACGAGGCACCGCATCAACCGTTCTCGATCCAACGGTGGTTCGGCAATCTGCACCTGCAAACCAAGCTTCAGATAATGATCCAGCCGGTGCTTCTGATCGGGGGCATACTCGCCACGTTCGGCGTGTACAGCCAGATGAAGGCAACCATGATGGACAATGCGCAGCGCAGGGCCGAGGCTACCGCCATGCAGGTCATCGACAGCGCCAACATGCTGATGGTCACCGGGGAGATCTCGGTTCCTGCAAACCGCAAGCTGATGATAAAAAAAATCATGGAGGGGCAGCACCTCCAATCGTTGAGACTGGTGCGGACCGATCAGGTAGTCCGGCAATTTGGATACGGGTTGCCGGAAGAGCATCTTGATGATCCTGTGGTGAAGCGGACGATCGAGAATTCGGTGAAGCAGGGCAAGCCCATCCCCTATTTCGCGCTTGAGTTTGCCGACGACAAGCCTGTGTTCAGGGCGATCACACCGTATATCGAGTCTCACAATTTCCATGGCACTGACTGTCTCGTTTGTCATCACGTTCAGGTTGGCAGCTCCAATGGTGCGTCGGATCTCGTGATTGATCTTTCCGGGGATTTTAGACGGTTGCACGCCGCCATTTGGTCGCTCATTGCCGGGCAGTTCATATTGCAGATCTTCTTATTCTTCTTCGTAGGATGGGTTGACAGGAGATTTGTGTCTCGCCCCATCGAAAAAATCAAAAACCATCTGCGCGAAATCGTCAATGGCGATTACTCCCGTCCGCTGAATATTTCCGGTCGTGACGAAATGGGTGAACTGCTCTGTTCAATTCAAACTGCCAAGCTGCTGCTTGGATCCGCCGTCAACCAGGTAGCAGAGGAGTTATCCGATACATTGCTCGAAAAGAACCTGTTGGAACGCCAGAGCCGTGTTTTGGAGAACATCATCCTTTCCCATGAAAAAGTTTCACAGTGGAAGGAGTTCGTCCAGGAAATTCTTACCAGCTTTCATTCTATTTTCTCGTTCAATGTCTTTTTCATCGCCTTTGCGGAAGAACATGGGTTATCCCTGTTTATCTATTACATGGAGATTTACCCGGAAGAAGCGAAGGCTGTGGCTCGAACGAAATTCACCAAGGAAATGCTCGTCAAACTGGACCTTCCTCTCGATGCGCCTCTGGATATCGAGGAATTCCAGGTTCTGGGCAATGAAGAATGTGCTTCCATCAGCGATATCAAGATGCTCACCGTTCCGGTCCCGGGTGACGAGCGACTGAATCTTGCCGGACTGCTGGGCGTGGCTTATGGTGCATCCCAGAACCTGAGCGCTCAGGAAGAAAGCGTGATCCGTTCAATCCTGGCAGTGATGGTGATGGTGGTGGGATCGAGCAAGGTGCTGAACCGGACCCTGTCCGAACTCGAATACTATTCGAGCCACGACCCCCTGACGGGGCTGCACAACCGGCGCTATTTCAACGAGATGCTCGATTATGAAGTGGGTCGTTCCGAGCGTCATAATCACGAATTTTCGATCCTTATGTTGGACTTGGACGATTTCAAGGATGTCAACGATACCTATGGACATCCTTGCGGGGATGCCGTCTTGAAGCAGATGGCCGAGACCATGCGCAACTCCATGCGCAAAGGTGATCTCGCAACGCGGATTGGCGGGGACGAATTTGCCATCATCCTGACCGAAACAGGAAAGAGTGGTGCTTTGTCCGTAGCCGAAAAGCTCAGGACAGAATTGCGCAACATTACCTATGAAGGTCCGGATGGAAAAGGATTCCATATCACGACTTCCATCGGACTCGTGTCTTATCCGGATGACGCGCAGAACATTTTAGATTTGATGGCGAGCGTGGATATAGGGCTTTATCGCGCCAAGGGAATGGGCAAAGATGGTGTCGGCACTATTGATGCGGCGAAAGGTCAGATTCAAGCGGGCAGGGAAATACGGGATCGCGCCGAGCAGTTCAGGGCATCCCTGAAGAACGACAGGATCATTCCCTATTTTCAACCCATTTTCGATTGCAAAAGCGGAAAGCTTTTTGCTTATGAAGCCTTGGCTAGGCTTCAGGAACCGAATGGGGAAATCATTTCTGCAGGAATGTTCGTCGAAACGATAGAAAAATATGGCATGGGCCGGGAGCTTGACCGGGTCATGATTGAAAAGTCCCTGATGGCTTTAAAAAACCGGATCGCCGAAGAGGGGTCATATCCAATTCGTCTCTTCATCAATCTCTCCGCTCAGGAAATACAAGGAAGAGGAGTGCTTGGTTTTGCAGAACAGATCTGCAACACGCTTGAAATTCCACCGAGTAGCGTGGTTTTTGAAATACTCGAAAGAGATGCCATCAGCGACATGACCCATATGCGCAAATTCTTGACCGACCTCGGGAAGAAGGGCTTCTCTTTCGCTCTTGACGATTTCGGAAGCGGCTACAATTCTTTCCATTACCTGCGCGAACTGCACTTCGATTATGTAAAAATCGACGGTGCCTTCGTCAGGAATATTTTGAATTCCAAAATCGACTATGCCCTGGTGCGCAATCTGAGTCACCTTTGTCAGGACATCGGCATCCAGACCGTAGCCGAGTTCGTCGAATCAGAAGATATCCTGGATGCGCTGAAGGAAATGGAGATCGATTATGTCCAGGGCTTTCATCTCGGCCTGCCAATGCCCAAAATGAGATGACCCACATTCTCGTCTAAAAGGAAATTTCCGTGAAAATAAATCTTCCCGTCACGCAGATCGAGAAACCTTTTCCCAAAGGAACGCGCATTGTTTCGAAGACCGATCTCAAAGGGATCACCACGTATGTGAACGATGGTTTTGTGGAAATGAGCGGTTTTTCGAGAGCGGAACTGATCGGGAAAAACCACAATGTCGTGCGCCACCCCGATATGCCGCCACAAGCTTTCAAATGGCTATGGGACACGTTGAAGGAGGGGTTGCCATGGCGCGGCATCGTCAAGAACCGCTGCAAGAACGGCGACCATTACTGGGTCAGTGCGCTTGTGGTGCCCATTCTCAGCAAGGGGGTCGTTGTAGGCTACATGTCGGTCAGGCGGACCCCCACAAGACAACAAATTGAGGAAGCTGAAGCGCTCTACAGACAGCTGAATGAAACGAAAGCGCCCATCGGCTCGAAATTCGACCGCTTCAAGTTCAGAAATCTGTCGCTGCAGATCAAGCTTCAGATACTGATCCAGGGCACGCTCCTCGTTGTTTTGACGGCGGGCCAGCTTTGGCTTGCACACAGCTTCAAAAGCGAGACCATGCAATCGGCCAGGGATCACGCTATCGATGTTTCGAATTCGCTTATCGATGGGGCGAATATGCTGATGGAAACGGCGACGATCAGCGACATAGATAACCGGAAACTCCTGCTCAGGAAAATCGCCTCCAGCGGGCACATCAAATCGCTGAATCTCGTCCGTGCTCAGCAGGTGGTCAATCAGTTCGGCCCGGGATTGCCCGAGGAGCATATCGGGGATGATATCGAACGAAACGCGATCGAGAGCAAGACCAGCTATTTCAACCTGACAACGGACGAAAACGGGGATCCAATATACCGGGCGGTGGTTCCCTATATCGTGAGCCATAATTTCCATGGCACAGACTGCCTGAAATGCCATCAGGTTGAAGACGGGAGCGTGAACGGCGCATCCGACATCCGGATTGACCTGAAGCCGAATTTCGACAGGCTTCACGTCATTCAGATTGAGCTTCTTGGCGGGCAGATCGTGCTCCAGATATTCCTTTTTCTGTTCATTGGACGCTGCATCGATATCTTCGTCAAGCGTCCCCTGAAATCGGCGATGAAGCAGTTCGAGCTGCTCATGGAGGGAAATCTGGACCCGCCGATCGACATCTCTGGTCGCGACGAAATGGGAAGACTGCTTTGCGAGCTTCAGACCATGCAGTCTTATGTCCAAGTGATGCTTGACGAAATGGAATTGTCCGCATCCATCATTGTGGATCGCAGTAACAGTCTCAATTCGCAGATCGTGCTTGTCGCCGAACATTCGAAAGAGCAGCAGGATCATGTGCAGCAAATTGCAAGCACCATGAAGGAATTCAGCCAGTCCGTATCCGAGGTGGCTCATGCGGCGACCGATTCGGCATCTGCTGCAGCCAATTCTCAGATAATCATTAACGAGAGCAACGGGAGAATGAAAGAAAGCGTAGCTTCCACTTCCCGTGTTGTCGAGGCGGTTCAATCTTCGAGCAAAACCATCGACGCACTCAAGAATGCCATCCAGAAAATAGGCAGCATCACCAAGGTCATCAAGGAAATCGCGGATCAGACCAACCTCCTTGCCTTGAATGCCGCGATCGAAGCGGCACGGGCAGGAGAACAGGGCCGGGGATTCGCCGTGGTCGCAGACGAGGTCAGAAAGCTTGCCGAGCGGACGACTGCAAGCACGACCGATATTACCCAGATGGTTGGAAACATTCATTCGGTAACCCAAGCTGCAGTGATTTCGATGAATCAGGCTGTATCGGAGGTCGAAAAAGGGATTGTTTTCACCAAGGAAAACGAGGAGAGCCTGAAGAAGATCATGGAAACGAGTCGGGAAGTCACCCAAAAGGCGCAGGACATTGCAGGCGCATCGAAAGAGCAATCGCTGGCGAGTGAGAATGTCGCAAGGAGCCTCGCGCAAATTTCCGGTCTTGTGGACAACAACGCCCTTGCCGCAGAGGACGCAAAGAAAGCTTCCGAAGAGCTGACCAGAACGTCGATCGAGCTGAAAACGATGGTGCAGCACTTCGAGGTTCATTCACTTTAACGTGAAAATCGCGTATCGATTCGTTCATCCCTTCTCCCCCCGGGAGAGGGTTTGGGTACGCGCTAGCATCTCTAGCCTACAGCCTCATCATGCAAACCGATTTATTGAACCAGCAAAACCTGCAGCAACACGAAGCCGGCCTTGAAAAAGCGATTTTGGAATCTGCCAATGCCGATCAGTCACAAGCTACATCGCCGGACTGGATTCCTGACAAGTCCAGACATGTTGGGATGCCGATCGACTGGATCTGGGACGAGTCGATGTTATCCCTAATCCGGCAAGGCTCTGCACCGCAGCAGCCTGGGACGAAAATATGATCAAGTGGTCCTGCCGACAATTCCCAAGCATCTGCTTTGCTTTTGCAAGCAGTCGTTCAGACCTAGTCAGTTGAATATCCGGAATTGGCACAGAGTGATCTCCTGACCTCAGTGCTGTACAGCGGACCTTTAACACCGGTTAAATATATCATGTAATGCCCGCTAAATTTCAACTCCGGACTATGGATAAGAATGATTGCCTTGAAATAATTGTCAAAGGAATTCCTATAATCACATAAGGAGTCTGCCATGAACACCTCTCAACATCCCGAGCCCTGGAACAAGGGCAAACTGATTGGTCAGAAGTCCCCGCTAAAATTAAGGGACATCTGGGCGATTCGCTTCCAGCTTCAGTTGGGCAAGCGCGTCAGAGACCTCGCGTTATTCAATCTTGCCATAGACAGCAAGCTACGCGGTTGCGATTTGGTTGGACTTCGCGTGCGTGACATCGCCCATGGCCACCAGATCATGTCCAGGGCAATTGTTATGCAGCAAAAAACTCATCGACCAGTCCAGTTTGAATTGACGGAGCAAACCCGTGATGCGGTAGCGGCATGGATTTCTAAAGCGGGCCTGAATGCAGAACAGCATTTGTTTAAAAGCCGGCTGAAAAATTCCCCGCATATCACCACACGGCAGTACGCCAGAATCGTGCATCACTGGGTTAGCGAGATCGGCCTAGACCCTGCTGCATATGGGACCCACACGATGCGGCGTACAAAAGCAACCTTGATTTACCGAAGAACCAAAAACCTGCGCGCAGTCCAACTTTTACTAGGGCACAGCCGACTGGAATCCACAGTCAGATACCTGGGAATTGAGGTCGACGATGCTTTGGAGATCTCTGAACAGACCGAAATATAGCAGCTTGCAAGCGGTGCGACTAGCAACAGCCAGCCGCACTTTATCTTGATGGATAAACAGCACTGAAAATCAGTCTGCTGTAAGCTACAAAGCGGGCATACATGGTATATTTAACCGGTATTTTGATGTCTGCTGTGTGGTGCTGCCGGCTAGCGTTCACTCTGTGCCATGAGCAGCCCTTCGTACATTTACACACAGCTGATGTAGAATTTGAAAAACACACAAACTTCTGGACGAGATTTGTGGCAGAGGTGTAGGTGATTGACTTCATTAGTAAAGGGTTCTTGTAAAAATGAAACCTCAGCCATACTTCAAGCAGGCACTGAAACTGCGAGACATCAATTTCATTGACGAAGCAGACAATAATAAACATATTGAAATAAGCCTGTATTGAAAAAAATGTTTACGAAATTAATTCGGAATTTCAACGGTTGGTGGTGTGCGGTCAGCATGCAGGTGAGGTTTGTGCTGATGATTCAGGGTTGTCTTTTCCTCATCCTTCTGTTTGCACAACAGTGGATCATGGCGAGCGTTGAAAGGCAACTCATCATCTCAGCTGAAGGACGCGTGAAGGAAACAGCTGATGGCGTCATCAACGGCATGAACATGCTGATGTTGACCGGAAAAATTGGCGTCCCAAAATATCGTCTGCTTTTTATCAAAAAAATGTCAGATGAAAAGAATATCAAATCTCTCCGCATCCTCCGGGCGGAACAGGTGACGCGACAGTTCGGCCCCGGCCTTCCCGAAGAACAGGCTCGCGACGAAATCGAAAAAAATGTGCTTAGAACAGGTGAAACTTATACACAACTACTCAGGATAAATGGCACGCAAAATCAATCCTCTATTTTGCGGGTTGTCATACCGTTTATAGTCAGCAGGGACTTTAGGGGGACGGATTGTTTATCCTGTCATCATGTCGAGGTGGGCAGCGTCAACGGTGCGGCCAGCATTCTCTATGACTTGTCTCACGATGAACAAAAAATTCAGAAGTTTAGAGCTAGGCTCTGGTTTGGTCAGTTGGCGCTCCAATTGCTGCTGTTTGGCATCATCTGGTATGTGGTGCGCTCCTTCATACGTCCAATTAAATCTATGACGAATGGTCTTAACAGTATCGCAGACGGCGATATTGTCGGCGGCCGCCATCTTCCTATCAGATTTAAGGATGAAATTGGACGAGCCACTCAGTCTTTCAATCGGGTAATGGATACAGCTTCCGATTTAATTGATGCCCAGAAGTTGGCGCGTTCTGTGTTCGATACCACTTCGGAAGGTATTATCATCTGCGACCCTAAAGGGAATATCGTAATGACTAATCCTGCTTTTACTCACACGACGGGTTATACCGCTGAAGAATCAGTGGGTAAAAGGCCAGGTGTTGACGCCGACCGAATATTGA
>DFWZ01000052.1 GCA_002381565.1 Gallionella sp. UBA4121
GCTGGCCGGCGCCGGTGGTAAACTCGTTTCCAGTGAAGGTAAACAGCGAACCGTACGTCTTGCTCTGGTCGTTCGCCGTCACCGTCAGCAGTGCCGGGGTGATCGTCAGCGTGCCGTTCACATAGCTGGTTGCACCGTAACCGGCAGGTGCCGTAAAACCGCCAGCGGCGGTCGTGATCGTGTAAAGCGATCCTGCCACGCCTGCAGTCAGCGCCGTACCGGGAGAAGTGAGAGACGGGCTGCCGGTAGATGCCTCTTGGGTGAACACGCCGCCATAGCTTGCCGCATTCACCAGCCCTGTGACGGTCGATGTCAGTGTGACCGCGTCGCCATACACTTTGGTCTTGGCATCGGCCGTCACGGTTAATGCGGGCTGATTGGCGAACAGGTAGCGATTCCCGGTTTCTATTACGCTAGCCGGTGGATAAGTGCCGTAGGTCTTACCCCATAAGGCGAGATTGTCACTTAGCAAGCCGCCAAAGGTGTCGGTAGCCGGGTCACTTGAATACACCAGCCATCTGCCGTTAGGCGTGGTAATCGCAGCCGCACCCACAGAGTTGATGAAACTGCTCCCTGCGAGAACCACGGCGTCGCCTGTGCCATTGGTGGTAATGCCAGAGGTGGCGACAGTAATATTGCCTGCCGTGTTTTGGTAGGAGAAGTGATTAAGGGCGCCTGTGCTCGTTACCGCGTTAATGGTGGTGTTACTGCCGGTTTCCGCTACGGTATAGGTCAGACCTGTCGAAGCCAGGGTTTGCGTGGCTGCCGCCCCATTGGTAGTTACACTTAGATCTGTCAACGTGCCCGCATTGGTGATGTCAAAGCTGGCTTCGGTTTTTACCACGAGCTTTGGGACGGTGACATCGAACGGGGTTGTGTTACCAATGGTTGATGCGGAATCGAGCGTGAGCGTTCCCGTGGTGAGGGTCACGGCAGTCGTGCCGACATCGTTGATGGTGTCCCCGGTAGCCAGTCGCAAATTCTTCGTAGTGGCGGTAATGCCTCCCACGATAATGGCGCTGGCGAGCGCTCTATCGCCGATCGTAATGGTGCCAGTGGAATTCACTCGGGAAAGTTCGTCATCACTAACAGAGAAAGTTCCTCCGCCAGTCCCGACACCAATAGACGATGCTATTTGGGGCTTCAACGTCACGTTCCCCAACCCGCTGTCCACTGTTGCAGGCGTAGTCAGAGTCAAATCAGACCCCGTAATGGAAATATTCCCACCGGCAGAGCTCAAATTATCGCTGATCGTGACGCCGCCGGTCTGGTTGATGGTTAATGTCCCGCCTGCCGTGGTGATGGTGCCGCCGGCGGGACTGGTAAAAGTGGTGCCGGTGCTCTGAAAAGTCCCGCCGAATGTCGTGATGGGAGCCGACACCGAGACAGTGCCGCCAGACGCATTCAAATTCACATTCAAGGGGTTGCCGCTGGACCCTGAAATAGAGCCACTCGCCGCGATGACAATAACGCCGGCGGCGGGGTCCGGAGTCAGAGTCAAGGTGGTAGCGGCAGAGCCTCCTGCGGCCCTCGTGATCGGGGCTGTCACGGTGATAGTGCCGGCTTCTGTGCCCCCATTACCATTGGTTTGGATGGTTACGTTGGTGGTCTCCAGCTTGCTGCTGATGTCCGCATTTGAGACGGTGGATGCAGTCGCACTTGGCGTCCAGGTGTTAGTAACTCCAGACAAACTGAAACCTCCCGCTGAAGAGGCGGCTGTAATTGTGACATCAAATGGATCGAGTAGCCAAGTTCCAGGCTTGCCGTGCGGCGCGCTGGCATTGATATTGATGCCCGCCACGTCAAGCCAGTGGCCGGAAGTCTCGATCAGGCCGCCATTCCCGCCCTGCAACCCGCCGCGCGCCATAATGCTGCCGTAAGCGCGCGTCGAGTCGTTTGCCCACAGCACGACTTTTCCGCCGTTGCCATTCGTGATGGCGTCAGCATTGATCGTAGAGTCCGCGCTCATGTAAGTCGCCTGCGCGTTCTGCACTGACGGATTCTTGCCCTGGAAGTCGCCGCCGACCAAAACGGTGCCGCCGCCCGTCGTGCCGGACGCGTCGACGCTCGCCCCAATCAGGCCAACACGATTGCCCAATAGCTGAACATCACCGCCTGCGCCTGCTGTGCCTTTGGCTTCAATCGTGCCGGATGCCAGCGTGGTGCCCGCGTCTGACTGAACCGTGATGATGCCGCCCTGCTCGCCGTTGGCACTGAGCCGGCTGGCGGCGTCGAGAGTCACGTCCTGCTTCGCGCGCAACACGATTTTTCCGGCTGCGTCACGCCCGACTTGGTCGGCGTTGATCACGCCCGAGTTCCGCAGTGCTGCGCCGTATATGCCGACTTGCCCGCTTTGCGCCAGGATCTCGCCCAGATTGACAGCGGTGTTATCGCTCGCGGTGAGTTCGACCCTCACCCCCGGCGTACTGGAGTCAAATATCTTCACCGACTGGCCGGCGGCCAGAATCACATCGCCCTGCGGACTGTTGATAATGCCGCTGTTGGTGACGTTTGCTCCAACCAGATAAACGCTGCCACCCGAAGGCGTGGTGATGCTGCCCTGGTTTTCCACACGGCCTGCCAGCGGATTGGACGTGAAATTGAGCCGGCCCGCGAGGAAGTCCTGATTGCTCAGGTTGAGCGTTGAAGCCACCAGCCCGGCCACGTCGATGCGCGCGCCTTGTCCTACCAGAATGCCGCTCGGGTTGATCAGGAATACCCGGCCGTTCGAGATGAGCGTCCCGAGAATAACTGAAGGATCGGGACCGATAACGCGGTTGAGGATGCTCGATGCGGCGTTTTGCTGAATGATGCGTGTGGCTTCACCAGGGCCGATCGAAAACCCCTGCCAGTTGACTATGGTTCCCGGACTGTTGGTGATACTGAGCCTACTACCCTGAGTAGAAAAGCTGGCCTGTCCCGCAACCACAGTTGGATTTGTGCCATTCGCCTGAACTTCCTCTGCGGCAAAGACACACGCAAGCGCAACGGTAATTGCGCTCAGCCGCCACGAGGTCGAAACACGGCTGCCCACGGCTGTCATTTTAATGTGGCCTGCGCCAGCCGCCAAAGCCGCCGGATGCAGAAGGCGATCGAAAAACCTGTCAGCAGGATTGACAGGCTCAGGAACATCATAACCGTCGTCAGTTCAGACATCATGGATTCTCCAAATCAGACCTGCTTGCAATAGTTGGGTAGCTTACCTGTCGCTAACGACCGTGCCCTGCCCTCACCAAACATCAGGCACTGCGCGCCGGAATCCTGTTTATTTCAGGTGTATGTCGCCAAACAATCCCAGCAATCCGATGACAATCAGGTAGACCGCGACAATGTAGTTCAGTAACCGGGGAACCATCAGAATGAGTACGCCGGCTAACAGCGATACCAGAGGTCCCAGCGTTAAGGTGATGTTCATGACAGTGTCCTTAATGATATTAAGAAAATATAACTGCCCCGAAGATAACCCCTTTACCGCGAAGTTCTCTGTGCTGTAGCGCACAAAGCACATGCATACAGTCCATCTGTGGCTGCATCATTTGGTTAAAACGAACTCCTGATTGATCATTAACAACACAGCTCTATGTGCACTACCGCACAGAGACGAGTTCAGTAAAAGATGATGATGGGCTCCCTGGTTCAGCGCATCGGGCATCAAGAGTCAGATATGGATATGGACTGAAGCTGCTGTCCGCAATGCTCAACCAGGCACAGGTAAAGGAAAAAACATGAACAAACAATACATTAGTTCCATCCTGGCGATAACCAGCCTCGCATTCAGCGACGGCGCGATGGCGCAAAATATGTCGAGGAGCGAATACAAAGCAGCTGACAAGGCCATCGAGTCCGAGTACAACTCCGCAAAAGCCGGTTGCGACCCCTTCGCTGGAAATGCCCGTGATATCTGCATGGCAGTGGCAAAAGGCCACGAAAAGGCCGCTAAAGCCCAACTCGAAGCTCGCTACAAACCGTCTAAAGAGGCGGACTACGACGTCAATGTTGCCAAGGCAAAAGCAGATTACGACGTTGCGCATGAAAAGTGCGATGACAAAGCCGGCAATGTCAAAGATGTCTGTAAAAAAGAAGCAGAAGCCGCTCTGGTGCGTGCAAAATCGGATGCAAAATCTCAGTTAAAAACTACGGAAGCCATCGCAACCGACAACGAGAAGACCATCGATGCACACATGAAGGCGAAGGAAAAAAGCGAGGAAGCACGCCATGATGCCGCAGCTGAAAAACGTGATGCAGATTATGCAGTGGCAAAATGCGATGCCATGACCGGCGACGCCCGTGATCTTTGTGTGAACAAGGCGAAGGTGCACTACCGTAAATAAGCCACCGGGCAGAAACGCCCGCAGGCTCGATTGATTAACATAACACGGAGGTATTTCAAATGAACACGATACAAAAAATCGCAGTAAATGCGGCAGCAGTAACCGTGCTGTTTGTGCTGAGTGGCTGTGCCGGTATGTCGCAGCAGGATAAAAACACCGCTATCGGCGCTGGCGTCGGTGCGGTGGGCGGTTCCGTCCTGACGGGTGGCAGCACGACCGGTACGGTGGGGGGTGCTGCGGTGGGCGGCATCATTGGCCATGAGATCAAAAAATAATGCCCAAGACAGCGGTTACATCCAGCTCGATGGTGTAACTGCATGACAAAATTTTAACAAAGGGTCAATATCATGCTTTATACCATTGCCGTCGTCATGATCATCTTGTGGCTGCTCGGGCTGATCACCTCTTATACCATGGGTGGTTTCATTCACATTCTGCTGGTGATCGCTATCGTGGTTATCTTGCTGAAAGTAATCAACCTATGAACATTTATCCAACCAGATCAGGAGGATTCATGAAAACATCACACATAGTCAGCGCTTTTTTTCTTGCCACAGCAACCCTGATGAGCGGTTGTGCAAATACGGATACGCGTCCGCAATCTTCTTATCAATCCGCTTCCGGGGTGACTTATGGCGTGATTGACAACATTGAAATCACGCGCGGGGGTGGAGACGAAATCGGCGCTGGCACCGTCATCGGCGGAGTTGTAGGGGGTGTGCTGGGCCATCAGGTCGGAGGCGGGAGCGGCAAAGATGTTGCAACTGTGGCCGGCGTGGTAGGCGGTGCCGTGGTTGGCCACCAGGTAGAAAAGCAAAACAGGCAGCAAGACACCTATCGGATACAGGTTCGGCTGGAGCGTGGCGGATATCAAACCGTGACGCAAGGCATTTCAGACTTGCGCGTCGGCGACCGGGTACGTATCGAAAACAACCATGTAACGCGTTACTAAAAAACAACACCGGCGGCCCGTCGTGAGCCGGGAATTTATTTAAACCCGCTATAATTAAACTCGCTACAAATTTAAAATCACTAAAAAGGAAACATTATGAAAACTTCAAAAATCATGTTACTCAATGCATTTACCCTGGCGACGCTGGCCATGACCGGCATGGCTGGCGCAGATGAAATCAACAAGAGTGGTTATGTAACCGATAGTCGCGGCAACATTGTCAGGGGCGCTGCCGGTACATGCTGGCACACCGGAGCCTGGACACCGGCGATGGCCATAGAAGAATGCGACCCGGTCAAAAAAGCAGCGCCTGTGGTAGCTGAAGCCACGCCACCTGCAGCACCGGTTCCGGTCGCCAAGAAGAAAACAGGGTTCGTTCCATACACCGTGCAAACCGAAGCTCTGTTTGCCTATAACAAATCAGACCTGAGCAAATCCGGCAAGCAAAGAATGAATGATGAGATCATCGGCAAGATGAAGGAATTTCCCGAAGATGAAGTGGTTGTCATCACCGGTTACACCGACCGGATCGGCAGCGAGGAATACAACATGAAACTCTCGCAACGTCGTGCTGATGCGGTAAAGACCTATATGGTCGAACAGGGAATTGACGGAAATCGCATTGAAACCGCTGGAAAAGGCGAAGCCGATCCGGTTGTTTCCTGCGACAACATCAAAGGCAAAGCCAACCGCAACAACAAGGCGCTGATTGCATGCCTGCAACCTAACCGTCGCATCGTGCTGGATATGAAGGGGCAGAATCCTGTTCAGAAATAATCCAGTAATTATTTAAATAACCCGGGCCAACCAAACATTGGTTGGCCTTTTTTTGACAGGCAGAAATCACTAAAAAATCATTCAGGGAAATATCGATTAATGACACATTAATCGATATTTTCTTGGGTCAATTCAGATGAAGCATCGTCAAAAAATCTGATCTTCATCACAAACAACCCAGATGGGCAGTGCGCTGCCGCTGATATCGGGCAAGGAGAAGACCATCATCAAGGAATTTGCATTTTCGTCACGCGCAGCGTTGAGTGAAGATCAGGATACCGAGCTGCTAAGTTCGGAACTGTTCAGCATTGAGCAACTGACGCGTCATGCAGCGATACTGGCCGGCCGGCATCATATTGATCAGAATCCGGGGCCGGACAAGTTGCTGCCGCGACTGGCGGAAAATGCACATGTCCTGCTGGCAGCCTATAACATAGTGACTACCGCTGCCAAACCGGGACAGAGGATCGTACCGGCAGAGGCCTGGTTGCTCGACAACTTCTATCTTATCGAACAGCAAATCGGCATGGCGCGTCGCCATCTGCCGCGCGGCTACAGCCAGCAGTTGCCGCGACTGTCTGATGGCCCCTCGGCGGGTTTCCCCCGCATCTATGACCTGGCGCTGGAGTTGATCTCTCACATGGATGGTCGCATCGACGGCGACAATACCACACGTTTCGTCGCAGCCTACCAGACGATTGAACCGTTAAGGCTGGGCGAATTGTGGGCATTCCCGATCATGTTGCAGTTAGCACTGCTGGAAAACCTGCGCCGCGTCGCTTTGCGTATCGCCAAGCGGCGTGAGGAATTTGACGCCGCGATCACCTGGGCGGATCGCATGCTGGCGACATCCGAAAGCGAACCGAAACAGCTCATCCGCTTGCTGGCTGAATTTGCCAATGCCGATGTGCCGCTGACCGCGCCATTCGTAGAAGAGTTTTACGCCAGACTCGAAGCTGCAAGCTCCTCGATGGCGTTCGTGCAAACCTGGGTGGAACAAAAACTGCTCGAACAAGGGGTGACCGCTACACAGTTATCAGAAACAGCGGGGCGCGCGGCGGCGACCAGTCAGATTTCCATCGCAAACAGTATCGGCAGCCTGCGTTTCATCGGCGCTACGGACTGGAGGAATTTTGTCGAGTCGCTCAGCGCTGTCGAACATATCCTGAGCGAAGATCCGGCAGGAATGCATGTAAGCTGCGATTTCGCCACCCGTGACCGGTACCGGCATGCCGTCGAAGAGGTTGCCAAGGGAAGCTTGCAGAGTGAAACGGCGGTGGCACGTGCAGCCATCGTGCTCGCACAGACCGCTGCTGCACAATCGAACGTCCATGACCGCACCGCCCATGTCGGATATTACCTGATCGATAGCGGACGGCACTTGCTGGAGCGTGCAGTGGATTGCCGGTTATCCTTGAGGACCAGGATCGGCCGGTCCTTACGGAATTATTGCCTTATCCTATACATCAGCCCCATCCTGTTGCTAACCGTAATTTCAAGTTCGGCAATACTGGCCTATTTATGCGGGTTGAACCCGACAGACTGGCGGTACTGGCTGATGGCCATTCCTCTCGTAATATCCACCTCGGCGATGGCCGTCTCGCTGGTGAATCTGCTCGCCACACATCTCTTGCCACCGCATATTTTGCCAAGACTGGATTTTTCTCAGGGCATCCCGGCAAGCCACCGCACCATGGTGGTAGTGCCAACCCTGATAAGGCAGCCCCAGGAAATAGATGATTTGCTCGAAGCACTGGAGATCCGCTACCTTGGCAACCGCGACCCAAATCTGTTCTTTGCCTTGCTGACGGATTTTTACGATGCACCCGATCAATTTCAGCCGGGTGACAACGCATTGATTGCCCATGCGCGCGCTGCCATCCTCGCTCTCAATGACACTTACCGTGATGACCGCCCGTGCATTTTCTATCTGTTTCACAGGCCCAGGCTCTGGAATCCGGTTGAACAGATATGGATGGGCTATGAGCGCAAGCGCGGCAAACTGGAGCAATTCAATGCCTTGTTACGGGGTGCGGCGCAAACGGCATTCTCGGATGTGGTGGGTGATGTATCCATCCTGGGTTCGATCCAGTACGTGATCACCCTCGATACCGATACACAACTACCCCGTGACACCGCGCGCACCCTGATCGGCAACATCGCACATCCTCTCAATCGGCCCGTGTACGATGCCCTCAAGGGACGTATCGTTGAAGGTTATGCTATTTTGCAGCCACGCGCATCAATCAGCCTGAGCAGTGCAGGCCAGTCCAGGTTTACCCAGCTGTTTGCAGGCGAGTCAGGCATAGACCCTTATACGAGGGAAGTATCGGATGTCTATCAGGACCTTTTTGGCGAAGGATCATTCATCGGCAAGGGCATCTATGATGTTGACGCCTTCCGGCTAGCGGTCGATGGACGTTTTCCTGAAAATCTGATTTTAAGTCATGACTTGCTGGAAAGCGGTTATGCACGATCCGCCCTGGTAACCGATGTTAATCTCATTGAAGAGCATCCTGCCAGCTACGCCATCGAGGCGAGCCGCAGACACCGCTGGATACGCGGCGACTGGCAACTTGCCGGCTGGCTGCTGACGCATGTGCCGGGCCCTTCATCAGGCGGATCTAAAGCTTCGCGCCTACCCAATCCACTCACCGCCTTGCTGATCTGGAAAATTTTCGACAACCTGAGACGCAGCCTTGTGCCGCCGTCACTGCTTGTCTTGCTGGCAGGAGGTTGGCTGACGGGTTTCGGGCCGGCCTGGTTCTGGCCACTGCTGGTCATCGGTTTAATGCTCGCGCCCAGTTTGCTGGGCTCCGTAATCGAACTCGTCCGCAAGCCCGCTGAGCGCGACTGGCTCCCGCACCTGGCACTGAACGGCAAGTCAGCCCTCCGCCCTGTATTGCTGGCTTTGCTCACGCTGATACTTTTGCCTTACGACACACTGATATACCTGGATGCCATCATGCGTTCCGGTGTGCGTATGCTGTTCACACGACGCGGACTCCTGCTTTGGCATCTGCCCTCTTATGCCAACCGTAACGCGCGCCATAGTCTGCCGGATTTTTTTCTGGAAATGTGGGTCGCGCCTGCGTTCACGATCTTGCTGGCCTTGGCACTGATCATCACCCGGTCTACACAATGGCAGTTCTATGCACCTGTCTTGCTGCTCTGGCTGTTTTCGCCCGTCGCAGGCTGGTGGCTCAGCAACCCGCTGGTGCCCCCGCTGCTTGACTTGAGCGTTGAGCAACAGCGTTTCCTGCATGCATCGGCCAGGCGGACATGGCGCTTCTTCACGGATTTCGTCAACTCTGATGAAAACTGGCTGCCGCCCGACAACTTTCAGGTATATCCGGCCCCTCTGATCGCCTCACGCACGTCACCCACCAACATCGGTATGGCGCTGCTGGCGAATCTGACTGCCTGCGATTTAGGCTACATATCCACGGGTGAATTGCTAAAACGCACCGAAAACACCCTGACCACGATGGAAAAATTGGAACGCTACCGGGGTCATTTTTACAACTGGTACGACACGCGCACACTTCAACCGCTGCACCCGCAATACGTCTCGTCGGTTGACAGCGGCAACCTGCTCGGCAGCTTGCTCACCTTGCAGGCGGGGCTGGCCGAGTTAAAAGACCAACCAGTACTCTCAGTCAACGCGTTTTCGGGGCTGCAGGATACCTTGCAGGTTTTTGCCGAGTATATGCCCTCACCGCCTTCTGCTGAGCTTGCGCAAGTGTTGCGGATTTTGCATGACAAGCTTCAGTCGCTCACGCAAAATGGACTAACACTGACAGCGGCAGTCCAATTGCTGAATGAATTCTCCCAGGCGGGCGCAGCACTGATGACCATGCTGCCCGTTGATGGCGAGCTGTATTACTGGGCCCGTGCGTTTGAGCAGCAGTCCCGCGCACACCTGGATGACCTTGATTTTCTGATGTCAGAACCAACAGCCATCATCCCGACACTGGCGGATTTGGTCAAAGCACCGGCAAGCTCTTTTGACTCTCTGCCGACAGCCGCCAGATCGCGTTATGAAGGCGCGTTGCGACGCATCGCCAATATTGATGATTTGAGCGCACGTTGCCGCGAACTGGCGGTAATGGATTTCGAATTTCTCTATGACACGCAGCGCGACTTGCTCGCCATAGGCTACGACGTGGGCGAGCGACGCCGTGATCCGTCCTGCTATGATCTGCTGGCTTCAGAAGCACGCCTCGCCAGTTTTATGCTCATCGCGCAAGGTCAGGCACAACAGAAACACTGGTTCTCGCTCGGACGCCTGCTGACCAGCCAGGGAAGTGATGTGAGCCTGATTTCCTGGAGCGGCTCGATGTTCGAGTACCTGATGCCACAGCTGATCATGCCCAGCTTTGATCACACCTTGCTTGCGCAAACCTGCAAGTCAGCAGTCCTGCGCCAGATTGAATACGGCCGGCAACGCGGGGTGCCGTGGGGAATTTCAGAGTCCTGTTATAACGGCACCGACATGCACCAGGTCTATCAATATCGCGCATTCGGCGTGCCAGGTCTGGGCTTCAAACGCGGACTGGGCGATGACCTGGTCATCGCACCCTATGCCAGTGCATTGGCGCTGACCGTGTTGCCTGCTGCTGCGTGCAGCAACTTGCAAACCCTGGCTGCTGCGGGCTTCATGGGCGCATACGGTTTCTTCGAAGCGGTCGATTACACGCCTTCGCGTGTTCCGCATGGCAAGACACATGTGATCGTACGTTCATTCATGGCGCATCATCAGGGCATGAGCCTGCTGGCTTTTGCATATATCCTGCTCGATCGTCCTATGCAGCGCCGCTTCATGTCGGCGCCACAGGTGCGTGCCGCAGAATTATTGTTGCAGGAACGCGTGCCGAAAACAGGTGCTACCCTGCACCCGCACGCAGCAGAAGTGAGCGCCGCCGCGCGCCCTCCCGTTGCGGAAGAAGGGGCCATCATGCGCGTGTTTACCAATCCAGGCATCCAGATCCCGGAAATTCACCTGCTGTCCAACGGCAGGAGCCACGTCATGGTGACCCATGCCGGCGGGGGGTACACACGCTGGCGCGAACTGGCCGTCACCCGCTGGCGCGAAGACGCAACAAGCGATTGCTGGGGAACCTTCATTTACTTGCGAGACCGCGACACGGGGCGTTACTGGTCAACTACCTATCAACCGACACTGCGCCGTACCGATCACTACGAGGCGATTTTCGTACAGGGGCGCGCTGAATACCGGTTGCGCGATCAGGCGATCGAAGCGCACAGCGAGATTAGCGTATCCCCTGAAGACGATGTCGTGGTGCGCCGCGTCACGCTCACCAACCTGTCACCCCGTCACCGTCATATCGAGGTAACGAGTTACGCAGAGGTCGTATTGGCGCCGCTGAATGCGGATCTTGCCCACCGCGCTTTCAGCAACCTGTTCGTGCAAACCGAAATCCTGCACGACCGGCAGGCCATTCTCTGCACACGGCGATGCCGCACGCCGGATGAACAGGCACCCTGGATGTTTCACCTGCTGGCAGCCCCCGGCGCCAGTGCTGACAAGCCATCTTACGAAACAGATCGCGCCAGATTTATCGGGCGGGGTCGCACGGCCGCCAATCCGCTGGTATTCGATCGCAATGATGGCCCACTGTCGAACACGGCAGGTTCGGTGCTCGATCCTATCGTGTCCATTCGCAGCATTATCAGGTTGTCACCCGACGAATCGGCGACCGTGCAGATCATCTCCGGTATTGCAGACACGCGCGAAGCCGCATTGGCTTTGCTTGAGAAGTATTGTGACCGGCACTTCGTTGACCGTGCCTTTGAGATGGCATGGTTCCAAAGTCAGGAGGTGCTGCGCCACCTCAATGCAACGGAAGCCGATGCGCAACTCTTTGGCCGACTGGCCAGCTCAGTCATTTTTGGCAATGCCATGCGCCGCGCCGCGCCCGCCATCATTGCCCGCAATCAGCTCGGTCAGTCAGGCCTTTGGCGCTTTGCCGTCTCGGGTGATCTGCCCATCGTCCTGCTGCGCATAGGCGATGTGAACCGCATCCATCTGGTCAAACAGGTGCTGCAAGCCCATGCCTATTGGCGGATGAAAGGCTTGATTGCCGACCTGGTGATTTTGAATGAGGATTTTTCGGGTTATCGGGCGGTACTGCATGATTTGATCATTGGGCTGATCAATACGGGAACGGAAGCCAAACTTGTCAACAAAACAGGTGGCGTCTTTGTGCTGCGTGCGGAAGATCTCTCCGAAGATGACCGGGTTTTATTGCAGACGGTCGCCCGCATCGTGTTCACCGACACCGCCGACACCCTGATTGAGCAAGTGGATCGCCGTATATCCCCGGAGCGTGTGTCTGACCGTTTTGAACCCATGCTGCAACCGGCGCCCGAACCCACCCCTCCGCTGCTCGTACATGAACGCATTTTCAACAATGGCCTCGGAGGATTCTCGCCTGACGGGCGCGAATACATCATCACCCTGGAACCGGGTCAGAGCACGCCCGCCCCCTGGGTCAATGTCATCGCCAGCCCTCACATCGGCACGGTCGTAAGCGAGGCAGGGAGCGCCTATACATGGGTAGAAAATGCGCATGAGTTCCGGCTGACTACCTGGCACAACGACCCGATAAGCGACAGCAGCGGCGAAGCTACCTATATCCGCGACGAAGAAACGGGTGCATTCTGGTCGCCGACGCCCCTCCCCGCCAGCAGCCAGTTTGGATATACCTGCAGGCACGGGTTTGGCTACAGTGTGTTCGAACACTTTGAATCGGGTATCTACTCAGAACTGACAACTTACGTCGCGATGGACGCACCCGTCAAGTTCGTGGTGGTCAAGCTGCACAATCAGTCCAGACGCCCGCGCCGCTTATCGCTGACTGGTTATTGGGAACTGGTGTTAGGTGAGTGGCGGCACACCAATCTGATGCACATTGTCACCGAAGCTGATCCGCGCACCGGCGCGCTGTTTGCCCGCAATGCGTACGGTCGCGAATGCGCCCATCGGGTCGTGTTCCTGCAAGTGAGCGAGACAGAGCGCACGGTGACCGGAAACCGGACTGAGTTCATAGGTCGCAATGGCCAACTCGCAAGCCCGTCAGCGATGCGCCGCAAACGCTTGTCAGGCAAGACAGGGGCTGCCATGGATCCGTGCGCCGCAATGCAGAGCCAGATCGTACTGGCCGCAGGGCAAGAGCGTGAAATCGTATTCGTATTCGGCGCGGCTCAGAACAGTGACGAAGCGCGCCACTTCATCCAGCGCTTTGCCGGACCTGCACGCGCACGGCAGGCACTGGATGCAGTGCGTGAATACTGGGACCATACCCTGGGTGCAGTGCAGGTGACAACGCCCGATCCGGCGCTGGACGTGTTAGCCAACGGCTGGCTGATCTACCAGACGCTGTCTTGCCGCCTGTGGGGTCGGAGCGGCTATTATCAGTCCGGCGGCGCCTACGGGTTCCGCGATCAGTTGCAGGACACCATGGCACTGATCCATACCACGCCTGCGCTTGCCCGTGAACAACTCATCAGGTGTGCCGGACGCCAGTTCCTGCTGGGTGACGTGCAGCACTGGTGGCATCCTCCCAACGGACAAGGCGTGCGCACCCATTTTTCAGATGACTATCTGTGGCTGCCGTATGCGGTGTCTCGCTATGTACTGACGACCGGCGACACCGGCGTGCTCGACGAGGAGGTGCATTTTCTGGAGGGACGCAGCCTGAATCCTGAAGAGGAAGCGTACTACGACCAGCCGCAACGCTCAGTTGAAGTGGCAAGCCTGTACGAACATTGCGTGCGTGCCATCCGGCATGGTTTACGTTTCGGCAAACATCAGTTACCGCTGATAGGCTGCGGCGACTGGAACGACGGCATGAACCTGGTCGGCCGCGAGGGCCGGGGCGAGAGCGTCTGGCTGGCCTGGTTCCTGTTTGAAAACCTGCAACTTATTTCCGGTCTGGCTCACACTCGGGGCGATGCGACATTTGCCCGGTTCTGCACTGCACAGGCAAGTACATTACGCGACAACATTGAGGAGAATTCCTGGGATGGCGAGTGGTACAGGCGCGCCTATTTTGATGATGGCACCCCCTTGGGTTCCTCCATCAATGACGAATGCCAAATCGATTCGATCAGCCAGAGCTGGGCCATCATATCAGGCGGCGGTGATCCGATCCGCGCCCGTCAGGCGATGGAGCAGGTGGACAAACGGCTGGTCAAACGCGATGCACAGCTCATCCAGTTACTTTCCCCACCCTTCGACAAATCGGCTCTTGAACCCGGTTACATCAAGGGGTACGTGCCTGGTGTGCGCGAGAATGGCGGTCAGTATACCCATGCTGCGATCTGGGCCACGATGGCGTATGCCATGATGGGCGACAAAGAACGCGCGTGGGAATTATTTGCCATGCTCAATCCTGTCAATCACAGCGCCACAGTCGCCGATATGGAGCGCTACAAGGTCGAACCCTACGTCATGAGCGCGGATATTTACGCAGCCCAGCCCCACACAGGCCGGGGGGGATGGACCTGGTACACCGGTGCTGCCGGCTGGATGTACCGGCTGAGCGTGGAAACCCTGCTTGGACTGCATCGGGAAGTAGATCATCTGCGCATCACGCCGTGTATTCCACCCCATTGGGATACATACAAAATCCGCTACCGTTACCTGGAAACCTACTACCACATCACTCTTGTGCGCGCAGGCGACCCGTCAGAGCAGCGCGTAACGCTGGATGGTGTTGTGTTGAATGAAGCCGGCGTAGCAGAAACTGATCAAACGCCGGGACTGATTCCTCTGGTTAATGACCAACTGGAACACCATGTCGAGGTGAAATTTAATTAACAGGCATCGTGAAACCACTTACCACTTACTATTAACCAAAGGAGATTGACATGAAACATTTTCTAATCGCCGCAGCAGTCGTCGCCGTCGCCGTCACCCTCGCCACGCCGGCAATTGCCGCCGATGTGGGTGTCTCTATCAGCATCGGTCAACCCGGATTCTATGGCCGACTCAACATCGGCGGCTATCCGCCGCCACTAGTGATCTATCGTCAACCGATGATCATCGAACGGAGCGCGATGCGCCGCCCGCCGATCTATCTGCGCGTGCCACCAGGTCACGCCAGAAACTGGAGAAAACACTGCCGCGAATACAACGCCTGTGACGAACAAGTCTACTTCGTGCAAGACGACTGGTACAACCGCGAATATGTGCCGCGTTATCAGGAACAGCACCGTGATCGCCGTGATGAACAAGGGAGTGGCCGCCGTAATGAGCGCGGGGGTGATCATCGTGATGGCAACAATGATCGTGGCGACAGGGGCAATGATCACGGCAATAACGGTCGCGGACGGGATTGAGTAGTTTGGCATAACAATCCACAAGCTATGCAAGGCCGCGCGCATGCTGCGTGCAGCCTGCAATCGACAGCTGCTGCATCATCTTCCCTGCATGCGCGAACGACTTACCACACCATCATCAAAGAGTATGACAAAAGATATATAGCTGAAGCTATGTACGACAGCGCACAGACCGCCCCATCCTGACACCTCATTATTGACACCTCAGAAGCATGAACGGCACCGATTAAAAGCGGGAAATTTCAGGAACAGATGGCTTTACCCGTCGTTTTGACTGCTGTTTAGCGTAGTGGAAATCGTTGCAATCGAATCAGTTGCAATGATTATGTTCGACATATATCTCAACGAATGGGGAAAAAAATGAAAAAAACTGACGGCTTTAAATCATATCCAATGCTCAGCGTAGCCGTTGCGGTTGCGATCTTTATGACCGGTTGCGCAAGCGCGCCGACTATTCCGGCACCCACCGAACAAATGGCCCTGTCCCATGCAGCCATCAACAGCGCCAACAGCGCTGGCGGCAGTGAGTATGCACCGGTGCAACTCAAGTCTGCGATGGACAAAATGGATGGTGCCGAACGTGCAATGGGCACAAAAAATTACGATCTGGCCCGTCAACTGGCAGAAGAAGCACAGGTTGATGCCCAGTTAGCTGCCGCAGCAGCGCGCGCCGGCAAGGCACAAAAAGCCGCGGATGCGTTGCGTGAGAGTGACCGTGTGTTGCACAAAGAACTCGACCGTAGCGCCAAGTAATCAGCGACGGAACTGATCATGCAAGCAGAAAAATATTTTGCCATAACCCAGATGAAAAAACGGGCTGAAACCGGGTATGCAACGGGACAAAAAAATTATGCCCAGGCCCGGCAACGGGCGGCACAGTTCAACGGCCTGTTCAGTGAAACGACATCAGCCAAGGCGGATGCATTGCAGACAGACGGTGCTGCCTCAAAAAATTTTCTCAGCAATCAAATAATTCACAATGGAGCTCATCATGCAAACAAATAAATTCATACCCATGGCGCTGATCACTGTCGCCGTCCTCTCAGGCTGCACCACCACGCCGCCGCAAAACACACAGCTCACCGCAGCGCATAGCAATTACAACGATGCGCGCAGCAATCCTCAGGTCGCGAATCTGGCCGCGCTTGAACTCAAGGATGCGGGCGATTCACTGAACGCCGCAGATGCTGCCTTGAGCAAAGGTCAGGGCACGGCCACGGTCGATCATCTGGCCTACCTCGCGAATCAAAAAGTGGGCATCGCTCAGGAAACCGCCAGGCAAAAAACAGCCGAATTAGCCGTCACCAACGCTGCTGCCAAACGCACCGAAGTTCGCCTTGAGGCGAGAACGGCTGAAGCCGATCAGGCCAAACAGCAGGTGGCGATGGCCAACGAAGTTGCCGATCAGCAAGCAACCGATCTGGCGGCTGCAGACGCCAATGCGCAGCGTGATCAGGCACTCATTGCCAAACAGGAACAGCAACTGAAAGAGCTGAACGCCAAGAAAACGGAACGCGGCATGGTCATCACGCTAGGTGACGTATTGTTCCGCACCAACAAGGCACAACTGCAATCGGGCGGGGTACACAACGTACAAAAGCTGGCCGACTTCCTCAAGCAATACCCGAAAAACAAGGTCTTGATCGAGGGCCACACCGACAGCACAGGCAGCGCCAGCCACAATCAGACGCTGTCCGAGCATCGCGCCAACGCCGTGAAGATGGCGCTGATCGACATGGGAATCAGCAGTGACCGCATCAGTACACGCGGTTACGGCGAGGACTACCCTGTTGCCGGCAACGATACCGCCGCTGATCGTCAGTTGAATCGCCGTGTGGAAATCATTCTGTCTGACGACAACGGCAAGATCGCACCGCGCTGACAGGCTGTTGAAATTCGGCACGAGCCGTAACGTAACCTGGCATCAATGATGAGTGATGCCACAAGGAGAACAAAATGTCGATAGGAACCATTCTGCTAATCATAGTGGTGTTAATGCTGATCGGTGCGATTCCAAGCTGGCCGCACAGCAGATCGTGGGGTTATGGGCCGAGCGGTGGTCTCGGGCTGATCTTGATTATATTGATCATACTGTTGCTGATGGGACGATTGTAAGGCGTACGTTCATGCGCCAAACAAGTAGCTGGCGCATGGTATTGGGTAATTTTGAAATTTTATTTAACTTAAGGAGACTGACCATGAAACAACTTAAATTTTTATCCGCTATTTTTATGGCTTTTGCCCTGCTGACTGCTGCAGGTTGTGCGTCCACACCCAAGCAGGAAGGTACCGGCGAATATATTGACGATAGCGTCATAACAACCAAGGTGAAAGCCGCCATCCTCAATGAACCTACGTTGAAATCAGCAGAAATCAATGTTGAAACCTTCAAGGGTACCGTCCAGTTGAGCGGCTTCGTGACTTCTCGCGCAGATATGAACAAGGCGGTCGAAGTCGCCCGTAGCGTCAAGGGCGTCACATCAGTCAAGAGCGACATGCGCCTGAAGTAATACTGTTGCGGGCACGTCCTTTGACCTGCCCGCAATTCAATCGAGTTCTCAGATAACTTTCGTCATTTTCTGTAACATTTTGAAAAATTAAATAGGAACAATCATGAGCAAAAACATAATGGACACTCTGGCTGACGAATTAGCAGCGCCCAAGGAAAAACTGATGGCTGAATTGCAACTGATGGTTGCCGATGCCGAGGAACTGTTAAACGCAACGGCCAACCAGACCGGTGAAATCGCGGCCCTTGCACGTACCCGCATTCAAAACAGCCTGAAAGTTGTCAAGAGCAGGCTGCATGCGGCCGAAACCTCCCTTCTTTTGCACACTCGCGAAAGCGCAAAAGCGGCTGACCAATACGTCCACGCCAACCCATGGCAGTCGATTGGTGTTGCCGCCTGTGCGGGCGTGATTGTCGGGATGCTGATCAGGCGTCAATAACGACCATGGCAAATATCACCGAGTCGTTGAAACGGGTTGCAGGCACGGTGTTCGTCATCTTGCAGACCCGGCTTGAATTACTTGCCAACGAACTGGATGAAGAGCGCCTGCGCATCGAGAAAACCTTGCTCTATGCCGGCATCGCCCTGCTCTTCTTTGGTTTATCCATCATGCTGCTGACGGTATTGGTCGTGGTGGTATTCTGGGACAGCCAGCGTCTGCCGGTGTTGGGTGGATTGTCTGCATTTTTCCTCATCGCCGGTCTATTGATGTGGAACGCTTTGCGCCTCACGGCTAAAAAAAGACACCCGCTATTTTCTGCCAGTCTGGCTGAATTATCCGATGATCGTGAGCATTTATCGCCATGAACAAACATGCTATCGATATCGCCAGCCGCCGCATGCTTCTATTGGAAAAAATCAGGATTCAGCGCATGCAAGTGATTGAAGTTTCTCTGCAATTGCAAAAACCGCTGGCAGTGGTGGACGCAGGAATAAAGGCCGTGCATTTCATTCGCCGCCATCCCGCGCTGATGACCAGCGGCGCAGCTTTACTGCTGGCGTTTCGCCGGAGAAGTCTGATCCTCATGGCGCAAGAAGGGTGGCGCTTGTTGTGCCTGTATCCTGCCACGGCTTACCTGCCCCAACATTCTTCATGTCCGAGGCGCGATACCAAGGTTGATTAGGCAGCGAAACACCGGCAGTAGTCTTGCAAGCGCAACCCATTCAAAACGCCAGGAGTATTCGATGCCACATGTGTACCTGCCGCCAGACGTAAACAGTCTGCTTGCAGCCTTGCCCCGCAACAACGCCCCTCTTCTGTTCGACCGCATGCAAGCTGTTGAACTGGTTTTTGGCGACGTGCTTTATTACCCCGGCCAACCCATACACTATGTCTACTTCCCGACCAATTCGCTGATATCTTTGCTGAACCTGATGGAAGGACATCAGGCGCTGGAGGTTGGCATGGTGGGTTATGAAGGTATGCTGGGTATTCCGCTGGCACTTGGCGTGAGCGATTCGCCAGTGTACGCACAGGTACAGGGCGCCGGAATGGCATGGCGCATGACGTCAGCACACTTTAACGATGAATTTCTGAAAAATACACTGTTGCGGCGCAAGGTGTACCGGTACATCCACGAACTGATGGGTGAATTGGCACAAACCGTTGTGTGCAACCGGTTTCACCACATCGAGGCACGCCTTGCGCGCTGGTTGCTGATGACTCGCGACCGCGTGAGATCAAATCACTTACATCTGACGCATGATTTGCTGGCGCACACGCTGGGTGTGCGGCGGGTTGGCGTAACCCAGGCGGCTGGCGCGCTACGTCTTAAAAAACTGATCAGTTATAGCCGTGGCGAAATCAATATTCTCGACGAGATAGGTCTCGAAGCCGCTGCCTGCCCCTGCTACCAGCAGCAGCGACACATTGCGGCACCCGATTAAAAAGCATCCGCTTCCAAGTCAAAAAAAACCCGGTACGGGATTGCCGAAACCGGGCTCAAGCACCTCAGATGTTTACTTAAGGGGAAAAATAAACACCTGGTATCAGCATGCCGCTATGTCCATGATAACTCTGTTCGATAGCACACATAATTTGCTAGTTATTCACTATCGCGCCTGCTGATGATTGCCGCGTCATCCGCATCCCCTAAAATATTTCTGTACGTTAGCGTACATAGCGGTATGACTTGTTGTGTTATAAAGACTGACGCTGCTGATTTTAAACACGTGTTTTGCTGATTTGCCGGTTCTCTGGTTCCGTTTCATTATTGCTGTTACACCTGTCAACCGTACGCTCCCGGAACGAGAAAATGGCCTCTACCCAAACCCTCACGCACGACCCCAGTCAAAACCACCTTCTGGCGGCTTTGTCCGCAGAAGCACTGGCACGCATCGCACCCCAACTGGAACTGGTTGCCATGCCGCTGGGCGAAGTTCTCTACGAATCCGGCGGTCAGTTGCAGCATGTTTATTTTCCGACTACCGCGATCATCTCCCTGCACTACATCATGGAGAATGGCGCATCTGCGGAAATCTCCGGGGTGGGCAATGAGGGTGTGCTCGGCATTTCACTTTTCATGGGCGGGAATACCACACCCAGCCGCGCCGCCGTGTACACCGGCGGTTACGGTTATCGCCTGAAAGCGCGCCTGATGTTGGAGGAATTCAATCGCGCCGATATGATGATGCGGCTGATGCTGCGTTACACCCAGGCCTTGATTACCCAGATGTCCCAAACGGCTGTGTGCAACCGGCATCATTCGGTAGAACAACAATTGTGTCGCTGGCTGTTGCTGACCCTGGATCGCATGCCGACGAACGAACTAACCATGACCCAGGAATTGATTGCGAGTATGTTGGGCGTACGCCGCGAAGGTATTACGGAAACCGCCGGCAATTTGCAGCGACTGGGTTTAATCAGTTACCGCCGCGGCCACATCACCGTACTGAACCGGTCGGGACTGGAGTCATACGCATGCGAATGCTACCTCGTAGTCAAGAAAGAGTTCCACCGCTTGCTTAACGACACGGGCGATATCAACAAAGCGACCAGCAAGCATGGATTCCAGTAATCCCGGCAGCAGCAACACAAGATTAATTGGTGGCAGGACCATATAAGCATTCGTATTAAGATCAGAAACACGCTGTTGTTTTTTTGTAAATTTCAAATCCAGTAACTATTTCGACGGAGTGATCCGTTTCCAGGCTATTTTAAGTTTTACATGAAAGCAGGACATGCAAAAAAAGATTCACGATACCGCCATTAGCAACCCCGCCGTCGATACGGCGGATGGCATCATCGAAACCAGACGCCAGGAAGCACTGCTTAAAACCGGTGCCTTGCAGAACGCAATTTTCAACAGCGCCAACTTCTCGAG
>DFWZ01000021.1 GCA_002381565.1 Gallionella sp. UBA4121
ATGCTGAGGAGTCTGGTGGGTTCGGAGATGTGTATAAGAGACAGCTACGAGGTTTGCGAGTTGGATCGCAAAAACCGCTACGACCTGATTCTGCTTGACCTTCAGATGCCCGGCATGGACGGCTTTGAGGTGATGGAAGCGCTTAAGGAAATCGAAAACGATGGCTATCTTCCGGTACTGGTGATCACGGCCCAACCCGATCACAAACTGCGTGCACTCGCCGCCGGCGCGAAAGATTTCGTCGCCAAACCGTTCGATTTGATCGAGGTGCAGACGCGCATCCACAACATGCTGGAAGTGCGGCTGTTGTACAAAAAACTGGCAAATTACAACAAGGTGCTGGAACAAACGGTGCTGGAGAGAACAGCCGAGTTGAGTGAAAGCAAAGCGCGTTACCGCCGTCTGACTGAAATGACGTCCGACTGGTATTGGGAACAGAATGAAACCGGGCAATTCACCAAGGTGTTCGGCCCGGTGTTTGAAATGCTCGGCATCCGTGTGGACGACGCGCATAACATAACGAGGGACGACCATGGGGCGATCTGGGACGAGCCTGAACGCGAAAAACTTGAGACAAACCTGGCCGCCAAACGACCGTTCCTGGATTTTGTCTATAGCAGGATCAATGCCGACGGCTACAGGCAATATTTAATGGTGTGCGGCGAACCGATGTTCGATACCACCGGCCGCTTTACCGGCTACCGTGGCATTGGCAAGGACGTGACTGAAACGATGCATACAGACGCCGAATCACCGCACCGACCGGACAAGCCGTAACCAAACGCATGTCGTGCTGCGCCCATCATGTCGGGCGCAGCCATCCCTGCACCGCTGCTTTACATCCCGCTAAAAGCCACCAGCTCTGTGCGTTAACAGACAGAGCAAACCTGCCTTGCTCGCGATAATAAAAACGTAGAATTCATCTGCAAGCTGGATTTAGCCCTCCTGCTCCCGCAGGTTTTGCACCGAATGAGGCATGTGAGGTTGCCGCTCCGCACTTTCGCAAGCGTGATACGCCTGTAGAAAAAGACTTTGCTAAAAACAATAAGGCGCTGCAATTCTTATGATAACTTCAACTGATGTTCTTCACGGAAAAATCCTGATCGTCGATGATCAGGAGGTCAACGTCCTACTCCTTGAGCAGATGCTTCAAAATGCCGGCTATACGTCGATCACCTCCACAACGAATCCGTTTGATGTCTGCAAACTTCACCTCGAGAACCACTACGACCTGATTCTGCTCGATCTCTTGATGCCCGGAATGGACGGCTTTCAGGTGATGGAGGAGCTCAAAAAAACTGACCCGAACGGCTACCTTCCTGTGCTTGTCATCACCGCCCAGCCGTGCCACAAGCTGCACGCGCTCAACGCAGGCGCCAGGGATTTCATAACAAAACCGTTTGATCTGAACGAGGTACTGGCGCGCGTTCACAACATGCTGGAAGTTCGCCTGCTGCACGAGGCGGCCCGCAATCACGGCAAGATGCTGGAATCTCTTGCGCTGAAAGACCCGCTGACAGGACTTGCAAACAGACGGCTGCTGGCCGACAGGATGGCGATGGCTCTGGTTCATGCGCGAAGGAACAAGAGCGCCATGGCGGTGGTGTATCTGGATCTGGACGGATTCAAGCAGATCAACGACACGCTGGGGCACAGCGCCGGGGACGCTCTGCTGAAAATGGTCTCAGAGCGCCTGACGGCTACGGTGCGCGCAGAGGATACCGTCGCGCGACTGGGCGGTGACGAGTTTGCAATATCTCTGTGGCACGTCACCGATACCGAGGATGCAGCGGCAGTGGCTTTGAAGGTGATCGAATCCCTGGCACAGCCTTATATTCTTGATGGACATCCTGTCAGCATAACCGCCAGTGCGGGTGTCAGTATCTATCCCGCCCATGGCGAGGACACGGACACACTGATGACGAGCGCGGATGCAGCCTTGTACGAAGCCAAGCGCGCGGGGAAAAACGCCTATCGCCTGGCAAGCAACAGCGACGCGCAACTGATGCAATCCTGATCCGGATTTCAAGTTTTAAGACAATAATAACATATTGATTATTAATAATATTAACACCATATTCCAGCCAACTTTCTTTAAGCCTGACAGGATGCTAAACTGCATGCTCGTTCATTAGCATTAACCGTAAGGTGAGTTAAAACATGAAATTCAATAAACATTCAACCCACTGCACACGCGGCTTTACCCTGATCGAAGTAATGGTCGTGATCGTCATCATCGCGGTGCTCGCAGCACTCATCGTACCGAAGGTAATGAGCCGTCCCGACGAGGCGCGCGTCACGGCGGCAAGACAGGATATTGGCGCCATCGGGCAGGCGCTGAAACTCTACAAGCTGGATAATATGCGCTACCCAACAACCGAGCAGGGCTTGCAGGCGCTGGTCAAAAAACCTGCCGCAGCCCCTGTGCCTGAGAACTGGAAAGGCAATGGCTATCTGGAAAAGCTGCCTAAGGATCCGTGGGGTACGCCTTACAAATACCTGCAACCCGGCCTGCATGGCGATGTCGATGTGATGAGCTATGGCGCAGACCGTGAGGCAGGCGGCGAGGGCAATGATGCCGATATCGGTTCGTGGGATTTGTAACTTTCTCCGCCATGAGGACTCAATCCTCAATCATCGCCCCTGAATCCCACATCCTCGCTGAATCCGGCTTCACGCTTGTGGAATTGCTGGTGGTGCTGGTGGTAATCGGCATCACGCTTGGCATGACCATGCTGCAATTGATGCCGGACAACCGCGCCGCGCTGCGCGAGGAAAGCAAGCGACTGGCATTATTGCTGGAAAATGCCGCCCTGGAAGCGCAAGCGAGCGGGCGCACACTGGGGTGGTCAGGCGAGGCGTCGCATTACCGCTTCTGGAGAAAAAATGAATACAACGACTGGGTGCGCATCGAGGATGACACCCTGTTTCGCCCGCGCGAACTGCCTGATGGCATACGCATCGGCCAGATTCGCGTCGAGGAATTGACGATCAAGCCCGGCGACAAATTATCCATGGGCGCATATGGGTTTGCCCTGCCGTTTCGCATACGCATCGGCAATCAATACGGCAACGCCAGCATCACCGGCAAAAGCACCGGCGAAGTCACGGCCACGCTGGACAGCGAATCTCATGGGGCGACTAACCATGTCCAGCCATAAACAGCGCATGGCGCTGCGAGTGCGATCCTTAAGCTATCCTCAGTCATCACGCATAAATCCTCAAGCCGGCTTTACCTTGCTCGAATCGCTGATCGCCCTGGCGATACTCGCCATCGCCCTGGCGGCAGTGCTGCGCGCAACGAGCGCCAGCACCAGCCACGTCGATGCCTTGCGTCAGCGACTGCTGGCCGACTGGGTAGCGCAAAATCGACTCGCGCTGCATGCCGGGCGCGGTGACTGGTTACCCGTCGGGACACAACATGGCGAAGACGCACAGGCAGGATTAGTGTTCATTTGGAATGAAAAAATCAGCTCCACACCCAATCCGGCGTTTCGCCATATTGAAGTGGACGTCGCATCAGCAGAAGAACCGGAACACACCTTGCGCCATCTGAGCGGCTACCTTGTACAATTCCCGCGCCGATGACAATCCATAATTCTGCATCCGTTATCCTCAATCCTTCACGCAACCACAGCACAGCCCCCATGCGTGGAGCCCCTTCATTCAGGAATAAGACAGTTTCATCATCTATATTCCGTGGGAATGCCCCTGCGGCATTGCGGTCTCGCTCCTGTCAGAGAGGATTTACCCTGATCGAACTGCTGGTCTCGCTGGTGATACTCGCGCTGCTGTCAATCGCAGGGTATCGCAGCCTCGATGCGGTATTGCAAACCCGTGAACGGGTCGCCGCCGAGACACGTAAATGGCAGCATCTGTCGTTTTTCTTCTCGCGACTGGAGATGGATATCGCGCAGGCGGTACATCGCAGCGCCCGTGACTCGGGCGGCCTGTTGCAACCTGAATGGATAGGCCACGCCGTTGTGGTAGGCGAGGACGATGCGGAACTGACCTTTACCCGCGCTGGAATTGCGGATCAGGGACTTGCCATGCAAGCCCCTCAACGCATTGCCTATCGACTGGAACAGGGCAATATCGTGCTGCTGCGCTGGCAGGCGCTGGATATGGCTGAACGGATGAGGCCGGTTCGCTATACGCTGTTGGAGGGCGTGAGCGAATTTACATGGCGTTACCTCGACAGCGTTGGCAACTGGCAAACACAATGGCCTATGGCAGCCGGTCCTGCTGTCATACCGGCAGGGGCTACAGCAGCGGCTGCGACAACTGCTACTCCGGCAGCGGCTACGACAACTGCGGCAACTGCTGCAACACCTGCTCCGGCAACTACTGCGGCAATCGCTCCGTCAGGCTTGCCGCAGGCTGCCGAAGTATCGCTGACCCTGTCCAACGGCGACAAAATTACCCGTATTTTCGCGCTGCAATGAAACCAAGCCATCATCAGCGCGGCGTTGCGATCATCATGGTGCTGCTCATCGTGGCGCTGGCGACTGTGCTGGCAACTTATCTGGCCCAGCAGCAGCAATTGTGGCAACGCCAGGTTGAAAGTCAGTTTGACCGCGCGCAGGCACGACGACTGGGCGTTGCCGGCATCGACTGGGCGCGCGCCGTACTGGCCGATGATGCCCGCGCCAATACCACCGACAACGATAGTGAAATGTGGGCGCTACGCCTGCCGGCCATGCCCGTGGATAACGGCGAGGTGATAGGTGTCATCGAAGACAGGCAAGGGCTCTTCAACCTGAACAATCTGGTGCGCAACGGACAAAGCAGTGCGCCCGACATCGCACAATTCCAGCGTCTGCTGGGTTTACTCGGCCTGCCCGGTGACCTGGCCCTAGCCCTGGCCGACTGGATGGACAGCGACAGCGACACGCAGTATCCGGGAGGCGCTGAGGATGCTTACTACCTGTCCCTGCCCCAGCCTTACCGAAGCGCCAATCGGCAGCTGGTGGAACTGGGCGAATTGTCGCGTGTGAAAGGATTTGATGGGCCCAGCATTGAGCGACTGCGACCCTTTGTCAGCGTGCTGCCACTCTCGCAGCCGGTCAATGTCAATTTCGCCCCGGCCGAAGTGCTGTCGGCTATGATACCGGACATGAATTTATCTAATGCGCGCATGATGGTACAGCAACGTCGAGGCAAACCCTACTCGGACGTTGCCGATTTCAAACAACGTTTTCCCCGAAACGATATAGAAATCAACGATATGGATTTTTCCGTCACGAGTAATTTTTTCTGGGTGACCGGGCGTGCCCGTGTCGCCAATTCTCAGGTCACCACTCAGGCGCTGTTGCAGCGCTCAGCGGGCTGGCCGATGGTCGTGTGGCAGAGCATACAATGACCCGACGCAGCAGAAAAATTCCGGCCACCCCCACCCCGAAGGTCATTACGGATGAGGGCATGCCGCCCCGCTATGCGGTGATCGACGCGCTGCGCGGTTTTGCGATTGTGCTGATGATCGCCTATCACTTCAGTTTTGATCTGAATTATTACGGCTGGACACATCAGGACTTCAATCATGCGCCGTTCTGGCTGATCGCCCGCGCCTGCATCGTGAGCCTGTTCCTGTTGCTGGTGGGTATCAGTCTGGTGCTGAACGCGCAACGTACCAGTTCAACCTCGTTCTGGCGCAGACAAATCCGGCTGCTGGCGGCCTGCGTTGCGGTATCGCTGGGCAGCTACATGATGTTTCCCCAGAGCTTCATCTTCTTTGGCATATTGCACTTCATCCTGTTAGCCAGCTTGACAGGGCGTCTGTTCGTGCGGTTCCATTACGCCAATCTTGCGGCCTCGCTGCTGGTACTGCTGGCGGGCTTGAGCTACAGCAACCCGCTGTTCAACACGCCATTACTGCAATGGCTGGGCTTCATGACCTACAAGCCGTATACCGAAGATTACGTGCCTTTTTTCCCCTGGTTTGGTGTGGTATTGGCGGGCATCTTTCTGGGCCGGCTGATGATTGCAAAACCCGCCTGGCTTACAGGCCGTCAACCGGCCAGATGGATGCGGCAGCTGGCACTGGCCGGTCGCCATAGCCTGGCGATTTATTTGCTTCACCAGCCCGTCCTGCTGGGTATTTTTTCATTGGTAGCCTCATCATGAACGTTCTTCGTATCTATTTTTCAGCCCAATGGCATGACAGCGCAAGCCCCTGCCCGTGGGCGCTGTGCGACGATTCAGGCTCGGTATTGCAACAGGGACACTCGCCGCTGGCGTCCATGCCTGCGACCCGTGACTGTATCGGCATCGTGGCGGCCGACCGCGTCCTGATCTTCACCACCCCCAGGCCTCCGGGCAACAGGCGCCGCTGGCAGGCCGCCCTGCCCTTCATCGCCGAGGAACATACGCTGACCGACCCCGAGGATATTCACGCAACGCCCGCCGCCGCAGAACCCGGGACGATCGCCGTGTCTGTGATGACAAAGTCATGGCTCAAACAAATCGTCTCGGCAACAACCGCTGCGGGCCTGCCGCTGCGCCGCCTGATCGCCGAGTCACTCATGCCCGTCTTGCCATCCGATTCATGGACACTGGTCTGGGATGGTCACGATGGTTTTCTGCGCACCTCGCTCACCACCGGACTGGCGCTCGATAGCGGCAATCATGAAGTCCCGCCGCAGGCCCTGCTCCTCAGCCTGACTGCCGCAGGCACTCACGCGCCGCGCCGGATTGAGCTGCGTTATATTCAGTCCGCGACGCAAGACAGTCTGCCTTCCTGGAATTTGCCGGTGCCGCTTGTTTTGGGCGAGACCTGGGACTGGCAGCGTGCGCCGATCAGCGATGCGACACCCAACCTGTTGTGGGGTGAGTTCACGCCGCCCATGCGTCTGTTCGACGGATTGCCCAGGCTGCGCCCTGCCCTGTTCATCCTGCTAGCCGCGCTGGCTATAGAGGTAATCGGCACACACATCGAGTGGGCCATGTTAGCGCATGAAAAAAATACGTTGGCGCAAAATGTGGAACATCTTTTTCGCGGCGCCTTTGGCGATGACAGCACCCTGGTCGATGCGCCATTGCAAATGCAGCGCAATCTTGCCTCATTACGCCATGCTGCAGGGGTGGCTGACGACACCGACTTTATTTCCATGCTGGATAGGGCAACGCCGTCGCTGGGAACTTCGGTTCACAGCCTGAATTATGAGTCGGGCAAACTTGAACTCGACATCAAAATGGCAAAAGCCGCCGACTTCGAGACGCTCGAAAAAAAGCTCAAAAACAGTGGTTTCAGGGTTCGCATCAGCGATATGCATGATCAGGCTGATGGCACACAGGCAAAACTGGCACTCTCACTGGAAGGGCTGCGATGAAAACACATCTGAAAACACTGCGCCTGCAATACTGGGACTCGCGCCCGATGAATGAACGCCGTGCAATTGGCATCGGTGCATTATTCTTACTGCCCCTGCTGGCCTATTTCCTGCTGTGGCAACCCGCGCATGATGCAGTCGGCAAATTGCGTGAAAATTTACCCAGGCTCCGTATGCAAGTCGAACAAATGCGCCGTGCCGCAGGGCAAGTCGAAGCACTGCGCCATCGCCCGCAACTGGCCGTCATGGACGCGCTGGCCGTCAAGACCGCGATCGAGGAGTCTGCAACCCGGCATCAGTTGCGCGACGCGCTGACCACCATAGCCGCGCAGGAGCCCAACGGTGCACGCATCACCCTCACCGCTGTTTCGTTTGAGAAATGGCTGATCTGGCTGCGCGAATTACAAACTTCGCAACACATCCGCGTCGACTCAGTTGCCATCACGCAGCTTGCCGAACCTGGCATGGTCACGGTTCGCGCCACCCTCACCAACGGCAATACACCGTGAGCAGGACAGGCTATCTCGCTGCTGCGGTTTTTTATGTCTGCATGCTGCTCGTCACGGCACCTGCATCCTTGCTAGCGCCCCTCATCCAGCGCATAAGCCATGAACGACTGTCACTGGCCAATTGCCAGGGTACGATCTGGCACGGCAGCGCCACACCGCTGCTTCTCACCGACAAAAGCTCAGGCCTTGCCCTGCACACACTGCACTGGCGCATAAACCCGCAAGCCCTGCTGCTGGGCCAGCTCAAGGCGGAAATTGGCTGGGACGATCTGCAATCGGCCACACCGATGTGGCTCACACTGGACGGAAAGTCAGTCAACCTGACTCATGTTCTGCTGCCCTTGCCGGCTGAAGTGCTAAGCGAGTTGTCGCCTTACCTGAAACCCGCCCAGCTCAGCGGCAGCCTGACGATCGAAAGCCCGCAGCTGACCTATACAGGCAACCATTTGCAAGGCAACGCCAGGGCTCGCTGGAGCCAGGCCGGATCCGCCATGTCCGCAGTTCATCCGCTGGGAGATTATCAGATCGATATCGTGGCGGCACAGGACAGTCTGCGCGCCGTATTGACGACCGTGAGTGGCGTATTGTTGCTCGATGGTCAGGGCAGCTGGTCGCCCGCGCAGAAATTTCATTTCAACGGCACAGCCCGCGCCACAGATCAGGCTGCGCTCAACGAATTGCTGCACCATCTGGGTCCGGAAACCACCCCCGGCGTATACCGGATTTCGCTCTGAAGCGGGACAGATTCAATGCACCATCTGGTTCATGTCGATGATAGGCATCAGGATGGCCAGCACGATCATCAGCACCACGCCGCCCATGGTCAGAATCAGCACAGGTTCAAGCAATGAGGTCAGAATCGCCGTGTAATTGCCGACCTCCTGCTCCTGCTGTTCCGCCGCGCGTTCGAGCATCACATCCAGTTGCCCGCTCGCCTCGCCGCTGGCAATCAGATGCACCAACAGCGGAGGAAAGTACCCCGACACGGCCAGCGCCCGGCTCAGGCTCACGCCTTCACGCACTTTTTTGGCCGCATCATCCAGCGCTGCGCGCATCGGCAAGTTGTTGACCACACCCGCTGCCGCATTCAACGCGCTCATCAGGGGAACGCCGCTGCCAACCAGAATCGCCATCGTGCTGGACATGCGTGCGGTGTTGATACCCCGCACCAGACGTCCCGCCACCGGCAGCCGCAACAGACGCAGGTGTGCCTGATAACGCAGCCGTGACTGGCGCAGCACGAAGTGTACCGTCACGCCGAAAGCGGCGGCCAATAGCAACAGATACCCCCAGGTTTGCTGCAAGGTCGCACTCACCCAGATTAACGAGCGAGTCAGGAGCGGCAGGGTTTGATGCGACTGCTCAAACACTCCGATCACCTGCGGCACGACATAGATCAGTAGGCCGCCCACTACCAGCAAGGCTACCAGGGTGACGATTGCAGGGTAGACGAACGCCAGCACGACCTTTTGCCGCAATGCCTGACGTGACTCGGTGTAATCTGCCAGACGCAACATGACGCGCCCCAATTCGCCCGATGCTTCGCCTGCCGTGACCAGTGCGCGATACAGTTCGGGGAAGATGGATTCATAATGGCCCAGCGCCTTTGCGAAAGTATTTCCGCCCAGGACTTCCGCACGCACGCCAGCCAAAACTTTTCGCACCGTTTCATTTTCGCTTTGTTCGATCAGCGCACTCAATGCCTGCTCCAGCGTCAGGCTGGCAGCCAGCAATGTCGCCAGTTGGCGCGTAATCAGGCTCAGTTGTGCAACCGACAACCGGCCACGCCGCCACTGCCATCTGCCATCACGGGTATTCTGCAAGGCATCCTGCGATACGGCTTCGATGGCAACAACCGTTAAGCCTGACTCGCGCAAGGTGGCACGCGCCTGACGCACGGTATCAGCCTCGGCCACGCCGCGTAACAGCTTGCCCTTGCGATCCATTGCCTGATAACTGAAGGCCGCCATGCCCGTTAGTCGCGCGTGACCCGCAGCAATTCTTCCAGCGAGGTGACACCGGATGCGACCAGTCGCATGCCGTCCTGGCGCAGGCTGTGCATGCCGTGTTGCATCGCATACTGACGCAACGCCTGTTCAGATGCCCGATCATGTATCAGGTGACGCAAGCCGTCATCTACCGTCAGCAACTCATAAATACCGCTCCGCCCGCGATAGCCGGTCTGATTGCAAACAGCACAGCCGGCAGGCCGGTACAGCTGCATCGGCGGCGTGTCCAATTCGAACATTGCCTGTTCAATGGCATCGGGCTGGTAGGCTTCGCGACAGCCGCCGCACAGCGTGCGCACCAGACGTTGCGCCAGCACGCCGAGCAGGCTGGAGGACAGCAGGAAAGGTTCCACCGCCATGTCGGTCAAACGTGTGATCGAGCTGACCGTGTCGTTGGTGTGCAGGGTCGCCAGCACCAGATGCCCGGTCAGACTCGCCTGCACCGCAATCTGTGCGGTTTCCAGGTCGCGGATTTCACCTATCATAATCACGTCAGGGTCCTGGCGCAAAATGGCCCGCAGCGCGCGCGCAAAACTCATGTCGATGCGCGGATTGACCTGCGTCTGGCCGATGCCGTCGAGGTCGTATTCCACCGGATCCTCCACCGTCATGACGTTGGTCACGGTGGCATCGATGCGCGATAGCGCAGCATACAGCGTGGTGGTCTTGCCCGAACCGGTGGGCCCTGTCACCAGCACAATGCCGTGCGGCTGGCGGATCAGCGCATCCATCGCCGCCAGAGTCTCGCCTTCCATACCCAGACGCGTCAGCTCCAGCCTTCCGGCATCCTTGTCCAACAGACGCAACACAATGCGTTCGCCGTGCCCGGTGGGCAAGGTAGATACGCGCACATCGACAGGCTTGCCTGCCAGCCTCAAGGTGATGCGCCCGTCCTGCGGCAGGCGTTTCTCGGCAATATCCAGTTCCGCCATGATCTTGATGCGCGACACCATCGCCGCATGCAAGGCGCGGTGCGGTTCGATCACATCTTTCAGCGTGCCATCCACGCGAAACCGCACGGCAGAGCGCGTCTCGAACGGTTCAATATGTATATCCGACGCATTTTCGCGCACCGCCTGGGTCAGCAGCGCATTAATCATGCGGATGACCGGTGCGTCGCTGTCGGCATCGAGCAAGTCTTCGATTTGTGGCAGGTCGTTCACCAGTTGCGACAAGTCCATATCCTGTTCGACATCGTCCACCATGGATGCCGCCGAACCTTCTGCCTGCCCGTAGGCAGCAGCCAACTCCCGTTCAAACTCTTCCAGCGAGACCAGTTTCGCCTGCACCGGCACGGCCAGCACCCGACGCACCTCGGCCAGTACGCCGGGCCCGGCATCGCTGCGCAAACTCACTTCCGCACCTTCCGGAGTCGTTTTCGACAGCAGCACACCACGGCTTTTGGCAAACGAATAGGGGATTTTTTTAAGTGATAACTTGACGGGACTGTCCATACTCAGCTCCGTCTGGCACAGATTACGCCCATGGATCCACTCACGGTTTCACCGCATCGACAGGCTTCGGGTTATCGAGTTTAAGACTCAGCGGCGGCATCGCGGGGGCGGCCATGTCCGGCAACATGAATTGGGATGGCAACTGACTCTTCAGCTGTTCACCACGCAGATAATCGTATCTGTCCTGAGTCAGGCCCTGATGCGCCTGGCCGTCACGCATCACATACGGACGTATGAACACCATCAGATTGGTCTTGGTGTGCTGCCTGACTTCATGGCGAAACAGATTGCCCAGCAGGGGAATATCGCCCAGCACCGGCACCTTGTCCACACCATTGGTCACCGAATCCTGAATCAGGCCGCCCAGCACAATAATCTGTCCTTCATCGACCAATACGGTCGATTCCAGCGAACGCTTGTTGGTAATCACCCCGGCCGCATTGTTGATCGTCTGAGTCTGCACGCTGGATACTTCCTGATACACCTGTAACTTGATCGTGCCGCCTTCTGACACCTGCGGCTTGATACGCAATGTCAGCCCGACATCCTTGCGCTCTATGGTCTGGAACGGCGTGGCAGTCGCCGCACCACCGGTTTGCGCATAGCTGCCGGTGATGAACGGGACGTTCTGACCGATGATGATCTTCGCTTCCTCGTTATCGAGCGTCAGCAGATTCGGGGTAGACAGGATATTGGCGTTGACATCATTTTCCAGCACGCGCGCCAGCATACCCAGGTTCAGCACCGTACCGATCCCCGGGATGTTCATCGAGCCCCTGACGACACCGATGTTCAGGCCCTGTCCCACCGTACCGATGTTGGTCGCTGCACTGATGATATTGCCGCCAGGCGCCCCGGCCGCACCGCCTGCACCTTGCGTACCAAAATTGGTACCGCCGATCACATTGGCGCCTGGCCTGTTGATGCCATTCAATGCCTGCCACTGAATGCCGAATTCCGCCGCCTTGTCTGCGGTGACTTCAGCGATCAGCGCTTCGACGAAAATCTGCGCGCGACGTACATCCAGCATTTCCACCACGGTGCGCAGATTGTTATATACCGCATCGGAAGACGTAATAATCAGGGCATTCGACGCCGCATCCGCCTGGATCATGCCACCCGTCACAGGCGTTGCCGCCGACGAACTGAACGCACCGGGCGCCGCAGACGCGCCAGAGGTGCCGGAGGTAGCAGATGGAGTAGTGGTAGCGGGAGTAGCCGAGGCGCCAGATGCACTGAGCGTACCGGAAGGTGCCGTTGCTGCCGACGTATCGCCGCTCAGCACTGCTCGCAGGGTTTGCGCCAACCGGGTAGCCTCCGCATTTTTCAGATAGACAACATGGATATTGCCCGGCGCGCTGGTCTGTATATCCAGTTTTGCCGCCAGCTCCTGTACCCGTGCGATGCGCGCCGGACTATCCGTGCGCAGCAGCAAACTGTTGGTGCGCGCATCCGCCATCAGCATAAAACGCTGACTCGCGTCGGTCGAGCCTGTCGCTATGACCGAACCGTCCAGCATCAGCCGGTTGATGATTTGCGCCAAATCCATCACCGACGCGTATTTCACCGGAATCACAGTGGTCGCTGCGCTCTGTGGCTGATCGAGCGTCGCCACGATCTGCTCGATGCGTTTCAGATTGCTGGCATAATCGGTCACGACCAGCGCGTTATTATTGGGATAGGCCACCACAATATTATTGGGTGCGATCAGGGGTCGCAGGATAGGCACCAGTTGTACCGCCGACTCGTGATGCAGCATGAACACCCGCGTCACCAGCTTGTCGCCGCTGCCGCTTCTGTCACCCACACCCGGAATATACAGTTTGGCATCCGCCTCCGGCATCACCTTGGTCACCCCGTTCGACTCGACCGCCGCGAATCCCTGCAAGCGCAAGGCGGACAACAGGGTATCGTAGGCCATGGATGCGGGAATCGGCGTTGAGGATACGATATTGATCGTCCCCTTCACACGGGGATCGACCAGAAAATTGCGCCGGGTAATTTGCGAAATCGCCTTGATCACCTCTGCAATATCGGCATTCACAAAGTTCAGTGACACTTGCTCTTCCGCCGCGATTGCCACGGGTGATAACGTCAATACACCGCACAACATCAACCGCGCCAACCAGATTCTCATCAAATGTCCCTTGTAAAGTTCACGATTCGCCATTCATTCATACCGGACCGCATGCACTGCCGAGTTTTTTACAGTTTCGTCTCGCCCGATAGCATACGCTGTTGGGCGGCAGCACGCCTAGTGTAACGCAGCGGGCGGCTCCAGCGCGACAGCTGCCTTACCGGGTGTTTTTCCTGCCAGGGGTATCTGCTGACGCACACCATTACGCTCGATCACCACATGATCAATCGCCACCTCCACCAGCTTTACACCCGAGACGATCTCCCGGCCGGTTGCCAATCCCATCTGACGCTTGCCATCCAGTTCAAGCACCGCAAAACCGGGCACCCCTGCAAACACCCCGACCAGCCGCACATCTGGCATGACGGCCTGAACCGTCACACCTGACGCCGCCGCGCTGCCAAACAGGCGTTCTGCCTGAATACCCGAAGAGGGGAAGGCCGCTGGCAACACCGATGTCCTGTGTGGCGCGAACAGCACCCAGGTCCAGTGAGCCAGCATTGCGCCGATCACCAGCACAGCGAGTACGCGCCACATGAACTGGCTCCTCGCTGATACGTCGACCACACCGTTCGCACGCAATATCATCCCCTGTTTCCCCGGCAACTGCATACCTGCCTCTCTGATCAATCGCGGTGCAGTATACACAATGAATAACAAAACGAAATTAATTGCATCAGTGTCAGGCAGGCTTCAACCCGTGTAAGTCCCGTGCGAGCCACCGCTCATCGCCACCGGTCGTATTTTACAAAAAAGAAGATATACATTCATAGCTCTGTTTAAAGGTTACCTGCCTGTTCAATAAAATGGCCAGTCGTGCCATCGTCGGAACTTTTTGGCAACGCCGCAAATCTGTGCGGTAGCGCACATACCTGCTTGTGGCTCGCCCCTATACTCCGGCTTCCACATTGATGCTTTCAGGAGAAACAAATGAAAAAGACTTTAATCGCAGCAGCAATGAGTGCCGCATTCGTGGCGGCGCCCGCATTTGCAGGAACTTATGTAGGAGCGGGACTCGGCTCGGCCAGGACCGATGCCAACCATACCGCATCGAAAGTTTTCGTAGGCTACCAGTCAACAGAGAATTTTGGTGTGCAGGTTGCCTACAACAATTTCGGCGGATACCGCGGTGCAACCGCTACCGCGTGGTCAGCGGCGCTGGTTGGCACGCTGCCACTGGATCAGAACTGGGATGTCTCCGCCAAATTGGGCGCGACCGAAAACCGCACTACGCTCCCGGGTTCTGGCCGTCATTCAGACATTCTGGCTGGCGTAGGTGTCGGTTACAACTTCACCAAAAACTTCGCCCTGCGTCTTGAATATGAAGATTTCGGCAAAATGCCGACTGATGTCAACGGCAATCGCTGGAAAGCGACCAACTGGGGACTTAACGCCAAGTATTCGTTCTAAACGACAGATACCATCAAAACCGGGAGCGATCCCGGTTTTTTTGTTCGTCCGGCAAAATAAATCAATCTGGAACTAAAAGTCTTTATTCGACGTATCGAACGGCTGCGCTCCGCATGGCAATGGAGCACTGGCGTATCTTCTCGCCCGGCAGACTGAAAAAAACCAGGGCAGCACTGTTACCCCATGGACACAGAAAGATTATGCAGATCACGTCAAGTCAGACGATGTCGATCCTGCCCGCGTTCAGCTGACGGCAATCATCGATTCCGGCCCGGCGTTCCGTTTCGGTGATCCGGGGTGACAAACATGCTATTTAACCCAGATAGTTCATTAGCACAAAATTGCGTCATACCGGCGAAGGCCGGTATCCAGATGATTAACAATTTCCCACGCAAGTGGGACAACATCATGGTTTGGCCTGCTACGCAGAGTATTTTTTATGACTGGATTCCGGCTTTCGCCGGAATGACGACCTAATAGATTATTTGGGTTTAATTGCCGACTCAACAACGACAATCAGGGTCGCTTCGGCGCTTTCATGCGCTCCATTTCCTCGAAATGCAGCCGCTCATGCTGCAAGCTGCCGAACCAGAGTGCGTAATGCCGCGTAAACTCCGCACCCAGAAAAAAAATCTGAGCCGAGTAATACACCCAGAGCAGCAGCGCAATCAAGGACCCTGCGGCACCGAAACTGGACGCCACGCCGCTGTTGCCCAGATACAGGCCGATCGCATATTTTCCCAGACTGAACAACCCCGCCGTGAAGACAGCTCCGATCCAGACATCGCGCCACGACAGCGGCGCATCAGGAAGTGTCTTGTAGATGACGGCAAACATGCAGGCAATAACGCCGAACGCAATGAAGGATGAGATCGTGGACAGAACGGCAGCGGAACTGCCCAGAATCCCGTAGGCATGATGTTCCAGCAAATTCAGCGTGGCGCTGATGACAAGTGAGACCAGCAGCAGAAAAGCCAGCACCAGCACCATGCCGAATGATAATAGCCGGGTTCTTAGCAGCACGCTGAAGGCAGACTGACTAGGTTTGTCGATACCCCACATTTCATCCAGGCTGTCCTTGAGTTCGGCGAATACGCTCGTGGCGCCCACCAGCAGCAGGACGCTCGCGAACAATGTTGCCACCCGCCCCGAGTCCGGGTCGCGCGCGGATGCCAGCAATGCCTGAATGACCTGCGCGCCATTGGGGCCTACCAGTCCCTGTATCTGGGCTACGATCTCACCTTGAGCCGCTTCGACACCGAAAACGTAGCCTGCAAACACGATGGCCAGCACCAGGATCGGCGTCATGGAAAACAGGGTATAGAAAGCAAGCGCCGCGCCTTTGCTCGATGCGCGATGATCAACCCAGGAACTCAGCGACTCAATCAGGACGAACTTCAACCGCACCAGCCAGTGATACGCCGCTGGTGCGGCGGGTTCAACGGGTTCTGTCGGACGCATCGTAATCATCTTTAACCCTCTTCACACGGCCTGTCCTGTGACCTGCACACACGGAAAGTACCTTGTTTTGATCGCGGTTGTCATGTCGACTTATTCATCCGATAACTTCGTCTATCGCAATGCCAAGTCCTGATGCGACATTGCTGCCGTAGTCCGGGTCTGCCTTGTAAAAATGACCTGTCTGACGCACCTGAATCAAGCGCGGCACCGTCTTTAACACGCTCACCAGATTTGCGATCAGTTGAGACTTCTGGTCGGCATTCATCAAACGGTACAAGGCCCCTGCCTGACTGTAATCCTCGTTGCCGTCACGATGGTTATAACTGTCGGCGTCCCCGCTGATTTTCAGTGGCGGCTCTTTAAGGCGCGGATCATCCACAGGGCCATCGAAGCTGTTAGGCTGGTAATTGACCGTGCCGCCGCCATTGGCATCAAATCGGCCCTGTCCGTCGCGATGGTAGGTATGAACTTCACAATGCGGCTTGTTGATCGGCAGCGCGGCATACTGGATGCCGATGCGGTAACGGTGTGCATCAGGGTAGGACAACAGCCGCGCCTGCAGCACTTTGTCGGGCGATGCGCCCATGCCGGGCGGCATGTTGCCCGGCTCAAATGCGGCCTGCTCAACTTCGGCAAAATAGTTCTGCGGGTTGCGGTTGAGCTCCATGATGCCAACGACGATGGGCGGATAATCCGCATGCGGCCACACCTTGGTCAGATCGAAGGGGTGAATGGCATACGTCTCGGCATCCTTCTCCGGCATGATCTGCACCTCGACCTGCCACTTCGGGAAGTCACCTCTTGCAATCGCGTCATGCAGATCGCGACGGTGAAAATCGAGATCAACGCCGGCAATTTTAGCCGCCTCTTCGTTGGTCAGCGTCTTGATGCCCTGCATGGTCTTGAAATGCCATTTCACCCAATAACGCTCGCCCGCGTCGTTCCACAGGCTGTAGGTATGGCTGGAATAACCGTTCATATTACGCAAGGTCGCGGGTATGCCGCGATCGGAGAACAGCGTGGTAACCTGATGCAGCGACTCGGGCGACAGACTCCAGAAATCCCACTGCATGGTGTTGTCCCGCAAGCCGGTGGCAGGATCGCGTTTCTGCGAATGAATGAAATCGGAGAATTTAAGCGAGTCGCGCACGAAGAACACCGGTGTGTTGTTGCCCACCAGATCCCAGTTGCCTTCCTCAGTGTAGAATTTCAATGCAAAGCCGCGCGGATCGCGTGCCGTATCGGCTGAACCCGTCTCGCCTGCCACCGTGGAAAAGCGCCCGAACATATCGCAGCGATTGCCGACCTTTGAAAATAGCCGCGCCCTTGTATAACGGGAAATATCACCCGTCACGGTAAACGTGCCGTGAGCGCCGGCACCCTTGGCATGTACCACACGCTCCGGCACGCGCTCACGGTTGAAGTGCGCCATTTTTTCCATCAGCCGGTAGTCCTGCATCAGCACCGGCCCGCGCGCCCCCGCCGTCTGTGAATTCTGATTGTCTGTCACCGGGGTGCCGGCAGCCGTTGTCATGTAAGGGCATTTGTTCATTTATGACTCCTTCGTGCTGTAAAACCAGAAGATTGAGCGTAATATCGATACCGTTCTGTGCGGTAACGAACCTATTAATCAAAACAGCTCTATCGCTATAGTGGAGCTATGTTGCCTGGCGAACAGAATTTTGGATGAACTCGGCATAAGGTGTCACTCCGTCAACGTCGGATCTGATGTGAATGACGCATAACTTTTCAGGAGATGATCATGTCCCAAAATACCAGGAATCAATATCAGAAACCGGTACCGACTCATCCGTACCCCGCCGAAGATGTTAACAAACAAAAACAGAAAGCCGAAGAACAAGAGGTTACCGGCAGGCATAAAAATGATGGGCAAAAAGATCACAAAGGGCCCCGTTAAATCATTGTTCTGCATTCGCGTGCCTGCGGCCCGTCCGACTGCCGGGGACGTTTGTGCGTTCTTGATTCTGCCCGTTTATCTCGATACTGAGGGACGTTCTTTCCCGATGCATTCAAGATCAGCATAATGCATAGTCACTGGCTGACGCTGCACGGTCTGCTCGTCATGGCAGGTTTAGGCATTTATGTCATCTCCTCGCATACATTGCACCTGCGCCGTCATCCCTCGGCGGCTGTCGCCTGGGTTGTAACGCTCATTTTATTGCCTTATCTCGTCCTTCCCCTTTATTTGATGTTTGGGTTTCGCAAGATCGGCAAGTACCGCGCGACCACCAGCAGAAATGAGTTGCCGGCTTGCAAGGCGGACTCCCTCACGCGCCGGACACAAGAGCTTGCCGCCATCATGGCTCTTCCCGCAGCATCCACCTACCATCAACTGAGTATTCACCAGGATGGCGCAGAGGCGCTGAATGCACTGCGAAACATGATAGAGCGTGCTGCGCACACCATTGATCTGTGTACCTTCATATTCGCGCAAGACAAGCTGGGTGACGAAATCGCACATAGCCTCAAACTGCGGGCACAAGATGGAATACGGGTGAGATTATTGGTTGATGGTGTGGGCGCCTATATGGGTGGGCATACCGACTTCACCGGCATGTCTGCCGCAGGCATTCAGGTGGCATTTTTCGTGCCTCCCTTGCGCTCATCTTTACGGGGCCGAACCAATCTGCGCAATCACCGTAAGATGCTCATCATCGACAACACCTGGTTGTGGTGCGGGGGCAGAAATCTTGCGACTGAATATTTCGCAGGTGACACAACATCGCCCTGGGTTGATCTGAGCTTCGATCTGCATGGCGCCCTGGCACGACAGGCGCAGCAGCAGTTTGATCAGGACTGGGCATTCGCGGGCGCATCCGGCGATCAAAATCCGCCGTTAAGCACCCACCAGGCGCCCGACCCCGTCATCGGGCAATTGATCGCCAGCGGACCGGATCAGATGGACGACACGTTCTACACCCTGCTGGTATCGAGTTTTTTCAGCGCCCGCAAGCGCATTATGGCGGTCACCCCCTATTTCGTTCCCGACCCTACGCTGCTCATGTCGCTTACACTCGCAGCCCGCCGCGGCGTTGCAGTTGATCTGCTTTTACCTGAAAAATCCAACCATCGCCTGGCGGATTTTGCCCGGCACCGTGCACTACGGGAACTCACCTCGGCGGGTGCCCGCATCTGGTTTTTACCCCGGATGATTCATGCCAAGGCCGTGGTGATTGATGACGAGGTTGCCTTTGCAGGCTCAGCCAATCTGGATCAGCGCAGCCTGTTCCTGAACTATGAAATGATGGTTTCCTTCTACGATCAGGCAGACGTTAAGCAATTTTCGCTATGGATCGAACATCAGATGAATAAAGCTGCGCCCTACCATGCCCGACCGCCCGGAATCGTACTGGAGGTCGGAGAAGGGCTGCTGTTATGGTTGGCTTTTCAACTATAAAGCTAATGAGATGGATGGACGCCTGTTTTTTTATTTTGCATGGTAACGAACAGTCATCCGTTGCATCCGCGCTCGCAAGAGTGCAATTTCATCGAGCAGATCCAATGCCAGCGCGACACCTGCCGGATTAATCTCCAGATCACGCGTGAACGACAAGGCAAGCCGCGTGCGACGCAGCGACTGCCCGGTGAATTGCCAATCCTGCGGTGTCTCACCAATGGGTTCTAACACCCCCTCAAAAACCCAAGCCATGACGTGATCCTCGGAGGCGCTGCTGGCTTGACACAGCTCAGTCAGCGTCAGATAGTTCTCCTCTTCGATGACCGAACCCAGAACCAGTTCTGCGTTATCAAAACTCATGACGGATTACCTTTCGTGTTGGGGCGGGGATTAAAGTTGAAGGCGCTGGCCATGGTGCGGTAAGCCTGTTTTTCGCCATCAGTCACTGCCGGTGGCAGCACGATTGCCAGCACGGCGTATAAATCGCCGGGTGGATTGCCGGGAATCCCTTTGCCCTTCAGTCGCAACTGACGCCCGGCCGCCGATCCTGCCGGTACATTGATTTGTACCGATCCTTCAGGGGTCGGCAGGATAAGAGAACAACCTAGCGCAGCTTCCCACGGGGATAGCGGCAGATCAATAAAAACATCGCGACCATCGACGCGAAATTGCGCGTGAGGGTTAAAGCCTATTTCCAGATACAAGTCGCCCACAGGCCCGTTGCCAATGCCCGGCTCTCCTTGCCCTACCAGACGCAAGTGCTGGCCGGTACGTATGCCACGGGGTATGCGGATATCGAGCTCGCGCTCCCGCATGATGACGCGCCCCGCCTCATCCGGCACTGGTACGCGCAGCGTAATGCTGCGCTGGGCGCCGCGATAGGCGTCTTCCAGATCGATCAACACCTTTGCGTGATGGTCTTTGCCCCGTGCATGCGTACCGCGCCGTTGTGTTCCACCTGCTTGTCGCCCGAACAGCGACTCGAAGAAGTCGCTGTGATCCATGCCGTCACCTGCGCCAAAATCTCGCCCCCCGAACTCAAAACCGCTATTCCAGCCAGGTGGCGGCTGAAAATCTTGCCCGGCACGAGCGCCGCTACCTACCTGATCGTAGGCGGCACGTTTTTCCGGATCCTTCAGAACAGCATAGGCCTCGCCGAGCTCTTTAAAACGTGTTTCCGCGTCGGCATCCTGGTTTACATCCGGATGATATTTGCGCGCAAGCTTGCGATAGGCGCGCTTGATCTCGTCCTGCGTCGCGCTGCGCGGCATACCGAGGGTCTCGTAGTAATCCTTGAATTTCATGGCAATAAAATATACGGCTCGACAGAGTATTTGCAAAGCTACGGCAAATGATCCCGGCCGTATGTACGTCTGCGCACAGAGCACGCCGACTGACCATGGTAAATTTGCCGCAAATGAAAAAATCGCTCCGCATAGCGGCAGCCTTCTCGACGGTGCTGATACTCATCGCTGCTGTCACACTGGTCGTGCTGCTCAATTTCAACTGGAACCTGGCTCGCCCTTGGCTCAATGCGCACACCAGCGAAGCGCTCGGTCGCCCGTTCGCAATTGCAGGTGATCTGTCACTGACCTGGGAAAAACAGACCTCAATTGACCATAATCAAAGTTGGCGCGGCAGTATCCCGTGGCCTCATTTAGTCGCGCAAAACATACATATCAGCAATCCGCCAGACATGGCTCCAGCCAGCAATACGACTGCGACGACCGAAATGGTGAGCATTAAACTGATCGCTTTTTCGCTGAACCCTTTCGCATTACTGAAAAAAGATATCGAAATTCCCGTCCTGAGTTTCGACTCGCCCGTCATAAACCTGCTGCGCAACGCTGATGGCAAGAACAACTGGACCTTCAGGAACAACGATCAACCTTCGCCCTGGCAACTGAGATTGCAGCGCGTCGTTTTCTCCAAAGGCAGCGTCCACCTAGTCGATGCCATCCGGCATGCCGATGTAACGGCCGATATCGATACGCTGGGTGCGGACCCGACCTATGGTGTGGTGTGGCAATTGCACGGCCAACTGGCTGGCGATGCGGTCAGCGGCACGGGCCGCGCAGGTGCCGTGTTATCGCTGCAACAGCAAACGGCGCCCTACCCTATCCTGGCCCGGCTTCACATTGGCAAAACTGTAATCGCAGTGAAAGGCACGCTGACCAAACCTTCTGATCTGGCAGCGCTGGACATGCAACTGAGTGTGTCCGGTGTAAGCATGAGCCACCTGTATGCGATAAGCGGCATCTACCTGCCGGAAACGCCGCCATTTGCAACCGAAGGTCATCTGACAGGTACGCTAGGGCCGCATGGCAGCCGCTGGATTTTTGATAATTTCAGCGGCAAGGTAGGTGCCAGTGATATAGGGGGCCGCCTCGACTATCAATCAAGGCTGCCACGCCCGCTGCTATCCGGTGTGGTCGTGTCTCACATGTTGCACTTTTCCGATCTGGCGCCCCTGATTGGTGCAGACTCGAATGCCAGCAAAGTCAGACGCGGAGCCGCCACGATCCAGCCTGCAAATAAAGTGTTGCCCGTCGAACCGTTCAAGACGGAACGCTGGAGCAGCATCGATGCTGACATAAAATTCAGCGCCGAAAAAATTATCCGTAACAAGGAATTACCCATCAACAAACTGATGACGAATGTGCATCTGCAAGACGGCGTACTGTCCTTGCTGCCGCTCAATTTCGGTATGGCAGGAGGAAATGTGAGTTCAGACATTACGCTCGATGGTGGCAGAAAGTCCGGCAAGAACGCGATCAAGGCAACGATGAAAGTGACGGCCCGCCATTTGCAGCTGAAACAATTGTTCCCCGCCTTCCAGCCGCTGCAAGCCAGTATCGGTGAAATCAATGGCGATGCATCGTTATCAGCGGTCGGCAATTCCATCGCCAGCTTGCTGGGTGATGCCAATGGCGAACTCAAGTTGCTCATCAATCAGGGCACCGTCAGCAAACTGTTACTTGAAGAAATGGGCCTGAATATTGGGAATGTGATCCTCACCAGCCTGGCAGGCGACAAACCGGTCAAACTCAATTGCATGGCGACTGATTTAGGCGTGACCAACGGACTGATGCAGACGCGCAGTTTTATCATCGACACGGACGATGCGATCATTGACGTCAGCGGCAACATCAATCTGGCCCAGGAAAAACTGAATTTAACCATCAAAACAAATAGCAAAGGACTCCGCGTGTTATCGCTCAGAGCGCCGATCTATGTGCGCGGCAGTTTCAAGCAACCGCATGTGCGTGTCGACAAGGGCGTCATGGCCATGAAAGCGGGGAGCGCAATTGCGCTGATCGTCCTGGCGCCGGTCGCGGCCTTGATACCCTTGATCAACACAGGACCGGGGAAAGACAGCGAATGCGCAAAGCTCCTGGCCGTCGCACGAGTCAATCCGGTATCGCCGCCCCCCGGCAAGACCTACCATAAAAAAATCAAGCCTGCCGGTCCGTAACCGCTGATAAAAACAGGAATGTCTAATTGAATTTATTCCTGTCTTAGCAACCCCATGTGAGCCATCACGGTTTTCAGGTTTATTTAGCGGGCTTGACGATCACGGAACACGTCATGCCGGCGACCAGCACCATATCTTTCGGAATTGCGTCCAGCCTGATGCGTACCGGCACGCGTTGAGCGAGCCTTACCCAGTTAAAACTGGGGTTGACGTTGGCAAGCAGCGTGACATCAGTCGGGTTGTCCCGGTCAGTAATGCCACGCGCGATGCTTTCCACGTGGCCCTTTAACAGATGTTTGTTCCCCAGCAGACGAATCTCAGCCGGGTCGCCCACATGAATCAGCGGGAGCTTGTGTTCTTCAAAGTAACCGTAAACCCAGAACGAATGCTGGTCGATCAGCGCCAGTTTCGCAACTCCTATCTGCGTAAAGTCCCCCGGGCGGATCAGCAAATTGGACACCCAGCCATCGACAGGGGAACGCACCACAGTGCGCTCGACGTTGAGTTTCGCCTGATCAAGTTGAGCCTGTGCTGCGGCATATTCCGCCTTGGCGCTGGCGGCAAGCAGATCCGTATCCTCACGATTTTCACGGGAGATGACCTGATCGTCGAGCGCGATGCGGCGGGCAGCCTGACCGCGTTTCATTTGCAGCATCAGCCGGCGCTCATCGACGACCGCCTGAGCTTGCGCCAGGACGTGGAGATAATGCACATCATCCACGCGAAACAGCAGATCGCCGCGATGTACGAACTGGTTGTCGCGTACCGCCACTTCGGTGACCAGCCCCGCCACATCCGGCGCAATATTGACAACATCGGCCCGTACCCGGCCGTCACGCGTCCACGGGGTATCCATGTAACGTACCCATAGCATACGACCAAGCATGATGGCCAGCACGACCAGAGTCAGGGTGATGGCAATGCTTAACAGGCGCTTTTGCAATTCTTTCATGTCGAAATCCTTATCGGTAAATCAGCAGCCCATATGCCGAAAACAGGCATCCGAACACAGCCAGGCGGAACAATGCGGGATACCACAGGTGGCGATAAATGCCATAGCGGACGAACAACCAGTCCAGCAGCAAAGAACAGCAGAGCGCTGCCAGAAAAGCCAGCAGCAATGCCGGCACCAGCGCATCAAACAGTGCAATTTCGCGTGGCATAACTCAGATTTTCCTGGTTACAGGTGCTGCCAGCACGGATTTTTCGTCCAGCAGTACGCTGTTAATGAAGTGCAGCATGACTCGCAACTGATGACGGGAAGCATGACGCATCTGGCCCCCGCTGTCGGCTAACACGGTCATCGCGGCTTTAATGGCCAAAATCGCAGCCTGGCGGTGCGCGGTGGAGGGCGAGGCGTAAAGATCAGCGATGCGCGCCAGACTGATCGTCAGCGCACGTGTCACGCCTTCGTGATCAATCTCATTCATTTGCTCCCGCAACGCAATGACCACATGACCGATTTCCAGGCTGGACAGCAGCCAGTCGATGACATCCTTGTCTTGTGCATTTGCAACACGCTGCGCACTGCCGGAACGCTGCACCAGATCGCGTGCAGCGGTTTCCAGCCTGGCACGACGCAGTGGCAATGGTTCACGGCAGGCCACGACCACCAGTTCGCGTAACGCACGGGCGACTCGCCGGCGCGACCAGCTGCTATTACTCAGATCAATCAGGCTGTACATGGCACCGGACATGAGGATGGCAATGAAGTCAGCAATAGCTTCATTCATAAACATCACAGGGTTGCTGCTATAGATACTGTTGAATCCGACATGCGACAAAAAAACAATGAAAATTCCGGCGCCGACCATCGCAATGTCAGGCCTTGTTGTTATCCAGGCGGCAATGACGATCACAGGAGTCACGGCCAACGCCAGCATCACGAAACCTTGCGCCTGCGGCAGCAATTGAAAGTTACAGAAATAGATCAGCATGGTACCGATCACGGCTCCGCTGATATAGAGCTTGATAGTGCGTGTGGGTGACGGCGAACTGGCAAAAAGGGTGCTGGAAATAACACCGAGGGTGATCGCTTCGGTGCCGGAGGGCCAATCGGTAAAAATCCATAGCGCGGCCATCACGGCCAAAACCAGGGTGCCGCGCAATCCGGCCAAGGTAACGGCCAACGGGTCGAAATGCAATTCCAGGCGTAACGGTGCTTCGGTCAATACCTTCTTGCGCAGCGATCCATGCGCTTCCGCCAGTGAGGTGTATGTACTGACATATGCCCGAAGCTCGTCGGAAAAACGCTGTATCAACTCCGCACCCGTATCGAAATCAAGCCGTGCATCAGGATTCATTCCAGCGGAAAAATGCCTGCTTGCTGACGTCAGCCGTTGCGGGTAAGTATCGCGGAGCATCTTCAACCTGGCTGCGATTTGCATCGCTTCAATCTCAGTGCGCGCACTGCGTCCGTTTATAGAAAACGCTTCGCCCAGAGGTTGATAGAGCGCAAGCAATGCTGCGACGACCTCAGCATGCCCGGTCGCGCGCTGGCGGCCCAGCAGCTGTTCGAGCGCATGAAAACTGGTCGACACTTCCATGAACTCTGCATTGAGCAGACTCAGTCGCAAGCGATGCGTGCGCGAATCGTCACTCTCCATTGCGCTGGAGGAACGGAAAGACTCAAGACTGAAAATATCACTGATAAAGCGCAACAGGGCAGGACGTGAGGAGCCGTCAGCCACCGTGTTAATTTCGACGGAACGCAACAAATCTGAAAAATCACTAAAGCGCTGGCGCACCGATGCCAGCATCACGCCCCACATGCGTTGCGGAAAAATCAGGTCGCTGACGATAGTGGCGCACAATAAGCCGATCAGGATTTCAGAAATGCGCGTAACGCCTATACTGAAAGTCAGCGCAGGATTGAGCGTGGCAGGCAGGCCAACAATGCACAGCGTGTATCCCGCCAGCACGAATCCATACGATTGATGGTTGCGGTACATCATGGAACCTGCGGTGCAAAGTCCGATCCACAGCGCCATGCACAGCAAAAACAATACTCGCTCCTGTGCGAACATAGCCACCAGAAAAAACGACATGGCAATGCCCACCAGCGTACCTAACAGGCGGTAGAAACTCTTGGCAAATACCATCCCGGCGCGGGACTGCATGACGATAGCGACCGTCATCATCGCCGTACGGGGCTGATCAAGTTCGAAACGCAGTGACAGCCACATAGCCAGCAAACAGGCGATCAACACCTTGATGATGTAAGCTAAGGTAACGGAATTGTTATTCCACCAGTCGTACAGGCCGGATTGCAGCAGGATGCGGCTATCGTGAATGCGCGCGGCGGACATGATCATCGCGGCGCAGCCTGGCTGCCGATCACGTCCTTGGCGCCGCCCCCTAAGGCGCGCATCAGGCCGGCATAGGCATCCAGCCTTGCCGCCTGCATCTGAACAAGGGTTTCCTGCTGCCGCAACTCTGAAATTCTGGCATCCAGCACATGCTGGTAATTGTCCAGTCCGGCACGATAACTCGCTTGTGCCAGTGTATAAGTCTTATGTGCCAGTTGCATTGCAGTTTCGGCCTCTGCACGCTGTTTAGCGTTCGATTGCAACGTCGCAAGCTGATCGGAAACATCCTGCAATGCTCGAAGCAGCAAGCCATTGTAGTTTTCCACAGCGATGTCATAGGCGGCGGTTTTAACCGACAGATTGCCACGTCGGCGACCGCCGTCAAAAATGGGCAGCGAAATGGCAGGCCCAACTCCGCCGATCGCCCCCGCATTGCTGATCATCTGAGCGAATCCAAATGACTGAAAACCTGCAAAGGCAAGCAAATTAATGTTGGGGTAAAACGCAGCTTTAGCACCTGCGATATTCTGCTGCGCTGCCTCTATACGCCAGCGACAGGCTTGCATGTCCGGTCGCCGGCCAATCAGGTTTGCCGGCAACTGATCCGGCAGGCCAACCGGCGCATTAAGTTGCATTGTCGGACGTGTCATCCCCTCTCCTGCGCCCGGCCCTTGCCCAGAAAGCGCGGAAATCTGGTTGCGCAACAGCACAATACGCATATCAATTGCTTCTATTTTCGCGCGAGCCAGCGGCAAAGGCACTTCAACCTCGCTGACCTGAAACTCTGTGCCAAGCCCGGCTTTCAGGCTGCGCCGCGCAATGGCGATGCGCTGTTCAATCTGCTCCATATGCTCCGCAGCGATATCACGCAGGCCAAACTCCATCGCCATTTGCACATAACTGCGGACAACAGCATTCACCAGTTCCAGTTTAACCTGCTGTGATTCCGCTGCGGCTGCCCTGGTTTCATTTACCGACGCACGCCATATACTTTCCTGGCGCCCCCACAAATCCAAATCGTACGCCAAGGACAGCTGTGCCTTGTTGTTCCAGATAGTATTTCCAGCCCACGGGGGCGGGATGTATTGAAGCGCAGTAAAACGTTCACGCATAATCGACGTATCGGCGCTGATATCAGGCAAGGTTTCTGCATGCATGCTGTCAGCAACCCCCTGCGACAATGCAATGCGGTTCCGCGCCACGAGGAGCGTTGGGTTGTCGGCGATCGTTCTGGCAATCAGGTCGTCAAGTTGCAGGTCGCCATAAACCTTCCACCATTCATCGGTGGGCCATACTGTTATTTGTGCCTTCGCGATGGTTTTGCCTGCATCGAATGCATTGGCATCTTTTATCTGTGCATGCGTCTCTATCCCTGACATGCGTGCACATCCAGCCAGCACAAATATCACTGCGGATATGAGCGGAAAACTTACCCAAAATTTACAATCGACCCTGTCCATTTTTGTATCGCGTTCCGTAAAACCAGAGTTAAACTAATTAGCTCCCTAACGAGACACATAAAAAATTTAAACCCTCATTTCATTGCATTGATGTTTGCAGCAAGATCCTTGACAGCACTGACCATGGCGTCGCGCCGTTCGACCGTAAGGCACGACATCAGCAATTTCACTTTATTGTAGTAATCGGGCATGACTTCATCCATTTTCTGCTGCCCGGCCGGCGTCAGTCTGATCAGAAGCTTTCTGCGATCGGTCGTGTCCAGCAGTCGCACGACCAGCCCTTCCCGCTCAAGACCATCAATAAATCCTGTCATAGTCGCCTTGGTAACCCCCGCCTTTTCAGCCAGATCAGTGGGTGAAGAGGTTAAATCATCCTGCCTCATCAACAGCACGAGAACCCACCATCTGCCCTGCAGAAGACTATGCTGAGCCAGCAACATGTCGAGCGCACTTGAAAGGTCAGAGCTGGCACGCAACAGATTAACAAAATCTGAAATCGCCTTGATGTCGGCGTCAGGGTAACGCTTGACAAGTTTCTCAAGACTTTTTGAATTAGGTAATTCTTTAAGTAGCAGCATAGTGCCGGCAATGATAATAAGGAACCATACTTTATGGCAAGTTAAATTTCCATAACTCATGCAGATGTATGGCCAGCCCCGGTGTGCAACCCGGTATTTGACGACATGTCACGATATAAACAACCGGAAGTCTGCTTGATGCGAAAACCATAAAAAATACTTGCATTAAGTATGGTACCTTACTATAATGAACCTTACTATGATGCTGTTTACCAAACGACCTGACTCAAAAACGCCTGAAATCCTGCCCGGATACCGGACAGGGGAACAAGGGGATTCAGCATGTTAAAAAATTGACTGCGGACGGTATCTGTCAGTTCATTTTTTTTAAGCCTGTAATTAGGCCCCGTATCAATATTCTTGGCAATTTAACTTTAATAAAGGAAAAACAAATGAATGCGAAAAAAATTTCGATCGTTGGTATGTTGGCAGTTACGTTTTCATCTGTCGCCGTTGCAGGACCTGACTGGGAAATCATTCATAGAGCCGAAGCACGCAAAATATCTCATGACCAGGAGCTTATGAATAACGGCATGAAAAAGAATGTTACTTTTCTCGAACACGGCCCACGTGCAACATCAACGCCATACATGAATGCGGAACAGAAGTTGGAATCAGCGCAAAAACGTGGCTCAAGAAATTAAAGGCGAACCAAATATCCGGTTCATCCGCGCAGTGGCTTTGTTATCCGCAGCCGACGTGAGTGCAGTTACGCGCCTGGCAAGATCGAGCGCCATGAGTTGGCTCAGAAAAAATGCTGCCTGGAACGTTGATGCGTTATAGCGGTGATGCATGAACAGGTGCTTTGCGACCGCCCATAGAACGATGGCAGTATTCACACCAGTTAACCTATATCAAATTCAATCGTTTTCCAGTAACCGATTAATTACACGGGGGAGTTCAGCAACACATGGCATATCTAAAAAAATAGGGGTAAAAGCATATTGACAATTCAAAATTACTCACAAAGCCAGGCAGCGTAACGCTTTGCGCCATACAGAATGCAACAAAATATTAACACTTACGATAACTATTTGTTTTTTATAACTAATTTATAGTAACAAAAAACAGGCAGTGTAAGAAAAACCCTTATGAATCGCCGTTTTCAAGGCACAATCACCAGACTTATCCACAGAGTTATCCACAGATATTGTGGGTAATCAAAAATACTCTTTTACTTCTTGGGATTAGCTCACTTTTATCATGAAGAATATAGGAAGCGTGTTCAGGTTAAAAATACGCACGCACCTCATTGATAACGGTTTGCGACCATTCTTTGCTTCCTGGATTAATGTTGTGAAACCGTTTAGTCGAGTTGACTCTGCACGATGATTTACTATAGTCGCAGCCGTCACGCACAGTAAACTTATAAGTATAAGTTCGTGTGCTTCGGTCATTATCAACATAGTTTTCAGGCACAGACACGGTCACTTCATTGCTCCGGTCATACGTCATTATCACCTGTGGTATCCCGTATTCCGATGCAGTCTGCCCGGCGATTGCAATGCATCGCGACGAATCAATATGTTGAAAAATAGTGCCGGCACCCGCAAACCGCATATACGGATTGATGTTGTAATGCCCTGCCCTGCGCTCAGCTTCACCAAGCTCTGCCGGATCAATCTCATATATTTGCTTGGATATGTCGATGATGATTAGCCGGCATGTGTTGGAAAAGCTGGTAGCTTTACCCAAAAGGACTGGCAGTTGCAGGGTCGGTTCATTGGCGGCGAAAACGTTGCCGGATATTGATGCTGCAACCACAACTGCGACAACCAGTGTCTCGATAACAAGCGCGTGCGGGTTCATAACATTCCCCTTTGTCAGAGGTTACTTGTTGACACGTGAGTGACGAATGTGGCGTTCTTGAAAATGCTTGTCGAACACTTTTTTCTGCACTTCAGTCAACGCGACATAAAATGCCCGGACTGTTGCCGCATGCTCGGCCATATTTTTTTCATGGGATTTCATGTTATCCAGCATTTGGTACAAGCGGTCAGGCGTACTCATATCCGTCCAGTCTTGATGCTCTGGCTTATCCATTTTGACAGATTTTATTTTCCCCGAGAATTCAGTCCATGCCTTTTCCTGACCGGCCAACAGCTTGAGAGCGACATGCAGTGCCGACATACACTTGTCAAAATCGGCGCCACCGTCAAAATACACGCCATCCCCATATTCGCTGCTCCCTGAATATCCACCATCATTTTTCGATGGCGCCTGTCCGTTGGCTAAAACACTATTGCTCAGCAAGACAGCAAGGCCAAGCAGGAGGCTCATAGTTTTTGGTTGGACATTCATGGTCTGTTGTTTTTTCAAGGAAGCGGGATATGCGAATGATCCGGCAATCTTTAAAAAACATCTGTTTGCTGGCGTACATAGTGCAAGGCAAAAAATCTGATGCGTACCAACATGACGTCTGCAAGACAAGTCATCCGCTGTCAACACCCGCCCATTTGTAACTAAATGTAACAGTCTGAACTATTCGACACCATAAGCATCTGATTTACTGTCGGCATTAGCTGACTCATGTTTCTCCCTGAACATGAATCTTGACTCCCTGTTGAGATATTTCGCCCCTGAACTTAATTGTTTCAGGGGCATTTTTTTGTGGGCGTCTGATAAAAAACTTCCTACGCACTCGCTTATGGTGCGTCGACTCAAAAGTTCATTGGCGCGAACCTCGGTACGGTATTTCCTTCGTGCTGCACAAGCTCGAAAAAAGCGTCGCCGGGTCGAGTCCAAATCAAACCCTCGGCAGATTTATAAACGATCATGATGACTTGGGGATCGGACTCAAGCCGCGCCTCGCAGACAATCTCGTAGATACCCCCCTTGTAGTGCCGATACTTCATGTAGCTGCTCACCTTCCAATCGACGCTGCAATAAAACCAGCGAGCGTATAACGCGCCTTCAGCCTGGCGTGATTGCTGCCACCTTAATGCGCCGCCACTATCAAAGACGCTTTACTTGGCCTTGCTAATGACGGCCATTCAAGTTGCGTAAGATATAGAGGCGCTGTTGCTCTCTTAGAGCGGCAACCATTTCGTCCCTAGCATCCATCTCACGCGCTGCATTGTGCTGGTTCTCTGTTGCTAATTCCGCAGACCGACAAGCTGCCTGCGGGTGCTCGAAGCCACAACTTCCGTTCTGAAACATGATGATCCACCTGTCAATAATTGCGATGTAATAACTCGATTATCGGCAGGGATTCCGGGATGTTTAGCCTGTTGCTGAAGGTTACAGAACTAGCGTGCCTCAGTCTGTCACGATGAAGTCCGGGAAATGGGTGGTCAAGCCGGCGCCCGACAGGCTGGAATATCCTGTGCCGACGCCACCGAAACCGGGATGGCGCTCAAGACTGAGCGGGAACTGCCGATAAATCGAATATTAAAGTTAAATAGGAAATCTTGAGGACCTGAGATCCTGCGAAAATAGAAAATCGCAACCCTATTTAGCAAGCACGCTGATACGTACATCGCCCAACGACACCACCGAGCCTGCACGTATCTTGGCCGTCTTGCGCAACTCCAGCTGACCATCGACAGAGACTACGCCCTCGGCCACCATCGCTTTGCCGGCGCCGCCGCTGTCGCACAAGCCGACCATCTTGAGCAGTTGGTTAAGCTCTACATACTCGCCGTTCAATTGAAACTGAAGTTGTTGCATAAGGGATCCTGACTTATTGAGTTTCGTTACACGGTCACGATCGTTTAATCGTTTAGCGATCTTCCCGCGAGTGCCAGAGCCTCAGCACGAAATTATGGAATGTTGAATTTCGTAACGCATTTCATAGTGACCTACCAAAATACGCCGTACCTCACGAGGTTCAAACTCTTCCAGCCTTTCTCCCAGACGTGGCTGCACCATGAGTTTGGCGGGTGCTGCCGTCAGGGATTGCACAGCGGCTTGCTTGTTTAATGGCGACAGAAATTCATGCAGTCTTGTCAAATCTGACAATGCCTTGCTCGTCCATTTCAATTCCATCAACGCGGCACAGGCAGTGGCTGATCGCTGCCGAGACTGTCAGCCCAAGCTTGCACGGATTGATGGTCGATGACTTGCCCTGCATCCACATCCGCCATCGCTTCCAGCGTCAGGCGACAACGCAATTCTTCCTGATCGACCCAAGCGGGCAATGCCTGCTTCACGATCCATCCACGAGAACGCTCCATGCGAGCGGCGATCAAATCAACTTTCTCAATGAGTGGAACGGGAACATGCGCAGTGAGCACTTTAGTAAGCATACTGAATCTCCTGAAAATCAGATTTAATCCTAATGATTATATTTAATTAGCACGAAGATGTGTGGCCGATCCTTGTACGGACCGCGAGGAGAGACATGCGCATCGTGGAGGGTATGGTGCAGTTGATGCACTCGGAGAACAGCGGAAGGTAATGCCCATTCAGGGATGGTGCTGTTTGAATCATGCTCAAATATGTCGGCTATACCTCAATTTTTTCATATAGCCGTTGTCATGTTGATACGCATTAACAGCGGTGCGGTACCGCACAGATAAAGTTTGCAATGACGCGTAGTCTATAAAAAGCAACTGAACATCTTTACCGGTTTGTCAGATTGGCTAAACGGCATCAGGAACATGGGAATTTTCCAATCTTCTTTCCATGACCAACGAAAAGGTACGCGAGCCTGTTCCCCGTTAATCGGTTTTTCAGATAAAAGCTGCCACCCAAAGGGAGGTATTTTTTAGCTGGGAGACGCTCGTTTGGTTTATTGCCCACGCTGTATTGGTGGGAATGATGGATGCAGCAATAATGTCCATTCAGGGGTAGTGCTGTTTGAATTGTGCTCAAATATTTCACCAACTGAAATAATCACTTTATCTGCACGTACATACCGCATTAATTCAGGCAGTGTACACAGACTTATCCACAGAATTTGTGGACAACGTATTCCAGACTACCCCGCCCTTGCCGGAAAATAAATTATTCAGTGACGCGATTGACACACCCGACGACTCGACGCCGCCAACATCCCCGCCAGACTTTCAGCTTTTTGCATCCCCTGCCCCAACGACATCCACAACTGCAATGAATACAGCGCCGCCAGCGAAGCGACACCGCCACTCAGTCACCCCTCACCTTCAATTCGTCACAGCAATTGCACCAGCAAGAGCATAGCGTCATCAGCAAAGGAAAATTTGAAAGGGTAACTGCGGCCTGTGCCAAATCGAGCGCAAATCCTTGAACAGACCGCGAGGAGGAATCCTATACCGACTTTGCCGAACTCAAACTGTGGACGAGAAAAAAGCCTTGCATTGCTGCAAGGCTTTATCTATCTGGCTCCCCGACCTGGATTCGAACCAGGGACCTGCGGATTAACAGTCCGTCGCTCTACCGGCTGAGCTATCAGGGAATGAAGAGGTGCGCATCATATAGATACTGCCTGATCCGGTCAACATCAAATTCACTTTTTCGCACAAGAAATCATTCTTGCATGGCTTCAGATCATTAATCAGGCCAGTTTGCCGCACGGACAACTGCCCGCAAGCTGCGGCAATACCTCGATAATTTATTGAATAATTTGTTAATGATCCGTTTGCCATACGCTGACGTATCGGCCATTCTGCGGCATAATACGCGCTTCGTTTTCAACCCCCCACTGCAATGAAAATCACTGTGATTGGTTCCGGCTACGTCGGTTTGGTGTCAGGCGCATGCCTGGCGGATTTGGGTAATGACGTGCTGTGTCTGGATGTCGATCCGCGCAAGATCGAACTGCTCAACAACGGCGGCGTACCCATCTATGAGCCGGGCCTTGATGAAGTCATCAAAAGGAATATCGCGGCGGGCCGGCTGCGTTTTACCACCGACGTCGCGGCAAGTGTTGCGCACGGCCTGGTGCAGATGATTGCGGTGGGCACGCCATCCGAGGAGGACGGCTCGGCCGACCTGCAATACGTCATCGCAGCCGCCCGCAGCATTGCCCGCCACATGACCGAATACAAGGTCATCGTGGATAAATCCACAGTACCGGTCGGCACAGCCGACAAGGTCAGGCAAGCCATGCAGGAAGAACTGGATCAGCGCAGCTTCGATCCTCAATCCTCGCTCCTCGCTCCTGAATTCTCCATGGTATCCAATCCCGAGTTTCTTAAGGAAGGCGCTGCGATAGACGACTTTAACCGCCCGGATCGCATCGTTATCGGCGCCGAGGATGATGCCGCCGTCAAAATCATGAAGGAGATGTACGCCCCTTTCCAGCGCAACCACGAACGCCTGATGGTCATGGATATCCGCTCTGCAGAACTGACCAAATATGCGGCCAACGCCATGCTGGCCACGCGCATCTCGTTCATGAACGAACTAGCCAATCTGGCCGAACGTGTGGGCGCTGACATCGAGCATGTGCGCAAGGGCATCGGTTCGGACCAGCGTATAGGCTACAGTTTCCTGTATGCTGGCTGCGGCTACGGCGGATCATGTTTCCCCAAGGATGTGCGCGCCCTGCAACGCACCAGCGCAGAATATGGCTTGCCATTGAAAGTGCTGGAAGCGGTGGAACAGGTCAACAATGCACAGAAATCGGTCATGCTGAAAAAGATCACCAAACGCTTTGGCAGTGACCTGACAGGCAAGCATTTCGCCTTGTGGGGACTCGCATTCAAACCCGGCACGGACGACATGCGCGAGGCTTCCAGCCGCGTGCTGATGGAAGGTTTATGGGCGCGCGGGGCTACCGTCACTGCCTTCGATCCGGCGGCCATGAAAGAAACCCGGCATATCTACGGCGATCGCACCGACCTGTGCTACGCAGACAACGCCAAAAATGCCCTGCAGGATGCCGATGCGCTGATTATCGTAACCGAATGGAAAGCCTTCAAGAGTCCGGATTTTGGCATCATCAAAGCACGCCTGAAACAGCCGATTATTTTCGATGGTCGCAATCTGTTTGAACCAGCCGATATGAAGAAACAGGGATTCGAGTATTTCGGCATCGGGCGCGAGGGCTAGATTACAGCCGGAAACAGAGTGTGAATGATTGGCGCCCGCCAGCTTTCGGCGTCGTGCAACAGCTCAGTGCGGACGGCCCAGATCACACGCCAGACCGGCATCCTCTTTGACCATCGCCATCGCCTGTTCCACCGGGAGATGCAGCAACTCGCCCAGCTCGCTGTAGTCATCCGGCAACGCCGCATCATCCCAGCCGTTTGCGGAATGGCGCGCCAGATTAACGGCCAGGGTAACGTTGCGCACGCGCTGCGATTTTACGCTGTCGCCATCCATCTGAGTTAACAGCAGTTCGGGCAAACCCCACTGCTTCACCAACTCCTTCTGCAATCCGGCCAACGTAAAGCCCAGCACCTGTTGCTGAACATCACGGCTGCGCAAGGCTTTGTCGTGCAGCTGAATATCGCGGATTTTCAACATGGCATCCGGCGCAAAACACCACATGAGCATCTCGGCGATGTCATGCAACAATGCAGCGACGCGTACTTCCTCGAAATGCATGTCGTGCAAATACACCGCCCAGTCATAGGCATATTCGGAAGCCCTGTTCGAACGGTGCACCATGCGCAGAAACGGCGGGAGCGCCACGGCATGGGTCTTGAACTGGTCTTCGATCAACGGGTACGGTGCGACATGATTAAAAAACGGTTCGGTGCCCAGCATCAGCAACGCCTGTTCGACCTGGACAACTTCAGTCGTTTGCGCCTTGCGCTTATGACTCTGCAAATAGCGCAGCAGTTTGACCGTCATGATGGGATCATGCCTGATGGCATTGGCGATGGAATGCGCCGTCAGGTTTTGATCGTCCGTGCGCAACAAGGCAAGATCACGCGCGGTATGCCTGAGCACGGGCAGCTCACTCTGACTGAGTTTATGCACCCACTCATTCAATGCCTTGTTATCTTCCATCATGCCCCTCACTTTCACACATTATCGGCAAACTGAACAAAGACTTTAGGCAACAAGCCATTGGAAGCGTCCTTCAGCACCCCATGACTAACATTAACGGAGCTTATACGGCGCAATCAGCTTCTTTCCCCTTGCACAGCCAAAGTGCCGGTGCGCCCTTCAATTTCACGCATCAGCACTTCATGCCGTGGCAAGGATACCGCATCCAGTCCTTGCAGATATTGCCGCATGGATACCAGCTCATAACCTTGCGCCTGCCAGCCCTGCATCAACTGCTCGAAAATCGGCATCCACTTAGCGCCTTCCAGTTCGGCGTGCAGCGTATAAACATGACCCGTCGCCGGTGCGCTGGCGGTGAGCTGCAAGAGGTGTTGCGCTACATTATCAAGCGTGATGCCGTCGCGATTGATCAACTCGTCCAGCGTCGGCAAGGTAGTAGGCAGTTGCGGACAGGCAACAATCTCCGCCTGCCAGGTAGGGATAAAAGGGTGTGTGCCGCGCGTGTCCGAGCAGTAGTCAAAACCGAAGTGTTGCATCAGACGCAGCGCATGGCGGTTCATCTGCCAGCCGGCGGCGGCATGTGCATGCGGCGCCTCACCGAATATCGCAGTAAAACGATCCACCGCGCGCTGCATCTCACGCCGCGTCCACCCGGCATCCTTGTCTGCCACATAATCCTGCCAGCGGATATGGTCAAAACAATGGATGCCCACTTCAAAACCCGCATCACGCACCCCTCGCATGATGTCGGCGCATTTCTTGCCGATGTCAGGCGACGGCAGCAGCGTGCCATACAGCAAGGTACGGACACCATAGTGCTCCACCACGGAGGTGCGCGAGACCTTGCCGAGAAAACCCGGACGAAACACCCGTTTGATGGCGCGCCCGGTATGGTCGGGACCTAGCGAGAAGAAAAAAGTCGCCTGCGCGTTGTAACGTTGCAGGGCATCGACCAGACGCGGCACACCTTCGCGCGTACCGCGATAGGTATCCACATGAACCTGGAGAGCGAGTTGTTTCATATTCAGGATTCAGGATTGAGGAGAGCGAAGCGAGGAGTGGAGGATTGAGTTAAAAGCAGGGCAGCGGTTTTAACTCGCTCCTCAGCCCTCGCTCCTCGATCCTGTTTCTCAGTCCATCAGTTTACGAGCTTCGCCAACCTGACCGCGATACGCATCGAAGATATTGCGCAAGGTATCCGCCATACTGATGGCGGGCGACCAGCCGAGCTCCTCGCAGGTATTGGTGATCTTGGGCACACGGTTCTGCACGTCCTGATAGCCTTTGCCGTAATAAGCCGCCGCAGTGGTCTCTACGATCTTGACTTTTTGCGCCGATTCGCGATATTCCGGATACTCGTTCGCCAGCTTCAGCATCATGTCAGCCAGATCGCGGATCGAAAAATTGTTGACCGGATTGCCGATGTTATAGATCTTGCCGGTGGCGATGCCGTCCTTGTTATCGATGATCTTCATCAGCGCGGCGATGCCGTCGTCGATGTAGGTGAACGCACGTTTCTGCTGCCCGCCATCAACCAGACTGATGTTCTCGCCGCGCACGATATGCCCCAGGAATTGCGTGACCACGCGCGAGCTGCCCTCCTTCGCCGTATGAATGGAGTCCAGCCCCGCACCGATCCAATTGAACGGGCGGAACAGCGTGAAATTCAGTCCTTCCATGCCGTAACCCCAGATCACGCGATCCATCAGTTGTTTGGAACATGAATAAATCCAGCGCGGTTTGTTGATCGGGCCGCAGATCAGCTCGGAGTTCTCAGGATCGAATTCCTCGTCGTGACACATGCCGTACACTTCGGAGGTGGATGGAAATACCAGATGCTTGCCGTACTTCGCAGCTGCACGCACGATAGGCAGATTGGCCTCGAAATCCAGTTCGAACACACGCAACGGTTGCTTGACGTACGTGGAAGGCGTGGCGATCGCCACCAGCGGCAGGATCACGTCACACTTCTTGACATGGTACTCGACCCATTCCTTGTTGATGGTGATGTCGCCCTCGAAGAAATGAAAGCGCTCATGACCGATCAGATCAGAGATACGGTCCGAGCTCATGTCCATGCCATAGACTTCCCAGTCGGTGGTATTCAGGATGCAATTGGACAGATGATGACCAATAAAACCGTTCACGCCGAGTATCAATACTTTTTTCATTTACATTCCCTTAACAATTAAATTCAAACGTCGTTCCGGGCTCGACCCGGAATCCAGCAGGTATTTTTAACTGGATTCCCGCCCCTGAGTGTTTCTGTCTGGGTGCGGGAATGACAAAACCTTAAAATACTCAAACATTAAACTCAAATCTTGCAGTGCCGTAAGCGGCCTCGAATTGTGCCGGGCTCATTTCCAGTCCATCCAGTTCAAAGCGCACAACCCGCAACACGCCTTGTCCGCAGATTGCATAAGCACGCCCTTCCTTCGCATAGAATGCGGGAGGTTCTTTATCTGCTGCTGTGCACCGGGTTTTCAGCGTCTGCAGGATGCGCATCGGACGGCCCAGCAAACGGGTCATCGCACCCGGGTATGGCGGGGCGACGGCACGCACCAGATTATGTATTTCCTGCGCACTGTGCGACCAGTCGACAATACCATCTTCAGCGCGACGTCCGCCGAAATACGCACCCAGACTCAAATCCTGCTTCACCCGTGGCGCCCGGCCTGCCAAAAGCTCCGGCAGCACCGTGTTCAGCGCCATCTCCGCCGCGACGGTCACCTTCTGAAACACGTGCAGCGCAGTATCATCGGGCAGGATGGGCACAGCCTGTTGCGCCACGATGTCGCCATCGTCCGGCTTCTCGGTCATGTAATGCAGCGTGGAACCTGTCTCACGCTCACCGCGGATTATCGCCCAATTCACCGGCACTCGGCCACGGTATTTTGGCAACAATGAACCATGCATGTTCAGCGCATCCTGTTTCGGGATGGCCAGCAACGGCGCCTTGAGCATCTCGCGATAATAGAAGGAGAAGAAAAAATCCGGCTGCAGGGCACGGATTTGTTCAACAACGGCTGCATCATTCGGGTTATCCGGCGTGATGACGGTAATGCCGTGCAATGCCGCCAGATCGGCAACACTGTCGAACCAGATGTTCTCATTGGGGTTGTCGCGGTGCGTGACCACAAGCTGCACATCCACGCCCTGCGCCAGCAATACGGACAGGCAACGCACGCCGACATTGTGATAAGCGAAGACGACAGCCGAGGATGATTGAGAATTGATAATTGATAATTGATGATTATCCAATTCATCACAGGATTGATTTTGATGAACCGATGTTCCAATTGACCCCTTACTCATTGTCAATTATCCCTTGTCCATTGTTCATTGCTTCAGAATCCTGTTTTTCCAGTACCGCCTCCACCAGATAGCGCGGACGATGGCGCACTTGCTGATAGATGCGTCCGACATATTCGCCCAGCAGGCCGATACCGAACAGCGTGATGCCGATCATGAAGAACACCAGTGCGAACAGCGTGAACATTCCTTCCGCTTCAGGACCGATGATCAACCGACGCACCACAAGAAAAACGAAGAACAGTGCTGAAAACACTGAAGTCAGCATGCCGGCCATTGAAAACATCTGCAACGGCACGATAGAAAAACCTGTCATCAGGTCAAAATTCAGACGGATCAGGCTGTACAGCGAATATTTCGATTCGCCTGCCAGGCGTTCATCGTGCCCCACCACCACCTCGGCGGGATTGCGCGCGAAGGTGTAAGCCAGCGCGGGGATGAAGGTATTCACTTCGCGGCAGCTGTTGATCGCGTCGATGATACCCCTGTCGTAGGCGCGAAACATGCAGCCCTGATCGGTCATCTTGATGCGCGTGATGCGTTCGCGCAGATTATTCATCGCACGCGATGCGACATGCCGCCACCAACTGTCGTTGCGCTGACGGCGGATTGAACCGACATAATCGTGCCCCTCATCCATCTTGGCCAGCAACAGGCCAATGTCTTCCGGCGGGTTCTGCAAATCGGCATCCAGCGTCACCACGCGCTGCCCGCGCGACAGCTCGAATCCCGCCATGATCGCCATGTGCTGGCCGAAGTTGCCGTTGAACAGAATCACCCGCGTCACATCGGGGCGCTTCTGGAACTGCTCGCGCAGGATTCCAGCCGAACGATCCCGGCTGCCGTCGTTGATGAACACGATCTCGTAGCTGATGCCAAGTTTGTCGAGTGCCGGATACAAGCGGTCGAACAAGGTTTGCAAACCTGCTTCTTCGTTGTACACGGGAATAATGACGGAAAGCTGTATGGTGTTCATGGGACGACATTCTACCGCAACGGATGAGGTTCGCGAAATCGGGAAATCGCAAGCATAGCTACTGCCCCTTCAAGGGGTGGCTATTTCGGCACGCTCACATTTGGCACAAGCGCCAGACGTTTTGCACGGCGGGCAAATTTACGGTCATCGAACGTCAGCATGGATTTACATGTCCGGTAGCAGGCGTGATGCAAGGCATCGGCAAAATCTAGCCCTGCCAGATACGAGGCCAGCGCATACTCTACGGCATCGCGATCTTCGATATCCACATGTGTCATGGACATCAGGTGTTGCACGACCTGCACGATTTGATGCCGCTCAAACTCATAATAACCACGCATGACCCATTCAAATTCCAGCAGCACGGTTTTGCATACCATCAGCGGCTTGCCCGCCTCGATGATGCGGCGAGCAAGCTCTCGCTGCTTTACGCTTTCATCATCTGCTTCATCTTCGATGTAATAACGTGCGAGGATGTTGGTATCCAGGCCTGTCATTTGGCGGACTTGCGTTTACCCAACAACATGGCAGCATCAAAATCAACCGGCACGGCAGATTTTCTGGTCTTTAGCATACCAAAACCACTTTTTACAACTTCCACCGGATTATTTACAACATGCAATTCCACATGATCGCCTACGACATTAAACTCAATCTTGCTGCCCTGCCGAATCCCGAATCTCTGACGCAGGCTCTTAGGGATAGTGACCTGACCTTTGCTGGTTACACTGGTTGCTTCCATGATTATCTCCATACAAGTATTACTTGGTAAGGATATTAGCACAATGTGCTTTCACTGGGATATTTGCAATAAGATTAAACAGGCTCACCCCAGCTGGGTGTGGTGTTGGCGCGCAGCCAGGGCGAGTTGCACAGCCCCGCTTGTTTGCGATTATCAAGGGTATCCCGTACTCGCAAGGGGCATCACCGCCGAGTACCCGCCGCTGTGCGGCGACCTCGGCGAGACGGGGACGGCAAACCGGGGGCGATTTCTTTCGATTACCTTTCTTGGCAAGACAAGAAAGGTAATCAGCAGCCGGTCTGCCACCGACAGGCTACCTCAGCACTTCTCTCATCGCAGCACAGGTGCGTTCGACATCGGCCTCTGTCATCGCGTAGAACATCGGCAGCGAGACGATCTGTTTGCCGACATGCTCTGCGACCGGGAACATGCCCTCCTTGAAGCCCAAATCCCGATAGAGCTTGAACAGATGAATCGGCGCGTAATGGAAGCCGATGCCGATATTGCTCTCTTTCATCTGCGCCATGAAGTCGGGACGCGTAATCCTGTCCGGCAACACGACCTGAAACAGGTGCCAGTTGGTGTTCGTAAAATCGGCAGGCGGCAGCTGTGCGCCGGTCTGCACTTCAAAATCCGCGCCGAGAATCTTGAAATAATGTTGCGCCAGACGGCGACGATGCGCGGTGATATCAGCCAGTTTCGCAAACTGCCCCAGCCCGATCGCAGCGGCAATGTCGGTCATGTTGTATTTCCCCCCCAGCACGTCCACGTCGATACCGTCCCAGCCGCTGCGCGACACGCCCTGCAAACGGTATTTTTCGGCCAATGCAGCTTCATCGCTGTTGTTCAGCACCAGACAACCGCCCTCGGAGGTGGTGATATTCTTGTTGGCCTGAAAACTGAACGAGACGAAATCGCCGAAACTGCCGATGGGTTTTCCCTGCCAGGTTGAACCGATGGCTTGCGCGGCATCTTCGATCACGCGCAGCTTATACTTTGCCGCTATGGCATACAGCCGGTCCATATCCAGCGGGCGGCCCGCCAGATAGACCGGAATGATCGCACGGGTTCGCTGCGTGATCGCGGCTTCAACACGGTCAAGGTCGATGTTGCGCGTGACCGGATCGATGTCGGCGAACACCGGCGTCGCGCCCACTTCGAGAATCACGTTGGCGGTCGCCACCCACGAGATCGGCGTAGTGATGACTTCATCCCCTGCTTTGACGCCCGCGATGCGCAACGCGATCTCCATCGTGCAGGTGCCGGAATTAAAGGTGCGCACCGGACGTCCGCCGAAGTAGTCGGACAACTGCTTCTCAAACTCGGCCACCTTGGGGCCGCTGGTGATCCAGCCGGAACGCAACGTGTCGGCAACGGACGCGATGGTCGCTTCGTCTATGGTGGGTTTGGAAAAAGGGAGAAATGATTTCATATGAAAAATCCGTAATATATTCTATAAATTCGTCATTCCGGCGCAGGCCGAAATCCAGATAATGAAAAGATTACCCCGCAAAGCGGGCGACAAAATTCAAAAGCATCTTTAGATAAAACCGCTGGGTTCCGGCCTGCGCCGGAATGACAGCTGAGCTTTATGCTCGCGAAATGATGACTACACCCAGGATAATCACGCCCATGCCGGCCAGCTTGAGCGGATTGAACGCCTCTCCCAGCAGATACCATGCCGCCACCGCATTCACCACATAGGCCATGGACAACATCGGAAAAGCGATGCTGACCGGCACACGCGACAAGGCCAGTATCCACACGACCACGCTGATTGCATAGCAAAACAACGCAACAATGATGTGCCACTCGGTCGCCAGTTTCAGTCCTATCGGCACGATGTTCTCGACGCTGAACGCAAAGCCCCCTATCGAATTGGTGCCGGCCTTCATCAGTATCTGTGCTGCCGCGTTGAGCATCACGCCGGTGAAAATCAGTGAAAAACTGACCAGATTCATGGTTTTTTCACCACGATATGTTGCGTATCTGCAAAAATTATTTTCATGGGCAGGCCCAGTTGTTGGAGTTGCGGGTAAACATATACCGGCATGATCGCCAGCGCTTCGGGTTGCGCGGCCCATACGGGAACAAAGGCGTCCAGCGTCGGCACCCAGCGCTCTGGCTCCTGCTTGATGCCGAAACCCATTTCATCCTGATATTGCACCAGCGTGAAGGTGCGCTTGAGATAAAACGGCAGGGTCTGTTCGTAAGTCATCACCGAGTAGAACGGAACAGACGGTTTTACCTCGGCGCGTATCGCCTCTGCGATATGTTTGGCAGAGCGCTCGCGCGCCACCGTATTGTAGCCGGACACGCCGATCTGGGTGGACAACAAGGCTGTCAGCGCAATTGCCAGCACCGCAACCGGTTTTTTCCCCTTCCACAGCAACGCCATGCCGCCCAAGAGACCCGTCAGTAAAATCAGGGACGCTGTCACCAGCCAGATGCTGTAATGGGGGTACAACTCGATCTGATTCGGCGTATCGGCAAACTTGCCCACGTTCACCGCCAGCACCAGAAACAACAATCCGACCGGCACAACGGGCGCCACGTACCAGAACAGCAGCCGCTCACGAATTTCGACGATGCGACGGCCCATCAACAACGCCAGCGCGGGAAACATCGGCAACAGATAAGACGGCAGTTTGGAGTCGGAAATGGAGAAGAACACGTAGATAAAAACAGTCCATATCAGCAGGAACAATGCCGCATTGAATGGTTTTCCATCACCGCTGCGCGGTTTGCCGATGTGGAACAGGGAATCGAACAATAGCACTGTCCAGGGCAGCGCCCCCGTCAGCAGGATAGGCACGAAGTAATACCAGGGCTGGTAGCGCCCCAGTTCCTTGGTGGTGAAACGTGTGTAATGCTCGTAGATGAAAAAGCGCTGGAAGAACTCGGGATTGGCTTTCATCACCAGATAGAACCAGGGCGCCGTGATCAGCAGGAACACCGCCAAGCCTGCCAGCCAGTGCATGCGCTTCAACACGGTAAAATCACGCTGCACCAGGCAATAGATGAACACCGCTGTGCCAGGCAGGATGATCCCCATCAACCCCTTGGAGAGCACCGCCAGCGCCATGCCCGCCCAGGCCAGCAACATCCAGTTGCGTGAAGCCGCCTGCTGCGCAGTCGATCCGCTATGTTGCGCCAGCAGAAACGAAAACACACCCAGCGTAATAAAGAACGTTACCCCCATATCCAGCGTGTTGATGTGGCCCATCATCACATACAACATGCTGCTACCCAGCAGCAGCGCCGCATAGTTAGCCGCATCGCGGCCGAACAAACGCTGTCCGGTAAACCATACCAGCAACAAGCCCGCAAATCCGGTAAGCGCCGCCCACAGACGCGATGTCCATTGATGTTCGCCGAACACGGTGTAAGCGGTGGCGGTGGCCCAGTATTGCAACGGCGGCTTCTCGAAATACTTGAGATCATTCAGACGCGGGGTTACCCAGTCACCGGAGGCCGCCATCTCGCGCGGAATTTCGGCATAGCGCCCTTCGTCCGGCTTGATCAGGGTGCGGTATTCGAGATTGGCGAACCAGATCAGCGCAACGCCAATCAGCAGCCACCAAAGTTGCTTGTCAGAGATTCGGCTCACCATTGAGCACAGGGAAACAGACAAGATCGGCAAAATTTCATAAGATCATTCCAGGCAACACGTGCGGGTGCCGATTTTAACGTGTCATGTACCGATGCTTCAACCTAAAAACGGATGAACGCCTGGCCCTTGATTAATTGCACACCGACCTGATTTGCAAAATATTGGTCTGTCCTTGCAACACCAGTTCTATTCCGGACTGTTTCAAGGTACGCAGGCCATGACTGACGGCCTCGGCTTGCAAGGCTTCAACCGTTCCCTGATGCTGAAGCAATTTTTTGATGGGCGCGGTCGCCTCAAGGAATTCATACAGCCCGACTCGCCCCTTGTACCCCGTTCCACCGCATTCACGACATCCTTTGGGCAAATAGAGTGAAAATTCCCCCGCCGCATTGCGGTAGGTTTTTTTCCACTGCCGTACGATATCATCGGGATTAAAGGGCATGCCCAGGCAATACTCCTCAGCCAGCCCTTGTATTTCTTCGCTTGTGGCGGTATAGGCTTCCTTGCAGGAATAGCAGTATCGACGTGTCAGACGCTGCGCCAGAATTCCCACCAGCGCGTCGGAGAAGTTGAACGGGTCCATGCCCAGATCCAGCAACCGGACCATGCTCTCTGCCGCGCTGTTGGTGTGCAAGGTTGAAAACACCATATGGCCTGTCAGGGAAGCCTGAATGGCAATTTTCGCCGTCTCGGCATCGCGTATTTCACCCACCATGATCACATCCGGATCGGCACGCAAAAAGCTGCGCATGGCCGCCGCAAACGTCCAGCCGATGTTCGAATTTACCTGTACCTGACGCAGCCCCTCCTGAGTAATTTCGATAGGATCCTCAGCCGTCCATATCTTGCGATCCGGCGAATTGATGAAGCCCAATACCGAGTGCAGTGTGGTCGTTTTTCCCGAACCTGTCGGCCCGCAAATCAGGAAAAGTCCGTACGGCTTCACCGCCAGCGCCTTGATCCTCTCCAGCACGTCGACTGGCAAGCCTATCGTTGCCAGCGGGATAGGTTTCGCTCCCGCCAACACACGCATGACAACATCTTCCAGGCCATTGGCAGTCGGAACCGTTGCTACGCGAAATTCAATTTTTTGCTCCTGGCTGAGTTTGAGTTCAATTTTTCCGTCCTGCGGCCTGCGTTTTTCAGAAATATCCAGCCTTGCCATGATCTTTATTCTGGAGATCAGTGCTTTTCTGAAGGTCGGCGGAAACTCAAAATACTTGCTGATTACCCCATCCTTGCGAAACCGCACCAGCGTATTGCGTTTGTCCGGGTAAGTCTCGATATGAATATCCGATACCCCCTGGTTGTAGGCATCGAGCATCATCTTATTGACCAGACCGACCAGGGTATTATCCGTTTCGGCAACCCCTTCTTCTAACGAGTCTTCATCATCGGTCACAAATGTCATGCCGACGGCGAGATCATCGATTTTCTGCCTGCTCGCCTTATGACCCCGCATTTCATTGATGACAAAAATAATATCTTCACGGGCGGCCAAAACCGGCACAACGGTAAGGTTGGTTATTACGCGCAGTTCGTTCAAAGGCTCCCAAACCAGTGGATTCTCCATGGCCACGACCAGTGTCTGGTCGGTATGGTAAAGCGGCAATATGGTAAATTTTGTGATGAAGCTGAGTGGCACCAGATGAAAGGTATCCGGGTCAACATAGAACTTGCGGAGATTGACAAAGGGAATGCCCAGTTTCTTGGCCAGCATGCTCTGAATGACTTCGGTATTCACCACCCCCATATTGATGAGAATTTCGCCGAGTGCGATTTTTTTATCAGTGCGCTGCTTTTCCAGCGCTTGTTGCAGAATTTCCGGTGTAATCAGCTTCTCATTGACCAGCATATCGCCGAGCCTCAACACCGTTCCGGACTGACGTCCAAGCGCTGTCACCAGCTGCTCCGGGGTGACGATCTGCTCGTTGGTCAAATATTCACCCAACAACTGGCGGCGTAACTGCTCCTGCTTCTCAAGACCGGAATTAATTTCTTTATGGGTGGCAATATTTTCTTCGATCAGCATCTGACCGATTTTTTTACCTATCTGGTAGTGTTTGATTGATACGGCAGGAATAAAACAGCGAATAACCTCATGATCGGTATGTACCAGAAACAAATAGAGTCCGGTTTTATCAATCGCAAATCCTACCGTTTCCCCATCCAGCTTTTGGTCGTTCATAAACACGACAGAACAATGCTGTTTCTCGGAAGCGCTGAAAACTTCCTCGTGTCCATCATGGAGCAGGCTGGCATTCTTAACCAGATGTACCGGCTGCAACAGGCGCAGGTAATTGATGGATTCCGCCTTGAATTTGGAAACGCCCCCGTTGAAGGGCTGTATCTTGAAAATACCTTCCGCGGGGGAGAATTGGGTCAAGTCGCCAAATAACTCTTGCCCCTCACTGGAAATAATCAGGCAGGGCTCACTATCGAAGGCTGCAAGATCTTCTTCAAACTGGTAATAATGAGGGGTTGGCCATAGACTCAATTTCATTCGGGCTCCTTACAGCTAGGTAATTAGGATCATGCGGCGAATTATCCACCAATTCAGACCAACGGGCATGGAGAGTTTTATTTTCAGGGAGAGCTATTTTCCATGCCCGCCCCCGCTCTTCAATCCTGATGGATCGACTAGCCATTCGACCAAGCTGCCAGAAGACCGCAGCCAAGTCGCAGGTTATCTCCTGCAAACGGGGAAAGCGCAACGAAGGGGACGGAGCCAGGCAAATGAATCGCTACGCGAATTTCGCGTTTAATATAACTAATCATCCCCACCCGGCTCTTGCACCCGAGTACGCGCCCACCCTTGCGCGAAGGTGATGCGCAGTTCATCACCGACCGCCAGCTTGCTCGCATCCGATACCAGGTGACCGTTTTCATCCTGCACCAGGCTGTAGCCTCGCGCCAACACCTGCTGCGGATTGAGCGAACTCAGGTGCTGAAAGGCCGCATCCAGCCTTGCCTGCCGCTGCATCTGGGTCGTGCGTACAGCATTGACCAGCCGCTCACTCAAATGAGTCTGTTTATCGTGCAGCCGGTGAAAATCGCTGCCCGCACCGCGCAGGCGTTGTGTGAATGACTGACATCGCCACTGCTGCTGCTGCATGCCGTGCGCAAAGTTGCGTTGCAGGCGCTGTTGCAGCAGATAGAGTTGTTGAGTCTGACGTTGCAACTGTTGTGCGGGATGAACGATGCGACGCTGCAAATAATCCACCGCCTGCATGGCGTTTTGCAGCCGGTTGCGCATCGGGCGCATCAGATGCTGCGCCGTATCTCGCAATCCTTGCAGCAGGGATAGGCGATCCGGCACGACGCGCTGTGCGGCGGCTGTGGGCGTAGGTGCGCGTTCATCGGCAACAAAATCGGCGATCGTGAAATCCGTCTCGTGACCTATGCCGCTGACGATGGGAATCGTACTGGCTTTGATGGCGCGCGCCACGACTTCTTCATTGAACGCCCACAGATCCTCGATACTGCCGCCACCGCGACACAAAATCAGCACGCAGCATTCGGCACGCAGGTTCGCTGTGCCAATAGCTTGCGCAATTTTCTCGGCGCTTCCCGCCCCCTGCACAGGCGTGGGATACAGCACGACAGGCACGCTGGGCAGGCGCAGCTTTAAGGTAGTGAGCACATCACGCAACGCGGCGGCCCCAATTGACGTGATGATGCCCACGCGTTTGGGAAAGGCAGGCAAGGCGCGCTTGCTCGTCGCGGCAAACAGCCCTTCCTGTTCCAGCTTCTGCTTGAGCCTGGCAAACTGCTCATACAACACACCCAACCCCGCCGGACGCATCTGCTCGACCGTCAGTTGAAAATCGCCGCGCGCCTCATAAAGACTGGCTGCTGCCAGCACTTCGACCTGCAACCCGTTGGCCACAGCATTCTCCAGCGCAAGATTCTTGTGGCGGAACATCACGCAGCGCACTTGCGCCTGCTCATCCTTGAGCGAGAAATACCAGTGACCGGAAGCGGCCTTAACCAGGTTGCAGATTTCCCCCTTCACCCACAACAAGGGCACATTGCCTTCGAGTAACTGATTGATTGCACGCGTGAGTTCAGACACGCGCAGCACGCGCTGTTTTTCCTCAAAAAATAGGGTAGCCGTCATATTGACAATTCCAGATTATTCACAAAGTCAGGCGGCACGCGGCCTGGCGTCGCACCGGCTGTAACAAATTTACACAACTTACAGCAACATATTGATTTTAAATGATAAATTAACATAACAAAAAACAGGCAGAATAAGAAAAACCCTTATAGCTCACCGCTTTAAAGCCCCAACCCACATCTTTATCCACAGAGTTATCCACAGATATTGTGGGTAAACAAAAATATCCTTTTAGAACTAGCAATTAGCTCATGATTGTTGAAGAAGAACCTGAGAAATCTTGCTCAACCCGCCGTGACACGCTACAGTTGCGCTTTCGGAACCTCTGAAGCGATCTTCCCGCAAGCGTAAAAGCGGGATAAGAGGTTTACAATTTAAGCACATTTGGAGAATCCCCGTGTTTGCAATCGTAGAAGCGGCTGGCTGGCCGATCTGGTTTTTGATTTTTGCGTCCATCATTGCGACTGGTTTAATTACCGAAAGACTGATTTCTCTGCGCAGCAGTCGGGTGACACCGCCCACCCTGCTCGATGAGGTGATCAAGGAACTCAAGCAGCGCGGGGTAAGCGACGGCATGTTAGCCAAGCTGGCTCAGCATTCGCCCCTGGGTTGCATCTTCGCCGCCGGCCTGAAAAACATCAAGAGCACGCCGGAGATCATGAAAGAATCCATCGAAGAAGCCGGACGTGCGGCGGCCCACGATCTGGAGCGCTTTCTCACCACGCTGGGAACGATTGCATCGATCAGCCCATTGCTGGGTCTGTTCGGCACGGTAGTCGGCATGATCGAAATTTTCGGTGCGCAAACGACGGCAGGCAACAGTCCGGCCGTGCTGGCCCACGGCATTTCCGTGGCACTGTACAACACCGCCTTCGGACTGATCGTGGCGATACCCAGCATGATTTTTTACCGTCATTTTCGCGCCAAAGCAGACAGCCTGACGATTGAAATGGAGCAGCAGGCAATCAAACTTGTCGAAATCGTGCACGGTCAGCGCAAAGGTTAGCGATGAATTTTCAACGCGGACGCACTCGTGAAGAGCCGGAAATCAACCTGATTCCGATGATAGATGTGCTGCTGGTGATCCTGATCTTTCTGATGGTCACCACCAGCTATGCCAAATACTCCGAATTGCAGATCAACCTGCCGCAAGCCGGCGGCGAGGCCAGCGCCTCGCAAGTGCAGCCCATCAATGTTGCGGTAGATGCCACAGAACATTACGCTATCAACAACAGCGAAGTCAGGTTCAGCGGAGTCACTTCACTGGCCGCCTCACTGAAAAAAGCGGCGGGCGAGCAAACCGATCCTGTCATCGTCATCAATGCCGACGCCAAGACCCCGCATCAGGCCGTCATCAACGTGATGGAAGCGGCCCGCGAGGCAGGCTTCGGGCGCATTACCTTTGCCACACAGAACGAGGCCCATTAACCGGCATGGCAGGACTTGAAACTTACTGGTACCGCATCAGCCCTGTCCACCTGATTCTGCTGCCTGCAAGCTGGCTGTTCGGGGCGCTTTCCGCATTGCGCCGCGTCCTGTACCACAGCCGCATCCTGAGCTCCTTCAAATTGCCAGTACCTGTCATCGTGATCGGCAACATTTCCGTGGGTGGCACCGGCAAAACCCCCCTCACCCTCGCTATCGCCCGGCAACTGGCAGATCACGGCCATCATCCAGTGATTGTCAGCCGCGGCTTTGGCGGCGACTCACGTCAGCAGCTCGTCACAGAAAACAGTACGGTAGCAGAGGTAGGCGACGAACCATTGCTGATGGCGCAACGCCGCATTTGCCCGGTATGGGTGGGGGAAAATCGCGTCGCTGCCGCCAATGCGGCGCTAAAAGAAAACCCGCAATGCGATGTGGTGCTATGCGATGACGGCTTGCAGCATTACCGCTTGCAGCGCGACGTTGAACTTGTTGTGATCGACGGGGTACGCCGCTTCGGCAACGGCTATCTGCTCCCCGCAGGCCCCCTGCGTGAACCTGTGTCCCGCCTGAAAACGGCGGATGCCGTGGTGATCAATGGCGGCAAAAGTCGTCCCCAAACGCAAAACCAGTATCCCATGCAGTTATCCGGGGATATTTTCCAGAACCTGCGCCATCCCGACAAGACCGCGACCGCCCATGACTTGCAGGGATTACGCCTGCATGCCGTGGCCGGCATCGGCCATCCGCAGCGTTTCTTTGACCTTCTGAAATCGCAGGGATTAACCGTTATCCCGCATGCATTTGCCGACCATTACCCCTACCAGGCCTGTGATCTGATCTTCGATGATTGCGATGCGCTACTCCTCACCGAAAAAGATGCGGTAAAATGCGCCGCATTCGCTGATGACAATTTCTGGGTATTGCGAGTGGATGCTCAGGTTGACCCGGCCCTGTTTGATTACCTACTGCGAAAGATTGCCATTCATGGACGCAAAACTGCTTGATATCCTCGTTTGCCCCTTGTGCAAATCGCCTTTGATCTATCGCAAAGCCGAGCAGGAGCTGATTTGCAAACCTGACCGGCTGGCATATAAAATCGAAGACGGCATTCCGGTCATGCTGGCCGATGAAGCGCGCAAGCTTACCCCTGAAGAATACGAAGCACTCTAAAGTGAATTTTCACAGCTTACAAAATGGTTGATTTTCACGTCGTCATTCCGGCACGCCACGCCTCCACCCGACTGCCCGGAAAGCCGCTGCTGCACATCGCGGGCAAGCCCATGGTGGTGCGGGTTGCCGAACAGGCGGCCAAAAGCGGCGCGCAGCAAATCTGGATTGCCACCGACCATCATGCGATTGCCAACGTGGTGCACGAGCATGGCTTCAAGGCCTGCATCACGCGCGACAACCATGTCAGCGGCACGGATCGCATCGCCGAGGTAGTTGAGAGACAAGGCTGGCCGGATGAGTGCATCGTGGTGAACGTGCAGGGCGACGAACCGATGATGCCGCCCGCGCTGATACGCGCCGTGGCGCAGCATCTGCACGACCATCCCGAATGCGCGATTGCCACCGCCTGCCATGCCATTGACGATGAAGCGGCCATGAAAAACCCCAACATCGTCAAGACGGTACTGGACATCAACGGCAACGCGCTGTATTTCAGCAGAGCACCGATTCCCTACCCGCGCGATGCGTTTGCTGCGGGTGAGGGACTGCCCGCCCAATTGCCGGTGTTGCGACATATCGGAATTTACGCCTATCGCGCCAGCTTCCTGCGCGCTTACGGGCAACTGTCGCCAGCCCTCATCGAACAGTACGAGTCGCTGGAACAATTGCGCGCGCTGTATCACGGCTACAAAATCGGCGTGTTCATCGCCGATGAAGCGCCCCCTGGCGGCGTCGACACGGAACAGGACTTGCAGGCGGCCAGAGACACATTCAAAAAAACAGTTAGTTGTGAGCAGTAAGTGGTGAGTAGTACTGCACCCTTACCACTGACCACCAACCATTTACAAAAAAGGGAACTACAATGCGTATCATACTGCTAGGCGCGCCGGGTGCAGGAAAAGGCACCCAGGCCAATTACATCAAGGAAAAATTCAATATCCCGCAAATTTCCACCGGCGACATGCTGCGCGCCGCGGTCAAGGCCGGCACGCCGCTGGGACAGGCCGCGAAGAGCATCATGGACGCAGGCGGTCTTGTCTCCGATGACATCATCATCAATCTGGTCAAAGAGCGCATCAAGCAGGCAGACTGCGCCGACGGCTTCCTGTTCGATGGTTTTCCCCGCACCATCCCGCAAGCCCAGGCGATGAAAGACGCCGGCATACCGATCGATTACGTGGTTGAGATCGACGTGGCAGACAGCGAGATTATCCAGCGCATGAGCGGGCGCCGCGTGCACCCGGCGTCAGGCCGCACTTATCACACCCTGTTCAACCCGCCCATCGTTGAAGGCCGTGATGATGTGACCGGTGAAGATCTGGTGCAACGCCCGGACGACGTGGAAGATACCGTCGTCAAGCGTCTGGATGTCTACCATGATCAGACTAAACCGCTGGTCGAATATTACAAGGCATGGGAAAAATTTGATGCTGCAAGCGCGCCAAAATGCGTGAAAATTGCAGGCGTAGGCAGTGTGAATGATATCCGCGCTCAAATCTTTGCAGCGCTGACCTGAGCATGACAAGCAAACCGGTTCTCACGCTGATTGATGCCAAACGGATTGCCGCTGCCGCCGAAGCCGAAGCGCTGCGCAATAACTGGCGCGTGGTCATCGCGGTGGTCGACGATGGCGGGCATCTGCTTTATCTTCAGCGCAGTCACGACACCCAGTTCGGCAGCGTGGAAACGGCAATCGCAAAAGCCCATGCTGCCATTGCCTTCCGTCGCCCCACCAAAACCTCCGAAGATGCAGTATTGAGCGGACGACTGATACACCTGGCCCTGCCGGGCGTCATTCCGGCCGAAGGTGGCGTACCGCTATACCTTAACGGCATCGTCGTCGGTGGCCTGGGGATCAGCGGCGTTCGTTCCTCTGAAGACGGACAAGTCGCAGCTGCCGGTTTGGCTGCGCTGACATGATCGACTGGCTATTGCCCCGCCTGGTTTAAATATCATCTGACTCTGTTTGCGTCGATGCTGCTATGATGATGGCAGCTTGAAAACAGGTAGCGGCTCGTGGTTCAACTCTTTGGGAGAAAATCATGTCGGGTGGTCTAGGCTTTGCGCTGTTGTGTGCCGTAATAGCAATCTTGTATGGCTTGTTTTCAATCAAATGGATATTGTCCCGCCCGACCGGCAGCGAGCGAATGCGTGAAATCGCCGCTGCGATACAGGAAGGCGCCACCGCCTACCTCGCAAGGCAATACCTCACCATCGCCGTCGTAGGCCTGATACTGTTCGCCATCATCTTCGCAGCGCTGGGCTGGCAAACTGCCATCGGATTCGCAATAGGCGCCCTGCTCTCGGGTGCGGCGGGATTCATCGGCATGAACATCTCCGTGCGTGCCAATATCCGCACCGCTGAAGCTGCCAAGAAAAGCCTGAACGCTGCCCTCGATGTCTCCTTCAAGGGCGGCGCCATCACCGGCATGCTGGTGGTAGGACTGGGCCTGCTGGGGGTCGCCGGCTATTACACCTTCCTGATCAGTGCTGGCGACAGTCTGACTGAAGCTACCCACGCGCTGGTAGGACTGGGCTTCGGCGGATCGCTGATTTCCATCTTTGCGCGACTCGGCGGCGGCATTTTCACCAAGGGCGCGGATGTCGGTGCCGACCTGGTGGGCAAAGTCGAAGCGGGCATACCCGAAGACGACCCGCGCAATCCGGCGGTGATTGCCGATAACGTCGGGGACAATGTCGGCGACTGTGCCGGCATGGCGGCAGATCTGTTCGAGACATACGCGGTCACCATCATTGCCACCATGATGCTGGGCGGACTCCTGATGAGCAACGCAGGCGCGAACGCGGTGATTTATCCGCTGGTGCTGGGCGGATTTTCCATCATCGCCTCCATCATAGGCACCTTCTTCGTCAAGGCGCGTCCGGGCGGCAAGATCATGAACGCGCTGTACCGGGGTCTTGCAGTATCCGCCGTATTGGCCCTGATCGCCTTCTACCCGATAACGAATTGGATCATGGGGAACAACGGCCTGTATAGCGTAGGCGCCCTGTACGGTTCCACCGTCATCGGTCTGTTGCTGACCGCAGCGCTGGTGTGGATCACCGAATACTATACCGCGACCGAATATGCGCCGGTGCGCCACATCGCCTTCGCTTCCACCACAGGACATGGCACCAACATCATCGCGGGCCTTGGCGTATCCATGAAATCCACCGCGGCCCCCGTACTGGCGGTCTGTCTGGCCATCATGGGCGCGTACTCGATGGCAGGCCTGTATGGCATCGCCATCGCCGCCACCGCGATGCTGTCCATGACCGGCATCATCGTGGCGCTGGACGCGTACGGCCCGATCACCGACAACGCCGGCGGCATCGCCGAAATGTCCAAACTACCCGATGAGGTACGTGTGATTACCGATGCGCTCGATGCCGTGGGCAACACCACCAAGGCGGTCACCAAAGGCTATGCCATCGGCTCGGCAGGACTCGCAGCCCTGGTGCTGTTCGCCGACTACACCCACGCGCTGGAAGCACACCTGCATACCCCCATGCTGTTCGACTTGTCGAATCATATGGTCATCGTCGGCTTATTTCTCGGCGGCATGATTCCCTATCTGTTCGGTGCAATGGGCATGGAAGCGGTAGGACGGGCGGCGGGCGCCGTGGTGGTCGAAGTGCGCCGCCAGTTCAAGGAAATCCCCGGCATCATGGATGGCACCGGCAAACCGGAATACGGCACTTGCGTGGACATGCTGACTAAAGCCGCAATCCGTGAAATGCTCATCCCGTCCTTGCTGCCGGTCGCCGTTCCCGTCGTGGTCGGCCTGGCACTGGGTCCGCAGGCGTTGGGCGGCGTGCTGGTGGGCACCATCATCACCGGCATCTTCGTCGCGATCTCCATGACCACGGGCGGCGGCGCATGGGATAACGCCAAGAAATACATCGAGGAGGGCAACTACGGCGGCAAGGGTTCGGAGGCGCACAAGGCCGCCGTGACCGGAGATACCGTGGGCGATCCGTACAAGGACACCGCAGGACCTGCGATCAACCCGCTGATCAAGATCATCAATATCGTCGCGCTGATGATCGTTCCGCTGCTCTGACAGACACTGCCCGCACAAAGCGCTGGCAGTCAGCTAGTGACATATGCAAACAACATGATTGCATGTGCCACCATACTACGTGAACGACCGCAATACCAACACCCCTCAGCCCTGCTTCAGAAGCAACTCAAACTGCTCAATCGGTACCGGTCTGCCGAACAGATACCCTTGATAGTGCGTGCAACCTTTATTCATGAGGAGTTGTCGCTGCTCCTCCGTTTCCACCCCTTCGGCGATAACGTCCATGTTCAGGCTGTGAGCAATGGCAATGATGGTGCCCACAATCGCTTCATCGCTGCTATTGCAGGTGAGATCGCACACGAACGACTGATCGATCTTGAGTTGATCGAGCGGCAGCCGTTTGAGGTACTGCAGGGATGAGTAGCCAGTACCGAAGTCATCCAAAGAGAGCCTCACACCGATTTTATTCAAGGTGTTCATGGTTTCAATCGTGTCTTCGATGCTCTCCAGCAACAGGCCTTCAGTCAGCTCCAGTTTGAGTAGCATCGGGTTGATGCCATGGCATTTCACAGCAGCCTGGACTTGAACCGCGAAATCCGCTTGTTTGAATTGCTTGGCACTCACGTTCACTGCCAGAATAAGGTCGCGGGTTAACACATTTTGCTGCCACGCCTTGATCTGGGCGCAGGCCGTCTCCAACACCCATTTCCCGACCGGCAGAATCAGCTCGGATTCTTCCACCAGCGGAATGAAGTGAACAGGTGGTACAAGACCGCGTTCAGGGTGTATCCAGCGGATCAATGCCTCCGCTCCCAATGGACGGTGCGAACTGTCCACCTGGATCTGATAATACAAATGAAACTCCTGATTCTCAAGTGCTTTGCGCAATTCGTTTTCCAGCGAGGCCCGAGCGGCGATGTTCATCTGCATTTGCAGGTCGAAAAAGCGCAAGGTGTTGCGGCCTGCTTTTTTGGACTGATACATGGCGATGTCGGCCTGTTTCATCAAGTCATCTATCACATGCGCGTTGCCGTTGAACACGGTGGCACCGATGCTGGCGGTACAGTGGTATTCGTGTTCGGCAAGCAGGTAAGGCAGGTTGAGAGCAGCAAGAATTTTCTCGCCGATGGCTTCAGTCTGTGCCGCCGCTTCAAATGCCTGTTCGCTCAGACCTTCCAGCAGCACCACGAACTCATCACCACCCAGACGAGCCACCGTGTCATTTTCGCGCACGCAGGACTCCAGACGCAACGCAACCTGTTGCAAGAGCAAATCACCGACACCGTGACCGAGTGTGTCATTGAGCGTCTTAAAATTATCCAGGTCAATAAACAGCAGCGCCCCTTTCCTGTCAATACGCGAACTGGAAGCCAAGGCGTGCTGGAGCCGATCCATGAGAAGCCGCCGGTTGGGCAAGCGGGTGAGTGCATCATAGAACGCCAGATGCTGGATTTTTTCCTCTGCTGCTTTGCGCTCCGTAATATCGATGTGTGATCCGACGTAATGGGTGACGACTCCGTTGACTCCTTTGACGGCGCTGATGGTGAGCCATGTTGGGTATATATCGCCATTTTTGCGTCGATCCCAGATTTCCCCTTGCCATGCGCCGGTTTGATGGATGGTCTCCCACATCTCACGGTAGAAATTCTCCGTGTGGCGGCCAGACTTGAGTATGCGCGGCGTTTGGCCCACGGCTTCCTCGGCCATATAACCAGTGGAGTCGGCAAATGCCTTGTTGACCCGCAGGATCACATTGTTGATATCGGTGATCATCAGGCTTTCGTGCGTCTCGAAGGCCGTGGCAGAGATGTGAAGATCGGTTTCCATCGTCTTGTGTACGGTAATGTCTTTGACGATGCCTTCGTAGTACATCAGATTGCCATCTGAATCACGGACTTCACGGGCGCTTTCAGATATCCAGATGACCTCGCCTTGCTTACGATGGACTCGCGCCTCAAAACTCGTCACTTGCCCATGCAGACTCATGAGCGCAACGAATTCGTCACGCTTACCATGATCAACATATAGCTGATTCTCGATATTTGATATGCCCTGTACCAAATCAGCGGGTGAATCATAGCCATATATCTTGGCCAGGGCGGGGTTGGCGTTGAGATAAATACCATCTACTGAAGTCTGGTATATCCCATCAATCGCATTTTCAAAAATAGACCGAAAGCGCTCCTCCGCCGCATTTGCCGCCAGTTCGCTGAATTTAAGACGGGAGATATTCTGCAAGAAACCTTCTATTGCTTCGATTTCGCCTTGCTCGTTGTACACCGGGCAGCCGCGTTCTGACACCCATTTAATCTCGCCGTTAGCGTCAACAATACGGTATTCCACGACAAATCGCTGCCCGGTGGAAACGGCCATATCGATTTTTTTTCGCACCCACTCCCTGTCTGCCGGGTGAGTGAGATCCTCCCAGTAAACAGTCGGATTTGACAGCATGGACGCGGCATCATAACCGGTCAGCCGCTTGCAATCGCCTCCGATGAAAACCATCGTCCACTTGATGTCATACAGGCAGCAGTACACCAGGCCGTTCAGATTACACATCAGGGAATTGAGCATGCGCTCGCTGTTTTCCAGCTTGGCTTGCAGAGATGAACTGATATTCGCATCTCCAAAGGCATTTCTGCTTGGAGCCGGCAAACTCGTGACACATCGTCCGTCCCTAAACACCGAGACGCACCTCAATTTGTGCCACTTTAAATTGACCGGCAAGGCGTTGCATAGTGAAGCAACGATGGATGATCAGGCTGGCCCGACGCATCGCGCATTTGCCGATCTTAGCGAACCACGGCAGCAGGCAGCTCTCATTATGTAGTTTATTCTTCAGCATGCCAGGTGACCCATCAATTATTGCCTTAAGCAATACAAAGCAATTTTGATGCCAGTCAAGCGTTATGCATGTTTTGCGCAGTGTCAGTTAGCTATTCGTTTATTTTTCCCCCGGAAATGCACCTTACAAGTGTCTTACAGACATTGCCTGCACCAACTCAGTGCAGATTTAAGATGCAGGAAATTTAGTCAACGATCATTTACTTAACGCAGCAGTTACAACGGCGAGAGCAGCACGCTGTCGCGCAGCTTCTTCAACTGGTCACGCAATCCGGTGGCTTTCTCGAATTCCAGATTTTTCGCCGCCGCCAGCATCTCTTTTTCCAGCCGATTGATTTCGCGTGCGACCTGCGCCTTGCTCATCGCCAGATACCTGGACTGTTCCTGGGCCAATTTAAGCTGGCTGCGCGCATTATCCGGCTCGTAGGTGCCTTCGATGATGTCCTTGATGCGCTTCTGCACGCCCTGCGGAGTAATGCCGTGCGCCAGGTTGTGCGCCACCTGTTTGATGCGGCGGCGCTCGGTCTCATCCATCGCGCGCTGCATCGAGTTGGTGATCCTGTCGGCATACAAAATCGCCGTGCCGTGCAGGTGGCGCGCGGCGCGGCCTATGGTCTGGATCAGCGAGCGTTCGGAACGCAGGAAGCCCTCCTTGTCCGCGTCGAGAATCGCCACCAGCGACACTTCCGGAATATCGAGCCCTTCGCGCAGCAGGTTGATGCCGACCAGCACATCGAATTGGCCTAGCCGCAGGTCGCGGATGATCTCCACGCGCTCGACGGTTTCGATGTCCGAGTGCAGGTAGCGCACCTTGATGCCGTGCTCGGTGAGGTAATCGGTCAGGTCCTCCGACATGCGCTTCGTTAAAGTCGTGACCAGCACGCGCTCGCCGACCACAATGCGCTGATTGATCACCGACAACAAATCGTCCACCTGATTGATGGCCGGACGAACTTCGATAACCGGATCAACAAGACCTGTGGGCCGCACCACCTGTTCGACCACCTGACCGGCATGCTCGGCTTCATAAACGGCAGGCGTGGCGGAGACAAACACGCTCTGGCGCATGATGTGCTCGAATTCATCGAAGCGCAGCGGGCGATTATCCATCGCTGACGGCAGGCGAAAACCGTAATTGACCAGATTCTCCTTGCGCGCCCGGTCGCCCTTGTACATCGCGCCCACCTGCGGAATCATCACATGGCTCTCGTCGAGGAACATCAGCGCATTGGGCGGAAGATAATCGAGCAGTGTCGGCGGCGGATCGCCCGGATTGCGGCCGGACAGATGCCTTGAATAATTCTCGATGCCTTTGGTGAAACCGATCTCGGCAAGCATCTCCAGGTCATGACGGGTGCGCTGCTCGATGCGCTGCGCCTCGACCAGTTTGTTTTCGCGTATATAAAACGCGATGCGTTCAGCCAACTCCACCTTGATGGTCTCGATTGCGGACAGCACCGTGCTGCGCGGCGTGACGTAATGGCTGGACGGATAGACGGTGTAGCGCGGCACTTTCTGCTGAATGTGGCCGGTTAACGGATCGAACAGCGAGAGCGTTTCCACCTCGTCGTCGAACAGCGTGATGCGCAACGCCAGCTCGCTGCTTTCCGCCGGGAAAATATCGATCACGTCGCCCCTCACGCGGAAACGGCCGCGCGAAAAATCGATGTCGTTGCGCTCATACTGCATCTCGATCAGGCGCTTGATCACATCGCGCTGGTGCATCTTCTCGTTGTTGCGCAGATGCAGGATCATGCCGTGGTAATCCACCGGATCGCCGATACCGTAAATTGCCGAGACGGTCGCGACGATGATGCAGTCCTCGCGTTCCAGCAGCGCCTTGGTGGCCGACAACCGCATCTGTTCGATCTGCTCGTTGATCGCAGAATCCTTCTCGATGAACACGTCGCGCGACGGCACATAAGCCTCGGGCTGGTAATAGTCGTAATACGACACGAAATACTCGACCGCATTCTCGGGGAAGAACTCGCGAAACTCCGAATACAGCTGTGCCGCCAGCGTCTTGTTCGGCGCCATCACCATTGCAGGCCGTCCACAGCGCGCGATCACGTTGGCCATCGTATAGGTCTTGCCGGAACCCGTCACGCCCAGCAGCGTCTGAAATGCCAGGCCGTCATTGATGCCTTCGACAAGTTGCGCGATCGCGGTCGGCTGATCGCCCGCCGGTTCAAATGGCTGGTGCAGACGGTAGGGACTATCGGGGAATGTTTTGATGTTCATGCCGCATATTGTACGGGCAGTCGGGAAGATTTTCCGACTATTAAAACCTGCATGAAGCTGCCGCGCCGATTCGGGGGGATGACAAACCGGCGCGGACTTTACGACAACTACATTGATGCATTAAGAGAAAAAATAGCTGGAAGAGCAACGATCGCAGACAGGATGCCTGCCACAGACCAGCGTACGAATTTTGCAACATCGGCATAAGCTTTTTTCATTTTTTCACCTCCAAAAATTGGAATCACACGCCCATTAAATACTCGCGTGATGCGATAACGGGCACAACTCAGATAGGCTCGATAAAAAATAGTTCCGCAGCAGATCGGTTGAATTTACGCGACTTTCGCGTATTTGGTCAGACGAGATGGATATTTCTGATATGTCTGGGGGCACTGACTTATCGCTTTTATGCCGTGTATTTGCAGAGTTTTAAACCTATTCTTGGGGCATAAATTAATTCATCAGAACCTTGCGCCCCATGCACAGCATGATTGCAATAGACGGGAATACACAAGGGTGCATTCAGGTGCGCACCCCATAGCCACGATTGAGCAGATTCAACGCATACCAGAAAGCGACAACGTTAAAGCCCACCATGGCCATAAATGCGACGCCCAGATTGACATCCGACACACCCAGCAGCCCATAGCGAAATGCATTGACCATATACAGGATGGGATTTGCCATTGAAACAGATTGCCAGAACGGCGGCAACATCGTGACCGTATAAAACACCCCGCCCAGGTAGGTCAACGGGGTGAGTACAAAAGTGGGAATGACGGTAATATCATCAAAGCTGGTCGCATAGATCGCATTGATCAGACCACCCAGCGAGAACAAAATACTGGTTAGCAACAAGACAGAAATTGCGATCCACAGATTATGCAAAGGGATCGTGGTAAAAAATAACGACACCACCGTTACTGCGCCGCCCACCGCAATTCCCCGCGCCAGGCCGCCGCCGACAAAACCTGCCATGATCAGGTAGTTCGGCAGCGGCGACACCAGCATTTCTTCAATATGGCGCTGAAATTTTGCACTGTAAAACGAGGCGACCACATTACCATAGGAGTTGGTGATCACCGCCATCAGGATCAGTCCGGGCACGATGTAATCCATATAATGAAAGCCGTTTACATCGCTGATCTGGCTGCCAATCAATCGGCCGAAAATCACGAAATACAAAGCGGTGGTGATCATCGGCGGCAATATCGTCTGCACCCACAGGCGTGAAAAACGCAGCACCTCTTTCCATAAAATCGCCTTGATCGCGATCAGTTGCTCGCGGCCATTCATGCGTCGTCTCCCTTGTTGCCGACCAGTCGAATAAACAATTCTTCCAGCCGATTTGTCTTGTTGCGCAAACTGCGAATCTCAATATTTTGCACGGATAAAGCCGTAAACAACTGTGTGATACTGGTCTGGCTGGACACCACCACCTCCAGTGTATGTTCATCCACCAGGCGGGTTGCAAAGCCTTGCAATGCAGGGGCCTGTGCAATCGGATGCAGCAGATCCAATACCAGCGTATGTGTATCCATGCGACTGAGCAACTGGCGCATACTGGTATTTTCCACGATGCGCCCATTGTTGATAATCGCGATATTGCGGCACAGTTGCTCGGCCTCTTCCAGATAATGCGTGGTCAGGATAATCGTCGTTCCAGCCGCATTGATCTCGCGTAAAAAATCCCACATCGAATGACGTATCTCGATATCCACCCCGGCGGTTGGCTCATCCAGTATCAGCAGGCGCGGTTCATGCACCAGCGCACGTGCAATCATCAAACGCCGCTTCATTCCCCCCGACAAATCTCGCGCATGCTGCTGTCGCTTGTCCCACAGGCCCAACTGGTTCAGATACAACTCGGCGCGCTCCAGCGCTAACGGCCGCGGAATGCCATAGTAGCCCGCCTGATTTGCCAGTATCTCGATCACCGGCTCAAACTGGTTAAAGTTATATTCCTGCGGCACCAAGCCAATACTTGCCTTGGCCGCCGCCAAATCGGAGTCCAGATCATGGCCAAACACCTTCACCGCGCCGGCGCTCTTGTTGACCAGGGACGAGATAATGCCGATCGTGGTGGACTTGCCCGCACCGTTCGGCCCGAGCAGGGCGAAGAAATCGCCTTGTTCTACAGTGAGGTCTATGCCTTGCAGCGCGATAACGCCGTTTTTGTAGATTTTGGTGAGGTTTTGAATTGATAAGGCAGTAGGCATAAGATCAGAACATTTTTTTCGGAAATAGAGCTTCTCAAACAGTTTAGTATATCTTGAATTTAACGAATTCTTTCTTCCAGACTGCCCAGGCGATGTTCAACGTATTGAATCTCCTCCATATCCAAAGGCATGACCATTTTCATTGCCATAAAAAACCCTTGAATCTGTCCGAAAAGCTGGCGGTTTCCCATGATGTCCTCACGATTAATCATCGCCTCCATCTTTAAATTAGAATAAAGATCTTCAAAAGTTTCAATCATTTGTTCTTTGTCTACCATTTGATTCTCCGAATGAGTTCGCGTCAGTATACTTGTATAAGCGTCAAAGTATGGTGAGCATCCCCGCCTCTGTCAAATACCCATGCAGTGCAATCGATCGTAACATCATGATTAAATTAACTAAAGCAGGGAATTGAAGTAACCTGCCAAATGAATTGCTTCATGGCCTGATCTTGCGAACGTAACGGTTTGCCAGGATAATCGGCAGCCATGACTCTATCCTGTGTTGCCATGCAAAAAACTCGCGCCATTGAAACAGCATTGCTCAAATCACAGCTGATGGCTTCCGGCAGCGACTTTTTATGTTTTTCAGAGCTGCCCGATACCCTGGCGGAAGTGCTGTTTATTGGCAGATTCGAGGATCGCGAGGTGGTGTGGGAGATGAGACTTTGCAGCAGAGGTGAGCAGGGCAAGCTCTCTTTCATGGAAATCACGCCGAATCCTGGCGGCAACATGCTTCTCAGGATCGAACTTGCTGTGCCCATGATCGATGATGCGATCATCAAAAAAACCATCATCATGATACGCAACTACAGGCGTCTCAAGGCTGGGAGGCATGAATGGGGCGCTGCCTGACAACAACTTCAATCGCGACAGCCCCCTACGACGAGCAGCTGCAGTGCGACGTGCCCCCCAGGTCAAAGAACTTCTCATCCTTCTTCTTGTAATATAGCGCTGCCACCGCCTCCGACTGTTCACCGTACGGGTCCTCAAATACATCGTGCAAACTCTGCACCAAGCTGTAATCCCCGGCATCCGTGGCACTTCGGTACGCCTCTACCATCATCCACTCCCTCGGAATGTACTTGGGGTTGACCTTTTTCATTGCCGCCGACACGTCCGCTGGCGCGCGCCCCTCTCGTTCCAGCGCCCCGTGCCACTTCTGCAGCCACGCCGTCCAACGTGCCTCCATCGTGTCCTGAGCATATCCTCCGCGTGTCTCGTAGAAGCCAGGGCGCAGAGCCGCCACCTGCCCGGGCAGCTTCGAGAGCTCTCGCCAGAAGATCGTATAGTCCACCGGCGTGTCCGCCATGAGCGCGTGAAGCTCCGCGAAAAGTTCCATGCTAAACTCGGCAAGGCCCATCTTTTCCGCCCACATGCGGTTCATCTCACGGTTCATCATCTCCGGCAGGGCCTCCACAATCTCCTCCAGCGCCTGAATCGCGTTCGTGTCCTGTCCCAGCAGCGGCGTCACGGCCTTGCAGAACATCTTGAAATTCATCGCAGCGGCCATCGGCTGATTCATAAAGGCAAAGTGCTCCCCGCCTCCGATCCACATCTGAAACATCGGGTCATACGCCTCCATGAAGCCGAAAGGCCCGTAGTCCAGCGTGCGCCCACCTAGTGAACAGTTGTCGCTGTTGAAGTTTCCCTGGCAATACCCCACCCGAATCCAATGGGCGACCAGGCGGGACAGGCGCGCGCCGAACTCCCGGGCGACGGCCAGGACTTTGTCGTTAAGCGTCGCCTCGGGGCCGCACAGCTGAGCGTTGATGTCAGGGTATTCTCGTGCCAGCGTATGCAGGAAAATTACTTCTAGCTCCGCTAGGGCACGCGGGTGCTCGTTTTTCCTCGCCCGCCGCCCGAACAGTTCGAGCTGCCCGACACGCAGGAACGAGGGGGCGGCGCGCGTCGTGATGGCGGCCGGCTCAATCACCATGCGGTCCGGTTGTTCGGTTTTGGCGCCCGGGGAGTACCAGGGACGCGAGATGGTTTCGCTGCTCGACACAAACAGGCAGAGGGCCCGGGAGGTAGGCACCCCCATTGCTGCCATCGCTTCCGACGCCAGGAACTCACGGATACTGGAGCGCAGCACCGCACGGCCGTCGCCGCCCCGGCAATAAGGGGTCGTGCCGCCGCCCTTGAGCTGGAATTCCCAGCGATGACCCTTACCGTGAAAGCCGCGAAGCGACGAACCGTACTCCTCGCCCTCTGGGAGAGGGGGAACGGGGGTGAGGGAACGATCATGGCAAGTATCATCATGGATGGCTTTCTTGTCATGATCGTCAGAGAGAAGCACCTCGAGCACGGAAATGGCGCGCCCGTCCCCGTAACCGTTGCCGTTCTTGAAGGGGCAGTTATGATACATCTCTTGCCCGTAGATGCTCAGGGCGTAGCCGCTCGCCCAGCCGCCGCTTCGCATGTGGGGGAACGCTGCGGCGGCAACCGTACCAGTGAAGAACTGCATGAAGTGCTCCTCACTGGCGGCGCTGTCAGACAAGTTCAGCTCACGGAAGAAACTTCGGCTGTGGATGACGTAGCGGGGGTTTGGCAGCGGCGTCGGGAGAACCTCAACGTAGTGGCCGGACTTGACCTGGCGGAGCGTCTTGTTCGGGGCATGACGAGCCTGCTCGGGATCGGCGGCAAGGCTCTGCAGCAGCGAGTAGTCTGCGCGCTGGAGAAAGGCGGTGAAGGAAAGCGGGGCGGGAGTATCCATTTTCTTAAGCTCACAAAATATCTAAAAAGCGTGCAATGAATTCATAACCTGTGTGAATACGGGATCGCCTTCGGCATCCTGCGCGAACGGTGTTCGCTGGTGCTTTTTTGTTGCTCGGTTTTCTATGCGGCGTGGCGCAACTCGTAATCAGCTATTAACACATCGGCAGGCAGCTTGAGGCCTTCCGACAATCGCCGGATCATCGCCAGCGTAAGCGGGCGGGCGCGGTTCAATACCTCGGCCACGCGGCCACGACTGCCGATATAGGGTTCCAAGTCCTTGCGGGTCAGCCCGCGCGCATCCATCGCGTAGCTCAAAAAGTCTATCGGGTCAGGTGCAGGAATGGGGTAGTGCCGGGCTTCGTATTTCTCCACCAGCATAACCAACACTTCCAGCCTGTCTGCTTCGGGGGTGTTTTCTGGCACATCGAATAACCGCTCAATTTCAGACAGCGCCGCACGATATTCAATCTCTGTTTTAATCGGCTTGAGTTCCATGATCTAAATCCTTTCCGCGTCTATCGCATCATATTGCTTATGTGTACCAACAAAGCGCACGAACATCATGCGGCGGTTGTAATGCACCTTTACGATCAATCGGTAATCGTTGCCTTTGATGTTGAACACAACGCGGTTATCTGCCAAAAAACTGGCGTTACGATGCGCCGCCTTGATTGCCTCCGGTGTCTCCCAGTCCGCGCCGCTTGCCTCTGCATACCAGTTGCATAAAGCGGTTTTTGCTTGTGGATGTATTTCCCAAAAGACGCGCAAGGTTGAGAGGGCAAGTATTCGCATAAGTGGAATGTATCACGCACCCAATCCGGGTGCAAACAGGTTGATGAAAATGATTGTGGTCAGGCGGCGGTGAAACTCAGTTAGGTGCTGGCGGTAATATCCAGCCCGATAAAGCTGCTTATCGGCAACCATGTGACGGCAAACCAATTGCAGCCGCTATTCAGGCCGCCCCATTTCGTTTGCACAATCAGGCCGCGATCAATCAGTTCTGCCCTCGACTTGATATTCATGCCTGCCGATGGATAACCCTGTTTTGCCAGCCACTTGTCGGTAAGCTGCAATCGCCCGTTGTTGACGCCGTTGTGCTGGCGTATCAGGGCGAACAGAAACGACTTTGCGCGATCACTTGCACCGACAAAGGCGAGACCGTCCAACACGGCATGAGGTATGCGATTGCCTGGCCCCGTGAAAGTCTCAAACTGTTGTTTGGATTTCTTCGCCATGTCAGCACCTGTCAGCAAGCCGTGACAGGAAGAGATACAAACCCCATGCCTCGATCATTGAGAGCGCCGCGAGGTCTGAGCTTATGCCTATAGATGCGAAGCGCGCGGACAGGCATTGCAGCCGATCCAGCCACGTTTCGCTATTCATGGCACACCCAGCCTTTGAGCACATACAAGGCGACGGTGTGCAGCTTTCCGCATTCGGTGGGCTGCTTGATTCTGACGGTATCAATCGCGTGTCCGAATCTGTGGCGCAGTTCATGCACTCGCGCGCCAGGCATCATAATATCCAGCACGCGCCGCGCCGTGACGGTGTCAATGCTGCCGTATGTCATCAGCCAGTCAATAAGCCGCTTGCGCTGATCCTGTGCGCTGTTAGAATGGCTGCGTGGTGTTGAGGCCGTCCCATTGCCCGGGGCGGCTTCGTTGTTTGTGGTGTCGTCCATGATTACACCCCCGCGTTGTTACTGGCTGCGATGCGGTCGGCTGCCCACTTCTCGACTGAGTCCGAAGACCAGGCAGTACAGTTTGCTGAAAGTTTTACAGGTTTTGGGAACGTGCCATTTTTAACCCATGCCCAGATTGAAGAGCCTGATACGCCGATTCGTTTTGTGAGGTCTGGAAGGCGGATAAATTGTTGCTGCGTTGCGTTTGCCATGATGTAAATCTCCGTAGAGGTTTATGCACATCCAGCCCAGTGCTGGTGCGTCATGGTTCTGCATAGTAGTCACATGTTTTTTTGTGAATAGGTTGAAACGGTTGAACCGGCAAGGGTTAAAGGGGTTCAACCCCACGCCGTAACCCCCATGAATACTGGGCTATTTGGGTTCAACCCTTTTCTTTTTCGGATCGTGATTTTCTGGCTTGATGATTGTAAAAATTGTTGATGGGACATTCTGCGAGTCTGGCAAACCCGCGTTTACTGCCGCCGCTTTTATCCACTCCACAATCTCTTCCTTCTTTGCATCAGGATTGCGACGCGGATTGAAAAACTGGTTGATAGCGGCCTGCTGAATGGTCAGCCATGAAGTTGAATAGTCGGGTGCGGTGGCGGTCTGTACAGGCTGTGCGGCTTCATGTTTTGGGGTGTATAGGCCGCGCTCAATTGCCCAATCAAGCCAGTCTATCCGTAGCTTTTTTGATATCGCCCATTCGATAAAATAGCTTGGGGGAAACTCTAAATCAAAAACACCCATGTGAGCCATGCCTATTGGGTTTCGTACATGCTTCGCGTCAAGTTTGGATTGCTGCCAAACCCCGCTCAATTGCGCATACCGATGTGCGCACATTTCGCCATGACTAGGGCAATCTCTATCATTCGGCTCGTCATAGTCTCGCATGGTGTCGCCATCGTAAGGATAACGGCAACCCGCCAATACAGCGATCCCATCATCAGCTTTCCAAAAGTCGTATCTCAGATAAAGACCTAATTCTGTCCAGTCCCACAGCCTAAATTCTTGTATCTTGGCCTTTTCTCTATTTAGGCGTATTGTTTCTTCATCAATTTTATCTAAGCACTTAAATTTACCTGATTGCTGGCGCTCAATTTCTAAGATTTTTTTGTAATCCTCAATCTCTTTCTCTTTATCCATCATCATTCCCTTTCACGCCCCCTGAATAGATGCCGCACCAACACAGCAAGGGTGTCTGTGCTTTCGCCCGTGGTAATTAAGCACGGACTAGGTGCGGCAAACTGATTATGCGCGCAATTGCAGCACTTCAGCGCCAGCCTTGAGTTTGTCCAGATAGTCCGCCCACTGTTGCATCATCGTCCGCCGCTCATCCAGATATGACGAGGCTGCACGGGGTTAAGCGCGAAATATGCTTAAAGTCAGTATTTACAAGGGTTTTAAAGACGGGAATGGATGCGGCAGAATTGATCTATGGTGTCCTCGACAGGAATCGAACCTGTAATTGCCCCTTAGGAGGGGGCGGTAATATCCATTTTACGACGAGGACAGCTTCGCCCATTCTACCGGAAATGCGCTGTAATCTAAACCCTCACGCTGGTATCATGCACGCCTGCTGCAAAATATCGTCAAAAAGGGAAAGATAATGAAATGGTTAGCTGTTGTCGCTGCGGTAGTTGTTTTCGCGGCCCTGTTCGTGGCGCGCGCGGCTCGCGCAGGCGATCTGCCGATCGCAGGCCAGCCGGCGCCCGATTTCCAGTTGCCGGATCAACACGGCGCGCAACATGCGCTGACAGATTATCGCGGCAAATGGCTGGTGTTGTATTTTTACCCCAAGGATGACACGCCGGGCTGCACACAGGAGGCTTGTACGTTTCGCGATGACCTGAACCAGTTGACCGCTATCGGCGCGCAGGTAGTGGGAGTCAGCGTGGACGACACCAATAGTCATGCCAAATTTGCGAAGAAGTATCACCTGCCCTTCCCGTTGCTGGCAGACAAGGACGGGAAGGTGGCAGAAAGCTACGGTGCGTTGCTGAACCTCGGTCTCATAAAAGTTGCACGGCGTTTTACCTTTCTGATCGACCCGCAAGGCAAAATCAGCCGCCTGTACCTGAGCGTGGAGACGTCGCGCCATTCAAAAGAAATCATAGAAGACCTGAAAAAACTAGCCAGTGTTGAAAAACCGTAATGCCATCACTGCGCCGACGCGGCTGCAACAGCCACCTGTACAATAGATGCCCCCTTATCAACCTGCACTTCCTATAAAGCCATCACATGCCATACATCACACTAGATAAAGCCAGCTTAGCCTTCGGTCACGTAGCCCTGCTCGACCATGCCGATTTTCAACTCGACGAGGGCGAACGCGTAGGGCTTATCGGGCGCAACGGCGGCGGCAAGTCCAGCATGATGCGTGTGCTGGCAGGCCAGGGAACACTCGATGACGGGCTGGTTTGGCGTCAGCCTTCCGCGCGTATCTGTTACGTCAGTCAGGAACCGGTGCTGGATCCTGAAGACAGCGTGTTCGATGCCGTGGCAAAAGGCCTCGGCCCATTGCAAAAACTGCTGCACGACTATCACCATGTCTCGCATCAGTTGGGCGAACCGGACGCGGATTACGACAAGCTGCTCGAAGAGATGCAGCACTTGCAGACCCAGCTCGAAGCGCAGGACGGCTGGTCGGTACAGGCACGCATCGAGACCGCCATTGCAAAGCTGGATCTGGATCCCGACAGACTGGTAGGCAATTTGTCCGGGGGGCAGCGCAAGCGCGTAGCCTTGGCGCAAGCCCTGGTGGCCGAACCGGACGTATTGATTCTCGACGAGCCGACCAACCATCTGGATTTCACCTCCATCGACTGGCTGGAAGGCCTGCTGAACAATTTCGTCGGCAGCGTGCTGTTCGTCACCCACGACCGGCGTTTTCTGGATAACGTCGCCACCCGCATCGTGGAACTGGATCGCGGCAAACTGGCAGGCTTCCCGGGCAACTTCACCGCCTATCTGGCGCTCAAGGAACGCATGCTGGCCGACGAGGCGGTGGTGAACGCCAAGTTCGACAAGGTGCTGGCTCAGGAAGAAGTGTGGATACGACAGGGCGTCAAGGCCCGCCGCACCCGCAACGAGGGTCGCGTGCTGCGTCTGGAGCAATTGCGCCGCGACCGTTCGGCTCGCCGCGAAAAACAAGGCAAAGTAGAAATGACCGTGGATACCGGTGAGCGCTCAGGCAAGCTGGTCGCCGAACTGTCCAATGTCAGCAAAGCCTACGGCGGACGCACGCTGATCGACAATTTCTCCTGCCGCATCCAGCGCGGCGACAAGATCGGCCTGCTGGGACCTAACGGCGCGGGCAAGAGTACGCTGCTCAAGATCATCCTCGGCGAGATAGAGGCGGATTCTGGCGAAGTCAAGCTCGGCACCAAGATGTCGGTCGCCTATTTCGATCAGCTGCGCGAACAGCTCGATGACAATATGACCCTGGCCGACACCATCAGCCAGGGTGCGGATTTCGTCGAAATCGGCGGTCAGCAGAAACATGTCATCAGTTATCTGGGCGATTTCCTGTTCCCGCCTGAACGTGCAAGATCCCCTGTGAAGAGCTGTTCGGGTGGCGAGCGCAACCGTCTGCTGCTGGCGCGCCTGTTCACGCAACCCGCGAATGTGCTGGTGCTCGATGAACCGACCAACGATCTGGACATCGAGACGCTGGAACTGCTCGAAGAGCTGCTGGCCAATTATGACGGCACGCTGTTCCTGGTCAGCCATGACCGCGCCTTCCTCGACAACGTGGTCACCCAGGTGATCGCATTCGAAGGTGACGGAAAACTGGTGGAATACGTCGGCGGCTATGAGGACTGGGTCAGAGTCAAGAAATACCAGGAAACGGCAGCGCTTGCAAAACCTGCTGCTTCGACACCGCCCCGCCCCGCCGCCGCGCCGGTTGAAAAACCGAAAGTTTCTTCCAAACTCAACTACAAGGAAGCACGCGAACTGGAAGAATTACCCAAACGCATCGAGGCGCTGGAGCAGGAGCAGATCGACATCGCAGCCCACCTGGCGGACGGCACGATTTTCCGCCTTGACGCCAAACGCGCCAAGCAACTGCAAACTCGCAATGAAGCCATCGAAGCGGAAGTGCTGGCGATCATGGCGCGCTGGGAAGAACTGGAAAAGCGCAGCTAAGCGCCCGGAGAATCCCCGAACAACTTAACCCACAATTTCAAACTGGCGCTGATGTCAATCTCACCCTGTTCAACACGGCAGGGGGACGCGTCATTGAGTCTCATGCGATGCTGAGTCTGGCGCAGGATGCGGTACAGGGCACGAACCTGTTCAGACAGGGCAGAATCGATCAGACCCAGTTCAGCCGCCAGCTTCAGCAAGGCCAGATTGCCGACATTGGCAGCAAGCTGCGGATATTGGTGGGCGTAAGCCAACACCAGGTATTGCACCATAAATTCGATATCCACCATACCGCCGCTGTCGTGCTTGATGTCAAACAGTTGACTGTTGTTTGGATGACCGTCGTGCATCTTCTGTCGCATGCCGGCAATTTCGCCGCGCAATTTCACCAAATCGCGCGGCAGCCTTAACACCTGCTGACGAATGCCTTCAAATGCCGCACCTACCTGCCTGTCACCCGCACTAAAGCGCGCGCGGGTCAGCGCCTGATGCTCCCAGACCCAGGCCTGGGTCAGCTGATAGTCGCTAAATGCCTCAACTGAACTCACCAGCAAGCCGCTCGCTCCGTCCGGGCGCAGACGCAAATCGGTCTCATACAGACGCCCCGAGGCCGTGTAGCTGCCCAGCATGGCATTGATGCTCTTGCCCAGCCGCGCATAGTTGTCCTGCGCGTCCGGATGATCGTCATCGTACAAGAAAATCATGTCAATATCGGAGGCATAGCCCATTTCCTTGCCGCCCAGCTTGCCATAGGCGATGATGGCAAAGCGTGCATGATCCGTATGCCGGCGGCGCGCAGTCGACCAGCATAGCTCCAGTACATGGCCCAGCATCAGGTCGGCCAGGTCGCTCAAATGATCGCTGAGTTTTTCCAGCGGCAACAAACCCTGCAGATCCATCGCCAGTAAATAGAACACCTGTTCCTGCTGAACATGGTGCAATATTTCCAGCTGCCGCTCAGCATCATTTCCACGCAACCGCGCCTGCAAATCGAGATCGACTTGCGGCCACTGAGGCGGCTGATACAACTCGCGCGCATCCAGCAACTCATCAAACAATGCCGGATGCCGGGTCAGGTAGTCGGCCGCCCAGCTGCTGGCGGAGAGCAGCCGGGTCAGGCGCGCCAGCGCTGCCGGATATTCGGCCAGGAATGCCAGGTATGAAACGCGGCGGCTGATTGCATCCGTCAAAGTCAGCAGCCGTGACAAGGTTGCATCAGGATCGCTGTATTGTGCGGCAAGCGTGATGAATTGCGGAATCAGCTCATCCACCCGCAGCCTGCCAAGATCAGACAACTGGCGGTAGCGCAGGCTGCCGCGCAGTTGCAACAGACGCTCTGCACTCGCGGCGGAAAAACCCAGATTTTCCAGCCCCAGCGCCAGCTCGTCGCGGGTAATGTCTTCACGCCACAGCAAATTTTGCTCCAGATCGGGGGAACCGAAAATCTGCTCGAATTGCAAGCTGACCTGCGCACGATGACGTTCCAGCTCATGCAACAGCGCCGCATAATCGGCATAACCCATCGCTTCAGCCATGATTTGTCTGTCTTCATCACCCGAAGGCAAGGCCTGAGTCTGCTGGTCGTCCAGATATTGCAAGCGGTGTTCGAGGTTGCGCAGGAAGATATAGGCCGCATCCAGATCCGCCGCCACCTGTGCCGGCAGCTGTCCGTTTTGGGCCAGTTGTTTGAGCACGCGTTGTGTGGGAAGTATGCGCAGCCTGTCATCCTGTCCGCCGCGTATCAACTGGAACACCTGGGCTGCGAATTCGATTTCCCGTATCCCGCCGGGGCCTAACTTGATATTGTCCAGCCGGTCCCGGCGCCGGACTTCCTGGCGAATCTGCGCGTGCAGTTTACGCATCGAATCAATCGCGCCATAGTCGAGGTACTTCCTGAACACGAAAGGCTGATAAAGTTCTTTTAATTCAGCAATATAACTGTAAGATACCGGGGATACGACCCGCGCCTTGATCCAGGCATAGCGTTCCCATTCGCGCCCCTGGGTGATCAGATACTCTTCCAGCGCGGCGAAACTCATCACCAGCGGGCCGCTGTCGCCATAGGGACGCAGGCGCATATCCACGCGAAACACGTAACCGTCGCCCGTGGCCTCATTGATAATATTGATCAGGCGGCGACCCAGTCTTGTGAAGAACTCATGATTGCTGAGCTTGCGCGGCCCATCCGTCTCACCGTCTTCTGCATACAGAAAAATCAGGTCGATATCCGACGAAACATTCAACTCCCCGCCGCCCAGCTTGCCCATGCCGATGACTAGCATCTCCTGTGCTGCGTTGCTGGCAGCACCTATCGGGCGGCCGAACTGAACCGAGAGTGATTGCATCAGGCAGGCCTGCGAATGTTGCAGCACAACTTCCGCAAGCGCGGTCATGGCCTGCATCACTTCGTTTAAATCGCCGAGGCCGTTCAGGTCCCGCAGAATCAGCTTGACCATCACCTTTTTGCGCAGCTGGCGCACCGCGCGCGCCAGCTGCGCCTCATCGGACAAATCAACTCCGTGCTGTTGCAATAACCTCTCGATTTCATCACGACTGCACGGGGTCGTGTAATTTTCCTGCACCCAGCTCAATAACGCCGGCTCGGCTTCCAGCACGCGCCTGGCATAACGGCTGCAGCGCATCGTTTTTTGCAACATGTCCGAAAAGGTCACCTGTTGCGAGTTTTGAGTATTCATATAAGGGGCTTCACGTTAGAATGCGCATTGTCTTACGATTACTGGCCGGTGGCTAGTAGCTAGTCGCGGGTAGCTAGTTCAATCAAAACACGATCACCAACCAGTCACTAACGACAGGCAGCCAATAACTGAACTCATGCTGAACTCACTTCCCGTTCGCCTACTTTGGCACAGCTTAAACTGGTTGACGCGCATCACGATTGTGGTGGCGGCGGTGACGGCTTTAGTATGCGCGGCCACCATCGTCACGCTGCGCTACTGGCTGCTGCCGGATATTGAACAGTTCCACGACAGAATCACCGCTTCAATTTCAACGGCAATGGGCAATCCGGTCAGCATCGGCAAGATCAAGGGTGACTGGGACGGCCTGCACCCCCATCTGAGTTTTAACGATGTGCGCATTCTGGACAACGAAGGTCAGCCTGCTCTTGTCTTGCCGAGCATCGACGCCAGCGTATCATGGCTATCCTTGCTGGCCGCCGAATTGCGCCTGTCCAGTCTGGAAATTGACCGCCCGGAACTGCTGATACGCCGCGACCACCTTGGACATATTTTTATCGGCAGCGTCGCACTCGCAACAGGCGGCACAAACAACGATCTGTCCAACTGGCTGTTGCACCAGTCGCGCATGGTGGTGCGCAATGCCGTCATCGTCTGGCTGGATGAGCAGCGTGGCGCCCCTCCGCTGGTGCTGGACCAGGTCAACCTGCGCATCGAAAACCTGTTCAACCATCACCAGTTTGCACTGCGTGCCGTACCGCCTGCTGAACTGTCAACACCGCTGGATGTGCGCGGTGATTTTTACGGGAGGCATTTTAACAAGCCGGATAAATGGCGCGGGCAACTGTTTGCCCAGATTGATCACACCGACATACTGGCATGGCGCCCCTGGTTGACATTACCCCCCCAGCTGAGCCAGGGACGTGGTGCATTGCGAACCTGGCTGGGACTGGAAAAAGGCAAGATCACCCAGTTTACGGCTGATCTGGCATTGCGCGACGTGGC
>DFWZ01000061.1:0-2451 GCA_002381565.1 Gallionella sp. UBA4121
TCATGCACATGCCAGAAAATAATCGCATCGACATTGACCGGCACCGTGTCCCTAGTCAGCGCCTGTTCGGCGTTGAAGCCCGTAGTCTGAATACGTTCGTCGATAACGGCAATCACATTGTCGAGGATCGGGATGATGACGAACATGCCGGCTCCTTTGACACTTTGCAATTTTCCCATCCTCAGGATGACAAATTTCTGCCAGGTATTGGCCATCTTCAGTGACATCGCGATAACGACTGCGACTGCGAAGAACGCCAGCGCCAGGTAGGCATTCACCCAGTTGCCAGCGGCAAGGCCCGCGAGGATAAGAACGAAGACCAGAAATGATGTGATTGGATTCATCTGAATCGTTCCTTGTATTTGCTTGAGAATTTCAAAATTACACGTCATTGCGAACTATTTCTGTGCGGTGCCGTACCAACTCGCGTAATCAAGCAATAACATCGGGAATATCATCAAATCATTTCTGCCACAGAATTCGAGCTGCCTCGAGAGGCACCACGCCCTCGCGGTGCGGAATGAGACGTGTCGTATAGTCCGATACAAGGCGGGATGCAGCCGCTCAAACTCGATAGGCGTAGCCGTTTATTGCACCTGCCAGTTGCCGCACACGCTTTAAATATCACCCTTTCGGCCAAACGCTCGCGTTTATCCGCAATCAAGTCAAGCTGATCGTCAGTAAGTTCGCCCCACTGTTGTGTGAGGTTACTCGCGCACGCCGATGGAAAGACAACTGAACGTATTTATAGAAGAAAGCCTGAGAAGATAAAGCCGCTCAGATAGAGTGAAAAAGCCACAGCCAATGATACAAACGTATTCTATGATACAAAGGCAATAAAAAAGGGCTAGACCGTTAAGCCTAACCCTTTGATATTACATCCGAATATGGTGCGCCCGGAGCGATTCGAACGCCCGACCCCTTGGTTCGTAGCCAAGTACTCTATCCAGCTGAGCTACGGGCGCAGTGTGAAACTTAAAGCAGAAGCATTTTAACACATGTTACCTTGGCGGAGAAGGAGGGATTCGAACCCTCGATTCAGGTTATCCCCGAATGCTCCCTTAGCAGGGGAGTGCCTTCGACCACTCGGCCACCTCTCCGAAGGCCGCGCATATTAATGTGAACGCCCATGGCTGTCAAATTATTTATGCGTCTTCCTGATCCAGATCGAACGCCTTGTGCAAAACCCGCACCGCCAGTTCCAGATACTTCTCGTCGATCACCACGGAAATCTTGATTTCAGAGGTGGAAATCATCTGAATATTGATGCCCTCTTCGGCCAGCGTGCGGAACATTTTGCTGGCGATCCCCACGTGCGAGCGCATGCCGACACCCACCACAGAGACTTTGGCGGCTTTATTGTCACCGATCACCTTACGCGCGCCAATGTGCGGCAAAACCTCGTTGTTGAGGATCTCCATCGTCTTGGCAAACTCATTGCGATGCACGGTAAAGGAAAAATCTGTCGTGCCATCTACGCCGACGTTCTGGATAATCATGTCCACATCGATATTGGCATCAGAGACGGGGCCCAGAATCTGATAAGCGATGCCAGGTTTGTCCGGCACACCCAATACGTTAACTTTGGCTTCGTCGCGGTTAAATGCGATCCCGGAAATAATGGCTTGTTCCATTTTGTCTTCATCCTCAAAAGTAATCAGTGTGCCTTCGCCATCTTCTTCAAAGCTGGACAGCACGCGCAGCTTAACTTTGTATTTTCCGGCAAACTCCACCGAACGAATTTGCAGCACCTTGGAGCCCAAGCTGGCCATCTCCAGCATTTCCTCGAAGGTAATGCTCTTCAGACGGCGCGCTTCCGGGACCATGCGCGGGTCGGTGGTGTAGACGCCATCCACATCGGTGTAAATCTGGCACTCGTCGGCGCGCAGTGCCGCAGCAATCGCCACACCTGTCGTATCGGAACCGCCGCGCCCCAGGGTGGTGATATTGCCGTCCTTGTCCATACCCTGGAAACCGGCCACAACCACCACGTAGTCATTCGCAAGATCGGCACGAATGCTTTGCTCGTCGATGCTGACGATGCGGGCCTTGGTGTGCGCGTCATCGGTCAGAATCTTTACCTGTCCGCCTGTGTAACTTTTCGCATTCAACCCAAGCTCTTTTAGCGCCATCGCCAAAAGGCCGACCGTGACTTGTTCGCCAGTTGAAATAATGACATCCAGTTCTCGCGGATCGGGATTTTCCTGAATTTCACGGGCCAGCCCGATCAGCCGATTGGTCTCACCGCTCATTGCGGAGAGTACAACCACCACCTGATGACCTTTAGCCTTGAATTTTGCGATGCGCCTGGCGACATTTTTGATGCGCTCTGTGCTGCCAACTGATGTACCACCGTACTTTTGTACTATGAGTGCCACGATATATATCCGACTTAAAAAGTATTGCGATTTTAGCGCAACTCACCAAAAAAAACGAGGCCAGATATACAAC
>DFWZ01000061.1:2744-20250 GCA_002381565.1 Gallionella sp. UBA4121
GCATCCGCTTCGCGGACTTGCCTGTCTGAATCGCTTGCGAGCGTCTGCTGCGCGGACTTGCCTGCTTAAACCGCACGCCTGTACAGGTGTTAAACTGGAACAACTCCAGATAACTCTTCACACCATGACACAAATCACGCCACGCGAAATTCCGGCAACCGCCCTGCAACATTTGCTGGAAGGCGGTTATCCGCCTGCCATGGCGAAAATCTTTGCGGCACGCGGCATCACGGAACGCATGCAACTTGAAACTTCCTTTGCCCATCTGCTGTCTTTCGACAATCTGAAGAATGCACGAGAAATGGCATGCCTGCTTGCAGAGGCCATCCTGGCACAGAAAAAGCTGCTGGTCATTGCCGACTATGACTGCGATGGCGCGACGGCCTGTGCAGTGGCGCTGCGAGGCTTGCGTGCCTTCGGAGCCCGTGTTGATTTCATTGTGCCCAACCGTTTTGAATACGGTTACGGCCTGACCCCGGAGATTGTCCGTCTGGCTGCCCAATCCAGCCCCGATATTCTGGTCACGGTCGATAACGGCATCGCCAGCGTGGACGGCGTGGCAGAGGCCAATCGCCTAGGGATGCAGGTATTCGTCACCGACCATCACCTGCCCGGCGACGCTTTGCCCGATGCTGCCTGCATCGTCAATCCGAATCAGCCGGGCTGCACGTTTCCCAGCAAGCATCTGGCGGGCGTGGGGGTGATGTTTTATGTGCTGCTGGCGTTGCGCGCCGAATTACGGGCCCGAGGACGGATGACAGACGAACAGGGAAGAAAACTCGTCGAATTACTCGATCTGGTCGCCCTGGGCACGGTTGCCGATGTCGTCAAGCTGGATCAGAATAACCGCATTCTGGTGCAGCAAGGTTTGCAACGCATCCGGGCGGGGCGGGCTTGTGCCGGCATCAACGCGCTGTTGCAAGTGGCCAAGAAAATACCAGCCAAAGTTGCAAGCCTGGATCTGGGATTTACCGTAGGCCCAAGACTGAACGCGGCGGGACGACTGGACGACATGAGTCTTGGCATCAATTGCCTGCTGACCGATGACACGCAATCCGCCTTGCATATCGCGACCCAGCTGGATAGCCTTAACCGTGAACGGCGCAGCATCGAGACCGACATGCAGGACAGCGCTCTGGCCGTGCTTGAATCGGTCAACCCGCACGACAACTTCAGCCTCACGCTGTTCGATGAGTCCTGGCATCAGGGCGTGATCGGCATACTCGCCTCGCGCCTCAAGGATAAATTCCACAGGCCGGTGATCGCCTTTGCGCAATCCTCCAACGGCGAGCTGAAAGGTTCCGGCCGTTCCATCGCCGCCTTGCATCTGCGCGACGCGCTGGATCTGGTCAGCAAACGCCATCCTGCATTGATCAAGAAATTCGGCGGCCATGCCGCAGCGGCAGGCTTGAGCATCGAAAAAACCGATTTTGACAAATTTTCCGACGCGTTTGAGCAGGTCGCCCGCGAACTGCTCAGCCCGAACGATTTATCACTGCGTATCGAAACCGATGGTGCGCTCGACTCAGCCGGGATGACGATAAAAGCTGCGCGTTTACTTGACGAGCAGGTCTGGGGGCAAGGTTTCCCGGCGCCTCAGTTCGACGACGATTTCGAGGTACTGAATCAGCGCGTGGTCGGCGAGAAACACCTGAAACTGCGGCTCGCAACTGCTGAGGGCAATGAAATCGAAGCCATCCTGTTCGGACACAACGAACCATTGCCTGAGTATATACATGCCGTATACAGCCTGAGCATCAATGAATACAATGGCAATCAGAGCCTGCAACTCATTATTCGTCATTGGGAGTAAAAACAGGATTAAGGATTGTGGATCGAGGATTCAGTAAAAAACAGCGTAGCGGGTTTTCTCATTCCTCATGCCTCACTCCTGCAAACACATGGAAACCGGTTTTCTGCAAATCAACGGCATCGAAACCTTGCCGCAGTTCATCACCAGCCTTGCCATCGGCCTGCTGATCGGGCTGGAACGCGAGCGCAACCCGTCAGCCCATGCCGGGCTGCGCACCTTCGCGCTGGTCGCGGTGTTCGGCACGCTGACCGCCCTGCTTTCCACACGGCTAAACTCGCCCTTGCTGCTCATCGCAGGCTTGCTGGCCGTGGCCGGCATGATCATCTCTTCATATCTCCATAAAAGTGACGGAAATGATGATCCCGGCACCACCACCGTGATCGCCCTGCTGCTCAGTTACAGTCTGGGCGCGATGATCTGGTATGACTACACCAGGCTCGCCGTGATGCTGGCAATCGGAGTGACCGCCCTGCTCTATTTCAAACCCGAATTGCGAGGGTTTTCACAAAAACTGACGCGTCGAGACCTGGTCGCCGTACTGCAATTTTCGGTACTGACCTTCATCGTGCTGCCTATCCTGCCCGATCAGAATTACGGCCCTTACCAGGCTGTCAATCCGCATCAGGCCTGGCTGATGGTGGTGCTGATCTCCGGCATCAGTCTTGCGGGTTATATCGCCTTGCATGTAGCCGGAGCACGTTATGGTGCGCTATTTCTGGGTATTTTTGGCGGGCTGGCTTCCAGTACCGCGACCACGATGCTTTATGCAAAAAACAGCAAGTCCGATCAAACCACGCTAAACCTTGCCGCATCCGTGATCGTCATTGCCAGCCTGGTCGTCGTGCTGCGTCTGATGGTAGTCAGCGCCGTGGTCGCACACGGTGTGTTGCCCAGGCTGTTACCGATACTGGCCAGCGGTCTGCTGTTTGGCTTGCTGGTCGCCCTGTACAACTGGCGCAAGATGAGTCATGAAACTGAACTCTCTGTTCCACAGACGCGCAACCCTGCCGAATTGCACACTGCCATCGGTTTCGGCTTACTGTATGTCGCCGTGTTACTGGGTTCGGCCTGGATGAAAGACATTGCGGGCAGTCAAGGTTTGTACGTCGCAGCCCTGATATCGGGACTGACCGATGTGGATGCCATCACCCTGTCCAGCCTGCGCCTGTTCAATCTCGGCCAACTGAGCGAACACCAGACCGTCACGGCCATTACCATCGCCTTCCTCTCCAACCTTGCCTTCAAGTTCGGCCTGATTATTTTCTTAGGCGGCAAAAGCCTCGCAAAACAGGTTTCCATCGGTTTCCTGGCCATCGCTTGTGGGGTGCTGATCGGCCTGTTTGCGCTATAATTACAAACTTCCCAACCTGGCGACATATCTCGTTCAATCCTGGAAAATTGTTTTTCGGGATAAAGCGCAAGGGGCCGCGCCGCGAATGACGAGACATATCGTCCCGATAGGCGAGGAGTAAGCGAGCACGCGACACCGCGATTCGCCCTAATAACAAATTTATAGAGACAAAATCATGGAAGCAGAACAAATCAACTCACTTAACAATCAGTTGCAGGACCTGGCCTTGCGCAGCGCCGAATTGCGGAGGTATCTTTGACTTCGATACCAAACAGGAACGCCTGACCGAAGTTTCCGAACTCAGTGAGGATCCTGCCATCTGGCAGGATGCCAAGCGCGCGCAGGAGTTGGGACGCGAACGCAAAATGCTCGAAGGCGTGGTATTAGGCCTGGGTAAAATCCAGCAAGACCTGTCTGACGCTGCCGAGTTGTTTGAAATGTCGCAGGCGGAAAATGACGAAGACTCATTGAACAGCACAGCCGCCGACATTGCTGATATTGAACATCGCGTTGCGGACATGGAATTTCGCCGCATGTTCAACCATCCGATGGACCCGAACAGCTGTTTCATCGACATTCAGGCGGGTTCCGGCGGCACCGAGGCACAGGACTGGGCGTCCATGCTGATGCGCATGTATCTGCGCTATGCCGAACGCAAGGGTTTTCAGGTGGAAATACTGGAGCAATCCGACGGCGAAGTCGCCGGCATCAAAGGCGCTTCCATCAAGATAATCGGCGAATACGCCTTCGGACACCTGCGCACCGAGACAGGCGTGCATCGACTGGTGCGCAAATCGCCGTTCGATTCGGGCAACCGCCGACACACCTCGTTTTCCAGCGTGTTCGTCTATCCGGAAGTGGATGACTCGATCGAGATCGACATCAACCCTGCCGACCTGCGCGTGGACACCTATCGCGCCTCAGGTGCGGGTGGTCAGCACATCAACAAGACTGATTCGGCGGTGCGTATCACCCACATCCCGACAAACATCGTGGTGCAATGCCAGAGCGACCGTTCGCAACACCGTAACCGCGCAGAAGCGATGGCGATGTTGAAATCGCGCATGTACGAAGAAGAGCTGCGCAAACGCAACGAGGAAAAACAGGTGATGGAAGACGGCAAGACCGACATCGGCTGGGGACACCAGATCCGCTCCTACGTGCTGGATCAGTCACGCATCAAGGATCTGCGCACCAATTACGAGGTCGGCAACACTCAGGGGGTGCTGGACGGGGATCTGGATGACTTCATTTCTGCCAGCCTGAAGCAAGGTGTGTAGCAATTGCCATCCCGACTGAACATGGCTTCGATTCCCGAGCGCGTCATTCCCGAACGTATTTGTCGGGAATATCTCTCTCGTGCTATCCTCAATTACTTTTAACAGATTGAATACACATGTCAGTTTCCATCAAAACCCCTCAGGAAATCGAGAAAATGCGCATCGCCGGTCGCCTGACCAGCGAAGTACTCGATTACATCGGCCCTTTCGTTAAAGCCGGCATTACCACCAACGAACTGGACAAGCTGTGTCACGACCTCATTGTCGATGTTCAACATGCGATCCCAGCGCCGCTCAACTACGCGCCCGGCGGACACACCCCTTATCCAAAATCCATCTGCACCTCGATCAACCACCAGATTTGCCATGGTGTGCCTAGCGAGAAAGTGCTGAAAAATGGCGACATCATCAATCTCGACATCACGGTGATCAAGGACGGTTATCACGGCGACAGCAGTCGCATGTTTTATATCGGCGAACCCTCGATTCAGGCCAGGCGCTTGTGTGAGACCACATACGAATCCATGTGGCGCGGCATCCGCAAGGTCAAGGCTGGCGCCTATCTGGGCGATGTGGGCCATGCGATTCAGAGTTTCGTCGAACCGCTGGGCTACAGCGTGGTGCGCGAGTTCTGCGGTCATGGTATCGGCGCGAAATTTCACGAAGAACCGCAAGTGCTGCATTATGGTCGTCCCAAAACGGGATTGAGGCTGGAAGCCGGCATGGTATTCACCATCGAACCGATGATCAATGCCGGAAAAAAGGAGATCAAGCAACTGGGCGACGGCTGGACCGTCGTGACACGGGATCACAGTCTGTCAGCGCAATATGAACACACCATACTCGTCACCGAGACAGGCTTTGAAGTGTTGACCCTCTCCGCAGGATGCCCTGCCCCGCCCCCTTTATAGACCAACCAGCATGCCGGACACATCTCAACGCTGTAACATTACCGAGCAGCGCGAGTCATTGCGCCGCGACCGGCTCAGTCTTGAACAAATGTTCCTGCAACAGGGCAAGGCCGCACACCTGCTCAAAGCACACAGCAAACTGATAGACCGGCACTTGCGCCTCATCTGGCAACAACTGGATTTTCCGTATGGTCTGGCGCTGATCGCGGTCGGCGGTTACGGTCGCTGCGAATTGTATCCAAAATCGGATATAGACCTGCTGATACTGCTCAGCGGTGAGCCGGATGAAGCCTTGCAGCACAAACTGCACGAACTGATAGCCCTGCTGTGGGACATCGGCCTGGAGGTAGGCCACAGCATCCGTACCGTAGCGGAATGCATAACCGAATCGTCCGACATCACGGTGCAGACCAATCTGCTCGAGGCGCGCCTGCTCTGTGGCAATGCACACCTGTTCGAACAACTGCGCACAGCCGTTACGCAACAACTCGACCCGCGAGATTTTTTCAAAGCCAAGCTGCACGAGCAACAGCTGCGTCATGCACGTTTTGACGATGCGGATTTCAATCTTGAACCCAACCTCAAGGAGAGTCCGGGTGGCTTGCGCGACCTGCAAACGGTTACCTGGATCAGTCGCGCAGCCGGTCTTGGCACACGCTGGACGGAACTGGCTAACGCCGGGCTGATAAGCAGCACGGAAGCACGCCAGATTGCACGGCACGACACACTGCTGCAGACGCTGCGCACGCGATTGCATTACCTGGCCCATCGCCGTGAAGACCGTTTGTTGTTCGACTTTCAAACCGCTCTGGCAGAACAAATGGGCATCACAGCCTCGGCCAATCGCCGCGCCAGCGAGCATTTGATGCAGCGCTATTACCGCACCAAACTGGCGGTGCGCCAGTTCAATACCATTTTGCTGCAAAATCTGCACGACTATCTATTTCGCGAAACACCCCCGCAGCACGCGCTGAATGAGCGATTCATCACCATCGGCAACTTGCTGGAAATACGCGATGAGCAGTTATTCGAGCACACTCCCGAGGCGATTTTCGAACTTTTTTTAATCCTGCAGCAAAACCCCGAGTTGACGGATCTCACCGCAAGAACGTTGCGCGCCTTGTGGCGTGCGCAGCCGCATATCAACGCGGCATTTCGCCGCAACCCGTTGAACCGGGCGCGCTTCATGGAAATACTGCGTCAACCGACAGGCGTCAACCATGCACTGCGCCGCATGCGCCAGTACGGCATTCTGGGACGCTACATCCCGGCTTTCGGGCGCATAGTCGGCCAGATGCAGCATGACTTGTTCCACGTATACACCGTAGACGAACACATCCTGATGGTGGTTCGCAATCTGCGCCGTTTCGCGCTGCTCAAACACGCACCTGAAACTCCGCTCTGCAACAAGCTGATGAGTGAATTTGCCCGGCCTGAAGTATTGTATATCGCCGGCCTGTTTCACGACATCGCCAAAGGGCGCGGAGGTGATCATTCAAAACTTGGCAAGAAGGATGCGCGCCTGTTTTGTACTCAACACCAGCTGAGCCTGGATGACAGTGATCTGGTGGTCTGGCTGGTCGAGCAACATCTCACACTGTCCGCCACCGCGCAGAAGCAGGATTTGGCCGATCCGGAGGTGATCGCCGTATTTGCCGACAAAATCAGGAGTGACCGCTATCTGGTCGCGCTTTATCTTTTGACCATTGCCGACGTGCAGGGTACCAGCCCCAAAGTATGGAATGCCTGGAAGGCAAAGCTGATGGAAGACCTGTTCCAGCTGACGCGCCGTTATCTGAAAGAAGGCGCAACGGCCAATCACCTGGCTGAAATACGCGAAGCCGCCGCCGCTACGCTGAATTTATATGCAATCTCCCCGGAATCCTATCGATTGCTCTGGGCACAACTCGACGACAGCTATTTTCTGGATCACGAAGCACAGGAAATCGCCTGGCACAGCCGGTTGCTGGCCTTCAGGGTCAACAGCGCTACGCCTGTCGTCAAGACACGTCTGAGCCGCGCCGGTACAGGCTTGCAGGTGATGGTGTACTGCCCAGATCAACGCCATCTGTTCGCGCGCATCTGTGCGTTTTTTTCGCACATGCATTACACCATCGTCGAGGCAAAGATCCACACTACCCAGCATGGCTATGCCCTGAACAGTTTCCAGATTATGGAAATCACCCGCAGCGAAATGGCTTATCGTGATCTGATGAACTACATCGAATTTGAACTGACTCAGAAAATCGTGCTGGCCAAGCCGGTTGAACCCGTCTCGAGCGGACGGGTAAGCCGCCAGCTAAAACACTTCCCGATCAATACCAAAGTCAATATTGAAAGGGATAAACGTGGCATGTACATACTCTCGCTGATAGCCGGTGACCGACCGGGATTGCTGGCACGCATCGCACAAATCCTGGACAGACATGACATCCGTTTGCATCGCGCCAAGATCAACACGCTGGGTAGCCGTGCCGAAGACGTGTTCTGGATCAGCGGCGAAATTCTCGCCAACCCGCGGGACAGCAGCGTGTTTCTCAACGATCTGCTGGAAAAACTCTAAGGCTGTTTAAGCTGTTTTGATAGTTTCAACATGCCAGGATGAAGCGGTGTTTCATCCGCTTGAATCTCTTTCGACCCAGGCGGTTCAACCTTTGCAACCGCCGGCCTGGTGGTCTGAGTACTCTCAGTGCGACCACTGAAATATATCCAGCAATAGCCTGACAGCACCGCGGCAGTCAGCAACCCTGCCGTTGCCTTAACCAGGTGACTGATTTTTCGCTGCCGTGACATGGCAAGGTGAGGCGCCAGCGCAACACGCGATTGCTCAACCTGCGCTGCCAGCAGCCGGGTTTGCTGCTCATCAAACTCGGCCAACTCTCGTGCCTGCTGTGCAGCCAGCTTTTCCAGCATCGCTTTTTCCTGTGCTTGCACGGTGGCCAGTTGCTCGGCAGCAACTTGTTCTGCCGCAGCCGCATCAGCCTGCACCTCGGCCGCCAGACGTTGTTCCGTCACAGCCAGCAGCTGTTGCTCGGTCGCCAGTCTCAATTGCTGTTGCTCCAGCAATTGCTGCTGTTCCAGCTGCCTTTGCACGGCGACTTGTTCGACCTGTTCCGCAATGGCGGCCTGCTCGGTCGCGGCCTGAAGTTCCAGCTGCTGCGCCTGCTGCCTCGCCTGTTCGGCTTCCAGAGCACGCTGTTGCTGAGCGATACGCTGCTCACTAACCCTGGCAATACTGAGCGCAACTTCTTCTGCTTGCTGCCCAATTGCGATGAGCTGTTCATCCGCCTGGTGCTGTGCCGCCTGTTCAACTGCAAGCTGTTTTTGCTCTGCATCGATGAGCCGTTGCTCGGCTTCAATACGAGCCTGCTTGGATTGCGCAGTTTTTTCTGCAATCGTCTGTTTATAGGAAAGCGCTTCCTGCAAGGCCTGTTCCCGCTCGATCTGCAACCTTGTTTGTCGTATCAACTGATTTTCCATCCGCTCGCGTTCGACAGCGGCGAGTCTGGCGTCGTCGGCAGTTTTTGCACGCTCTGTCGCGACAGCCATTGCCAGTTCTTCGCGGCGAACCTGCTCCTGTTCGGCCAGAATCGCCTGGCGTAGCGATTCTTCATGAGCCACTGCCAGGCTCAACGCATGCTGCTCTGCGGCTATTTTCTGCTGCTCAGCAAAGCTCGCCTGCTGTTCCGCGGCAATACGTGCCTGCAATGTGGCAATCGCTTGTGCCTCGAGTGCGACACGCTGCTCTTGCTGTGACTGAAACTGACGCTCCTGCGCCAGATGCTGCTGCTCTTGTTCGAGTAACTTCAAGGCCATCTGCTCGCTTTCAACCGCGAGAAGCCGTGCTGCCTCGGCTATCTGCTCATGTTGCCGTGTTGCAGCAAGCGCAGATGCTTCACGATGAACCTTATCCTGTTCAGTTTCAGCAAGCTGACGTTGCACTTCTTCGTGTTCACTGGCCAGTCGCTGTGCCTGCTGTTCTGCGGCAATTTTTTCCTGTTCAGCCAGGCTTGCCAGATGTTCCGCTTCAATCCTGGCCTGCGTCGTCCGTACAGACTCCTCTGCAAGCAATTGTTTATGCGACAGGGCAGCTTGCAAAGCACGCTCCAGTTCGAACTGTTTGCCCTCCTGTCCGGCCAGCCGGTTTTCCAGCTGTTCGCGCTCCGAGGCAGCCAGACGAGCCACCTCGGCCATGTGCATGCGTTGCTGCATTGCCGTTATAGCGGCACTGTCACGACGAATTTTTTCCTCTTCGGCCAGCAAAGCCTGACGTTGCGACTCTTCATGCGCGCCGGCCAGTTGTTGCGCCGCTTGCTCGGCAGCAATTCTTGCCAGCTGGGCCTCACATGCCTGTTGTTCTGCAACAACGCGAGCCTGCAAGGCGGCAGCAGCTTCCGTCTCAAGGGCTGCGCGCTGCTCCAGCTGCACCTGTAATTCACGCTCGTGCGCCAGACGCAACTGCTCTTGTTCTGCCAACTTCAGGGCCGTCTTCTCGCGTTCAACGGCGGCCAGACGGGCAGCCTCTGCCAGGTGCTCGCGTTGCTGCAAGGCCGTCTGCGCCAGTTTTTCACTGCGAATTTGTTCCTGTTCAGCATAGTAAGCCTGCTGCTCTGCTGCCAGACGCGCCTGCATTGCGGCAGCCGCTTGCCCCTCGATGGCGGCGCGTTGTTCGAGCTGCACCTGCAATTCACGCTCGTGCTCAAAACGCAGTTTTTCCTGTTCTGCCAACTGCAGTGCCAACTGTTCGCATGCTTCGGCCGTCATAATGGCAGCCTCGGCGGCTTCCGCCTGCTTGCGCGCCGCGACAGATGCCTTAGCCTCGCGGCCTATACGCTCCTGCTCCAATTGTGCTGCTTTATGTTCCTCAGCCACGCGTAGCGCAGCCATGTTCTCGGCACGCTGCAAAAGTTGCTCGTGAGCCAGTTTGGCCTCGGTCATTTGCCGCTGCAAAGCGGCGGTCGCGAGCGCCTCAGTGTGAATATGCTCTTCTTTTTGCTTGAGTGCACGCCTCTGTGCGCTGGCGTGCAGCCTGGCCATATTCAAGACGCGTATCGCGGCCAGCTCCTGCTCTTTTGTATCCCTGTTCGCGCGCTCGTTGAGTTGCTGCGTCGTTTCGGCTATTTTTTTTGCTCGCACTTCCATTTCAACGCGTTGATTGTCAGATTCGATAGCCAGCAACTCGGCCGCCATCCTGGCTTCAGTTTCTGCTATGGCGCGCGTCTGTGCCTCAAGCTGCGCCTGCGCAACCTTTAGCGCATCCGCTTCAAGCTCGGCACGACGCAACGCTTCCTTCGTTGCCTGTTCGATAGCCGATACCTTTTGTTCAACCACCGATATTAACGCCTGTTCTGCCTGCAAGCTGTTTTCGACAGCCAGTTTCTCATTGTTCAAGGCTTCGGCATGCAATTGCGCAGCTTGCAATGCCGCGTTTTTAAGGTTTAACTGTTCCAGCAAACTCAGTCTGGCAAGCTGTTCTGCCTGTTCGCATTGCTGTTCGTTTTGCAGCAATGCTGCCTCGGTCTGCATTCTTTCTTCAGCAGCAAGCTGTGCATCCCGTGCGGCGCTGATCCGCTCGTTTGCCGTGTTAATCGCACGGGCTTCCGCCTGCAACTGCAACTCCAGCGCTTGAGCCGCCTGCATTTCCGCCTCGGCGCGTTGTTGTGATAAAAACAGTTGATCGCGCTCGGCCGCCAGTTTTTGAGCCGCAGCATGAAAGGCCAGACTTTCGCACTCCAGCCGTTCATTCGCATCCTGTGTCGCCTTGAGCAGCAATGCATTCGTTTGTTCATGCTGGTCAGCCAGCTTTCTATCGGCTTCGGCCCGGATTCGCCATAATTCTGCGGTTTCCTGCTCGGCGGCGGCTTTACGTTCCGCCTCTATGCGGGCGCATGCCTCGGCCTCAGTGCGTTGTTTTGCCGCCTCATAGGCCTGTCGCTCATGCTGCATGCGTGCCACGGCTGAGGCCTGTGCCTCTTCATCAGCCTGACGGCGCTGATTTGCCAGGGCGAGTGCGGCTTTTTCCGCATCCGATCGCGCTGCCGCCGCCTGTGCGGCATCACGATCCGCCTGCAACCTGGCTTCGAGTTCAGCAATCGCGTCAGACTCTCCTTTGGCTCTCGCATCAATCGCATCTGCTACCGCCTGCTCGGCAATTTTCTTTGCGCCAAGAAGCGCCGTGATTTCCTGCTCTTGCCTGACCTGCTCCTGAAACAGGCGCGCAATCGCATGGTCAGTGGTGATTTTTTCCTGCACGAGGCTGGCGGCTTGCTGCTCTAACCGGCTACGATTTTCTGCGGCTTTTGCCGCTTCGCGTTCAGCCTCAAGACGCTTAGCCGTTTGCTCCGCCTCATACTGCTCGCTATCGGCTCTTTCCCGGGCCAGACGCAACGCCTCTGTCTCCTGTTGCATCTTTGCTTCAGCCAGGCTTCGCTGCAACTGTTCAGCCGCCATGCGTTCGGCCACCGCCTGCTCGGCTTGCGCCTGAAGCAGATCAGTCTTAACCCGAATGGCGTATATTTCAGCTTCGGCACGTTGTTGTGCCGCCTGTTCAGCATAATTTTGTTGCTCGAGCAGATCGTGCAACTCACGTTCGGCACGCGCCTTGTTTGCCGCCACTGCGAGGGATAGTTGTTCGGCCTGCAAACGCTGCGTCAACGCCTCCTGGGCCTGGCGTTCGGCAAGCAACCTCGCCTGATTTTCTTCCTCCAGCCTTTGTTCCAGCAACAGCTTCTCGCTCAACTCGTGCGCCAGCTGTTTCTCGACTTCCAGGCGAGCTTGTGCCAGCTCGGATAACCGCGTCTCATCCTGAGATTTGGCCTCCAGCCGGGCGATCAATTCCATTTCCATTTTCACACGTGCTTGTGCGATGGCGCGTCCATGCGCTTCGGCACGCGCGCGCGCCTGCGCAGTGAATCCGGCCTGCGTCTCAGCCTCCTGATGAGCGCGGGCTTCCTGTATGGCTTGAGACTGGGCGAGATATTCTTCGCTGTCGTTGTCGACTAAGCGAAACTTAAAATTGGATGACATGCAGTTGCCTTATTGTGCGGATAGCAACGCTATCGCGCCTATCCAGAAAACATACGCGACAATAGCAAGATAGCACCCCTGCTGACAAGCAAAGTTCGGAATAATGTGAGGAATTCAGACTTTTGTTAACCGGCTGCCCGGTCGCGCATGAACATCTCGAACTGCAAGGCGTCCAGCGGTTTGCTGAAGTAATACCCCTGCGCCTCATTACAACCTTTCAGGCGCAAAAATTCCAGTTGCCCGGCTGTTTCCACGCCCTCCGCAATCGTCTGAAATCCCAGGCTGCCGGCGAGCGTAATAATGGCCGTCACGATTGCATGGCTTTCAGTATCTTCGGTGATATTGCACACGAAGGACTGGTCTATTTTGAGCTTGTTGATTTTGAATTTTCTCAGGTAACTCAAACTGGAATAACCCGTGCCAAAATCATCAATAGACATGCGGATGCCGCGTGCATAAAGCTCATCCATCACCGCAATTGCTGCCAGCGGCACTTCCATCGCCACGCTTTCGGTCAGCTCCAGTTCGATATACTGAGGCGGCAAATTGGCTTCTTCGAGAATCTGTACGACCAATTCAGGCAGGTTCGCCTGACGAAATTGAACGGCCGAGAGATTCACCGCTATCGTTATCGCCGTCTGTCCGCTGTCCATCCAGCGCTTGGCTTGTTGTACCGCCGTGCGCAGCACCCATTCGCCTATACTCAGAATCAGCCCGCTCTCCTCTGCGACCGGGATAAATTCTGCCGGCGACACCATGCCCAGCTCAGGATGTTGCCAGCGCAGCAAGGCTTCCGCGCCGGTGACCCGCCCGTCCTGCATGGATATCTGAGGCTGGTAATGCAACTGAAACTGCTTGCGTGCCAATGCGTGACGCAGTGCATTTTCCAGTTGCAAACGCCTGGCCGAACGTTCCTGCATCTCGGCAGTATAAAAACGAAAACAGTTGCGTCCATCCATCTTTGCGCGGTACATCGCCACATCGGCGCTTTGGTACAGTCTGTCGAAATCCGTGCCATCAGAAGGATACATGGCGATACCCACTGAAGGCGTCACCACCAGTTCAAACTGGTCAATATGATATGCCTGCGCCACCGTCGCCAATACTTTCTCCGCCACATGCGCAGCACCATCGGCATTTATAGCGGTCAACACCAGAATAAACTCATCGCCGCCCAGACGCGACAGCGTATCTTCTTCACGCAGCAGGGCTTTCAAGCGTGCTGCCAGCTGGATCAGCAACTCATCGCCGATGCGATGACCCAGCGTATCGTTGATATTCTTGAAGTGATCAAGATCCAGAAACAGTACCGCCATCTGGGCAGCGCCCCGCTGCGACATGCTCATGGCATGCGCAATCCTGTCCTTCAATAACATCTGATTGGGCAAGCCTGTGAGAGCGTCGAAGTTAGCGAGTTTCACAATGCGCGCCTCACTCTGTGCACGCTCAATCGCTAAACTTGCCAGGTGCGCGCCGCGTTCCAGGGCGGCCATTTCAGCGGCTTGAGGGCTGCGCGATGCCGAATAATAAAGCGCAAAGGTACCCAGCACCTGCCCCTGAGTTGATAAAATCGGCACAGACCAGCAAGCCGCCAGCCCATTTTCCAGCGCCAGCTCCTTGTAGTCCTGCCATAACGGATCATGGGCGATATCCGTGACGATGACCGTTTTTCCGGTGCAGGCCGCCGTGCCGCATGAGCCTGTATTTTCCCCTATGGCCGTCCCATCAATGGCTTTGCAATAAGCCGCAGGCAAACTCGGCGCCGCGCCATGCACAAGATGCCGGCCATCCTGGCTTAACAGCAATACCGAACACAGCATGCCCGGATACATTGCTTCATAACTGCCGGCCAGGTGACTCAACAAGGCCGGCAACGACTCGCCACGGGCCAGCAACTCCAGTACGGATCGTTCGTTCTCACTCTGCAATTCAAGACGTTTACGCTCCGCTTCACGATCGAAGTTATCCAGCGCAAAGCTGATGTCCATCGCCATCTCGATCAGCAGATCGCGTGCTGCTTCATCGAAGGCGTTGACTTCAGCGGAATAGAGGGTGAAAGCACCGACGGGAACACCATTTCTATGCAGCGGCAGCGAGGCGGACGCCCCCCATCCAAAATACGCGGCTCGCTCATGCCAGGCTTTTGTTGCCGGATGGTGCAAAAAATCCTGGCACCAGAACGGCTGGTTTTCGCGTATCGCCATTCCCGTGGGTCCTCGCCCGGAGGGCAGATCGGCATCCACTGAAATATCGATGTCTTGCAGATATTCCGAACCTGCACCGTAAAAGGCCGCGGGTTTGACCTGTCCGCTTGCCTCATCCAGCATGCCGATCCACGCCATTTTCATGCCGCCGAAGCGCACGGCATCCAGGCAAATTTGCGGAAACAGTTCAGCCTCGGAGGTAGTTCGCACGATGGCCTGATTGCACTGGCTCAACGCGGCATAAAGCTGGGTAAGCCGGTTGATGCGGGCAGTATCGGCACGACGTTCGGTCATGTCGCGGGCAATGCCCAATACGCCTATCAGATTGCCCTTGTCATCATACATCGCAGATTTGAGTGTCTCGACATAAATGCGCTGCCCGTCATCGGCAAAGGTGATCCATTTCTCCGTGATGTCAATCTTATCCGCTTGCATGGCCATCAGGTCGTGTTCGCGAAACGAATCAGCCAGCTCACGATTCACAAAGTCGTAATCCGTCTTGCCGATGATGTCCGCTTCCGCCGCACCATACAGACGTTCGAACATCCGGTTGCAGGCGAGATAAACGCCCGCTTCATCCTTGAGCCAGACCAGATCGGGAATCGTCTGCAAGATGGCGTGCAACAAGGACTCGGCGCGCCGTTTGCCGCGCTCCAGTGTTTTAACGGTTTGATCCGCCAACGGATTCATGCCTTTATATCGCTCCCAAAAACTCAGCGTAACGCAACCGGTCAGATTTGGCTGAGAGTTTACTGTAATTTCTCATCAACCGCTTTACTTCAGCGTTGAACGTTAAAACTCTGAATGGAAGCGCAGCGCATAAATATCAATCGGCCCGCGATCGGCATTGAAAGCGGGGTTCTGCATACGCTGGTAGTCGGCGGTCAACCAGACGCCTTTGGCAAGCCCGAAGCTGTAATAGCCTTCGAATATGTCCTCCGGACGATAATTCAACCTGCCGTCCCCGATGAAGAACGAAATCCCGCCGGCTTCCAGAAAGCGGCGCCGATCTTGTGACAATACATTGCGCATTAAAGACAGACCGACTCCGTCATCAGAGCGCCCCCAGGCGCCTCCCTTGACGGTAACGCCGGTCGACAGCGAACCGTCTACCTCGGTGAAAGCGTAAGTTTCGGTACGCCCGTCCGTCTGCATGATACGCATGAAGAAACCGGTATTACTGTTGATTTCCTGCTCGATGTTAAGACCGACACCGAATTTGTTTTTTTCCGATCCGCGCACTGCAAGCAGCGCAGCGGGGCCCGTGTAATTACCGGGATTGGCTTTTAGCCACACAAGTGCATCGCTAAAACTGGCAAGCTTCGCACGGTCGCGCCAGCCCAGCACCCGCACCCGTCCGGTGTGCCCGAACAGCGAGTGCTCGTGCTCGATCTCAATCTGATCGCCATAGTGTTTGAAAATCGACTGATCGACTGGCAGCCCATTGGGCAAGGCAGGTCCCGTCATGCGGCCAAATCGCAACACCCAGTCATCCTGGTACCATTCGGTCGCAAAACCCCAGCCAAAACCGCGCGCATCGGCCGCATAGTCGTAGGCAGCATAAGTCCAGTTCCCCCAGTTCATGAACTGGGTCCGTGCATCCTTAGCATAGGTATTCGGATCAAACACGTCGAGTGTAGAAAAGTTGCCCACCGTCAATACGACACGATTTCTGTCTACCCAGCCCGCCATCTGGTTGTTGACACCGGATTCGGTACGCTGGGATTCTCCACCGTTGCTCCATGTCTGACGCAAAAAAAGACGTTGCCGGTACGGCGTGATCTTGGCCCCGGCGGCACGGGTGATATCGCCATTAGTGAAGCCGCCCATGCCAACCAGATTGGTGGAAAAAGGCACGCCCTGTGAAAACTCGGTATCCAGATAGACTTCGCTACCCTGCCACAGGCGCATCCCAAGATAGGCGGTCGTCGCAAACGTATACATCTTTTCAGAAGTCGGAATGATGCTGTTCGGCCCTGTGTATGCGGCCTGAAAAGCCGGGTGTTTCTGCCAGTTGTAGGTTACCTGCAACCGGGCCGAAGCCTCTTCCTCATCGGTCGTATCGGCATGACTCAAGGATGCAAATCCACACATCAACAGCAGCGAGCAGCATATTTCAAAACGCATAGAACAATCTTTCTGGTAAAAGCAAATTCACGTGAAGTGATGCCACGACTGTCTCTGACTGAACGCCATCAGGTCACTTTTAATCGGCTGAAGAACTGGTGAGGACGAAAACCTGATCGTTGAGCACCCGGCGAGCTGGCAGGTAGAAAAGCGCGCGTTGCCGGGATCATTTTATTGTAGATGAGGCAAGCGCAGGAGAACCTGCAAGCGTCTTGCGCAAATCCCCCGCGATTATCCTCTGAGAGGATAAACCTGTAAAGTTACAGACGGGTTACAGCCAACCTGCCATGAACTCAAATTCGTCAGGCCGGATGGCAACATGCAGCAAAACCGGACCAGCATGCTTATCTACACGTACTATCACGCGGAAGCGATTAAAATAGCTAAAATCTTGTTTTGGGAGCGAACATGGAATACAGAAAATTAGGCGGCAGCGATCTGAATGTGTCGGTTCTGTCTCTGGGCACAATGACTTTCGGCGAACAGAACAGCGAGCAGGATGCACATCAACAGCTCGATATGGCCGTGGCGCAGGGTGTCAATTTCATCGACACCGCCGAGATGTACCCTGTCCCGCCGCGCGCCGAGACGCAAGGCCTGACCGAAAGCCATATCGGCTCCTGGCTCAAACGACAGCAGCGCGAGAAGCTCATCGTCGCCACCAAGATCGCAGGCCCCTCGCGCGGATTTTCCTGGATACGCAACGGCCCGCGCGTCAATCGCGATCATCTTAATGCCGCAGTCGATGCCAGCCTGAAACGCCTGCAGACCGACTACATCGACCTGTACCAGAT
>DFWZ01000039.1 GCA_002381565.1 Gallionella sp. UBA4121
CCACGAAAATCTTCGCTGAACTCGGGTGCCAGTGCCAGTTCGAATCCGGACAGCGAGTCAATGACGACGCGCTTTGCCTGCATTCGATTAATCATGGCGATCAGATCATGCAAGGTTTCATCAATCGACAAATCCAGTGAGCGTGTGTCGATCACTCCAACTTGTCCCGCCTTAATCAGCGCTTGTAACTTGTTGTTCAGTAGTTGGCTGGGGCTCTTCTCAAATGCAGCAATTACACCGGGTTCACCACGGCGTATCCCTTCGGCGAGAAATTCTGTCGCCAATATGGTTTTCCCGGAGCCGGATGGCCCGACCAAGAGTAGCGAATATCCAGCCGGCAAGCCGCCACCCAGCATTTCGTCCAGACCCGGCACGCCCATCGGAACACGTTTCTCGCCAGTGAGTACCTTGATGGCCGGCATAGCCGTTGCATCATGTTTGATAATGGCACGCGGAAAAACCTGAATGCCTTCATCACTGATGCGAAACGTATGTAAACCAGGAACCTGAGCCTGACCGCGCATTTTGACTACTTGTATCTTGCGCACAGTTGAATTGTGCTGCAAATTCTGCGAAAGCCACAGGATGCCATCCGCGACTGTAAAGACAGGGTTGGACTCTGATTCCGGCGTCAAATATTCACCGATCAAAAAAGTGGTTGCCTGCCAGCTCGTCATCTGCATACCCAGTTGCTGAACGAAATACTGTAACTCAGAGACTCCCTGTTTCATCTGCTTTGCTGACTGCACAACGGATCGAAACGAGTCAACGAATACAAGGCTGGGCGCATAGTTTTTCACTTCTTCGGCTATGCTTGACAATACACGTTCAAAATCCCCCCCTAGGAGATCGGCAGACAGGTTGACATAGCGGATTGATTCATTAATTTTATCGATATCAAAGAATGGAAACTGCTGTTGATAACGGAGCATCTTCAAAGCAGGCTCCCCGAGTACCGTGAAGAACAGGGCTCGATTATTCAGGTTTGCCTGCGAGAACATGATCTGATGGGCGAGCGTTGTTTTTCCGCTGCCCGGCGTGCCTGCAATCAGGTTAAACGAGAATTCCGGAATACCGCCGCCCAACAGGCTGTCCAAACCGGGTACGCCGGTCAGAAGACGACGTATGCTTATCTTATTACTCATTTTTTGAATTCCTTCGGGTGCTCAGACAAAATCTTGTCGGCGCTATCAGTAACGTTATGCTCGCGCTTGTCAAAAAACGCATCGACGCCCCAGGCCGTCTGCAAAACACGTGCTGTTAACTGCTCGCCAATTAATGAGGCCAGAATGTCGGTGAAAGAGATCAGCAGAAAACTGCTCGCTTTGACGACTTGCGCTGGAGTTTGTCCTTCAAGAGTGGTTTTTAAATTCGCGAATCGGTGATCAGTCTGGGGTAACAGTGAGCTTGCCGCGAGCCAGGCGAAGGTAGACTGGCTAAGAAATACGCTACGCGCATAAAGTGAATTGAAACCATCTTCACCGACGAGTGCAATGAGTTGGGTCGCCATCTGCTCCCATAAATCAATCGCGGCAGGCACTTCAGTGTGTTCTGCCATTACACCATTGATTATCTGATGTCGCAGCGATATTCCAGTTGCTGTCATATTGATCGCGATCATAAAAAATTGTCAGCAGATGTGATGTATTGGGATAAAGCACTTTTTAAGAGAATTTCATCATGCAGCATACAGCATTCGCTAGTCATGCTCGATATATAATTCAGCAGCACCATAGGATTCCGCTGACTTAGTGATAGTTGGTTTCATCTATTTGCACATAATCCAATGTCAGCTATACATCTGAAAGTGGAACCTCAAACTTAATTACTTGAGTATCAGCTTGTGGCACACAACGCTATTTCGCACATCGGAAATCATCGCCACAAACCTGCCTTTCGCCACTTTCGCTCCAGCAATTTATTAGCGCGTCTGATTGCAGGCGGTCGCGACGTACTGTTGACGAGACACCCATTAGTCGGCCGGTAGTCAAGGGCAAAATAAAATCATCGCAATCTGGTTGCGATACAATAAAACATAAAGCCATGCCATCCAGCTTGATACAAATTTAACCGCGCCCGTTTCCTCATTCAGTTGGTTGCGAAGTGAATCGCACCAGACACCCATCGAGATCAAGCGTATCGTGATGCCCTACGATCGCCCTGGTGGCACTGCCACCCCAGAGAAACGTTGGTGCCAAGCCGAGTCCAAAGGGTTGTTTCACATTTTCGTGGCTGTCGCATTGCGACTCCAGTCCTAAAATGGCTCACGACTTGGGCGATTCAGTGTTGCATAAAACAGATGGCACAAAGGCGGCGTCCAATCATAGCATTGGCTGAACTCCAGTCTCGACCCCTGGCTCACCGCCTTTGGCCAAACTTTAAACAAAGCATCGCTTCACCTCGAAAGGCTGCTGCTCACGCAGGATGTAATAACAGGCCCGTGCCAGTTTATGCGCAACCGATTTGAGCGCCACGATACGATTAGTTCGACTCTTCTTGCGCTCATAAAAACGTTTAGCTTCCGGGCAAAACATGAGCGCAAAATTCGCTGCTTCCATGAAAGCCCAGGAAAGATACTTGTTGCCGTTCTTGGTATTACCCGAGCCCTTCTTCTTGCCATTGCTTTCACGCAGGCTATCCACGCAACGGCAGTAGGAGCTGAAGTTCCCCACCTCAGGGAATCGGCTCACCGGCCCCGCTTCGAGCATGATCGTGGTGGCCAGGATTTGACCAATACCGGGAACGGTTTTGATGAGCTGGTATCCGGGCTGTAATTTTACCTGGGATTCCAATCGCTTCTCCAGTACGTCAATCTGTTGTTGCAGCGCCTGGCAAATCACGCGATTGGACTCCATCGCCAAAGCCACATCGTCTCTCAACCCGAGTGCTTCAATGCTTTCGGCGGTCATCGCCTTGATCTGGCGACTGCTCATGCGTGCGCCGGTTTCCCGCGTCAGGATATTCTCGATCGACAATATCTGCGTCGTCCGGCAGCGCACCAGTTGCATCCGCTTGCGCGCAAGATCTCGTGTTGCGCGCAATTCACGGGGAAAGATATAGCCCTCCGGTAATAATCCCAGGCGAAGCAGATGGGCCAGATAGGTGGCATCGGCAAAATCACCACTGTATTTCAGTCCCTCGTATTTCTTGATCGCAGACGGGTGTGCCAGATGCACCTGATAGCCCGCGTCCATCAAGCCATCAACCAGCCAATACCAGTTATATGTCGATTCGACCACCACGCCAACGGATTCATCCCGGTGCGGTTCAAGCACAGGCAGTATTTCATTCAGGCTATTTGCCAAACGCTTTTGAAAAATAATTCGATCTGCTTCATCTGTTACAACCACCACACTGTTGTTCGAATGCAGATCGATTCCAATGTACTTGTTCATGGCGCTCTCCTTTAGATTAAAGGGTTTCAGCACCTTAACTTTACACCAAACCGTAGATCGGAGAGGCGAGGTCGGCTATATGATTATCATACCTGTTATAGCCAAAATGGCTAGCGACGGTCAGCTATGCGACAGTAAACAGTCGTTAAACGTTTGTAAATCGCTTGGGTTTACTGGCTAAAATGTGGGCTTTGCAGCCGATTGAAAGACAGAAAAAAAGGAAATTATGCCGGCTTGAAGGTCGCAGATTGCCCAAACGCGACGGAACCGCACTTCCTATTTCAATAAAATAAGCATTCAACACTTGTTGCATTCACGCCGACGGTTGATTCTTTCCCACTGATGTCATCGCCGCATCCAGCGCTTCAGTTAATTCTTTTATCTTGATGGGCTTAGTAAGATAGCGGAAAAATCCTGCTTCCAGTCCTTGGCCGATGTCGCGCAACATGGCATTAGCACTGAGAGCGATAATGGGAATGTGTTTCGTTACTGGGTCTTTGCGCAGAAGAATCATCGTTTCTATCCCGCTAATACCGGGCAAATTGATGTCCATCAGAATAATATTCGGCAATTGCTCTTGCGCCAGTACGATACCCGTTTTTCCGTCGCGTGCGCTTAGCATGTGTATATGGGGGATATCCTCAATTATTTGCTCGACCAGCATCAGGTTGGCCAGATTATCTTCCACATAGAGCAAGGTGTAGCCTGCCGCATCATCCTTGGGCTGCGAAACATATTCTTCTGGCTGATGAATTACTGCAGCAGGCTGTGAAGTATCGTCCCGAACAAGTTCGAACCAGAATTCGCTGCCCATTCCAACGGTACTTTCCACACCAATAGTGCCTCCCATCATTTCAACCAATTTTTTGCTTACTGCCAAGCCAATGCCCGTTCCTTCCCTGATCCCGACCTCTTGACCGAGACGGTTGAATGGCTGAAATAGCTGCGCTAGTTTTTCCGCAGACAATCCAGCGCCGCTATCTTTGACACTGATACGCAGCCGTCCCGAAGCATTCTCGGAGCATTTCACTTCGACCGTTCCCTGTTCACTGTTGTATTTGATCGCATTGGAAAGCAGGTTGGTTAAAATCTGCTTTAACTTGGTTTGATCTGCATGGACAAACCAAGTGCTGTCGAACATGTAAAAGTGAAGATGAATGCTGCTTTCTTTTGCCTGCGGTCCGAACATGGCCTGACATTCGAGTAAGACCTTGGACAGTGATACCGGTTTAAGTGATATCGACGACTTGCCGGACTCGATCAATGCAAGATCGAGAATCTCATTGATCAGATCAAGTAGGTACCATCCTGCTTTGAGGATCTCGTTCAGCCGTATCAACTGAATGAGTGTTGGCGACGGTTCGCTAGTTTCTAGCAACTGGGCGAAACCGAGGATGGCGTTCAGGGGCGTGCGCAGTTCGTGGCTCATGTGGGAAAGAAATTCTGATTTGGCAAGATTGGCTGTTTCTGCCGCAATTTTGGCTGCCCCAAGCTCGACGTTGTTTTTCTGCAATGCATTAAAGAGCAGTACCCGCTCTCCTTCAACTTGCTTGCGTGCGGTATTATCCGTGCCGATCAACAGATAACCGATGATGGCATCTTGAGCATCTCGCAAGGCCGTGATTGACACGACTGCCGGAAAGCGGCTGCCATCTTTACG
>DFWZ01000027.1:0-2440 GCA_002381565.1 Gallionella sp. UBA4121
GATTGCATATCATCAACAATCAGAATGCTGGCATTAAGAATTCCCTGTTCATTAATCATCATTATTTGCCCGACTCATTTGTATTAACCAATCTCATTTCAGAGAAACTTAGCGCATCGTCCAATGCACTCATAAACTCATTGACCTTGATGGGTTTGGTGAGATAGTGGAAAAACCCGGCTTCCAGCCCTTTCTCAATATCGCGAAGCATGGCATTGGCGCTGATGGCAAGCACCGGGATGTGCGCCGTTAGCGGATCTTCACGCAGGATTTTCAGCACCTGGAAACCGCTGATGCCAGGCAGATTGATATCCATCAGAATGACATCCGGGAGATGGGTGCGCGCCAACGCTATGCCGAAATTTCCCTCGTGCGCGCTCAACATGCGTATATTCGGGCGGCTCTCAATTATTTGCTCGACCAGCATCAGGTTGGCCGGGTTGTCTTCCACATAAAGCAGGGTGTGCTGCTTTGCATTTTTCTGAAATGGCAGAGGCTGTTCTACGGGCATGCTATTCCCAGCGGCTAGTTGAGGTGTAGCGTCCCGGATCAGTTCGATCCAGAATTCGCTGCCCGCGCCGACAGTGCTTTCAACGCCGATGGCGCCTCCCATCAGCGCTACCAGTTGTTTGGTGACCACCAGGCCGATGCCCGTTCCTTCTTCGCTGCCATTCTCCTGGCCCAGACGATTGAACGGCTGAAATAGCTGCGCCAGCTTTTTCGGAGACAATCCAGTCCCGCTGTCTTTGATGCTGATGCGTATGCGTTCCGGACTTGCGGTGCACTCCACAGTGACCGTTCCATGTTCCCGGTTGTATTTTATCGCATTGGATAACAGGTTGATCATCACCTGCTTGACCCGGGTTCGATCGGCATTGGCAAACCAACTGTTGTCGAACGGGATAAAGTTCATCTTGACGCCGCGTTTGTGCGCCTGCGGTTCGATCATGGCCTGGCATTCGCGCATCACATCGATCAGCAACACAGGTTCACGCGACAGTGACAGTCTGCCGGATTCAATCACTGCGAGATCGAGGATTTGGTTAATCAGTTCCAGCAGATACCATCCTGCCTTGATAATCTGGTGCAGCCTTTCAAACTGGGTAGCCGTAGGCGGCGGTGAACCTGCCTCCAGTAACTGGGCGAAGCCTAAGATGGCATTCAGCGGCGTGCGCAGCTCATGACTCATGCTGGATAAAAAATCCGATTTCGCAAGATTGGCTTTTTCCGCCACGACTTTGGCGCTCTCAAGCTCCGTGTTCTTGTCATGCAGCATCTGATCCAGGCGTTTGCGTTCGGTGACATCGCGTGCAGCAGCAAACACACCTTGCAGTTTTCCGTCAGCATTGTAGAAGGTAGCTGCGTTATAGGACACCACCGTTTCCCCGACGTTCTTGTGGCTCGCGGTGAGCTCATAGTCGGTGACCTTCTTTTCGCTCAACACCCGCCTGATTCCCGCCTCGGCCCGCTCGGGATCGGTGAAGTAATTCTTGAACGGCGTGCCGATCAATTCATCGCGCGTATGACCGGTGAGTGCCACCATCTGCTGGTTGACGTCGGAAATAATGCCGGATGGATCGGTGGTCATGATCGCATCGATATTGGATTCGATGAGAGAGCGGGTGTAGAACTGCTGATCGCGCAAAGCCTGTTGCACTGCATATTCTCCGGTGACATCGCGGAACACCAGTACGGCACCGATCACCAGCCCGTCTCGGTCGCGTATCGGCGCACAGCTGTCGGCGATATCGCACTCGCTGCCATTTTTTGAAATCAGTACTGTGTGGTTGGCCAGGCCGTGTATTGTGCCCTTTTTTAGCGTATCCATTACCGGGACGAAGGCGGGCTGGCGGGTTTCCTTGTGGATGATGTGAAAAATATCATTTATCGGATGTCCGGCGGCTTCATTATGCGTCCAGCCGGTGAGCTTTTCGGCCAGAGGATTGAGCAGCGTCACACAGCCTCTTGCATCAGTAGCGATCACCGCATCACCGATGGAATTGAGCGTGACAGAGAGTTTTTCCTCGCTGACCTGCAAGGTTATGTTGGCTTGTTGCAGTTCCTTGTTCGTCGCTTCCTGAATATCGAGCAAACGCTGCTTCTCGGCTTCGATTTGCTTGCGGGCGGTGTTGTCAGTACCGATCAACAGGTAGCCGATAATGGCGTTGTCATCGTCGCGCAGCGCGGTGACCGATACCACAGCCGGGAAGCGGCTGCCGTCCTTGCGAATATAGGTCAGCTCGTAAATATCCTCGATGCCGCGCGAGGCCTTGAACACCAGTGCTTCGAAGCCCGGCGTAATCGGCGTATCCAGTTCAACACTCAGTGCCGCAGCACGGGCGACGACTTCCTCAGGATCGGAGATATCGGCCGGGGTGATCTTGTTCATTACCTCAATAGCGGTGTAGCCCAGCATGCGCTCGGCGCCGACGTTGAAAAT
>DFWZ01000027.1:2746-2964 GCA_002381565.1 Gallionella sp. UBA4121
GCGCCGGCTTTGAGCAGTGCCTCTTCCGCCTGCTTGCGGGCGGTGTTGTCAGTACCGATCAACAGGTAGCCGATAATGGCGTTGTCATCGTCGCGCAGCGCGGTGACCGACACCACAGCCGGGAAGCGGCTACCATCCTTGCGGATATAGGTCAGCTCGTAAATGTCCTCGATGCCGCGCGAGGCCTTGAACACCAGTGCTGCGAAGCCCGGCGTAAT
>DFWZ01000028.1:0-51446 GCA_002381565.1 Gallionella sp. UBA4121
AGTCGCGCAACTGGCGCTGACCGTCACCGCTAATCCACAGAGCAAGGTCTACGGCACGGACGATCTTACGCTGACTTACGTTGAGAGCGGGTTGTTGTTCAACGATGCATTAACCGGCGGATTAAGTCGTGTCGCTGGTGAGACGGCTGCGGGTGGACCCTATGCCATCAACCAAGGCACACTTGCCAACCCCAACTACACCGTTGCCTACACCGGCAACAACCTTGGCATTACGCCGGCGGCGCTTCATGTTGTCGCGAATCCTCAGAGCAAGCTTTTCGGTACGAATGATCCTGCGTTGACCTTCGGTGTTGCGGGGCTGGTGAATAATCCTGCGCTTGGCATTAATGATACGGCAGCTACTGTACTCTCGGGTGCGCTCACGCGCGTTTCCGGCGAGAGTGCATTAGGCGGACCCTATGCGATCACTCAGGGCAGCCTTGTGGCTAACGGCAACTACACCCTGGGTTATACGCGCAACAATCTCATCATCACCGGCGTTGCTGTAGCGCCGGTTTTAGGTTTCGACCCGGGACAGGTCATTTTTACCGGAATAATCAATAACGATTACTACCATCGCCCGGGTAACTTCTGGCATATCTCGCTGAATTTTAACAACGCCGATCCGGGATTCGACGTGATGAGGGGAACGAGTGATGTGAGTTCACCTTCGATCCGACGCCGGAATAGTTGCGGTTCTGTTTTTGGCGGAGGATTTTGCGAAACATGGTCATTTCCGCAGCAATTTGAGAAAGTCGATAAATAATGACTACTTGGACTGGATTTGACTATTTTAGTAAGTTACAAATTGTTTTCAGCATGGGAAGCGCTGAAAAATATTTCGTTAACGCACTTATCCCGTTTGTCGGGAGCAGGGTCAGGGGAGGGTCAACATGCCGTCAATAATAAGTTGCATGATGCTCGCGGCATCGCTGCTGCTGACCCCGGTTTTTTCTTTTGCTCAGACTCAGACTGAGTATTTCGATATTGATCGTTTCAAGATCGAAGGCAATACGCTGCTCAAACCCGATGAGATCGACGCGGTGCTGAAACCTTTCATCGGCAAACACCGCGAATATGGCGACGTGCAGCACGCGATTGAAGCGCTCAGGCAGCGCTATCGCAGCAGAGGTTTCAGTGTGGTGTGGGTGATCGCACCCGAGCAGGAGCTAGGTCAAGGAGTCGTCACACTACAGGTCATTGAAGCGAAGATTGGCAAGATCACCATCGAAGGCAATCGTTTTTTTGATGATGCGAACATCCGCGCAAGCCTTCCTGCGCTCAGGGAGGGGACATCGCCCAGAGCCGGGGATATTTCGGCGAATGCGCAACTTGCCAACGAGAGTCCGGCCAAGCAGGTGGATGTGGTGTTGCGCCCCGGCAAGACACAGGACGTGGTGGATGCCACCGTCGATGTTCTCGACGTACGACCGCTCAAGGCCTTCATGACCCTGGACAATACCGGCAATCCGCAGACAGGTGACTATCGGCTGGGCGTTGGCGTGCAGCATGCCAATCTGTTCAATCGAGATGACGTTGGTACGTTCAACTATGTCACCTCGCCCGGGAAAGAGAGTCAGGTCAGCCTCTACAGCGGCAGCTACCGTGTACCGCTGTATTCGCAGGGCGATTCCATGGATTTCATCATGGGCTACTCGAATGTCAGTGCCGGTACTGCGCAAACCGTCGCGGGGCCGCTCACTTTCTCCGGCAATGGTACGGTTTACGGCTTACGCTATAACCAGTTGCTGAACCGGCAAGGCGAATATTCGCACCGGTTGGTTTACGGCCTCGATTATCGTGCCTACCAGAACAACTGCTCGCTCGGCAGTTTCGGTGCGGCCGGCTGCGGACCTGTTGCGGCCGATGTCACCGTGAGGCCCATCAGCCTGACATACAGCGGCAATTGGGCACGGCCGGGGCGGATATCAGACTTTTATGTTGCCCTGTCGCACAATATTCCCGGTGCTGTTAACGGCCAGGAGAGTAATTTCAATGCGTCGCGTCCAAGTCCAACTGGCGGGAACGGGGCCTCTTCGCGTTACACGATCCTTCGCTTTGGCACCAGCATGGTGAACGCCTTTGAGAGCAACTGGCAAGTTCGCGCGGCTTTAAACGCGCAGTACACCCCGGATGCACTTGTATCCGGCGAGCAATTTGGCATTGCCGGCGTGACCGCCGTGCGCGGCTTCCTGGAGCGTGAAATTGTCCGTGATACCGGTTATTTCGGCAACCTCGAACTCTATTCGCCCAACCTGGCGGGCGAGATGATTCCCGGCGAGAGCAACCTGCGCGGCTTGCTGTTCTATGACTTAGCCCGTGCTGCCAACAATCCGCTGGCCGGCGAAACCAGGCAGCTGGCTTCGATCTCCAGCATTGGCGCGGGTTTTCGCTGGAATATCCAGAGGGATTTCAACATGCGCTTCGACCTTGCGCGGGTAATCAACGGGATCGTCGACGGCGTTGGCAATCAAGCCGGCAGCTTCCGGGGACATATCTCGGTTTATGTCGGCATCTAGTTTTACCTGTTCGAAGGTTTACGTGAAACTCGCACAGCGAGACAGTTTTTTTCAAAATGACAGGATTTTTCCTAGAGATTTTTCCTTATGTGCGTTAGCGCACGGAGTGACATAGACGAAAGTGGGATAAATGCAACTGTGTGTCAAATTGCTTTGGTTTCGGTTGATTCGATTTTGAATTGGAGCGGGCTGAGGTTAGTAAATTCGCAAAACAGGTCAGCTGCGAATATTACGTAACACACCAGCAGCAATGGGATTCGGTGGATTGCACCGATGCTTTTCAGGATCAGATAAAAGGGGAACAAAATGAACAGATTCGCAAGCGTTACCAGGCCACTGATGTGGTTCACGGCATTGCTGTTTGCCGCTTTGGCGGCCGGATGCGGAGGCGGAGGCGGAGGGCAAGGTGCGATCCTGGCGCCACCCGGCTTGGTATCCATTGCAGTCACGCCTGCAACGGCCTCGGTGCCGATTGGTGGCACACAACAATTTACAGCAACGGCGACCTTTAGCGATGGCTCAACTAAGAATGTGACAACGTCCTCAACCTGGTCGTCAGCAACTACAGGTGTTGCCACAGTCGTGCCGACCACCGGCGTAGCTACCGGCGTTGCCCCCGGCGCATCGGTCATTACTGCCACTTACGGCGGCAAGACCGGGACAGCCACATTGACCGTGACCAACGCGGCAGTGGTGTCAATCGCGGTGACGCCCCTGGCGGCCTCAGTGGCGATTAATGGCGTTCAACAATTTACGGCGCTAGCTACCTATAGCGATGGGACAACAAACGTCGACGTGACAGCAACCTCAACCTGGAATTCAGCCACCCCCGCCGTTGCCGCCAATCCGATCGCCGGCTTGGCTACCGGCTTGACCGCTGGCACAACGCTCATCACTGCCAGTTTGAACGGAGTAACCTCGCCGCCCGCCACCTTGACCGTGACCAACGTAACATTAACATTGGCATCAATTGCGGTGACGCCTGCAACGGCCTTAATATCGGCTACGGGCACCCAACAATATACGGCGACAGCTACCTATACCGATACGTCAACGGCAATCGTGACACTCGACACCTCCTGGTCTTCAGGTGACGTCGCCCCTTGGGTTGGCGGCGTTGCCACAATCGACAACACTGTAGGCTCGCCGACCAGAGGCCGCGCTACCGGCGTTAAAATTGGCACATCGCTCATCACTGCCAGTTACACCGCAGGCGGCATCACCAAGACCGCGACAGCCACCTTGAACGTGACGGTGAATCTCAGAAGGGCAAATACCTTTGCCGTGCTGTCCGGAACCACTCTTACCAATGCCGGGGTGACGACGGTGGTCAACGGTAATGTCGGTGAAGCAACGTTAACGAACACGGGCACTATTAACGTGGATCCCGGTTTCTTCAATTATTTGAGCCCGGCTGTGCCGTTTACAGACGCAATAACCGATCTGCCACTTGCCATTGCCGATGCCAACACTCCTGCATGTACCACCAGTTACGTTGGTGCTCAGGATTTTGCCGGCGTGATATTTACACCAGGCGTAATTTGCGTTAGTGGCGCGATCAATAACACCGGGATCCTGACGTTGAACACCCCCGGTGTGTACATCTTCCGCACTACCGCTGCCGGTGCATTGACCCCGGCGGCCACCGGGAGTGTGGCATTTGGCGCTGGCGTGACGAATGCCAATACCAGCGTGTTTTGGGTGCCAACAGGTGCGACTTCGATCACTGCTGGCGCATCTTGGAAGGGCACCATCATGTCGTCGGGTGTAGCGATCGATACGGGCGCTGGCAATACGTTGGCAAATGGTCGTGTATTGACGACCGGCCCGGTGACGCTGTCCACCAACACGATCACAAGGCCAGTCCCGTAAGACTTGATACATAAAAGGTCGGCAGCGTCATTCCTGCCGACCTTGTATGTTTTAGAAGGTCGTAAATTTTGCAAAAGTATCGAGGTGCATTACGGCTCAACATTGACCAGCCAACAGTGAATATTGCGAAGTACACTAATGTAACTAGCAGCAAGATGGTGGTCGATTACGCCGACAAGTTTTCTGGATTCAATATAAAGGGGAGTAAAATGAACAAGTTTCAAAGTATTACCAGGCCACTGAAGTGGTTCTCGGGATTGTTGTTGGTTGCCTTGGTTGCGGGATGCGGAGGCGGTGGAGGTGGTGCTCCAATCCTGGGTGGTGGAGGTGCTCCCGCGCCATTGACAGCAGCGACGTATGTTAATCTGATCAAGCCCCGAGTGACGGTTACTATCCCTGCTACGACGATTCCTGGTCCGACACTTATTGGCGCGCCAGCCAACGCGGCAATCACCGCAACCTTCACTAAGGATATGGCGCCTGCATCGATCACTGCAGCCAGCTTCACAGTGACAGACGCTGGTGGCGTTACCGTACCCGGCGTCAATACCGTAAGCTACGATGTCGCCTCCAGAACGGCGATCTTTACACATGGTACAGCGCTTTTAGTCGGCCCGACCTATACCGCCACGATTACTACTGCGGCTACAGACTTGGTAGGCAATCCGCTGGCAGGCAATCAGGCTGCTTTACCTGCAGCCAGTAACTATGTGTGGACTTTTACTGTCTCAGCTTCAGACTTAATCGCGCCCACAGTGATTCTTGAAAATCCTGCCAATGCTGCCACAGGTGTAGCGATTAACAGCACCGTCAATGCGACGTTCAGCAAAGACATGAACCCGGCGACGATCTGTGGTGCGGCAAGCTTGACGGCAACGTGCCCTGTAGCCACTTTCACGGTAGTGAACACAACAGCAGGCGGAACAGCTGTAGCAGGTGCCGTGAGCTACGTAGCCGGCAGCAGAATCGCGACCTTTACGCCGACAGCAACACTGCCAGCCAACAGCTTGTTCACAGCTACGATTACCGCCGGTGCCAAAGACTTGGCGGGCAATGCATTAGTAGCTGGAGCTGTACCAAATCCATGGACCTTTACCACAGGTACCGGGCTCGCACCAGGCGCTATCAACTTAGGTTCTGCCAGTACGTTCGGGATCATGGCAACCGCCGCAGTTACCGCCGCAACTGCCTCTGTTATAAATGGGGATGTTTCGCTGGAGCCGGGCACTTCAATGACGGGATTCCCGCCGGCAGTCGTGAACGGTTCGATACACATTAACGATACCGTGTCACATCAGGCCAGAGCTGATCTGTTGACTGCGTATAACTCCGCAAAGGGGCTGCCACCGGGAACAACCATAACGGGTGGTGCTGACCTGGGTGCGTTATATCCATTAGGTATGCCTCCTGGTACCTATACATCGGGCAGCACGATGTTGGTCTCGACTCCTCTCACGCTTGATGCAGGGGGCAACACGAACGCTGTTTGGGTATTCCAGATCGGTTCATCATTGACGACGGGTGCCAATGTTGTACTGGCTAACGGTGCTCAGGCCAAGAACGTGTTCTGGGTTCCTACTTCCGATGTAACTGTCGGCTCGGGTACTATTTTCTATGGAACCATCGTCGCGGGCAGAGATGCCACTTCTGCGGGTAATGCTACGCTTAACGGCCGGATATTGGCCGGAGCGATTACTGCCGGTACGGTTGCCTTGAACGGCCCCGCCAGTACTGTCAATGTGCCGGCCCCATAAGGCTTGAGGCGGGTCGGCAGCATTGCCGACCTGCTTAACCAAAACAAAGTTAATATACAGTAACAATCCACCGTTAATATTGGAGAAAATCATGAAATTTGCTAGAAAATCGGGGACTCTGGGTCTGGCCGTACTCGCTGCAATCGCAAGTCAATACGCTGTGGCGGATGATTCAGGCTGGTACGCCGGCGCTAACGTAGGCCAGTCAAGAGCGAAAATAGATGATCCGCGGATCACCGCACAACTGCTGGGAGCTGGCGCTACCGCGGTTTCGATGGCCGATAATAAACGCGACACCGGCTATAAGCTTTTTGGCGGCTACCGGGTCAACAAGAATTTTGCCCTTGAAGGCGGCTATTTCAATCTGGGACGGTTCAGTTATGTGGCAACGACAGTGCCGGCAGGAACATTGGCGGGTAATATCAGGCTGCAGGGCTTGAATCTCGACGCCGTCGGCATGCTGCCCATCACCGAACAGTTCTCAGTGTTTGGCCGGCTTGGCGTGAACTACGCACAAGCCCGGGATAATTTCTCCAGCACCGGACTCGTTGCAGCGCCGGCGAATCCGAATCCCAGCAAGAATCAGGTTAATTACAAATTTGGCGGCGGGCTTCAGTACGATTTCACTAAATCGCTTGGCATGCGTCTCGAGGCAGAGCGCTACCGGATCAACGATGCCGTCGGCAACAAGGGCGACATCGATCTGTATTCGCTCGGCCTGGTCTATCGATTTGGCGTGGAAAAGCCGGCTCCTGCGCAGCGCGTAGCTGAGCCAGAACCGGTTGTCGCGGCTGCAGCGCCGGTGGTCGTGGCTCCTCCTCCAGTTCACCGGAAGGCGGTATTTGCCGCGGATTCCTCAGCAGATTCGTTGTTTGATTTCGGCAAGGCGGACGTGAAGCCATCTGGCAAAGCGGCGATCGACAAATTTACCAGCGATCTTAAGGGCGCCGATTTTGCGGTCATCACGGTAACGGGGCACACCGACCGGATCGGCTCGCATGCTTACAACCAGAAACTATCCGAGCGCCGCGCCGAAGCGGTCAAGGCCTATATGGTTGAATCTGCTGGAATCCCGGCGGACAAGATTGAGGCCACAGGTGTGGACGGATCAGATCCCGTAACCAAGCCAGGTGAATGCAAGGGCAAGAAAGTAACCCCCGCACTGAAAGCCTGTCTGGCGCCGGATCGTCGCGTTGAAGTTGAAGTATCCGCGACGCGCACAGCGAAGTAATGAAACTGCTAGAGATATGCTGTTTTATTCGGTTTCGTCGTTCCCGCGTAGGCGGGAACCCAGTCAAATAAAGGCACTGGATCCCCGCTTTCGCGGGGATGACGAATAAATCAGCGGTTCCCTAGCCGTCTGACCAGGCTGTCCAACAACGACAGCTAAGTCATTGGTTATAATTGCAGTCTTGTGGATGCCGGATCAAGTCCGGCATGACGAATTGCCGGCCTTGTCCTTAATCATGAAAGAGGTACTAAAAATGAAATTTACCACCAAGAAATTCGCTGCTTTTTGCTGTGCCGTTGCACTGACTTCTGTTGTCGGATGCGCATCGACCGCGACGAAAGAGGGCACGGGCGAATATGTCGATGACGCAGTCATTACCACCAAAGTAAAATCGGCAATCCTGGGTGAGCCTGCACTCAAATCGCTTGAGATCAACGTCGAAACATTCAAGGGCATCGTTCAGCTGAGCGGCTTCGTCAGTTCCTCGGCTGCTGAAAATAAAGCCGTTGAAATTGCACGCAGCATCAAGGGTGTGAAATCTGTCAAGGATGACATGCAGGTTAAGTAGGCAGAATTGACTGGCCGTCGAACAGTCCCGGAAGGCTTTGGGGTTGTTTGACGCTCTTCGATTGATCCGTCAATTAATTGCGGATTTGTTTTTGGCGATATGCCCACGTCTGAAAAGGAAAGCAAAATGAACGTCCTGGAAAATTTAAAGTTAATCGGTGTTTCAACGCTGCTGGTGGTCGGACTGGCTGCCTGCGACAAACCGGGGCCTGCCGAAAGTGCAGGGAAAAAGCTGGATCAGGCAGTTGATCAGACAGGCAATAAGATCGCCGATACTGCCGATAAAACAGCGGTAAAACTGGGCGAAGAAGGAAATAAAGCCGCTGTCGGTATCGATGATGCAGAGATTGCCGCCAAGGTCAAAGCCGCAATTTTCGCCGAGCCGGGTCTCAAGACGCTGCAAATCAGCGTTGATACCGTCAAAGGCGTGGTTACCCTGAGCGGATCGGTCGATACTCAGCAAAACAGCGACAGTGCCCGCGCACTGGCAGGTGCAGTGTCCGGCGTGCATGAGGTTGATAATCGCCTGATGATCAAGCCCAACAAATAGCACACAGGCAAACACTCAAGGAGCAGGTCATGGAGTTGAAGGAAGCCTATAAACAAAAAATGGCGGCGCAACTGAAAGAATGGAACGCCCAAATTAAGTTGCTGGAGGCGCACGCCGAGAACGCCGGAGCGGACGTGGCAGTCAGGCGTGCCGAGGCGCTGAAAGAGTTGCGCGCCAAACAGGCCGCTGCGTCTGAAAAAATGCTGGAGCTGGAAAAATCCACCGGCGAAGCATGGGTGCAGGTCAAGGAAACAGCTGACAAAATATGGGAAGAACTCAAGGCCGGTGTGGCAGAAGCTCATGCCAAATTCAAGTGAGGAGCAGGCCGTCGATGTACCTGCAAGCGCGATTTTGGTATAGAACAGGATCAGATTGAATTTTTTTAAGTTGCAGGGAATTGTGCCACACGGCAGGCGATTGGGCCGCAAGCTGAGTTCTGTTGCCCTTGCCTCATTATTTTGTATCAGCAGCCAGGTTGCTGTCGCGACGAGTGACCCGTTCACCAGCATACTTGCCACGCCGGGCGGGGCGGGCATCGGTTTTGAGACCGAGATGGAGAGCTCACCCTATCGGGGGGCGGAACCCGACACGATCTTATTCCGGTTTATCTCTACGAAGGCGAATACGCCTATCTTCACGCTTATCGGGCCGGGCTGAAACTTTATGACGGCGAGAACAACCGTTTTGACGTATTCATCGCGCATCGCTTCGAAGGCTTTCCCTATGACAAGACCCCGTCCAGCCTGACCGGCATGGCGCAGCGCAGCCCGGGAGCTGATTTCGGCATGAGCTATCAGCGCAGCGGGCCTTGGGGCGCTGTCTATACAGAATATTTTCACGACATCGCCGGCGCCTCGGAAGGGAACGAACTGCATTTGGGCTACGATTATGAATGGCAGAGCGGACGCTTGCGGCTGCGACCCCACCTGATGTTGGCCGCACGCGATGCAAAACTTAACAATTATTACTATGGAGTCGGGCCCGGCGAGGTCAGCGCGACTCGCGCTGCGTATCAGCCCGGAAGTGGCGTAAATGGGCAGGTTGGCTTGTACGGCGCATACAGCCTGACCGAGCGATGGCGACTCCTGGCAGGTGTACTCGCTACCCGGTGGGCGAAGGGCGTTCGTAATAGCCCCATCGTTGACAACCGCGTGCAGCTGTCCACGACCGTTGGCCTGATGTACGACGTCTCACCTGAACATGCCATATGGCCTGACAACAATCAGTTGATCGTCAAGGTATTGTCCGGTAAGGCTACCAATTGCAATCTGGCCGCCGTAATGGAGTTTTCATGCGCCTCGACTAAAACGGCGGACAATACCGGCGTGAGCGCGATTGAAGTCGGCCGGCCGTTTATCGAGCGGCTAAACGGCTGGCCGCTCGACATAGTCGGTTACCTGGGCTTGCTGCACCATGACGAGCGCGGTCTGCAAGCGGATTTCTGGCAGGCTGACGCCTATATGAAGGCGTTTTACTATGGTTTCCCCTGGTGCGAACGTGTCCGGACCCGTCTGGGTTTTGGTATCGGCGTATCATATGCCCAGAAAGTGCCATTCGTGGAGCAACGCGATCAGTTCATTCGGGGGCGCAACTCTTCCAAGCTGCTGAATTATCTCGATCCCAGCATTGATGTCAGTGTTGGCGATCTGTTCGGAGTTCGCAAATTGCGCGAGACTTATTTCGGTTTTGGTGTTTCCCATCGTTCGGGCATTTTCGGGACATCGCAAATGCTGGGCAACGTCAACGGTGGCTCGAATTATATTTATTCCTACCTGGAGTGGAAAATGTAAGCGGCTGAAATTCGGATGAATTACAAACATATTTTTACGGAGAAGATGATATGAACGCAGTTAGAATGTTGGCTATTGTTTTAATCGTGGCAGGTGCGCTGGCGTTGGCGTATGGCGGTTTTAGCTATACCAAGGAGACGCATCAGGCCAGGCTGGGTTCGATGGAGCTGTCGATCAGGGACACTGAAACCGTCAACGTGCCGGTATGGCTCGGCGTAGGGGCGATCGTGGCGGGGTTGGTTCTGCTGGTTGGGGGCAAGAGGAGCTAGGTAGTTAAGTTGATATTATTGGTCAATTAAGTCATGGCGGCAAAGGTGCTGCGTGAATGCCGGCAGATGAGTACACCAGTGTCAGTATAATTTATGGAAAATTGCGGGCATGCAAATATCATGATCAGAATGACAGGCTCAGCCTTCATTTTTATGGCGCTAATGCTGATACACCCCGCAGCCTGGGGTGATTTTGAAGCAGACCTGTCTGACACAGGCCAGCCGGATACACCCCAGATGAAAGAGCAGTTGCTTGCACGTGCGAAGGCCGGTGACGCCGATGCACAGCTGCATGCGGGCAACCTGTTTTTTAAAGGTGCCGAGGTGGCAAAGGACTACGCCGAGGCGGCGAAATGGTATCTGCTGGCAGCACGGCAGGGGCGCGCACAGGCCCAGTTCAATCTGGCTATGATGTACGATACGGGGTCGGGCGTGGAGAAAAATCAGACTGAGGCGGTGCGGTGGTATCGCGCAGCTGCCGAACAGGGACTTGCCATCGCGCAACTCAATCTCGGCGTGGCTTATGCTGAAGGTCAGGGGGTTGGGCAGAACCAGCTTGATGCGGTCAAGTGGTTTCGCCTTGCCGCCAATCAGGGGGAGCCGCAGGCGCAATTTAACCTGGCCGTGGTGTACGCCAATGGTCAGGGGGTAAAACAGAACTTCGTTGAAGCATATCGATGGGCCAGGCTCGCCGCAGCTCAGGGACACAAAACGGCCGGCAATCTGGCGCAAGATTTATCCCGGCAAATGACACTTGAGCAAATGGCCAGTGCAAACAAGCCGGCTGACGCAAGCAAGCTGACTGAAAACCCCGCACCCGAAAATAAATCAACCGCTGGCGCTGAGTCGAACAATATTTACCTGCAACTTGGCGCGTTCAAATCACAAGATCAAGCGGAAAAATTCATGGCGCTATTGAGCGCCAAGCTGGGCGATATCGGCCACCCATTCAGCCTGTTTGCAAAAGATGGCTTGGTGCGGATTCAGGTCGGCCCGTATGCAAGCCCGAATGAGGCGCGTCTTGCTGCGGACAGCCTGAAAGCCAGGCTGGGATTTGAGCCCCTGCTTAAGCGGCGCTGACGACCACGTACGGTTTTGCGGGTGTCCTTATCGGCCTGCATCAGGCCTTGAGGCAGTCCTCAAGGAAGTTTTGGGGAATCGTGTAACGTGGTTTGATCCTGTGGTGGCGGATGCTCCGCCGGGTTCGGGAAAAGGATTGTCAGATTACGGGCTGATTGGTTTTGCGGTTTTATTCTTTGCCGCCTGCGTCCTCTGTGGATTCTTCCGCAAGCTTTAATTGATCTTCCAGTTCCCTGCGTTCATCCAGTGCGGCAAGCACCAGGTCCGGATTCATCGACTGTTGAAGTGCCGCCGCCTCGGGATCATCGCGGTTTTTGACATTAGGCAAATCTCGCCTCAACTCTTCCAGCAGGTCGATCAGCTTGGCGGCCTTCTGCTCGGTCAATAGCGTCACTTTCAGGTCCAGATGTGCACGCTGTTCCTCTAGCCTGGCAAGCCGGTTCTGCTTGATAAGCACTATGGTCGCGGTCAGCAATGCACCCAGACCGACTATCCCCTGCAACCAGAAAAAAGGCGCCGGATCAAATTCGGCAATGCCAAACCTGGGAAATACGGTGTCGACGAATATCCAGAGTGCAACAAAAAGCAGAATGATGCCGAGAAAAACCGGCTGCCCGATAAAGCGACTGATGCGTTCAAGGATACGTTGCGAGCGACTGATCTTTTGCTCTTCACGCGCGTAAAACTCCAGAACGGCCTCGATATTCTGGCTGATCTGGTCGCGTTCGGATTCAACGGGTGGGTCATGGGGATGCGGAGACGGTTCCGGCGGAATGGCAGGTTTGGTTATCATCGGGGTATATTACTCCTCATTGGCATGAATGCGCTCGACGCGGCTGGGCAGATGAATTACCACTGCCACATACGAGAGCCGCTGGAGGAGTGTTGTGTATTGCGTGAATGGCGGTGGCACTGACTCGTCCATAGGTCATGCCAATTGTTTCCATAAACCAGCCGCTCACCAGAAGCGCTGCCTGACCCAATGCATCGCCAATTTTCTTTTGCGGGCATGGCTACGGCAGCACCAGACCGGCAATTTGCGCATTAAATTCTTCAATTGAAACCGGCTTGCTGAACAGATAGCCCTGGTAATGCGAGCAGCCTTTCCCCAGCAGGGTGAGTCGTTGATCTTCCATCTCCACCCCTTCGGCAATGACATCCAGATTCAGACCTTTCGCCATGGCGATGATAGTGCGCACAATCGCTCTGTCGCTGCTGTCGGAGGCTAAATCACGCACGAATGACTGATCAATCTTGAGCTGATCGAGTGGCAGCCGTTTCAGGTATTGCAAGGATGAATAGCCCGTGCCAAAGTCGTCCAGCGAAAACTGGATACCGATTGCTTTAAGCGCGTTCATGCTTGCTATGGTGTCTTCGATGTTCTCCAGCAACAGGCTTTCAGTCAGCTCCAGTTTGAGCAGCATGGGATTGATGGCATGGCGCTGCACGGCAGCTTGCACTTGAGCTACGAAATCTGCCTGACGAAATTGCTTGGCACTCACGTTGATCGCCAGCACAAGGTGACAGGTGAGCGTATCTTGCTGCCATGCCTTGAGCTGGGTACAAGCCGCTTCAATAACCCATTGCCCAATCTGCAAGATCAGTCCCATTTCCTCTGCCAGCGGAATGAATTTCAGGGGAGGGATTAAGCCGCGTTCAGGGTGTATCCAGCGAATTAATGCCTCAGCCCCCAGTGGGCGCAGTGAACTGTCTACCTGTATTTGGTAATGCAGTTTAAATTGCTGATTATCAATTGCCGTGCGCAACTCGCGTTCCAGTTCAGCGCGCGTGTTGATAATATTCTGCATCTTGCTATCGAAAAAACTCAGCACATTCCCGCCGGATCTCTTGGCCTGATACATGGCAATATCCGCCTGCTTCAGCAGTTCTTCTATGTCCCGTTCATGCTCGTTGAACAGGGTGGCGCCAATGCTGGGCGAGCTGTAGTGTTCGTGTCCATCAAGCTGGTAGAGTTGCCCCAGTGAGGACATGATTTTTTCGCCGATCATTTCGACCTGCGCTGCCGCTCCAATATCCTGTTCGCTCAAGTCTTCCAGCATCACCACAAATTCATCGCCTCCCAGTCGGGCAACGGTATCTCCTTCCCGTACACATGAAGTCAGGCGCGCTGCAACCTGTTGCAGCAGCAAGTCGCCGATGTCGTGTCCGAGTGTGTCGTTGAGCGTCTTGAAATTATCCAGATCGATAAACAGCAGCGCACCTTCTCTGCCGCTGCGCGCACTGGATGCCAATGCCTGTCTGAGTCGATCCAGCAGAAGCCGGCGATTGGGCAGACCGGTCAGGGAGTCGTAGAATGCCAGAGTGCGTATCTCATCTTCTGCTGCCTTGCGCGCAATGCTGATGCTGATCAGGCGGGCAGCTTGCTCGATGAGGTAAATGTCGGATGTCGTCGGGGTGTTCACTTCATGATGGTAGATGGCGAAGGTGCCCAGTACTTTGCCGGATGCGGAAAGAATGGGTTGCGACCAGCATGAGCCTAATCCCGCTCTGGCCGCAAGTTCTTTGTAGGGCGCCCAGTAAGGATGAGTCGCTATATCCTCAACGATGACGCGCGATCCGGTAAAAGCCGCCGTTCCGCAGGAGCCAGCCCCCGCTTTGATTTCAACGCCGTCGATTGCAGCGCTATAGAAATCGGGCAGGCTGGGCGCTACGCCCTTGCACAGATGTTTCCCATCACCGCTCAGCAACAAAACACTGCAAATCATGGCAGGATTGAGTTGCTCTACGCCTAGCACGACAGATTCCAGAATACTGGTGAGGGAACCATCTCCGGCCAGAAGCTCCAGCGTGCAGTTCCGGAATTGCTCGTACTCAGCCATACGACGCAACTCATCGGTACGCTCACGTACTTTATTTTCCAGATCAAAGTTGGTGTTCCGGACGCGTTTCGCCATATGCGTAAAAGAACGCGACAAATTCTCAATCTCGCCGCCGCCGTGGTAGGGCGTGTCAATATCATAATCGCCATTTTGAATCTTGTCGGTAGACAGCTGCAATGCCGCGATAGGCTTTAATACCCAGCGCCGTAAGGCCTCACCCATGGCGAGCAAGGCAAGCAGAAATGCTGCACCAAGCATGAATGGAATCAAAAGCTTGTTTTTAACGAGCACCAGGTTTCCGGTGTCTATCAAGGTCAGATCGAACCAGCCAACTTCAGGAAGGTAAGCCACGCCGAGCAGGTGTTTTGCACCTGCGAACTCGACCCACATTGTCCTGTGTTCATCGGGATGCTTTTCAAGTTCCAGCATGGCGAGGCGAAGACGCTCAAGGTCGCCGGTATTCTTTAGCAGTTTATCGACTTTGACCCGTTCGCTCGTATCTTTTGCAATACTCATGTAGTCGATCATGTCGGGATTATTATGCAGCTGAATAGCCATGTTTTTGTCTACAAACAGGTTGTGCACGCCCTTTTGCGAAACGCTGACGGTCTCTTTGAGAAAGTCGGCAAGGTCGATACCTGTGCCGATGACGCCTAGTATTACCCCTTTGTTTTTTACCAGCACATTGACCCATACTTTGGTGACGCCCAGATGCATGTCCGGATCCAGATTGACCTGATAATCCTTGCCATTCGCCATCGTTGCGTAAAACCATCTGTCGTCGGCATTTCTGGGGGACAACACATAACGGAGCTGCTTATCCTCGTACTGGTTTTCTGCATCATTGAAATAGTAATTTTCAGAGTGCGCCAGCGCAGCAAAATAGCTGTGGTCACGGAAACTAAAGCGATAGTTCTCCATGGCGGCAATCCCCTTTTGCCGGATCACAGGATCGTTCTCGTGCATGAACATCTGGATGATATCCGGATCGGTCGCCATCTTCCTCGCGAGCGAGATTTCCCGTATTAGCGGCGACAAGGTTCGAAATTTATCAAACATCACCTGCCGTTCAACGAACTGATTGCCCCATTTCTCGTTGATACTATTCATCAACTGGTTTGACATGAGCCATGTCAAGGATACGAAGCCACAAAAAACGGCCGTTATCAGCAGCAAAAAACGCGATTTCAAATTCATATCAACCCTGAACGCCTTTTGGCGCCATCAATCCCACACAATCCAAGTGTTTATTGTAACTACTTTTTTCAGCCTTGCAGGTGCTGTTTGCTTTGAGGGGGAGCCGTGGTCTGCCTTAGCCTCGATACGCGGCTGGAAGTAAGCAGATGACGGATACGCCGCCTGGTGATAAGTGTGGTGATGCTTTTGGACCGGAATTAAATGATTCAGTTACGTTTGCAGCCCCAGTGGTTGTCTTAAAATCTGGCGAATGGTGAGTTTCCGGCAGGCTGAATAAATTGTCTGAACTGAAAATTTCTACATCCTCTTTCCGGCGTGCAATAATGCGATACCATGCCTGGCAAGGTGTCGCTAATCGAGCCATACGATGATGGCAATGAAAATTCCACCGAGGACCGGCATCGGAGGTATAGAGGGTGAGCATTGATCGGAGGAAGTATGAATGAACTGCAACGCGGCGAATTGATCCGCTAGGAGGCCAGACTTTGAGCCTTCAAGGACACCTGACTGACAAATCCGCTATTCACATCCTGATACTCGATGACGAGTCTTTCATGTGTAAACTGTTGGAACGTATGCTGCACGGACTGGGTTACCCGCGTGTTTCATTGCAGGAAAATGGCCGCGAGGCGCTGGCGATGTTCAATCTGCCTGACGGTGTGCCGGATATTATTCTGCTCGACATCAACATGCCCGGCATGGACGGCGTTGAGTTTGTGCGCCATCTGTCGGCGCTGCACTATTCCGGCGGCCTGGTGTTAGTGAGCGGCGAAGATGATCTGATGCTACGGGCCACAGAAAAACTGGCGCACGCTCATTGCCTTGCCGTGCTGGGCTTCCTGCACAAACCGGCAACGCTGAATGGACTTTCCAGCATGCTGGAAAAGTGGATTCCACGAGCAGCTGCCAGGCTGCTCGTACCCGGCAAAATCTATGATGCCGACACGTTGGCAGCGGCGATTGCAAACGGGCAACTTACGAATTATTACCAGCCCAAGGTAGCTGTGGCAACCGGCAAGCTGATCGGAGTAGAAGCATTGGTGCGCTGGCAGCATCCGGTAGATGGCCTGGTGCTCCCCGATCAGTTTATTTCGGTGGCGGAAGGCTGCGGCCTGATTAACGATCTGACGCGCGTCGTACTCAGGGAAGCCCTCAAGCAGGTGAAGGCGTGGCAGGCGACGGGTCTCATGCTGTGCGTGGCGGTCAATGTGTCCATGGATGATCTGGCGGATCTGTCATTTGCCGATTTCGTGGCGGCCGAGACGGCCGCGGCAGGCTTGTCTCCACACGATGTGGAACTGGAAGTGACCGAGACTCGCCTGATGAAAAATCTGACCACCGCTCTCGATGTGCTGACCCGTTTGCGCCTGAAGCATTTTCGCCTGTCTATTGACGATTTTGGCACCGGTCATTCATCGCTGGTGCAATTACGCGATCTTCCCTTCGATATACTCAAGATAGACCAGAGCTTCACTCACCGTGCAAGTCAGGATAGCAGACTCAAGGCGATCTTTCAGGCCAGTCTCGATCTTGCCAATTACCTCGGCATGACCGTGGTGGCGGAAGGGGTGGAAGATGCAGAGGATTGGGCATTTCAGCGCACCATTGGATCCCATGTGGCGCAGGGCTATTTTATCGGAAAGCCGATGCCTGCCGATAAACTTGCAGCGTGGTTGGTGGATTGGCAGGCGCGCATGCAAACTTTCGAAAAATGAATGCCGTACAAATTAAATTATCAGGAGATTAAAGTATGAACAATCTGACCATTAAAGCGCGGCTGATGCTGGTCATCGGATTTTTATCCCTGCTGGTCATTGCGATTGGTTCATCGGGTTTGTGGAGTTTGTCACAGTCATCCCAGAGTTTACGAAATGTGCATGATAATAACCTGCTTCCGATAGGGCAGATTGGCGACGTCAGATTAAGAGTCCTGCATATTCGTACAGCCATCACCACCGGATTGACCTACAAGGATGAGATACCCGGGCAACACGCAGAGATTGAACAGGACATTGCCGACATTCATAAACAGTGGGATGCCTATATGGCTACTTACCTGACGCCGGAGGAAAAGAAGCTGGCAGCTATTTTTTCGGCGGAATTTGATAAGTGTCTCAACCAGGGGGTCAGGCCGGCCATGAAACTGCAACACGATAAAAAGTGGAGTGAAGCGGAGCGCTTTTACTGGGATCAAATGCGACCTTTATGCAAGCCGGTTACTGAGGAGGCTGATTCACTGTTGCAGTTACAACGTGATCTGGCCAAAACCGAATACGAGGCAAACATTGGACGCTACGCAACCAGCCGCGCACTGACACTGACACTTATTCCGGTTAGTCTCATATTGGTGATTTATTTGGGCTGGGCCATGATTCGCTCTCTCAATCGTTCGACTAATCAGGCCTATGGTTATATCAAGGAAATGAGCGAAGGCAATCTCAATGTGGATGTGCGCATGGAGACGCGTGACGAAATTTCCAAAATTCTGCTGGCAGTATCGCAGTTGCGCGGTAAGCTGGCTTCCGATCTGGATGAGGCCAGAAATACGGCCAGCGAGTTGGAGGCGCTGGTTCAGCAAACTCAGAAATCCATTGTGGAGGTAGGAAACTCCGTCACCGAAATTGCCGCTACTTCCAAGGAACAAGAGGCGACTGCAGTAGAAGTGGCGGCAACTGCCACGGAGGTCAGTGCCACATCCAAGGAAATTTCCGCAACTTCACGGGAACTGGTCAAAACGATGGGTGATGTTGCCATGGTTGCAGAACATTCCGCCAGTCTGGCGAGCAGCGGTCAGGCAGGTCTGGTGCATATGGAAGAAATTATGCATCAGGTGATGGAAGCATCCGGTTCCATTAACGCTAAATTGTCGGTACTCAACGAAAAGGCTGACAACATAGGCCATGTCACCACCACTATTACCAAGGTGGCGGATCAGACCAATCTGCTCTCGCTCAACGCGGCCATTGAGGCCGAAAAGGCGGGCGAGTATGGGCGAGGTTTCGCAATTGTGGCGACGGAAATTCGACGTCTGGCCGATCAGACGGCAGTGGCAAGCTATGATATTGAGCTGATGGTAAAGGAAATCCAGTCGGCCGTTTCCGCCAGTGTGATGGGGATGGACAAATTTTCGGAAGAAGTGCGCCGTGGTATCGAGGGGGTGCAGCAGGTCAGCGGTAGTCTGTCGCAGGTGATTGAGCAGGTTCAGACGCTGGCGCCGCGCTTTGAAGGGGTGAATGAGGGGATGCAGGCGCAGGCGCATGGTGCGGAGCAGATTACCGACGCCCTGGCGCAATTGAGTGAAGCCTCGCAGCAAACGGTAGAAACGCTGCGCCAGTCCAATCAGGCCATTGCAAATGTCAATCTGACCATGCATGACCTGAGTGATAGCGTCTCCCGCTATCAGACTGCCTAGACCGGCGCAACCGGCAGCGAATAACGCATGCTTTTTCTTCAGTTTCAACTGGGCCATGATCGCTACGCACTTGATGTCAGTCAGGTGGTCGAGGTGCTGCCGCTGATTAACGTCAAGCATATTCCCAATGCACCTGCAGGCGTGGCTGGCGTGATTAATTATCGCGGTTCGCCCGTCCCTTTGGTGGATTTGAGTATGCTGATGATGGGGCAGCCGGCCAAGGCACGCATGAGCACCCGGATTGTCGTGGTGAATTATCCTGATGAGAACGGTGAAATGCGGCATCATCTGGGCATGATCGCCGAAAAAACGACACAAACTGTGCGACGCGAACAGACGGATTTCAGCGAGGCTGGTATCGATAATCCAACAACGCCTTATCTCGGCCCGGTGGCGACGGATGAACAAGGCATCGTGCAGTGGGTCGATGCCACACGGTTGTTGCCGGGTGCGGTACGCGATGTACTGTTCCAGGTAACTGCGGCAGAAGGACAATGACCTTGCCAAATGCTGATTTCGCAAGTCTGCTCAGGCGCACCATGGGGCTCGATGCAATGTCCATAGGTTTGTCGGCTATCGAATCTGCGGTCAAGTCCCGCATGAAAGTCTGTGAGTTGAAAGACAGCGAAAAATACTGGGGGCTGCTGCAGAACTCGGAAGCCGAGGTGCAGGAGCTGATCGAGGCGGTCATTGTTCCGGAAACCTGGTTTTTCCGGGAACGTGAGGCATTTTCCGCTTTGATCAGCGTGATGAAGGGAACGTGGCTGCCGGCCAATCCGGGCGGCAAGCTGCGCCTGTTGAGTCTGCCATGCTCCACAGGCGAAGAGCCCTATTCGATCACGATGGCCATGCTGGAAGCCGGGTTGCCGGAAGGGCTTTTTCAGGTCGATGCCGTTGATATCAGTACGCGTTCACTGGCGCGCGCGCGGCGCGGGATATACGGTAAAAATTCATTTCGCGGCCAGAATATTGCTTTTCGCGATCGTTTTTTTGAACCGACCGAACAGGGTTTTCGCATTATCGAGTCAGTACGGCAGAAAGTATGCTTCCTGCATGGCAATATGCTGGATCCGCAGTTCATGTCTGAAAAGGCGGTCTATGATTATATTTTCTGCCGAAATGTGCTGATTTATTTCGATCAGGATGCGCAGGACAGTGCTGTACGAATGCTGGACCGCTTGCTCAAGCCGGGCGGTATGCTGTTTGTCGGCCCCTCCGAAAGCGGATTGTTGATGAGCCACGGTTTTGCATCGGCGCAATTTCCACTGGCATTTGCATTTCACAGAAAGCCTGTCGCCCAGAAAAAATCGGGCAAAGCGGCCGTGGACTCGCTGCCGATCTCGCCACACAAGATCAGGTCTGCAATACGTCCGACTGTGCCTCTTGTCAGACCAGCGCAACAGCCTCAATTGAAGGTGGCGCCCCAGGCAAAGGTCGCGCCACAGGATAGTCTGGATGAAATATCGCAACTGGCCGATCAGGGGCGCTTGCAGGAAGCGATGCGGCGCTGCGAAGATGCGCTGCGCGTTGCTCCATCGGCACGCGTGTTTTACCTGATGGGGTTGATACACGGTGCCAACGGTAACCTGACGGAGGCCGAGCAATACTACCGCAAGGCACTCTACCTCGAACCCGGTCATCATGAAGCGATTATCCATCTGGCCTTTCTGAAGGAGCAACAGGGCGATCTGGCCGGTGCGCGTCAATTGCACCAGCGTGCCAGACGGGTAGGCGCACGTGGCTGAGCTGAAACAACAGAGCACAGGAGCGGACACCGTGCGTGCAGAACTTAACGACTGCTGGAATAAAATCGGAGTGCGGGGCGACGGTTCCTGCGGGGCGTTGGAAAAATACGTTCATTGCCGCAATTGTCCGGTCTATGGTACGGCGGCAGCAGTACTGCTGGATGGCAATCTGCCGCCTGGCTACCGTGTTGAATGCACTGAATATTTCTCACAGCAAAAGCACGTAGTGCAGTCGGATACCCATGCCGTACTGGTTTTTCGTATCGGCAATGAATGGCTGGCATTACCGTCATCAGTTTGTTCGGAAGTGATCGATATGCGCCCCATTCATGTACTGCCGCATCGCCAAAACGACGTGGTGCGCGGATTGGCGAGTGTACGAGGGGAGTTGTTAGTGTGCGTTTCAATCGGCAATCTGCTTGGCGTGGAGCGACAGCAAGTGAATAAGGAAAGGCTGCGCGATGTCTATTCACGCCTGATTGTTATTCATGGCGAAGGTGGGCGTCTGGTGTTCCCGGCCAATGAAGTACACGGTATTTTGCGTTTTCATACAGGCGATTTGAGGGAAGTTCCCGCCACAGTTTCCAGGTCGACTGCAACCTATTCGACTGCGGTGCTCTCATGGGAAGGCAAGACTATCGGTTGCCTTGATGATCAGTTGCTGCTCTACGCACTCAACCGGAGCATGGCATGAGTAACGACGATTACAGTCAGATGTCGTTGCTGGATATGTTCCGCACTGAGGCGGAAGCGCAGACTCAGGTGCTGACAGCCAGTCTGCTGGCATTGGAGCACGATCCTGATGCGGCAATGCATACCGAGGCATGCATGCGTGCTGCTCACTCACTCAAGGGCGCCGCTCGTATTGTTGGCGTACCTGCCGGGGTGCGTGTGGCGCATGCGATGGAGGACTGCTTCGTGGCAGCGCAGCAAGGTCAACTCAAATTGCGCCACCGGCAGACAGACCTGCTGCTGCGCGGCGTGGATTTACTGAGCGCCATTGCGACAACACCGGACGCGGATATGTCTGAATGGGAAACTGGAAAAGCCGGTCAAGTGGCAGCCTTCCTCGCTGCATTGACCCTGGCGCTTGAAAGCGGTGGTGAGTCGGAAGAATACGCAACTGTAGAAGCGCCTCAAACGGATGTTGTTGCACTTGCCGACCTGCTGCCTCCAGAAACACCATCCTCCAAGTCAGTACTCACGACAGGTAACGATACTGATCATGTGCTGCGCGTCACGGCGAATAATCTGAACCGTTTGCTGGGGCTGGCGGGAGAGTCGCTGGTCGAGTCGCGCTGGCTTAAGCCTTTTTCAGCTTCCCTGTTACGACTAAAGCGCATGAGCCAGGCGTCAGACAGAGCGCTGGAAAACTTGTCTAATTTGTTGTCGGAACAGGGGGCGAGTGAGCAGGTGTTGGCTGTCATGGCAGACATACGGCAGCGTGCCATCGAACACCAGCAACTTCTGTCTCAGCGATTGGCCGACCTGGACATGTACGACCGGCGATCTGTCGATCTTGCGCACCGGCTATATACGGAAGCACTGGCCTGCCGCATGCGCCCTTTTTCCGATGGTACACACGCCTTCCCGCGTATGGTGCGCGATTTGGGGCGCAGTCTGGGCAAACAGGTCAAGCTTAAAATCAGCGGCGAGTCCACGCAGGTGGATCGCGACGTGTTGGAGAAAATCGACGCGCCGTTGGGGCATCTGCTGCGCAACGCGGTAGATCATGGCATCGAATCAACGGAACAACGCCAGGCAGCCGGCAAGCCGGTTGAAGGAACGGTGTATCTTGAAGCGCGCCATAGCTCAGGTTTGCTGCAAGTGATCGTCATGGATGACGGCGCCGGCATTGATCTGGACAGGTTGCGCAACACCGTTGTCGAGCGCAATTTGACCACTGCCGAGACGGCCGGCAACCTCAGCGATGCCGAAGTACTGGAATTCCTGTTTCTGCCCGGCTTCAGCATGAAAGCCGGTGTCACCGATATATCCGGCCGCGGGGTGGGGCTGGATGTGGTGAAAAATATGATGAAACATCTCCGCGGGGTGGTGCAAATCTCATCGGAACATGGCAAGGGAACGCGTTTTCAGATGCAGTTGCCGCTGACGCTGTCGGTATTGCGCACCATGTTGGTAAACATCAACGGCGAACCCTACGCCTTTCCACTGGCGCTGATCAGCCGCACGCTCAAAGTGTCGAGAAAGCAGATAGAGATGCTGGAAGGCCGGCAGTACATTTATATCGACGAGCGACGCATCGGTCTGGCGACGGCACACCAGGTTCTGGAAGTTGGTGAGCCCGATATGACGGAACAGCTTTGCGTTGTGGTGGTAGGCGAAGGCCATCAAGCCTATGGATTGATTGTGGACGGATTTCTTGGCGAGCGAGAGCTTGTCGTGCAGCCGCTGGATGCGCGACTGGGCAAGGTCAAGAACATTGTAGCCGGTGCGCTGATGGAAGATGGTGCTCCGGTTCTGATTGTGGACGTGGACGATATAATCCGTTCGGTTGATAAGCTGGTATCCGGCGGACAACTGAGCAAAGTGCAGGGGACGGCGACAGGTGCCGGGGCAGCGCAACGCAGGCGTGTGCTGGTGGTGGACGATTCGCTGACGGTGCGGGAGCTTGAACGCAAGCTGCTCATCAGCCGTGGCTACGAAGTTGATATCGCCGTGGACGGTATGGATGGATGGAATGCCGTGCGCACAAATCACTATGATCTGGTAATTACGGACATCGACATGCCGCGCCTGGATGGCTTCGAACTGGTGGCACTGATCAAGAAGCATCCCAATTTTTCGGCACTGCCGGTGATGGTGGTTTCCTACAAGGATCGCGAAGAAGACCGCCGTCGCGGACTGGAAGCGGGTGCGGACTATTACCTGACTAAGGGCAGTTTTCATGACGAAACTCTGTTGCAGGCAGTGGTGGATTTAATCGGGGATGCAATGGTGTGAGGATAGGAATAGTCAACGATATGGCGCTGGCAGCGGAATCCATGCGTCGCGCCGTTTTGCTGGGTGGACATCATGTTGCCTGGATTGCCGTGGATGGCGAGCAAGCCGTTGCGATGTGCGCCAGAGATACGCCCGATCTGGTGCTGATGGATTTGTTCATGCCGAAAATGGATGGTGCGGAAGCGACCCGGCGCATCATGGCTGCATCGCCGTGTCCGATTCTGATCGTGACTGTCAGCGTGGGTGCTAATGCCTGGCAGGTGTATGAGGCAATGGCGTGCGGCGCTCTTGATGCTGTCGATACGCCCACGCTCGGCAATGGTGACTTGAGCACATCCGCTGAGCCGCTGCTGCGAAAAATTGAAAACATCGGCAGGCGATTTTACAAAAAATTGCCGCAGCGCAGCACGGAAAAAAAAGCGGCGCCGCAACCTGTGCGCGTTGCTACTGCCGGGCTGGTAGCGATTGGTTCATCGGCGGGCGGGCCCGCCGCACTTTCCGAACTGCTGAGCCGGCTACCCAAAGATTTCAACGCGGCAGTGGTGATTATTCAGCATATTGATGAACAATTTGTGGATGGCATGGCCGACTGGCTTGGCAAACATTCCACATTGCCGGTGCGTGTGGCCAAGGAATCAGAACCGTTGCTGGCAGGTGAAGTGCTGCTTGCCAGAGCCAGCGGGCATCTGGTCATGAGGGCCGATCAGCGTTTGAGTTACGCGAAGGCACCACTGGGCAGTATTTATCAGCCATCGATAGATATTTTTTTTAAAAGTGTGTGCAAGCATTGGCAAGGTAGCGCAGCAGGGGTGCAGCTCTCAGGCATGGGGGCAGATGGTGCCGAGGGATTAAAGGCGATGCGCGACAAAGGGTTTTACACCATTGCTCAGGATCAGGAAACCAGCGCGGTGTATGGCATGCCCAAGGCAGCGGCCGCATTAGGCGCCGCAGTCGATATACTGCCGGTGCAGGATGTCGCAGCAAAACTGGTTGGTTTTTTAGCAAGTAATTAGGACATATGCAGACACCTGGCAACGGTAATAACATCCAGCACAGCATCGGCGATGCAGAGTCGGTGCTGGATGAATTTTCTCGCAAACATCCTGTTACGGTGTTGCTGGTAGACGACCAGGCGATGGTAGGGGAAGCGGTCAGGCGCATGCTGGTGCCGCATACGGATATTGACTTTCATTACTGCTCGAACCCGGTCAACATATTTGAGGTGATCTCCAGGGTCAAGCCGACCGTGATTCTGCAAGATCTGGTCATGCCGGGGGCGGACGGTATGGAGTTGCTGCAGCAGTATCGCCAGCGCACAGATACGGCAAACATTCCTGTCATCGTGCTGTCGACCAAGGAAGACCCAAAAACTAAAAGCGATGCCTTCACGCTGGGCGCGAGCGATTACCTGATCAAGTTGCCGGATGTGGTGGAACTGGTCGCTCGTATCCGCCACCATTCGAAGTCCTACCAGAACGAACTGCAGCGCGATGCGGCATTGCGCGCCATGCTGGAGGCGCAGGTGATGGCCGAAAACGCCAATCAGGCCAAATCAGCCTTTCTCGCCGCCATGAGTCACGAGATTCGTACACCGATGAATGGTGTGATCGGCATGCTCGATGTGCTGATGCAGACCAGTCTCAAAGGGCAGCAGATGGAAATGGCTGAAACTGCCCGTGAATCGGCACATAGTCTGCTGGGCATCATCAACGACATCCTCGATTTTTCCAAAATTGAGGCAGGCAAACTGGAGCTGTCACCAACCCCCTTTTCGGTCGATGATGTGGTGGAAAAATGCTGTATCCTGCTCGATCGCGTGACGTTGAAAAAGCAGGTTGATCTTACCCTGTTTGTGGATCCGCAAATTCCGCAGCAACTGCAAGGCGATGCGTTGCGTCTGCGCCAGATTTTGATCAACCTGCTCAGCAATGCCATCAAATTTTCCAGCGGGCTGGTGCGGATGGGCGAAGTGTCAGTGCGCGCACGCCTGGATGCGCACGATGAAGAAAATTCCTGGGTAGAGTTTTCAGTGCATGACAACGGCATCGGCATGGATGAAAATATGCTGGGACGTCTTTTCATGCCGTTCGAGCAGGCCGAACTATCCACCACGCGGCGTTACGGTGGTACCGGACTGGGGCTCGTCATCAGCCGCCGGCTGGCACACATGATGGGTGGAGAAATCAGTGTGCAGAGTATGCCGGATAAGGGCAGCACTTTCACCCTCCGCCTGCCATTTGTCAATTTGCCACAACCCCAAACGGAACCCTCGCCTGTGACGGATCTCCATTGCCTGGTGATCGGGCCCGATACGGGGCTGAACGCCGATATTGCACTGCATCTGACACATGCGGGTGCACATGTGCAGCGCGCAGCGGATATCGACACGGCACAACAAATGGCCGAACCACCCAATGCAATCTGGATCTGGATTTTTGATGCGCCACATGTGCAACCGCCACTGGATGAGCTGCGCTCCGCCGCCCGGCAATATCCGAGGGAAAAGATGCCGATGCTGGCTATCAATCATCTGGTCATCGACCGCGGCCGCAGGCGTCAAATGCGCCACAAGGCAGCCGATCTGTTTGAGGTGGACGGCAATCTGCTCACCCGTCGGCGCATCCTGCAGGCGGTTGCAATTACCGCCGGGCGCATCGCAGAAGAAGCGTCACAGCAGACTGACGGTAGTAAACACATGCCCGTCAAAGCGCCTCCACGCGATGAAGCCTTGCGACAAGGCAGGCTTATTCTTGTGGCCGAAGATAACGAGACCAATCAAATGGTGATAAGGAAACAATTGTCCTTGTTCGGCCTGGCCGCGGATATAGCGGCCGATGGCAGGCTTGCACTGCAGCGTTGGGAAACCGGTGACTACGCCTTGTTGCTTACCGATCTGCATATGCCGATGATGGGTGGCTATGAGCTTACCGCTGCCATCCGTGCCGAAGAAGCCAAAACCGGCGCACGACGTACGCCCATCATTGCACTGACAGCCAACGCACTCAAGGGCGAGGATGAAAATTGCCGTGCCGCGGGTATGGACGATTATTTGTCCAAGCCGGTGCCGTTGCCTGATCTCAAGGCGATGCTGGATAAGTGGCTGCCGAAAGCCCGCGTGACTGGTCAGACAGTGCCTGCAGAAACTGCGGCAGCGGTGTCGCCGGTAAATACTACCGTGGAAGGAGTCGCGCCGACGGTAGACGTGAGTGTTCTGAAAGCGCTGGTAGGGGATGATCCGCTCGTTATTGCTGATTTTTTGCAGGATTTCCACATAAGGGCCATACAGCTTGCCGGTGAGATTGCCGCGGCATTTGCCGCAGGGAATACCAGGGATGTCGGGGACTTGGGGCATAAGCTGAAATCTTCGGCGTACAGTGTCGGGGCGCTGGTGCTGGGGAATATATGCAATCAAATCGAAACGGCCAGCAAGGCGGGTGAATGCAGGAGTCTCTCGGAACTGATGACAAGTTTCAACGCGGAAATATCAGCTGTTGAACATTATCTGGCCGTTTGGCTAAAAGATGTTTCGAATGTCGTCCAGAAAACAAACGGAGAAAAGACATGACTGACAAATCTGCGATGCACATTCTTGTGCTTGATGATGAACCCTTCATGCTCAAGTTGTTGGGACGCATACTTACAGGTCTGGGCTATACCGATGTTTTGTATCATGAAAGTGCATCGGAAGCATTGATCTTGTTTAATACGCCGGAGAGTGTGCCGGATGTCATCCTGCTCGATATCAAGATGCATGGCATGGACGGCATTGAATTTGTGCGTCATCTGTCGGAGCGGCAATACACGGGCCACCTGATTCTGGTGAGCGGCATGGAGGAACTCTTGCTGCGCGCCACGGAGAAATTGGCGCGTGCATACAATATGTCCGTGGCGGGCGTGCTGTCCAAACCGCCTACGCCGGTAGAGTTGGGCGAGTTGCTGGCGATATGCTCGTCGATGCCGCCTAAAAAACTACATGAAAAACACAAGACTTATGATGCCGGCGCATTGCAGGCGGCGATAGAGAAGGGGGAGCTGGTTAACTATTACCAGCCCAAGGTATTGGTCGCCACGGGCGAACTGGTCGGTGTGGAGACGCTGGTGCGCTGGCAGCATCCCGAAGATGGACTGGTATTGCCCGATCATTTCATTCAGGTGGCCGAGGCGAACGGCTTGATCAACGCGTTAACGCATAGGGTACTCAAGGAAGCGCTCAAGCAGGCGCGCATTTGGTACGATGCCGGGATGCACTTGCGCGTTGCGATCAACGTGTCGATGGATGATCTTGCCAATGTGGCTTTCGGCGATTTTGTCATTGCAGCTGCGGAAGAGGCGGGCGTGCCAACCGAACTGCTGGAGCTGGAGGTGACCGAGCGTCGTCTGATGGAATCACTGCTTCCCGTACTCGATGTACTTACACGCCTGCGTCTGAAGCGTATTCGCCTGTCCATTGATGATTTCGGCACCGGAAATTCTTCGCTGGTGCAGTTGCGCGATTTACCTTTCGACGAGATCAAGGTGGATCGCAGCTTTACGCACCATGCCAGGCATAATGCGAGGCTCAAAGCCATTTTCGAGGCCAGCCTCGATCTGGCAAACTATCTAAATATGGAATTGGCCGCGGAAGGGGTGGAAGATGCCGATGACTGGGCCTTCATGCAAGCCACCGGATGTCATATCGCACAGGGTTACTATATTGGCAGTCCCATGCCTGCCGACGAACTTCAGAAATGGACGCTGGAGTGGCTGGCGCGCGTATCGAGCATCATATAATAATTATATTAATCAAATGTTTGTAATTTTCGGCTGAATCCGCACCCATTTTAAAGTGCGCAATCCAAAAACACGCCCATTTACACCCATAGGCAAGCGTTCGGAAGGCGAGGGCTTTTCCAAAAGATTGCCCGGGATTTTATCAATAGCCCCAATACGGGTTTGGTGATAGATTGCGAGGAATGTATTTACAGCCTCCCGTGTTACTTGGATGGGGGTAAACCTTCCGCGTTTGATAGATAACCAATTACATATTGAGTTAAAAAAATTTATGTGCCGTTATATCCTGCTAAACATAGCACGTGTGCTGATTGTATCTGCATTCATTACGTCACTCCCAGCCTATGGCGGAGACAAGGATGGATGTGGGGGTGGTGTTGGTGAACTGCATGTAAGTTGCAAAACAGGAAATGGGATCCCTGCCACATCTGGAATACCCCCAACCAGTACAGCAGTGATAATTAAAGTCAACATTGACCCAAAATTCGGAGCTGAGTCTTCTCCATTAGCTGTCAAAATTGCTTCATATGAGCCACCTACTGACTGGTCGTTAGTATTGCCTACATGGCTTCTCGCGATATTTACTTTTACGTTGTGGCAAGCCACTAGACAAATGGTTAAAGAAACCATGAAATCCAGTCAAAATGTTCAGCGCGCTTTCGTCTTTATCAAGAACATTGATGTAATGGTTATTCCGCACCAGATAAAAACTATAATTATTCCCGTGTGGGAAAACAGTGGTGATACCCCAACCAAAAAAATGCGTAATTATGTAAATTGGCAGTATTTTCCAACAGATATTCCGCAACACTTTGACTTCCCAGATCATTTTGGAGAAGAAAGTACCGCGATGATAATTGGGCCACACGCAACTATACCTGCGTCTCCTCTCGAAATCGAAAATATATATATTGATAATATTCTCGCTGGCCAAGGCCATCTTTATATTTGGGGATGGGCTGAATATAATGACGTCTTTGACAAAACGATCAGACACCGAACGGAATTTTGCAACGAGGTATTGATTTCAAAAATGGCAGATAACAAAGTTAATTTTCGTTTTAGACTGTACAGGTTGCACAATGGCGCTGACGGGGATTGCTTTAAAAAACTAATTACATAAGGACTTCACGAGCATCAAATTGAGTTGGGAATTGCATGCAAGTTTTAAAAACTTACTATACCAAACTGAATAGTCAGAGTAATAAAATGACGATTTTCCAGTGCCCAGATTTATCTCTTTGGGCACACCAGTTTAAAAAACAGAACTGATCCAGCTTCAAAAGCTTCTAATGCCTGTATTCAGGCTGGATAGGGAATGTGTCCCTTATACAAGTATAGCGGGCTGCGCCCGCTTTCACTGCCGTGCGGCGTTGGACGCTGGGTGAGCAGGGCATTCGAGCAGCACTGCTGCGAGCCTGCGAACGCCAATGTTCATGCAGAAACATTGGCTGGTCAGGATGACCAATTCCCGCCGTCTCAATTGAACTGTCGTTTGTATGCTCGCTCGCAGCGCGCTCGAATCCTGTGACTAAAGCCTAGCGCATTGCAACACGTGCCGCTTCAGCCAGAAAGCCGGAGCGCGTTTCACCGTGGGCGCGGGTGTATTCGTCAATTTTTGCCAGCAACAGGCGAGGCAGGGTGATGTTGAGCTTTTCCGCCGGGCCGAAGTAACGCTCAACGGGCACTTCTATTACCGCCCATACCCAGCCCGCAAATTCTGGGTTGGCGCGGTGCTCTGTCAAAGTCTTCGTGACAGGAATATCACCGCCGTCCTCGATTACGATTTCGCACCACAGATCAATCGCTTCGCGGGCGTTGTCCACCGCCTTGTCCAACGTTGTTTAGCGGGGTGGGTGAACACATGATGGCTGCCGCGCACACTGCGCAATGTCCATGCGCGTTGGCGCTGCGAGCTACAAACAGCACGCAGGCGCTGCTTGCTTAACGTTTTCCTGACATGCGCATGCAGGCGCATTGTCGTTCACAGGCTCGCAGCCGTTGACTCTTATTTCGCCAACAGTTCAATGTACGACTGGTAACTGAAGCTGCGATTTTTCTTTTGCCCGGTCGTTTCGCAAACGATACCCAGTTCATAAAGTGTCTTGACTGCTGCATTTGCAGTCGGAAAGCTTGTGCCCAGTTTCTGCCGTACGCGTTCAACGGTGAAGCGCGGCATCATCGGCAGTAACTCGAACAATCGGTAAGCGGCAGATCCGGATTTCGGTGAATCAAGCAGGCGACGGCGGTCGGCAGCGACCAGGCTTGCGATTTCTATAATGCCAAATTCCGCTTCTGCTGCGGCAGCGGTAACACCTTCAAGGAAAAACGAAATCCAGGCTTCCCAATTCCCCTCGGTGCGAATACTGGATAGTAAACGATAGTATTCAGATTGGTGCCGTTTCAAATATCCGCTCAGATACATCAACGGTTCACGCTGAACGCCCCAATGCTCCAGCAATGCGGCAATCAACAAGCGTCCGATGCGGCCATTGCCATCGAGAAATGGATGGATTGTTTCAAATTGTGCATGCACCAGTGCGATATTGACCAAAGGCGGCAGCGCTGGCGGGTTGGTGTGGATAAAACGCTCCAAATCACCCAGCAGGTTAGCGATCTGATCAGCTGGTGGCGGCACAAAGACAGCATTACCCGGTCGGGTGCCACCAATCCAGTTTTGTGAACGCCTGAGCTCTCCCGGTTGTTTGCCTGTTCCCCGCACCCCATTTAGCAGCAACCTGTGAGCGTCACAAATCAGACGAACGCTGATCGGTAGCCCGTTGGCATCCCTGAGGTTTTCGCGCACCATGCGGAAAGCGCGCAGATAATTGGTGACTTCCTCTATGTCATCGGTGTTATTGATCTCAAGACCTGCTTCTTCATCAAACAAATCAGTCAAGGTCGCTTGTGTACCCTCGATCTGGGAAGTGAGTAGCGCTTCTTTTCGGATAGCGCTGTACAACAGCCAATCGACCGATGGTACAAGTCCTGATACGCCGGACAGACGAGCAAGTGCCAATTCCGCCGCGCGGTTCTGTGCATCGTACGCATCCATTGAGAGCGGCGGGACTGTCGGCGGCAATGCGTGCGGAACGAAAGCGAGAACAGCTTCGCCTGACGTTGTTGTGGTGATGTAGCTTCCAGCAGATCGCTTCATTTTAAAGCTTTGTTTAATATGGTATTGAGATATTAAAGCATTCTTTAATAAGAGAGCAAGGTATTAAATTTCGCGTTAAAGTCCGCTTGTTGGCAGAGAAAGGGGGAATGCGAGCTGACTTGATCCGTTACAGGAAATTATCGGCATTGATTGGTTGAGTTATTTAGATAAATCAATCTATTACAAATAGCTTGGTGGGCGGGTGCCCGCTCCCACCGCCGCACGCGGCGTAGGACGCCGGTTCAATTCCCGCCGTCTCCACCAACAAATAAAAACGACACCCTTGCGGTGTCGTTTTTATTTGTTGTGTCGAAACCCGGCGGAATTGAATCCGCGTCCGGCACGGGCGCGGGGCTATGAGCGTTTGGCAAATAACACCTGCGTGTTATTTGTAGCTCATAGCGCCAAAGCGCATGCAGGCGCTTTGGCTGGCCAGGATGGCCTATTCCCACCTTCAGCGCAGCTTAGTTTTACAATTTATTAGCTCACCCTAGTGGTGGGCTTTTTGTTTTGATGCGTTACGACAGCATGGGAATTGAATCCGCGTCCGGCACGGGCGCGGGGTGAGCAGGGAATTCGAGCAGCACTTGCTGCGAGCCTGCGAACGCCAATGTGCATGCAGGCACATTGGCTGGCCAGGATGGCCAATTCCCACCTTCAGCGCAGCTTGCTCTTGTCGTTGCGGATGCAACACGAAAGCCGAGCACCAGCGAGCACCGCTCGCGCAGGACGCCGAGGGCGATCCCTAAGGGACGAAATTGTCTCGGATGTAACGCGACAATTTCGCAGTTCCCACCTTCAGCGCAGCTTGCCATCGCAGTGTCGTTTGTTGATTGCACGGCCTGCAAAAAAGCAGGGAATTCGAGCTGCTGCAAATCGTGAACCACAGTTCAATTGAGACGGCGGCTATTGAACAGTCAATGAATACGCGTCTTGCAGCCTTGCTACACACAGAGATACCCCCAGCGATACCCCCGTATTAAATTCTGACCCATATTTTAAACAGCTATCGCTGACACTCATTGAATTTTACAGGGAATCACTGACACCTGATGAACGGTTGTTTTTTGGCGATGAACGGCAATATCCGCGTTTAAACGTGTATTTTCTTTACGTAACGTATAGCAACTCATAAAAATCGTCAAAAAACCGTCTCTTACTTTTACGAAATGTATAGCAACTCATAAAAATATCTTTTTCATTCAGTTGCTTGCATTTGACGCAAGCTGATACCTGAGTACAATCGCAGACATTCAAAAACGAACCGTGGCAGTCGCGGTGCATGCGGTAGAGGTGGGCTTGTCACCTGAGAAAAAACCGAGTACTCGCGGTCGCGAGTTTGTCACACTTTTACACCTCAAGCCCTGCCGGCAAGTCGTGCCCACTTTATAAAAAGGAAGCACTGCTATGCGTGGACTATCTGTTGACGACGTTTTAAAAATTGTTCCAGTTTCAAAATGTACGCTTTACCGTGAGATTAAAGCGGGCAGATTCCCCGCGCCGTCACGACTATCAGCCGGGCGTGTGTGCTGGATAGAATCGGAAGTACAAGAATGGCTGACTTCATGTATCAAAACAAAACCTGTTGCGGTTGAGAAATTAGAAGCACAGCGCCGGGGCTTGTCAATAGCTGAGCTGCGCGCTCAATCTAGTTTGTCGGGGGTATGATATGGCTAAGATTAATTTTGATAACAAGAATAACGGGGTGCTTGAGGTAAATCGGCCGGTGGACCATTGGGCGAAAATCGATAGAAGGATTGCGGACGACCAGCGGCTGTCTCTGGCTGCGCGGGGGGTCTTGGCGTGGATAGGTTCACGCCCAGACGGTCACCGGCTTTTTGTCGGATACTTGCAAGACCGGTGCGGGATCAGCGAAAGCAAATGGCAGCTCATCAGCAAAGAATTGAAAAAGGTCGGATATTACAAGTCCAGCCGCAGTCACAAGGAGGGCAGGTATATCTGGTCTTATAAAATTGATCTTGTATACATTCCTGACTCTGACTGAACTAAAATTCACTCATTAATCTACAAGGCCTTGAAAAACGAGGCCCTGTTTTACAAGGCCTTGTAAATAGCGGCATAAAGAGAGATCGCAGTTAAGAAAGAAAGAATTGAAAGAGAAAGAATTTATAAAGACGGGGTGAAAAAAAAGGGGGGTGGAAGTTTCTAAAAAAAGTCAAAACCAAAACCTTTTCAGAAAGCAAAAACAAAAGGCAAACCTAGGCCACCAAACCCATCACAGCCACAATCCACAGCCATCACCACATCCACCACATCACGGCACAGCCACATCCAAGGCCATCAGGTACCATTGATGCCGCACTGACGTTGCTGGCATCGATGCCGAATGAGAGTGATATTGTATTCGCCGGTACGAAAGGCCAGCCATTGTCGGATATGTCATTGACCGCAGTGATACGACGCATGAACGGCAACACGAAGCCCGTATGGGTGGATGCAAATGGCGAGGGAGTCACCGTGCATGGCTTTCGAAGCAGTTTTCGCATGTGGGCAGCTGAGAATACCATTTATCCTCGTGAGGTCGCTGAACACGCGCTGGCCCACCAGTTGCCGGATGCGGTCGAGCGTGCATACCAGCGTGGTTCACAGTTTGCCAAGCGTACTGGATTGATGGCCGAGTGGTCTATGTATTGTGCCACGGTGCAAACCGATGCGTAAAAGGTAATTCGGAAGCAACGAAGTGCGAGCATCTGTGAGTCAGGTTGGTCGGTGTGAGAAGTCGTTGCTGATGACAACGCGTACTATTTATCGATAGCAGAAATTTTCTGCAGCTGATTTTTTTATGGCGTGACAGTTTCGTTAATCAGACCGACCAAAGGCGGTAAAGGTGTTAAAGGCGGTAAGTTTTGAAAGTTCTTCATTAGTTGGAGCATCGCAGTTATTGCCTCAAGCCAAAACCTGTTTAAACGCGACCCACTCCAAAATCTTGATTCGTTCCTCTGCACTGATTCCTGCCAGCGCAAATATTTGAAGAAGTGCACCCAGGGGGAAGCTGCGTCTGGAATTCCTGGCTAAAGAAAAATTGGTTGGCGCCATCCCAAGCCGAGCGGCAAGCTCAGCAGCAGTGCATTCCTGTTTTTTGAGTGCCATTGAAATGACTTTTTCAATGGGTGATTGAGTAGACAATTTTTATTTGTCGAAACCATAAATGGTGAAGAGGCGGATCTTATCACATTTGATATGTTTGAAATTGGTACACTCAACCGCCCTTTACCCAGAAATGAATGATATATCCGACAAACGTGCCAACAAAGAACGCGGCTATCGTTATCGCAGCCAATGACCAGAGATACGAGTCAATATCGACAACACGCAGGGTAGGTCGTTTATTGATGGCATCAATGCGGTCAATCAGCCGCTTTGAACGCTGCTCGGCAGCAACGATGTCATCTAACATGTCCAGGATGATCCCATCGTAATCACGGCTGGAGATAATGGTGCGTGGGGTTTTCATATTCGCCGGATCGGATGGAATTAATGAATTTAATTGCTAAACGGATAGCAGCGCATCAAATACGGCATCCAAGTTGCGTAACGCGGTCGGGGCAGCCTTCTGATTTCGATTGTTCTGTAAGGCCGCGATCCGCGTTGATTCACTCAAACTGCTATCCCGCGCGGCTGATTTCCAGTCCGTCTGGTCGGCAAAGACATCCGTTATATTTGTCGCAGTCCCTTTCAGTGCGTTGTATATCTCGTACTGAAATAGCACCAGACTGGTGTCGATCGTGGCTTTGTCTTCAACGGCATCGATCAGTTGGGAAAAAATAATCCTGATCTTGTCAGCCATATGGACCGGAACCCGGTTGAACAGAATCCTGATTCGCTCTGGTGGTACATTCAAAGCATGCAGCGTCATCACGGTCGAGATCGTGTCCTCGATCGCCTTCGGATCTGGGACGACAGGGACCAGCACATAATCGAATTCCTGAATGGCAGACTCATACTCTTTCAATTTCCGAATCATTTCTTTGGCTTCAGAAGAACCAAGATCGACGATCAGCTCATCTTCGATTGCCAGAATATCAACCAGACTTCCAAATTCGTCATCTGCGTTCAACCGTATGGCTGCCGTGATTTCATCCGATCCGGCGTTCGTTGATTCTAGACAGACAATCCTAGCGTCCGGCATGCGCGGCGCTAGAAGGTGCTTTACAAGAGTGGTTTTGCCCATATTTCCGGATAAGTTTGCGACAAGTATCTTCATTTTATTTCCTTTCAATTGTAGATTTAGCAGGTTGTGCCCTGAGCAGGCCGAGCGTAATGCTTGATGCGGCGGGTTTTGATTGCATCGATTTGCGTGCTTCTTCGAGTATGGAGTCCGCATTGATCCCTTCGGTAATCACTGTGCGTTTGTGATTTTCAATGACCGGCTGAACCAACTGCACCCTCGTTTTGGTGATACGCCGGTTTCCTCCCTTGCGTGCCTGATATATCAAGTTTTGCAGGCACTTCAAATTCATCCCCTCAAATCCCTGCGTGTTCAGCGTCGTTGCGATATCTGCCAGATGCACGCCTGCATGTTGCGCGTGCTCAATTTCAGGCAGGAGTTCGCGTATGCGCGCCACCTTTGATTTTTTAACAGCGGGCGAACTGACCAACTCCCTGATTGCATCAATAAATTGTTCATTCATCAAAAACCCCTTGCATTAGTTATCAATAGTGATAATATCACATTTGATAATACGCGCAAGTGTATTTGAAGTGGTTTTTAAGTTAGATCGAAGTAGGTGGCCGAGAGGTTTAAGGATAATTTAAGTATTTGGTAAGTACAGGTCAGTATTTTTTAAGTCAAATTAAGTGCGTGAAGTTAACGAAAAAGGGGAAGGTCATGGCTGAAGATGAATTCAATTACGGTGTATTGAAACAATTGGTGAAGAATATATTTGGCGGATCAGCCGAGGAGAGGCTGGTGAGCCTGGCTGATTCGCAACAGGCTTGTCAGTCAATGCGTGGCTGTCAGGTTGATACGCAGGAAATTTCAGGTTTGAGAAGTGAGGTCGATGCGCTTGAGTTGGCGTTGGGGAAGTTAATCGTGGAGAGGGAGCGGTACTGGCACAAAGCCCGGTTAAAAACCATCGCAAAACGGCAATTGCAAAACATAAAAAATATGCAACGTGAGCAGTGGGTGAGGGAAGCACGATCGCTGTCCAGATATTTTGCAGCGGCCAAAGAAAATGATGCTGCAATCGCACAAGGAATGTTGCGGCAGTATCTACCGGCAGATCGCGCTGAGGTAAAGCTCGAACCCAATATGCACGGTAGGAGTATGGGGGCATTACATACATTAAAACATCTGGTAATGCGTGGGAAGCACTATTTGTCGGAGGTGCAAAATGGCAGAAAAACCCAAGCTTAGTAAACGATATGGACTGTCAAAACTAGATCCGGCATGGCGCGAAAAGATATTTGCGAGTATTCATTCTGATCGCTTAAAGTTAGCGGTTTCTGTTCTTTCGGCAACGGGATGTCGACCGTCTGAACTTGAACGCGGCGTTGTCGTGAGAGCTTGCAATGGTCAGTTACACTTTGGAATCCAGGGCTCGAAATGTGACTCGGAAACTGGTCGCGGTCAGCCGGTAAGAGTGTTAGTGGTCGATAATACTTCAGCGTGGGGCCAATACTTGGCTCAGCAACTGGTCAGCCAGCCAGATCAATGCATGCGGATTTGCTACGATGCCGGGGGGATTTCACAGCGTCTCCGTGAAAAATCGCGCGAAATTTGGCCGCGTCGCAAAACCTTGATCAGCGCCTATTCATATCGTCACTTTCTGGGTAAATCGCTTAAGGAATCAAGCATGGGTGCGGATATTATTGCATCGGTACTTGGGCATGCGACAGACTACTCGCAAGCCGTGTACGGGCGGGCAGGGGGTGGCAAGCGCAGTGCCGGGCAGCATGGCATTGTTCAGGCGAGCGCAACCAACCCGATTCGGCATTCTCCAAAAACAGATCGCCTGGCGCGGTTTATCAAGCCGAACAAGCCAGCGACAACACCCGTTGCGGCCTGATTGCTTTGGCTAGCGTGCTTCTGGCAGCTCATCCCAGTCAGTCGTGTAGTTTGGCGACTTACTGTCTCTGCGCATTGCCCAGCGCTGTTGTGTGCCGGACGCAGCGATGGCCATGCTGCCTTTTCCCATGCGCCGGTTGATTGAATCCATGACGCCCATAAGCTTGTTAGACTTGTCCTGCTCTGCGACATCATCAAACAGCGAAGATTGAATTGCATTCTTCGGCTGCAAGCCCATGAGCAGGACTCCGCTCTTCTTGTAATTGAAACCGTCACGATAGATAGTAGTCAGGCCGTGTATGGCTGCGTTTACCAGCTTTACGGTATCGCCGGTAGGCTTACCCGTCGGTACAACCACGGAGCGGTTATATTGCGGCGATTTCTCCTTGAACGGGTTGGTCTGAATAAATACGCAGAGGCTGGCCGCGACAGAGCCATCTTTACGAAGTTTCTCTGCAGCACTGCTCGCAAAATACGCCACCGATTCAGACAGGTCATCAAAGTTGGATACCTCCTGGCCGAATGACCTCGATACCATGATTTGTTGCCGTGGTGTGCCGGCCTCATCAAGCTCGATGCAGGGTATGCCATTGAGCTCTTTAATGGTGCGCTCCAGCACAATCGAAAACTGCTGACGCATTCTGTTTGGATTGGCGGTACGTAAATTTTCAACGGTTTCAATTTTCATGGCAATCAGCTTCTCGGTAATCTTGCGGCCAACCCCCCATATGTCGCCAACGGGGATGGTTGCGAACAGCTTGCTGATTTGAGTGGTGCTGTATCGTCCAAAATCACATACGCCATCCTTGCCTGCGTAGCGTTTTTTGGCACAATGGTTTGCCAGTTTTGCCAGTGTCTTGGTGTCGGCAATGCCAACACAGACCGGGATGCCGACATGCTGGTTGATCGTTTTGCGAATGGTTTGACCGTATGCCACCAACGACTGTGGATCAAATCCGTTCAAGTCAAGAAAGCATTCGTCAATGCTATAAATCTCCTGCTTGGGTGAGAATGTGGACAGGATAGACATGACCCGTGCCGACATGTCGCCGTAAAGCGCGTAGTTGCTGGACAGTGCAATAATGCCATGTTGTTTTGCCAGCTTCTCCATCTTGAACCATGGCGTTGCCATTTTGGCACCCAGCTCTTTGACCTCATTGGAACGAGCTACAGCACACCCATCATTGTTGGACAGCACCACGACTGGCTTGTCCTCCAGCGCAGGATTGAACACCCGTTCGCACGAAATATAGAAATTATTACAGTCGACCAGTGCGATGGGCATGGCAGAACTTAAATAAATTTTTTGGTGGTCGAGGTCACAACGCCCCACACCTGCAGCTCCTGGCCATCTTTAAGCACAATCTCCTTGAAGTCAGGATTCTCAGGTTTGAGGATGACCATCCCATCACGCTTGGTCAGACGCTTTACTGTCAGTTCTGCATCCAGCACAGCAATCACAATATCACCGGATGAGGGCGTTAATGATCTGTCCACCACCAGCAAGTCGCCATCAAAAATTCCAGCACCGATCATGCTGTTGCCTTTTGCGCGAACAAAGAATGTAGAGTCTCTGTGCTGAATCAGATGCTCATCCAGGCTCAGTCGTCCCTCGATGTAATCATCAGCAGGGGAGGGGAATCCTGCCTCTACTTTGTGGCCGAACAGCGGGGTATGGGCAAGGTGTTGGCCTAACGCCGGTGCGATGATGGTCTTGTGCAGGGAATGAGGCATGGCAATCAATTAACATGAGGTTGCCATATCGTAGTGAACGATCGTTCTGTTGTCAATTGAGTATGTGTTTTTATATGGAAAGCCAGCCGTCAGGCATCGTTGCGCAAGCCGATACGTTTTGCAGTATTTCTCTAGCAGATTTGTACCGCGATATACCTTGCTTTGAGTGACTGATAGAGCACATCGCGAATATCATCGGCGTTCAGGTCGTTCATATCCAGCACTTCGACCAGGTGTTCATTGTCTTCGCGACCATCCCATATCTTGATGTATGTTCCTGTCTTATAACCGTGATCCTGGCGGAATATATTGAGTACATTTTTTCCGACGTATTGTTTAAACAGTGACGTCCAATCCATCCCGCAGTCTGTCAGCAAAGAATCGAACAGCGCCAGATTCGTGCGCTTGGAAGCAGCAAGCCCAACAAGCAGATCGAGTTTTTCCAGAAGATTTAGCTGAGCAAGCTGATAGTATTGATTATCGAATTGCACTGATTTTTGGTAGTGATTGAGTTCAGCCATCATGTCCAGTTTGGCCAGCGCAACATTGCCGTGTTTGTGCTGAATGGCCGCTGACAGAATGAAATGCCAGATATCGACCAGCTCCATGCGCAACTGGGCCATGTCGCATTCCTGTTTTTTCCACCACTTCCATCCGTGGTGTTCGATTGCCTCGACACCCTCAACCTGAATGGCACGATGCCAGTTGTTGTTGGCGGATACCCAGTCAGGATTGACCTTGCTGTTCATGTCGCTCTGCATTTCAAGCATGGAAGTGAGTTGCGATTCGGCGAGTATCATTATTTGTGTTGGCATTGGAAAGGCTGGCATTCTACCAATATGGTCAGGGCATTCCTACCTTGCTATCGTGCAATGGTTCATGTGAATTTCCCCACATGGCAATCTTCAGTTAGGATGTCGGGCAGCCGGCGGTGCAAATTTACCTGACGTGTTATCAAGTTTATAAATAGGGCAGAGCATGACAGTGACCAAAGCAGATCTTGCAGATTTATTGTTTCATAAAGTTGGCTTGAACAAGCGTGAAGCCAAAGATATGGTGGAGTCGTTTTTTGAGGAAATCCGCGTCAAGCTTGAAAGCGGAGAATCCGTCAAGTTATCGGGCTTTGGCAATTTTCAGTTGCGCGACAAGTCTCAACGGCCGGGACGAAATCCCAAGACCGGTGAGGAAACTCCAATCTGTGCTCGGCGCGTGGCGACTTTTCATCCCAGCGCCAAACTTAAAAGCCTGGTAGAGAAAAATTATCATGTAACACCAAGCGCCTAAAGTTTGCCGCTTGGACGAGAAAAGTAGCACATGAAATTTCACGCAAATTATGTTTCCACCTCGGTCTCGGGCGACTATTATCAAGTTCTGTTTGAGGAGGAGAACGATTCGACAAAGTCTGATAGTCCTTATCTGCTTCTTCAGCGTCAGTTTGAAATACCGGATAATGGCATGTGCTATGTTGAGACTCACGATGAGGAATACATTGGTCACTTTCGCTTAGGCCGCATCGATTTCAGATCAGATGGTATTTTTATTGAGATCGACCGATCAAGTAATAGGGAAATTCATGTGAAATTTTCCCTGCCAATTACGGAGTTTGAAAAAACACTGCTGGTAATCAAAATACTCAGCGGTGAAATGGGCGATGATGAATGATGCTGGTGTTCATCATGGCTCAATCCTGAGCGAGAAGTTGTGCGGCTAATTATTTCATACGGTTAGCATGGGGCGAGCCGTATAATTTAGATGCCAATGGCAGCTTTTCGGCGGTGAATATCGTGGGGCGAAGGGCAGGAGAGTGCCAATACCTGCCTCTCACCAATACACAAAATTGTATGAGCGCTCGTTTCTGGCAGGTAGTTTTGCTATTATTTCAAAGTTAATGTACGGATACATATGAATACACGCACACTCATACTTCCCGGCATCGGCGATTCTGATCAGGGGCATTGGCAAACCATATGGCAGAACTCATACCCTGATTTTGTACGGGTGCAACAACGAGATTGGGAAAATGCTGTATGCATGGAGTGGGTTGCTAATTTGGATAATGCCGTGGCAGACGATGAGAATGTGGTGCTTGTTGCTCACAGCTTGGGTTGTTTGTTGGTGGCACATTGGGTCAAGCAAACGCATCGCAAAATCAGAGGCGCTTTGCTGGTCGCGCCTCCGAGTCCAACCGCTGCCACCGCAGCAGAAATTTTTCGAACAATGACTAGTGGCTTTTTGCCTGTACCTATCCATTCATTTGGTTTTACAAGTATTGTTGTCGCTAGTTCTGATGACCCTTATAGCGATTTAGATTTTTCACATTCGTGCGCGACTGCATGGGGTAGCCATTTCATAAACATTGGAGCAGTGGGGCATATCAACACCAGCAGCGGTCTGGGCGAGTGGGGCGAGGGATTCGCCTTGTACCAACAACTCGCCGCATAATGAAGCATCTGTAGATATGTTAAACGTAGTAGAGAAGAGTTTTTAAGGGCTGCTGCTACTTCTTGGACGTTGGTTGATAAGGCTGCATATTATGCAAGTCGAACCGCAGGTCAGTGCCAAATGCAGCCTTTGCAGAGAAGCCACCGGGCAACAACAGGCGGTGGATCATGGGCATTACAGAATCGCTTTGACCAATAGCACCCGCCCTGTCACCGCATCGACTTTCACTTCAGAGAGCCGATTTTTGCTTCTTATATCGACCAAATAGACAAAATCCCCAGATTTACCCTCCAGCATATCCCTGGATAATCCATCCGAAGCAGACATCGCATCAGTGGATTTTGCCAGCGCAACCCTGACTCTGGAAAAGCTTCCCGCCTCGGCATCGCAACGCCCATCGATAAAACCGACCGTCGCTGTCAACGCGATAATTCCTGCCGCGCCGGGTAAAATTCTCAGCATCTTCATTTTTCATTCCAAATTTAAAATGCTTTTGATCGTCGTTTTTGGATAATTGAATTCGGCAAAATCAACAAGGCCTGTGCCAATGCTACTCGTTACTCGGTTAATCAAACGCAGAGAACCACAAAATACATTGATGCCAATGTGATGGACGTGAGCTTTTAAGGTTCACTTCTTTAACATTTCCTTACGCTTTCTTAAGAACGCGGCGTATAGCGGGATTCGAGATTTGGAAATGAAGCGCAGTTTCGCGCAACGTTGGTCAACGCAGCTACGGCGATGTCCATATAGTTGATGCACGCCCGCCACATTGTCTTGACCAATCGGTCTTGCAAGATTCTTCAAAAGCGGTAACTGGCCCTGACTCCGACTTGATTGACGGAAGGCTTCACAGGATTTGCAACGATGCCTCCGGTCGTCATCACGCCGGCCATCCCTGTTAATTTCCATTTTTGATCCAGACGGTAATCCACGTCGACATGAAATCCTGCAGGTTTATCTTGCGGAGCAATCAAGATACTATTCGGGGTGGGCAAGGGCAGACCATCTCCGATATCGAGACCGAATCCGTCGGTAGCTTCTGGGTTCCATACCTTCTCTGTCTTCACGAGAATATTTTGCTGAAGATTTACTTTAACCGGATCGCTATTTACGGGTTTTGTCAGCAGGATCCCCGTCTCTATCATTCGTACCACAGGTACCCGTCCCAAGCTTCTTTGCTGCGTTTGAGCCTGCGCCACCGGTTTTCCGGGCCGAGGCTGGATATTTACTGCAGCAACAAGAGCGTTTTTATTGTCCTCTCCCGACTGAACCGCATGATGCGGCTCTTGCTCAATGACCTGCTGCACGGGTTGCGGATTGAGCTGTTGTCCGGTTTGAGGATTTGGCTGGACAGTGATGTGCGTACGGCCCCCGCTCCACACGACAAGCGTAACGGCACATGCCGAAACAACGGCTACACCCAACATGATTTTTAACAATATGTTCATTATTTTTTTCTGACCATTGACCATACGAAAAGTTCTCGCTGTATTTTGATCGACCTGCACCTTGAGGGCAGGCATCAGACCATCCTTAACATGAGCAGTCCTTCGCAATCTCCAGTTGTGTGCCAGAGCCTGCGGCCATGAGTTTTTCACATAGCCATCAATCGGCGCCAACAGGCTATAACGTGCATAATGATAAGCGTAATTTCTGGGCGCATTCTATCAGCCACAAGAGTTCAAGCTTATGGGCAACGACCCCAACGAGAAAATTTCTACTAACACGGCTGATAACAGGTTTGGCGTGCATCCTGACGTTCTTAAGCTCGGACTTGTGAGCTTGCTGACAGATCTCAGCTCCGAGATGATTTTTTCAGTCTTTGCCATTTTCTTTACAACAATCGCAGGAGCTTCGGCTGCCTTGCTTGGCCTGGTCGAAGGCTTGGCCGATCTTTCAGCATCCTTATTGAATTACCTCTCAGGTTGGTTGGCGGATCGAACCGGCAAGCGAAAAGTTTTCGCTCTGACCGGATATGGCTTCTCAACGCTGGCTAAAGTCATTCTGCTTATCAGCAGTTCAGTTATAGGACTCAGTGCCTTTCGTGTCATTGAAAGACTGGGTAAGGGGTTCCGCGGGCCACCGCGCGATGCATGGTTGTCAGTAGTTTCTGACAAAGCGAACAGAGGTTACTCATTCGGTGTGCACAAGGCACTGGATAAGACCGGCGCCATTATGGGCCCCCTTGTCGCATACGGCCTGCTTCGGTGGCTAGGGGATGGCGCCTCGACGTTTAGGATATTGTTCTGGTGTGCACTCGCTCCCGCTCTTATCAGCATTTTGGTGTTGAGTCGCATCAAGGATCAACCCGGCCCACAGCACTTGCGCGAGAACATGCTCGATACGTGGAAAACCATGAGTCCACAATTTAAGCGCTACCTCATCACTGCAAGTATTTTTTCGCTGGCTTATTTCAGCTTCGGCTTTCTGCTGTTGCGTGCCCACAACGCCGGTTTTGTCACCAGGGACATTGCGTTGCTTTATGCTTTGTTCAACCTCTCTTTTGTCGTTGCTGCTCCTCTGGTTGGTAAACTCGGCGACAGGATAGGTCGATCGCGAATTATTATGTTGGGTTACCTGATCTATCTGTTGATGAGTTTAGGTTTCGCATTCGCAACCACGCAATGGGAGGTTATCGTCCTGTTCGTCATCTATGGTTTGTTCTATTCAATCGATGAAGCGCAGAGTAAAGCCTTCATCGCAGATATAGAACTGGAGCGCCGTGCGTCTGCGATTGGAATTTACAACTTTGCAACAGGTATCCTCTATTTGCCGGCCTCAATGATTGCGGGAGGATTATGGCTATTGAGTCCAGCCAGTGCTTTCGTTGCGGCAGCATGCCTCGCTCTTGCCGCAATTATGGCTTTCATGATTTTACGCCCAGACCAGCATATCGATTCCATCCGTAATATCCAGTAGCTATCGTGGAATGTTTATCTATTTGAGTGACAGCCGGAAAGAAGGGGGTTCACAGGTTGCTGATGAAATATATAAACAAAGATTCGGCTAATAATCAGCTAATTTTTAACGATTACAATGTTACTAGTTGCCATTGCAAACTTCTGTAGCTGACTATCGTGCAGTGCGAGGGATAATGTGATGGCGTGGATTGGTGCCATGGCAATTCTTGAGAATTTTCAGTGCTTATTTGTTAATACACCGATGAAAATATATATTCCATTATTATTTGCTGCCAGCCTGTCTGGATGTGCCACCTATCAACCTTCTGTGCTCAACACACAGCCAAATGCTACCCGAGATATTGCGCATATCGTCGTTAATGCGGCGGATATGCCTTTGCCTGAACTGGCTGCTCATCCGTTTGATCCTGCCGATGGGCTGGATATGACCGAGGTGGCAATGCTGGCTGTAGCGAATAATCCGCAACTCAAGATTGCGCGGGATGGTTCAGGAATTAGTCATGCGCAGGCTTTTGCGGCCGGCTTGCTGCCGGACCCGCAGCTGGCAATAGCACGTGATTCGCCGCGTAATGCTGATTCGGGTAACACCAGCGGGTTTGGTTTGGGACTGAGCTATAACGTGAACGGATTGCTGACGCGTTCAGCTGGAAAGCGGGCAGCGCAAGCGGCAGCAGATCAGACCGATCTCAACCTGCTCTGGCAGGAATGGCAAGTCGTAAGCCAGGCTCGGCTGTTATTTGTGCGCAGCATGGCAGAGCAAAAACTGCTGGACATTCTGCAGCAGGAACATGCGCTGACAGCCGCACGTTATGCTGCAATTGGTCACGCGGTTGAATTAGGTGAAGTGACGCTGGATGCTGCCGACATTGAGTTGGCTACCTTACAAAATCTGGAAACCACGATCAATAGTTTATTGCGCCAGATGAACACCGATCAGTATAACCTCAACGATCTGCTGGGCTTATCGCCGGATACAAAATTACTGCTGGTGGGTGATGCAGAGATGCCAATACTTGATGAGGGAAAAATTCAGGAAAATATCGCACATCTGGCGCAACGCCGCCCGGATTTACGTGCGCTGGAGTTCGGTTATGCGAGCCAGGAACAACGCGTTCGCATGTCCATACTGGCACAGTTTCCGGTGCTCAATGTCGGATTGACCAGAAACCGCGATACCTTCGGGGTATATACGCAGGGCGTGGGTATGACCCTGAGCTTGCCGATTTTCAATGGCAATCGCGGCAATATCGCAATCGAGCAGGCCACCCGCCAAAAATTACATGACGAATATCAGCTGCGTATCAATACCGCCACCAATGAGATTGCACGGATTTTGCAGGACCAGAAGTTGCTCGAGCAGCAATTGCAAAATGTAGAACGCGGGGCGAGCGCACTTGGGGTTGCAGCGAGTAATGCACAGGCCGCCTTTGATGTCGGCAGCATCGATAGTCTGATTTATACCAATCTGCGTAATGCCAGCCTGGCCAAACAGGCTGAAGCGATTCTGATTGAACAGTCGATATTGGAACAGCGCGTGGCCTTGCTAGCCTTGCTGGGTGGCGAATTGCCGGAAATTGCGCAGACAGGAAAGAGCAAATGATGGCACCGGTAAAAATACTATTCACACTCTTGTCCATTGGCATGATGTTTCCTGCTATGGCCTCGCCAGAAAATGCCGCACCCAGCGTGCTGATCAAGTCCGAACCATTGCGCAAGCTGTCTGTGGCGGAGACGCTGGCAGCCTACGGTAGCGTGACGCCCTCTACGGGTGCGGTTATAAATATCAGTTTTCCGCGTGCAGGACAGGTTGCCCGTTTGTTCATCGTGGCAGGACAAAGGGTCAGGCGTGGACAAGCCTTGCTGGATTTTGCAACCGATCCGAATGCTGCGGCTCTCTATCATCAGGCAGAAACGACGGAGATTTTTGCACGTGGCGAGTTAAAACGCGTCGAAGATCTGGCAGTGCATCAGCTTGCTACGCAGTCGCAATTGGCCGCTGCACGCAAGGCGTTGCAGGATGCACAGGCTAATCTGGCGGCACAAAAACACATCGGCGCAGGCATGACGACACAACGGATCAATGCATCCTTTGATGGTGTGGTATCGCAGCTATCGATGCAACAAGGTGATCGTGTGCCATCGGGCATTCCCATCTTGCAGTTGTCCAAAGCCGGCAAATTGCGCGCCACACTGGGGGTTGAACCGGAAGACATTGTGCGTTTGCAGGTTGGCATGCCTGTGCAGATTGCTTCGGTGTTTGGCAATCAACCGGCGGTGGCATCCTTGTTATTGCAAATCCATGGCGTAATCAACCCGCTCACGCGCCTGGTGGATGTGGATGTTGAATTACAGGATATCACCACCAGCGGCCTGCTGCCCGGCATGCAAGTGCGGGGGGTGATTACGCTGGACAGCCGTGAATCCTGGGTCGTGCCGCGTTCGGCTGTGCTGCGCGATGAACAGGGCAGTTTTCTGTTTCAGGCACGCAACGGGCATGCTGTGCGGGTGCCGGTAACGGCGGGGCTGGAAAGTGGTAATAGCGTGGCGGTCAGCGGCGCGCTCGACAATTCGCTTAAAGTAATTGTGTTAGGTAATTATGAGTTGCAAGACGGCATGTTGCTGCGAGAGAACAATCCGTGAACATGTCCAGTTTGATGCAGACGCATCGCCGTTCTATCCTGTTTTTTCTGTTGATGCTCGCAGTAGCCGGCCTGTTTGCCGCGTTCAGGCTGCCCGTGGCACTGTTTCCCAATGTGGACTTTCCTCGCGTCGTCGTCACGCTGGATGCGGGGGACAGGCCGGCTGAACAGATGGAAATTCAGGTCACCATGCTGGCGGAAGAAGCAATCCGGCGCGTGCCGGGCGTACGAAATGTGCGTTCGACGACCAGTCGTGGCTCGGCAGAAATGTCAGTCAATTTTGACTGGGGCAGTGACATGCCGCTGGCAGCCGCACAAATAAGTCAGGCAGTCGCCCAGCTGCTGCCGCAACTGCCTGCCGGCACGCAGATGTCTGTTAAACGCATGGATCCAACCGTGTTTCCGATCTTGGCGTACAGCCTGACCTCGGATACCTTGCCGCTTCCGCAACTATATGATCTGGGGCAATATCAATTGCGCCCGTTGCTGTCGGGTGTGGACGGTGTGGCGCGCATTCAGGTTGTCGGCGGAGCACAGGAAGAGTTTCAGGTCATGGTTAATCCGGCGCGTTTGCAGGCTTACGGGCTTGCAATGTCTGACGTATCCCGTGCCCTGGCCGCTGCCAATGTCGTCACGGCAGTGGGGCGTCTGGAAGATCATTACAAGCTTTATCTGGGCATCGCTGACACACGTTTGAAAAGCATCGAAGATATCCGACAGACCGTACTAAAAAGCGGCAGCAATGGTCTGGTTCGCCTTGAAGAGGTGGCAGAGGTCAAGCGCAGCACGGTGCCGCAGTGGATACGAGTCAATGCGGATGGACATGATGCGGTACTGGTGCAGGTATATCAGCAGCCCGGCAGCAACAGCGTGCAGATTGCCGCCAGCATCAAGGCCAAGCTGGAAGGCTATCGCCTGCCTAAGGGAGTAAAACTGGCCAACTGGTACGATCAAAGCCGACTGGTGGTTGATTCTGCCGCCAGCGTCCGGGATGCCATCCTGATCGGCATTGGCCTCGCAGCCCTGGTGCTGCTGGTGTTTCTGCGCAACGTCAAAATCATGCTGATTGCCATAGTCGTGGTGCCTGCCGTGCTGGCCGCCACGGTGGTGTTGCTGGATGCGTTCCATATGAGTTTCAACATCATGACGCTGGGCGGCATGGCCGCTGCGGTGGGATTGATTATTGATGATGCCATTGTGATGATCGAGCATATCGTGCGTCGTTTGCGCGGCGCGTCTGCTGACCATCATGGCAGCGTATTAACAGCAGCGCGAGAATTCTTACCGCCACTGACCGCCTCATCTGCCTCCACGGTGATCATCTTCGTGCCACTGGCTTTTCTGGATGGCGTGACAGGTGCATTTTTCCGTGCATTGTCGCTGACCATGGCGGCCGGATTGATCATCTCGTATCTGGTAACCTGGCTGGCCGTGCCGATTCTGGCGGATCACCTGCTGGGTGAAAAAGATGCCAATCAAAAGGAAGCTGGCCGTTTAACCGAGTGGCTGCATGTCAGATACGAACGGCTGTTGCGCCGACTGCTGGCGCGACCGTTGCTGGTGCTGATCGGGGTCGTGCCTGTGTTGGCGTTAGGCTGGGTTGCATACCATCAGGTAGGCTCCGGCTTCATGCCTTCGATGGATGAAGGCGGATTCATTCTGGATTATCGGTCCAAACCGGGTACATCACTGACTGAAACAGACCGACTGTTGCGCCAGGTGGAAACGATTATTCGTGCCAATCCGAATGTAGACACCTATTCACGTCGCACCGGCGCACAGCTAGGTGGCGGATTGACCGAGTCGAACCAGGGAGATTTTTTTATTCGCTTGAAGCCAGCGCCGCGCGCTCCGATCGAAGCGGTGATGGATCAGATACGCAATCAGATCGCGCAACAAGTACCGGGCCTGGATATTGAAACGGCGCAATTGATGGAAGATCTGATTGGCGATTTGACCGCCGTGCCGCAGCCTGTCGAGATCAAAATATTTTCCAATGACATGTCAGTGCTCAAGTCACTGGCCGAAAAAACGGCGGCCAGTCTTGCCAAAATCCAGGGCGTGGTCGAAATCCGCAACGGCGTCAACCCGGCTGGAGATGCGCTGAATATCAGCGTGGACAGGGTGAAAGCCTCGCTGGAGGGCGTGGATCCTGAATCGGTCACGCGTATGGTGCAAGAGGCGCTGGCCGGACAAGTCACGACGCAGATTCGCGACGGGATCAAGATGATCGGTGTGCGCGTATGGCTGCCGCAGGCATTGCGCAGCAGTGAAAATGATCTGGGGCAACTGCTATTGCGCGCGCCGGATGGCCATTTCTTCCCGCTGAAACGTGTGGCGACATTGAATACCGTATCAGGGCAACCGCAAATCAGCCGGGAAAATTTCAAGCGCATGGTCGCCGTGACGGCGCGCATCAGCGGACGTGACATGGGATCGGTCATTCGCGACGTGAAACAGCTGATGGATACGCCCAACCTGCTGCCGCCAGGCGTTTATTACGAGCTCGGCGGGCTATACAAGCAGCAGCAAATCGCCTTCAAGGGCATGATGATGGTGTTTGCATCCTCTGTTGCGCTGGTATTTTTGCTGTTGTTGTTCATTTACGAACGTTTCCGGGTGGCGCTGGCTATTTTGCTGATGCCGTTGCTGTCATTGTCGGCAGTGTTTATCGGCTTGTGGGTGACGGGCATCGAGTTGAATATCTCGGCCATGATGGGCATGACCATGATCGTCGGGATCGTCACGGAGGTCGCGATATTTTTCTTCTCGGAGTATTTCAGTTTGCCGCCTGAGACTGGCCGATCCGAAGCCTTGATTGAAGCAGGAAGAAACCGGATGCGGCCGATTATCATGACCACTCTGGCGGCCATTCTGACTTTGCTGCCGTTGGCTCTGGCGATAGGGCAAGGCTCGGCAATGCAACAGCCGCTGGCAATTGCCATTATTGCCGGGCTGATGTTGCAATTGCCGCTGGTATTGCTGGTCATGCCGGTATTGTTTAGCGTGCTTGAACGAGGCAAGGATGGAACGACTTGAAAATAGTCACAAATTTTTCGTTCATGCTAATTGCCGGCTAATTCTTGATGCGTAGAGTGCTCAATCACGGTAGACGCAAATGTGCCTGCCGAATTGCAATCAACACTACAGGAGCTTTTATCATGAGTCAGAATACTATTTCCAACATTAAACGCAACGCAATCGCTTTACTGGCCATCACCATGGCCGCTTTTGCAGTCAATGCATCTGCATACACAGGGCAGAAACTTGCCGGTGCAGCCAAAGTTAGTATGGAAGATGCACGTGCAATCGCCCTCAAGGCGCACCCGGGCAAAATTACCGATGAAGAGCTGGAGAAAGAGGAGGGTGGCAGCGGTCTGCGCTATTCTTTCGATATCAGGCAGGGTAAAGTCACCCAGGAAGTCGGTGTGGACGCAATAACCGGCAAAGTACTTGAAAATGCCCCTGAAGGCAAAAATCCAGACTAAACCTGTGATACCCCCGTCCTTCATGGGCGGGATTTTAAGTTTTATATGGCCGCTTTGGAAGGTCACGATGCAGAACAAAATACGCGAGTTGAAACAGCGATCTGTACGCAGGCCGGCATGGAGGAGTTAAATGCGCATACTGTTAATTGAAGACGATCGCATGATCGGTGAGGCTGTCTCTGTCGCCCTAAAGGATGCCGCTTACGCCGTGGACTGGGTTCAGGACGGCATCACCGCCAACAGCGTACTTAAAAATAACGAGCATCAGGCTGTATTGCTCGATCTGGGGTTGCCGGGGCGCGGCGGATTGGAAGTGCTGCGGCAATTACGGTTAAACGGCAACCTGTTGCCAGTCATCATCATCACGGCACGTGACGGCATAGAAGACCGGGTACGTGGGCTGGATTTCGGTGCAGATGACTATCTGGTAAAACCCTTCGATGTCGGCGAATTGCTGGCCAGACTGCGCGCAGT
>DFWZ01000028.1:51672-56872 GCA_002381565.1 Gallionella sp. UBA4121
GATCCTGCAAGCCGTGAGGCGCAATGCGGCGATGCACCAGTACAGCTGAGCGCACGCGAGTTTGCGCTGTTGCATGCTCTGTTGCTGCGTCCCGGTGCGATACTCACAAGAGACGAACTGGAAGAGCGTATTTATGGATGGAACGAAGAAGTGGAAAGCAATGCCGTCGATTTCCTGATTCACGCCGTGCGCAAGAAGCTGGGCGCAGACGTTATAAAAAACGTGCGCGGTGCGGGCTGGATGGTGGAAAAACCGCGATGAAACGTTCCTTGCAACGCCACCTCTCACTGGTATTGGGTACGGCCATCCTGATCGCGGGTCTTCTGGCCGCAGTGGCATCCTTTGGTCTCGCGTATCAGGAAGCGAAAGAGTTTCAGGACGACATGCTAAGGCAGATCGCCATGCTTACACCTGGAGGCGCCACCGCTGCATTAACTTTGCAGCAAATGGATATAAACAATGACGGGATCAGTGACCCGGACTCTCGCGTCACGATCTATCGATTGCCCAGCGTTAGCGCTCCCGCCTGGCTCAAAAGCGACTTGTCGCCTGGACTGCATACACTAAACACAGGGACTGAGCAGATGCGTGTTTTTGTGCGTGGCGGACAAACTCGCACGGTCGTGGTACAGCCCACCGAAGCGCGTGATGAAATCGCTGTCAATAGCGCACTGCGCACCCTGATTCCTTTGCTGCTTCTGCTGCCTATTCTGATATGGCTGATTGTGCGCATTGTGCGCAGTCAACTGGCACCCGTCGCCCAGTTGGCCAGGCGTCTGGATGAGCAGTCGGCACATCACCCACGCCAGTTGCCAAGCGATGATCTGCCGCAGGAAATTACCCCTTTTGTGCACGCCATCAATCGTTTGCTGGAACGGATAAATCAGCTGATGGGGCAGCAAAGGCGTTTCATTGCCGATGCAGCCCATGAACTCAGAAGCCCACTTACCGCGCTGTCGATACAGTCACAGAATCTGATGCAGGCAGGATCGCCGGAAGCGATGCGTGAACGCATATCACCCTTGCAGGATGGCATTGAGCGTGCGAGGCATCTGACCGAGCAACTGCTCAGTCTTGCCAGAACACAGGCTGACGCGCGCGAACCAGTCGTGACCAATGTCTCGGCAATGGCGCGCGAATTGATAGCAGAATACCTGCCGCTTAGCGATGCCCGGCAGATTGATCTTGGGCTTGATGAAATAGCCCCCCTTTCATTGCATGCCGAACCCGATGCGCTGCGCATCATCCTCAGGAACGCGCTGGAAAATGCGCTGAAATACACGCCTGAAGGAGGTGAAGTGACGCTGCGTTTAATCCCGGAAGACGGCAGTGCAATCATTGAAATTGTCGACACCGGCCCTGGGATTCCAGTCGCGGAACGTGAGCGTGTATTCGATCCATTTTACCGGATGCCGGGAACCGCTGGTATTGGTAGCGGGCTTGGCCTGGCAATCGCAAGGGAAGCAGCGATCCGCCTGGGCGGGAGCGTGAGTTTGCATGAACGCGAGAATGGTTGCGGACTTGTTTTTCGTTACCAGCAAATGCGTAATAAATGAAACGGGAACAAACGTAACATGTAAAAAAGGAGCTGTTTGCGAAAAATTTCCAATAGCGGGTTTGGATTCTTTCTGTATGTCATGAGTATCTATCTGGAAACGCGAAGTTCCGGAATGTCTCGCTTGCCGGCATTCGTGAGCGGCTGGTTCGGAGCAGGCCAAATAATTGACCTGAAAAAAACACCGAGTGCAGCTTACAGGCGTTGTATTATCGAAGCCGGCCATCGGGAATGTGCCATAACCGGAACTTCAACCCCCCTCCGAATTTTACCCCCCTCATCGAAGAATGCTCAGGCCGAAATGCATATGCATTTAGTCATATTGTTCTTGGTCTGAAAGCAGCATAGATTACCGTTCAGTTATTTCCCCATTGGGTTTAAAAATCTGTGACTGCTTTAGCTCGTTTATTTTGAGTGGTTCAAGGGCGGCTGTGTGCTGCCTGTCGAGGTGTAGAATGGATCGCGAGAAAGCTGACGGTCGTGACAAGCAACAATGTGCCACAACCGGCCATGAACAAAATTCCCGGGCATCCTTAATGCCGCAGCAGTTATTCCGGCTGGGAAAGCTGATTTGAAGGTACGTTACCGTACAGATTGGCGGCAACATTACGTTCAATACTGAGTTTCCGCAGGTAGAGCCTGTCAATTTTGATAAAGGAATACGGAAATGAACAAAGATCAAGTCAAAGGTGTTTTAAAAGATATCGCTGGTAAATTGCAAGAAGATGCTGGAAAACTGGTCGGCAACAAAGAGCAGCAAGTCAAAGGTCTCAACAAACAAATATCCGGAAAAGCCGAAAAAGTCTATGGTGATGCAAAGGAAGTAATCAAGGATACAACCAAGCATTCTTGAAGTGGCGATAACAAATGGCCGCTGCGCGCGGCCTTTTTCAGTCTGTTACAAGAATTAAGCCTCAGCTTTAGCCTTGCAAATTCAGCAAGCCCGGAGGCCCTCATTCTTGCCATCACCAGGAGATACAAATGATGAAACTCGAAAAACCCATTTGCACAGCCGTCGTCATGAGTGCGTTGATTGTGGCGCTGGCTGGCTGCCAGAAACCGGAAGGCCCGGCAGAGCATGCAGGCAAGGAAGTCGACAAAACGGTAGAGAAGGCCGGCAAGCAAATTGAAAAAGCCGGTGACAACATCCATGATGCGGCAAAAGGCAAGAAGTAAGTGTTTGGCAAAGCGGGCATGAGCGCTGACAAAATCCAGTTTGAGGTATTGTTTTCATAGTCAATGCGCCATCTTGCATCTCTAATAAAAGTTGTATTTAGAAATTGAATCCACCTGGTGTAACCACCATGCCTTTTGTGAGTCTCAACCCGAACACCAATCAAGTGATTCAGGCACATGTCTGTTGGGATATTAATCGTTTGGAGTCCGCACTGGAAAAAGCCCACAGCGCGCAGCAAATATGGGCGCAAACGACTTTTGTCCTGCGCGCCGAAATGTTGCGTAATGCGGCAACTCAGTTGCGCGCACAGCATGACCAATATGCGACTCTCATCACTCAGGAAATGGGCAAGCCGTTGCGCGAAGCGCGCGCCGAAGTCGAAAAGTGCGCCAGTGTTTGCGAATACTATGCGCAACATGTCGGGGAATTCTTACGCGTCGAGCCGTTGGAATCGGATGCCGGCAAAAGTTATGTCGCATATTACCCGCTGGGTGTGGTGCTTGCCATCATGCCGTGGAACTTTCCTTTCTGGCAAGTATTTCGCGCCGCAATTCCGGCCCTGATGGCGGGCAATGCGGTGGCATTGAAACATGCGCCGAGTGTGCCGAAGTGCGCGCTTGCAATGGAAGCAATCTTCCTCGATTGCGGTTTGCCGGAAGGGATGTTTACGAACCTGATGATTGAGGTCGAGCAAGTAGCCGACGCAATCGCCAGTCCGCATATACATGCAGTCACGCTCACCGGATCGGAAGCCGCAGGGCGCAAAGTGGCGGCGTGCGCTGGTCAGCATCTAAAAAAATGCGTGCTGGAATTGGGCGGCTCCGATCCATTCATCGTGCTGCACGACGCGGATTTGGAATTGGCCGTCAATATGGCGGTGACCTCGCGTTTTTTAAATTGCGGGCAATCGTGCATCGCGGCCAAACGCTTCATCGTCGTGCCGGAAATCGCGGATGAATTCCTGCACCGGCTCAAAACCAAAGTAGAAGCGCTCAGGCTAGGCGACCCGATGATTGAGGCCACGCAAATCGGCCCCATGGCGCGCCTCGATCTGCGTGAATCATTGCATAATCAAGTCACCTGCTCCATCGCGCAAGGCGCAGTGGCGGTGACCGGATGCAAGCCGGTGGAACGCGAAGGATTTTTCTATCAACCATCGATTCTGGATCATGTCACTGCCAAAACATGCGCCTACCAGGAAGAGCTGTTCGGTCCGGTGGCAATCGTGATCCGTGCTGCGAGCGAGGAAGATGCGCTGCGCATCGCTAACGAAACTCGCTTCGGGCTTGGCTCATCAATTTGGAGCCGTGACGCGGCGCGCGCCGAACAGTTGGTGGCACGAATTCAGGCTGGCTGCACCTTCATTAACGGCATGGTCAAATCCGATCCGCGTTTGCCATTCGGCGGCGTGAAGGCTTCGGGCTACGGGCGAGAGTTATCAAAGTTGGGGATGCATGAATTCGTGAACGCAAAGACTGTGTGGATCAGATAGGGTGGAAAACGCGCGTAGCGAAGTTTCGAGCTTGCGGCCTAAACTTAGCACCTGATGGAACGACTGGTGAGGAGTTATACACTTTGATGAGAACCAACCCTGTCGTTCCGTCGGCTTCAGCTCCTGATCTGCGTGATACACCAGTCGAATCCGAACGTGACCAGATCAGCCGATAGCTGTCGGGCGACAGGACCTGCGGAAAATACGTCATCGTCGGCAAATTGGGACTCCGGGTCAATCTGCCCATAAATCAAAGCCTTCCAGTAACCACTCAAATTCCTGACTGCAGATCATTTGCGTGCTTGCTTCGTCATCTCGCGGCCATGCGAATTTCTCCGCTTCCAGACGGTTAACCACAGGCAAAAACCATTGCGATGCCAGTACAGCACCTTGAGTTTGTTTCGCTGACGGTTGATGAACACATACAGCGCAGCACCGCACGGGTTAAGCCCCAACTCCTGTTCGACCAATACGCTTAGCCCGTTGATGGATTTGCGGAAGTCAATCGCCTCGCGGCACAAATAGACATGCTCAATCTCACAGCCTGGATGCACAACTTATTCCCGACACAGCACGCGCAAGCGCCGCGAGCCACTTAGGTTGTGGCAATTTCCAACCGAAGGCCAGACGGCAACGCCAGTGTGCAGTTGTTTGGACGGAATCCGCCCGGCGCTATACGCAGCGCAACAAATTTACCGGCCGGCAATGGCGCGTCTGTCTTGTCGGATTTCTTCAGTTTGCGCCGCCAGTAATATAGCAACTTCACTGACAGGCCGTGCCGCCTTGCATATTCACTTGCCGGAATCGCTTCCAACTGGCTCGACGCCACATGCGCCATCCAAAATTCTGCTTCCATTTGCATTATTGCCAACCTCCATATTGAAGGCCGAAATCATGCGGAAATTCAGATCTGGCAACAAGCCCGCAGTTTATGGACGCTTACAAATAACTCGGTAGGGGCGTGATTTATCTCGCC
>DFWZ01000028.1:57068-60295 GCA_002381565.1 Gallionella sp. UBA4121
GGCGAGATAAATCACGCCCCTACGATATTGCACTATTGATCTGAAAATGGAATTATGGGGTGAACTCATCGTCGCCCGGTCTCCTCGTTTTGAGCATCACCAGCACAGAGAAACAACCCAATGCCGACAGAAGATGTTTAAACGAATGGCCGCTGAAAAGACTCTGAGTGAACATGAACACCTCCCGGTCATAAACTTCCGAGAGTTTGGCTAGCATATAACACGCAAGAGCCACCAGGAGCAGCCATTGGTGGGAGTACCTCGGTCGGAACAGCACCATTACAACCGGAACTGTCAGTAGCGGGATAAACTGAATCCACACATAGAATCGCAAGTCATCGAACCAGTGCCAATAAAATACACTGGATAAACCCATCAGTAACGCAGGCACCAAAAGAAATCTGCCAAGCCGCGCACTCACATACTCGGCCAAGACCGCTACGAATAATCCCATGAATCCAATTGTCATCGGCAACCTGTCCCAGACCAGGGTCTCGTTGGTGGGGTTCCAGTGATAATACCCAGAACCAACACTGACAATCGCCACGCCTGCAAAAAACGTAAGCCATGCAGGTCGAAAACTCACCAAACGATTTCCAAAACAGAAGCTCATACCCGCCATCCCGACCAGCAGAAAAGGGATATTCGACATGACATCAAAGAAATTTGGAATGCCGAAAAATGCGCGTCGGTCGGCAAAGTCATGATAGTCCGGATTCTGTCCAAAGGGCTGCATCGATAGCATGAACGCCAGTGAGCCGATTACAATGAACGACAACAGGACATGCCGCCAGCCGGTTCCGAAGGAAGATAGGGTGGTTTGTTTATTCGGTTCTGGCATCGGCGAGCCTCCTAACAGGTAATGGCCAAACCTAAGTGTCTGCTTGCAAGACAACATTTTGTTCGCCGATTGTGGAAAGTTAAATTCACAACGGTATGTTAAGTAGCCTCGGCACGATAGATGTCGGGGCACTCCCATCAAGCTTGTTGTGGACGACCGCTTGCGCCCCAACATAGTCACTCCGTCTTGTTTTCAGTGATGCCGGTCACAGCTTGCCCCTTCTTGCCCGTGACTCACTGATCCTCGAAGAAGCGGATGGCGTTTAGTAACTCAGGGAAATTGTAAATAATATAGTCTGGCTTTACGCCCTCTTTTTCCTGCGCCCCTTGGTTTGACTTGAAAAAGACCGTTTTCATCCCGAGTTTCTGCGCCCCATAAACATCGCGGTACATGTCATTGCCTACATACAGAACCTCTGACGGATCCATTTTCATGGTAGTCAATGCTGCTGTGAACAGGCGTTCGTCGGGCTTGTTACACCCGAAGTCTCCCGAGACTATGATTGGGTCGAAATATCCAGATAGCCCGACGGCGTTCAACTCTGGGACTGCGTAGGCGGTCTGACCATCGGAAATTATTGCAAGATGATATTTCGGGTGCAGTTGCCGGATGATGTGCTCTACTCCAGGATAGAGCTGCAACCGGAGGCGTGATGCGGCTCGGTGCGTCTCGGCAAGAAATCTCGGGAGCTGTGCAATCTTTTCAGCCGGCAGGCCACGGGTGAAGTCCGTCAAGTGCCGCGTGACAATCTCGCGGAAGATGCCGATGGCATCGAATTCCGGGTGACGCTCACCGGACGCCGCACGTTGTTCCTTCATTATCTGAAAGTAAAAATACTTAACGACGTTCGGATCGAGCGATATGCCTTGATATGACAGCAGATTGCTGATGACGCGATACACATCGTCGTGCCATTCATCCGTCCGGATATCCAAAAGTGTTCCGTTGTTATCGAAAATAATGCCTTTGACGATCATTTAAAACCTCCTCAAACATTCTTTTGCCTCGCGGATCAGGCGATGGCGGTAATCCGGTCCGATCCAACTGTTTCGCGCAATACGGAGTAGTGTGATTCCCATATAGAACGGTGTCCTGCCGGTGATCGATTGAAAGGCGCTATCGCGGTTTGGGAAGTGGCAGGCATATTCCCAGAGGAAGTGGCCGATGAAAGGATCGGCGGCATCCTTGTTACCGGTTGCACGCATGAAGAAATGCTTCAGTTCTCCGGCGATGCGGCCTGTATCGAAAACGCGATCGGCGCGCTTGGTTCTCTCCAGATCGAACGCGATTACTTGTAAATCATTGCCGAACGTAAAATTCTCAGGTGTCGCGTCCCCATGCACGAGCACCTTCTGGTCTTCCCACATCCTCGGCTGATTGCGCCACTGGTCGCGCAACCAGTACAACTCGCGTGCCTCGTCCCCACCGATTGCCCTGATTTCATGCAGTCTGTCGATCAGGCGATCCATATAATCGCAGTCTTGGTGGAACTCGACCCCCACGCCTATGGCCGTCCGGTTGTGAAAGGCCGACAGGAAGTACGCAAGTGCGGTTAGTTTGTGATAGAGCTTGCCATGGTCACCGCTCCGGATCGCCTCCAGTATAACTTCGCTGAGCAGTTCTCCCTCGCAGTATTCGGTGACCAGAAGCGCGTTCATCGAATAATTGCGGCCCAGCGGCCTGACGACGTGGTGGGGATAGCCCGTCAGCCCGTAATCGCGCATCATGCACAGATTGTCGAATTCGCGCGTCAGGCGTGAGGCAGCCTTCGCTGCGTCCTTTTTTCTTGATGAGAGAAAAAACTTGCCTATGACCTTGGTGCCGGTATTGCGATCTTCATACAGGTACACGTCGTTTGAGCCATTAAGCCTGAATACACGATACCCCGAGCTACCCGAGGCGCCGCTGATCTGCGGCTGAATGTCATGCTGGAGATAACCGTGCAGAGGGTCGTGTTCCGATAGTCGCCCCAGATAATTTCTGTTCATTGTTGTTTATGTCGGTGCGTCGATCGAGGCGACGCGAACCAGCTTTTTGTTCACGAATTCCTGGATGCCCATGCTGGAAAGCTCGCGGCCATAGCCGGAATTCTTGATGCCGCCGAACGGCAAATCCGGTGTCGAGCCGGTCGGGTGATTAACGAACACCATGCCTGTGTCAATGCGGCTCGCCACACGTTTGCCGCGCGCGACATCCTGCGTGAAGACTGCGCCCCCCAAGCCGAATTCCGAGTCGCTGGCAAGGGCAATTGCTTCGTCCTCGTTCTTGACTCGGAAGAGCAGCGCGACCGGCCCGAAAAATTCCTCCCTGAAGGCGGGATTGTTGGGCTGGATATTCGTCAGGATCGTCGGCTGCATGAAAGTGCCCGGTCGATCAATACGATTGC
>DFWZ01000001.1:0-22234 GCA_002381565.1 Gallionella sp. UBA4121
AGATGTGTATAAGAGACAGGTATTAGGTTCCCTCGAATAATAGTCTTTCAATGGTGATGTAAAATTAACGTTACTTTTAAAAAGGCAAATGATGAAAATACCGAAGCAGGAATACACATATTTAGTGCAAGGGAAGTCGCAGAGCGTATAGCAAGACTTTGCGCTTGGCGTGTAGGTACCTTCACATCATGAAGGAGGTTTGAAGGAACTGAGCAATAAAATACATTGAAATACAGTTGTTGAAGGAGATGTGGGTTGTGTTAGTAAATTAAATAAAATCAATATGTTATAATGATGTCGGCGAGTCGACATCCAAGGGGTCAGCAGTTCGAGTCTGCTCGTTCCTACCAAATGAATAAAAGGAGTCAGGTTAATCGCCTGGCTCCTTTTTTGTTGCCTGTTGCACTCCCGCTGCCGTTGCCTTGCGCGGCCCATCCGTGCAGTTGCCCAGGGCTGCGCGATTCAAAATCAAAACCGGTTTTGCAGAGGGGGAGGGCGCGTTGTTGATACTGATGGCGAGGGGACGCCCCTTAACGCCCAGTACTCCGCCTGAAAAGGGGAGATTCCTTCGGCCTGTGCTCCGTCTGAAAGCTGGTGAGCGGCTGCCGAGGTATCTTTGAGGAGTTTTTGCTGTTAGATTGCGGGTCATGTATTTATAGCTACCCCGTGTTACTTGTACGGGGTATTCCATAAAATTTCGAATGGAGATTGACAATGTGGCGGGTATTTGTTGTTGTTTTTATTTATGCAGTAATCTCCAATGTTTATTCGCAGCCGCTTGGCGATGAAAAGACTCATGCAACTAATGCGCATCAGAATACGTCTCCAGACATGCATGGAACAGGGCAGTTGCCATTAGTTGTAAAAGTGATTTTTGATGCTAAAAGCCCGGATCAGCTCAGGAATGAAGATGCAGAGAAACAGGAACACTCAACATACGAAAGGCGCACCGCTAATTCTACTATTGCCTTGGCTTGGATCACAGGGTTGCTGGCATTCGCTACTTGCATTCTCGCTGCTTATACATACAAGTTGTGGAATGCTACGAATAAGATGGTTGTCAGTGCCGAAGAATCCGCCAATAACCAGTTCACTGCTATGCAAAAATCCATCGGGGAAGCCGTAAGAACTGCAACCGCCATGGAAAATGTTGCCGAAGGTGTAAGAACAAGCGCCAACGCTGCAACCGAAAGTGTAGCCACATTAAAGGAAGTTACCTCAAAACAGATGCGGGCTTATCTCACGGTAGTAATTGGATCTGCTATTTATCAAGAAAGGACGAAGGGCCTGAAATTTGAAGCGCGGCCTAGGCTCATTAATACTGGCCACACGCCAGCCCATAAAGTTAAATTTAAATGCAACGCAGCAGTACTACCAGTTGAACTACCTGAAGATTTCAGCTTCCCCCTTCCAAGTGAGTTTAGGGGGGGAGCTGTCCTAGGGCCAAATCAGTTCAATGATCTTTCAGCTGTCGTAGATGACTTCCTTGATGACCAAAAAGTTGAGACTATTAAACAAGCAAAAACGGAGGCTTTGTACGTTTGGGGAACTGTTACTTATGAAGACGTTTTTGGCATAGCTAGGCAAACCAGATATTGTCAGACTTACACTTGGTTAGTGAGTGGTGATCAATCTACAATTTATGGTTATTACAATCCACGTCACAATGACGCCACATAGGATTTGCTTCGCTGTAGTAAAAACCGTACAACTTTCACGCTTTGCTGATCTTTATGTAGCTGCTTGAGACTGTTTTTGAGTGTGGCGAATACTGGTAAATTATTGATTAATAATTTATATTTTTGATTGACGCTCTCGACATCCAAGGAGTCAGCAGTTAGAGTCGACTCGTTCCTGCCAAGCAAATCAACGGGTTAGAGCAGAAATGTTCTGGCCTTTTTTGTTGCCTGTATCAAGCTTGCCGCTCACTATGACGGTTAATTACTGGTCATCTTGCGCCGCAGCCAGAAACTGGCGCCATCGACCATGGCGACCATCAGCAGCATCGCGATGATGACGCTGGCAGCTTGCTGCATCTGGAACAAGGAAAGATGGTATTTCAGCATCTGCCCTAATCCACCTGCACCCACGATGCCGAGGATTGCAGCGGCGCGAATGTTGTTTTCCCAGCGATACAGCGTATATGACAGCAGTTGCGGCAAGACTAGCGGCAGCGCTGCGTAGAAAAAGGCGATCAATGGCCGTGCGCCGTTGATGCGCAAGGTGGTTTCCGGACTGGGCGGCAGGTTCTCCAGCGCATCGGCGAACAGGCGGCCGAGCACCCCGGTGGTGTGTGCCGCCAGTGCCAGCGTTCCTGCGAAAGGACCCAGCCCCGCTGCAATCAGCAGGATGACGGCCCAGACCAGTTCGGGTATCGAACGCAATATGTTGAGCATCAGACGGATGAGAGGGCGGGCCACTGCACCTGCCCGTCCGCTGGCCGGCAGTGCCAGGGCGATGCCGAATACAAATGCGATACCCGTCCCCAATGTCGACATGGACAGGGTTTCCAGTGTTCCCGCCGCGATCTTCAGCAGGAAAGGCCAGGCCAGTTCCGGCGGTGCAAAGCCGTTCAGGAATTCCAGACTGGAGCGCAGCGCATTCGCCGTGAAAAGCTCGGACCACTGGATCGATAGCGACAGAAAGCTGGCGGCGACCAGCGCCAGCACTCCTGCCAGCAAAGCGACTGTAGCGAACTCGACGGTTGGCGGCACAGGGGGGCGGTTCATCTCAGCCCAGACGCTTGCGCAGAAATTTGCTGACCAGATCGGCGCAAGCCACCAGCAGCACGAAGACGATCAGCATGGTGGATACTTCACCGCCAGCCAGCATTTTCATCGATTCATCCATGCGCTGGCCGATCCCGCCTGCGCCGACAAAGCCCATCACCACTGAGCCTCGAATCGCGCACTCCCAGCGATAGGTGGTGTAGGACACCAGCTCGGGCGCCGATGCGGGCAAGGCGCCATAAAACAAAGCCGCCAGCCGGCCGCTGCCGTTTTGAAGCAACAACTCGGTGGCGTGCGCTTCCGAAGATTCAAGAATCTCGGCATAGACTTTGCCGAGCATGCCGCTGTAAGTCAGTGCAATCGACAATACGCCGGCGGTGGGACCCAGGCCCACGATACGCACCAGCAGCAATGCCCAGACCAGTTCCGGCACGCTGCGCAGCAGCACCAGAAACCAGCGCGCGGCTTGCCTGACGAAGGCGCCAGCGATACGCATGCGGCCTGATTCCAGCAGCGAGACTGACAATGATTCCGTCGCCAGCAAGGTCAGCGGAATCGCAGCCATCAGTGCCAGTGTCAGCCCGGCAGTGGCAATGGCGATGGTTTGCCAGGTCGCCTCCAGGATCAATATCAGAAATTCTCTGGAATGCGCGGGCGGCAGAAAAGTGCAGAGGAAGTGCCCGGTCGCTTCCAGGCTTTGTGCATCCAGCAATATCCACGGCTTAAATTCGCTGGACACCAGCATGGGCCACAGCAGAATCATTGCGATGACCGTCGCCGCGACACGGCCCCGCCAGGCAGGGTCGGGGTGACGTGAGGATACGGCGGTTAAAATCATGCTTGATACATCTCAGTAACGCGCATCGATGAATGGCGGTTGTTGCGGGGGTGCAGGATCGTCCGGTTCAGCATTGCCGGCATGCTGATAAAGGGCTGCGATCATTGAGTCCGTCACCTCGATGCGAGCGGCATCGAAAACGATGCGTCCGTTGCGCAGGCCAACGATGCGCGGAAAATGGCTCAGCGCCAGTTCTACCTGGTGCAGACTGCAAACCAACGTGGCATTGCGGCGGCCGGCTTCCTGCAGCAGGGTACCCAGCGTTTGCAGTGACAGCGCAGGATCAAGCGCGGACAGCGGTTCATCCACCAGAAAAGCATCGGCTCCGGACACCAGCAAGCGCGCCATCCCGCAACGTTGACGTTCGCCGCCCGACAAGCGGTCTACGCGCGCATACAATTTGTCCTGCAGGTTGAAGCGTGCCAGCGCGTCATAGGCGGCATCGGCATCTCGCGGCCTGATGAGCGAGGTGATCGCTTGCCAGAGGCTCCATTGCGGCAGACGCCCGGCGAGTACGGCAGTTACCACGCGCTGCCTGGGGGGAAGCGGCGGGGTTTGCGGCGCGAGAAATAACCGTGCGCGAAGCGCATGCCGCCCGGCATGATTCAGCGCCCATGGCGCCACGCCAAATGCAGAAAATTCGCCCGATTCGGCCTGATGCGCGAAGGCCAGCGTGTGCAGCAGGGTGGTCTTTCCTGCGCCGGATGGGCCGATCAGCGCGATATGCTCACCCTGTCCGATCGACAGATTGACCTCGTTCAAGGCCATACCTGAATCGCTGCGCTTCGCCGATGCGTGGCGCACGCAGATTTCGCGTAAAACGAACGACATGCCTACTTCAGCATGCCTGCGCTGCGCGCTGCCGTTTCAATCGCACTGTAATTTTCTGCCTTGGTCGGGATGAAGCGCGTGGTACGTTGCAGATCGAGAATTTCCTTGTCATGCGGATTGTTTTTGTCCAGCGCGAGGAATGCCCGGGTCAACTTCTCGCGCAATGCCGGAGCCATGTCAGCGCGCACCGTCCAGTTATAGTCGTAATAGCCTGGGGTGGTGTAGAACACATGAACAACATTGGCATCCACTTTTCCTTGCGACACAAGTTTGTCCCATACGGAGATATTCAATACGCCCGCGTCCACCTTGCCGCCTGCGACAGCCGCTACCGTCGCATCATGCGCGCCGGAAAAGGCGATGCGCTTCATGTCGGTTTCCGGATTGACGTTGGCGGCCAGCAGATAGGAACGTGGCATCAGGTGGCCGGACGTGGAAGATTCCGAGCCAAAAGAAAAGGTTTTCCCTTTCAGATCCTGCAACTTTGTGATGTCATTGTGCGTCGTGATGAAAACAGACTTGAATTTTTCGTCTTCCTCACGCTGCACCAGGGGGATTACCTGATTGTTGCTGCGTACTTTGGCTTGAATAAAAGTGAAGCCACCGAACCAGACCAGATCCAGCTTGTTGTTGATCAGACCCTCTACCGATGCCGCGTAATCGGTAACAGGAGTGAATACCACTTTCATGCCGAGCTTTTTTTCAAGATATTCGCCCAGAGGCTTGAATTTTCGCTGCAATTCGGTAGGCGACTCGTCAGGGATGGCGGACACGCGCAAAACAGGTTCTGCCAGGGACAGGCTGGCTGACAACAACGCCATTGAAGCGAGCACGGTTGCAAAAAGTGATTTGATTGTTTTTGAAGATGCAAGATAAGTCATGGCCACCCCTTTATAAAATAAATTGGGCGCGGACAGCGGGAGAAGCAGATATGAAGATGCTCCGCACGTTGTTTACGGGCGGAAAAACTCCCGCACTCGTCAGTGCGAGCGGGGCGTACCTCATAGGATCTGCAGACCTGCACACTGGCAGCGCGTTGATACGGTACATTCCATCGCACCCGATTCGGGTCAGCTACACGCAGGCCGGCAGACCCGATTCACAATGAAACGGCGTTACGGCGAACCAACGGGAGCAGGTACGACAGCGGGACGCAGTCTAGCAGAAGAGATGGCATCCTTGTGCGACAAAAAATCGCTTGCCTGTCAAAAAGCGAACCTCTTCCCGGCAAATATGCCACCAAATTCATGGGCTTGCGACTCACCCTTTGTACGGGTACTCGCCCCTGCTCGTGCCGTACTCCGTCTGAAAAAGGGGATGCTTTCTGCCTGTGCTTCGTATGAATGCGGGTGTCTGGCTGCCGAGGTGGCGGCCGTTAAAGTCAGGCCTTTTGGTCTATATCTTTGAAGGAGTTTTGCTGGTAGATTGCAGTTTGTATTTTATAGCCCACTCGTTAACCGGATGCAAGCAGGCTATAGCCAGGGAAGTGGTGACAGTGTAGATATTCAAGGGTGCGGCGGCTTGCCGATGCCAAATTTGACGATAGTTTCCCCAAAACCATTGGAAAAAGGAAATCAGTGAAATGTCGACCTCTACAGAAATAGCTTTCCCGCCTGCAATGCCCGGCATCGAGCTGGCAAAAAACATTCTGGATCGTCTGTTCCGGGATTTCGACGAATGTATCCGCATCTGCCTGTGGGATGGCTCCGAAATGCATACGGGTCGAGATCACCCGGCGTTTTCGCTGACCTTCAGGTCCGCAAAATCCTTTCAGGAACTCGTTCTGTCGCGCGATCCATTATGTCTCGCGGAATTGTATTTTCAGGGGCTCATCGATATTGATGGCGACCTCTACCATGCAGTCAGGCTGCGCCACTACCTGACTTCGTTGAAGCTGTCCCTGATAGAGAGGGCCGAGCTTGCGGCTAAGGCCTTGAGGATCAAGCCGGAAAAAACGTCACAAAATAGCAGCTACGCGCCAAAGTGGGCAAAAACGTTAGCGCAAAAACTCGGGGTCCGTTCCAGCAGACAGCTCAATCACGATGCCATCTCTTTTCATTATGATGTTTCAAATGACTTTTACGCGCTGTGGCTGGACGTGCAGATGGTCTATTCCTGCGCCTATTACGAGGCTGAAGGTCAGAGTCTGGAACATGCGCAACGCAACAAGCTCGATCATATTTGCCGCAAGTTGCGACTCCAACCCGGCGAGCGATTGCTCGATATCGGCTGCGGCTGGGGCGCACTGATCTGCTGGGCTGCGGAACATTACGGCGTGAACGCTCACGGCATTACGTTAAGCCAGAAGCAGTACGACCATACGTTGAACCTGATCAAACAGCGCGGGCTTGAACAAAAAGTCTCGGTCGAGTTGATGGATTACCGCGACTTGCCGGTTGATGCCGGGTATGACAAGCTGGTGAGCGTCGGCATGTTCGAGCACGTCGGCCTGAAAAATTTGCCGGCGTACTTTGCCATTGCCCACCGCCTGCTCAAACCCGGCGGACTGTTCCTAAACCACGGTATCACCAGCGATGAAGGCGGCTGGAAGAAAAGCCTTACGACCGAATTTATCAACCGCTATGTGTTTCCCGACGGTCAGGTAGAAACCATCAGCACGGTGCAGCGCATCATGGAGGATACGGGTTTCGAGATTCATGACGTTGAAAGTCTCAGGCAGCACTATGCGCTGACGCTAAGGGAGTGGGTAAGACGTCTCGAAGAGCAGCGTGAAGAAGCGCTGAAATATGTGACCGAACCCGTCTTTCGCATCTGGCGGCTGTATATGGCGGTCAGCGCCCTGCAGTTCGAAGAAGGCTGCTCCGGGATATATCAGGTTCTGATTTCCAAACGCACACCTTTTGCCAGACCGGTTCCGCTCACGCGGAATGATTTATATCAACCGTCACACTGAGTCAAGCATGTGTTCGCCGCCGCCTCAAGCCAAAAAACGGGTGCCACGTCAGAAAAATTCGTATTCCAGGCGGGCCAGAAGTGTTCTACTGGGGGCGCCCGGGTTGATGCCGAAGACGACGCCGACGCTGTATCCCAGTTCGGTTCCCCCGCGTGATTTCAGCTCCCCGGAAAATACGGGACCGATCTGGTAGGCATTGTCAGCAGGGCGAATGTAGACTTCGATGCCAGGCGTGTAGGTGGCGCGGCCGGCATTGATGTTGTAGCCTACGCTGTAAGCGGAGCGGAGTGAATAGGTGTTGTTCGCTCCGGCACCAATCTGTTTGGTAAAAATAAAATTCAGCCGTTGATTAATATGACCAGACATCTTCTCCAGCAGAGGACCGAATTCGACGACACTCGGCACACCTTCCTGTTTGCTGTGAGCATACGAGGCCAGCAGCCCCAGATTTGCCCAGTATTCACCTTCAGAGGTAAGCTGAAATGTGTTCTCCAGCTCATACCCTGAAGGATGCGTCGTTCCTCCTGCGGGACGACTGAATTGACCGACGTAAACCTCCGCCTTCCACCAGCTGGTGAATGTATGTGCAGCCGATATGTTGTAGCCACTTGCTCCGTTGAGATTGCTGCGTCCATCCTGAGAGCTGAACCCATATACTTCGACTTCGCTTTGCCCCTGGATTACGCTGGGCGAATAGACGATGAAGTCGTTGTCCGCATGGGCAGTATTCGCTCCCAAACCAAGCATGATGGCAAGCGCGGCAATAGCCAGTGAATTCGTTGTCACTCGTATGACTCCTTTGGATTGTTGCATGAGGCTTGCAAAAAATTATTCACTTGCCCAAGTGATTGGTATGAAGCTGAAATGGCCCTTCAACCCGCGTTTTCTATCGGCTTCACCTGCGGATTGCTGCCATAGGTGCGCATCAGGAGAAAGATGCTCAGCAGAGTGCCGACGTAGAACACGACCTGAATGCCTGATGGACGTGCAATGTAACCCACCAGAATGTGCATGAACTGCCCAAGCAGGCTGTTCTGGTTCAGGATGCTGGACGTGTTCCACACGCCATATCCCAGAGCGGGCAGAAGACCTATCTGGTTCAGAAAACCTGCTGCCTGGGCCGCAAGGCCAGCGGCCAAGAGCAGAATCAGCCAGCTTGTGATTGAAAAGAAGTGCCGTGTCGGGATGCGCAACAGGCCGAGATACAATAGCAGACCAACAAGGATGCCGACGACCAAGCCGCCTAAACCGCCCAGTACCATACTCATGCTTGATTCGCCGCCAGTGGCAATTGCCCAAAGAAACAGTACCGCTTCAGATCCCTCGCGCATGACCGCTGCCAGTGTGATGACCAGTAAGGCGGTCATCGGGCGCTGGCCGGACTGAACGTCCGAGCCGACTGCCTTGACTTCCGATGAGAGCTGCCGGCCATGTGCACTCATCCATACGTTATGCCACGTCAGCATGGCTACCGCACTCAGCAGGATCACTGCATTGAGCAGCGCTTGTCCGTTGCCGGAAAATACAGAAGAGGCGACATTGGCCAGGATTGCCACGATGGATGCGCCGAATAATCCGAGGGCGACACCCGCGGCGACCCATCGGCCTCGATTGTTGATGCCACGGCTGGCGCCCAGTACGATGGCAATGATGAGTGACGCTTCCAGCACTTCACGGAACATGATGACTGCCGTTGCAAACATGATCAGTTCCCCTTGTTGACGGCAGGCTTGACTACAACCGATCCCTGCATGTCATGGTTGAAATCATTAAAAAACTGGTAGTTTCCGGGTTCCAGTGGCCCGACAAAAATCGTCACTTCGCCATGCCCCGGCACGACGATCTCACGGGAAAGGTCATAGCTTTCGAATTCTGCCGGCATTGCATCCTGGTTGCGGATGACAATCTTCGTCTTGGTGCCGGTCGGGACGGTTAGTTTATTCGGGGCGAACTGCTGGTGATCAATGACCAGTATTGCCGCGGATTCATCGGCTGCCAGCACAGCATTGTTCAGGAGAAATACGCCAGCCAGAATGGATAATAAAATTCGCATAAATATTCCTTGGATAAAAAAATTGAAGCGCATGTTGTTAATGCTAATCATTCTCATTTGTAATTGCAATAGATTTTTGATATAATTTTTTTCAATTACACGATGCGGAGAGTTCACCATGAACGAGTTGATTCATCTCAAGAGTGCCGGGCTGAAATCCACCGTACCGCGACTCAAGGTGTTGAGCCTGTTTGAAAGCGGTAATGATCGCCATTTAAGTGCGGAGGATGTATACAAGAAACTGCTGGCAAGCGGTGATGACGTGGGGCTGGCTACCGTTTACCGGGTGTTGAATCAGTTTGAGCAGGCAGGACTGCTGGTAAAACACCATTTCGAAGGCGACAAGTCGGTGTTCGAGCTTAATCAGGGCGAGCACCACGATCACATCGTGTGCCTTCAATGTGGAAGGGTCGAGGAGTTCTACGATGCAACGATCGAGTTGCGCCAGAAAAAAGCTGCAGCCGAACGCGGTTTCGCTGTGCACGATCATTCGCTATACATTTATGCGAATTGCATCAAGCCACAGTGTCTGTATAAAAGTTAACGGGCCGTTTAAGTTTTATTTGCTGAGCGTTTTTTGCAGGCAGCCGATCAGGCTTGCGGGATATGTGGCGAGCGGGCTGAGGATAGCCTGCTCGGACATGAGCCTATTACCCGTTATGTGAATTCATTGCCCGTTTTACTGCTGTGCTGAGCAGCCATGTGCCGGCTGCTGCCAGCAAGCCTGTGGGCAGAAACAGCTGTGTATTCCCCGAGAAATGAAACAGTTCGCGCAGCAAGGGCACGCTGAGTACTAATGCCAGTCCGCTGCCGGTGCCCAGCAAGATCCAGCGCAGCACCGGGTTTTGGGGTGCTCCCTGATCGGCAGTTGGCAAGGATGCAGTACGGTTACCAAATACCAGCGCGATATTTCCCGCTACCATTGCTGTGAACACCAGCGCGCGCGTGGTGTCCTCGTCGTAGCCGGTAGCCCGCGCCCACATATAAATTGCGGTGGCAACGATGAGCGCTGTGACCCCTTGCAACAGGCTGACTGCCAGCCGTTTTCCGCTGAATAATGCTTCGTCAGCCTTTCTGGGCGGACGTTGCATGATGTTTTTTTCTTCAGCTTCGGCCTCGAAAAAGATCGAACAGGCGGGGCCAATGATTAGTTCCAGAAACATGATGTGAGCCGGCAGCAAGAGCAGTGGCTCGCCCAGCAAAACCGGCAGCATCGCGATTCCGACTATGGGTATATGTACGGCCAGTGCATAACTCATCGCACGGCGCAGATTGTCGTAGATGCGCCGGCCCAGGCGCACCGTGGTGACCAGGGATGCGAAGTCATCGCCCAGCAGTACCAGACTTGACGCTTCGCGCGCCACGTCGGTGCCGCGCTGCCCCATCGCCACGCCGATGTGTGCGGCTTTGAGGGCGGGCGCATCGTTCACGCCATCGCCGGTCATGGCGACAATTTCACCGTTCGCTTTAAAGGCTTCCACCAGGCGCAATTTTTGTTGCGGGACGATGCGCGCAAATACCTGAACGTCCGTCAGCCTGGCGCGCAAGGCTTCATCGGACAATGCATTCAGCTCAGCTCCGGTCAGTACTTGTTCGGCTGCCAGGCCCAGTTCGCGGGCGATGGACAGTGCGGTTCTGGCATGGTCGCCGGTGACCATCACCACCCGGATGCCGGCGGCGTGGCACTGTGCGATCGCGTCCTTTACATCGGGGCGAAGTGGGTCCTGTAAGCCGAGCAGGCCGACGAAACAAAATTCGATGTCATGCTGGTGTCTCGGCCAGTTCTGTTCCGCAGTCGGCGGCAACTTTGCGCGGGCAACCCCTAACACTCTCAAACCCCCGTCTGCCATCTCGGCGGCTATTTGTTCGATATTTTTCGCCTGATCTTCGGGGAGATGGCACAGGTCAATGATCGCTTCCGGAGCGCCTTTTGCAGCCACCAGATGATGCGACTCGCCATTGCCCTGCCAGACATGGGACATCGCCAGCAGCTCCGGCGACAGGCTATATTCGTGGACGATTTCCCATGCATCATGCAGGTGTTCGCTGCCGTTTAAGGTGCGATTACCCAATTCATGAAGTGCCCGTTCCATCGGGTCGAATGGATCTTTTTCGCTGGCCAGAATGCCGAATTCCACCAGTTCATGCCATGGCTCTGGCAATTCGCCAAGATCGCGGACATTCAGCATCTGCCCGCTGCCATACAGCTTGCGAATCACCATGTGGTTTTCGGTCAGCGTGCCGGTTTTGTCGGTGCACAGCACGGTGGTGGCACCCAGGGTTTCGATGGCATCCAGCCGCCGTGTCAGCACATTATGACGGGAGATGCGCCATGCGCCCAGCGACATGAATACCGACAGGATCACCGGGAATTCTTCCGGCAGGGTGGACATCGCCAGACTGATCCCGGCCAGCAGCGCGTTCAGCCAGTGCCCGCGCGTGTAACCGTAGGTCAGCACCATGGTGATGCACAGCGTGATGGCAATGATCGCAAGACGGCGCACCAGTCGCCCTGTCTGAATGCGTAGCGGGGAATCGCCGGATTGTGTCTCTTCGAGCGATTTGCCGATTTGTCCTATGGCGCTGGTACGGCCGGTGGCAGTGACCAGGCCTATGCCGCTGCCCTGTACCAGCACCGTGCCGGCATAGACGAAAGGCTGATCGTCGCCGCCCGGTTCAAGTGCGGCTGATTCCGGGTTGCCAGCGTGTTTGCGTACCGGCACCGACTCGCCGGTCAGCATGGATTCATCGGCAAGCAGGTCGTTGCAACTAAGCAACACGGCGTCCGCCGCGACTCGGTCCCCTTCGGTGAGCAGCAACAGGTCGCCCGGTACCACTTCTCGTCCTGCGATGCGCTGAGACTTGCCATCCCTTATGACCCGTGCACGCGGACTGGACAAGTCGCGCAAGGCGGCCAAAACCCGTTCGCTCTTTTGCGCCTGAAATACCGTCATCGCGATGATGAGTACGACGAAGCCCAGCAGCATCAACGCGTCGGATATCTCGCCCAGCAGTAGATAAATTACGCCAGCCGCGATCAGCAACAGGAACATCGGTTCGCGCAACACCTCAGCCGCAATTGTGTACAAGTGGCGCGGGTGGGGGGGGGTCATCTCGTTGTAGCCTGTCTCGGCCAAACGCTGTTTGGCTTGGGCTGTGGTGAGACCGTCAGTGGCGTTCATGTTGCTGGAATCCCTGCGTTGTCAGGTGCCAAGCATACCGCGATAGCGTTCATGATGTCAGCATGGCCGGTAAATAATGCCGCACTTGTTGCGCATTTGGGGTAAATTTAACTTTTGCCGCAACGGAACTTTGCCGGGGTGGCGCTATCCGATGGGTTCGGGAAATTATTAAGGAAGAGTTATGACGCAATACAGCAAACGCATGGTAATCGTTCACTGGCTGACTTTGGTGCTGCTGTTCGCTGCCTGGTATCTGGGTGATACCCTGTCTGACGCCACGGATGAGAGCCGCGCGACGTTGGCGGGATACATTGTTCATGGGTTGGTGGGGGGGGCTGTGCTGTTGCTGACCGTGGCGCGCCTGTTTTTCCGCGGCAAGGATGGTACGCCGCCTGCCGTCGGTCAGGGATTGATGGATAAAGTGGCCAAGGGTGTGCATCACTTTTTGTATCTCGTGCTGTTTCTGCTGCCGGTGAGCGGCATGATGACGATCATCAACAGCAGTGTGGGGCGTGCCTTGCTGTCGGGAGATGCGAGTTTGCTGCCCAAGAAAGATGATTTTGAGCAGGTATTTACGCACAGCGTTCATGAAACAATGGTGACGGTGCTGATCGTGCTGGTGGCGGTGCATGTGCTGGGTGCCATCAAGCATCAGTTCGTTGTGAAAGATGGTCTGCTCGAACGCATGATGTTGCGTCGCAAGTAAAGGGCAGGGGGATGGCCCCTGCCGTGTTTTAAGTCTGGTGCAATCTGTAACTGATGCGCAACCTCTGTGCCTCTTAAGTCACTATTGCGTAGGGATATTTTTTCTTACCCACAATATCTGTGGATAACCATGTGGATAGTTGTGTGGGTTAAGCAGCTAAGATCATGTTGGTTAAGGATATTTGCCGGGCTGCCTGTTTTTTGTAACAAATAATTAATGTTAATAAACAAGTAGTTATTGTTTATTTCCGGTCGGGTCTTGTCTTTCTGGCTACAAGCTTAGCGTGTTGTTCGGACAGGTCTTGGCTTGTGCGAGCCGTGTCAGCGTGGGCAGCAGATTCAGGCCGGTTTCTTCCTTGAATGCGAGGGCGTTTTCTTTCAGCTCGTCCAGGGTGATGCTGACCGGGTCTCCCTCGGCAGCAAAGGCGATGGTGTTGCCGCTTTCACAGGAAGGGAACATCAGCGCGCGGTCATCGAATGCATCGAGTATGTGAGCAAATCCGCCCAGCACGCCTTTGCAAAGTCCTAACAGATTGACGGCCATGATGCCCTGATCGGTGAGACGGCTGCGGCAGGCCTGATAGAAGGGCAGGCTGTTCAGTTGGCCGGGATGTGCGTGTTCGTTGAAACCGTCCACCAGAATCAGATCGAATCTTTTGTTCGTGCCGAGTATATATTCCGCGCCGCAGCCTATGATCATATGGATGCGCTTGTCATCTTCGGGCAGTTTGAAAAAATGTCGTGCGGCAGCAACCACTGCGGGCTCGATTTCCACGATGGTCAGGTGCGCATCGGGGCGATAGCGGTACAGAAATTTGGTCAACGATGCGGCGCCCAGACCGATCAGCAAAATTTTGCGCGGCCAGCGCGCTTCGTTGCGCAACAGCAGGCTGGCCATCATTTCGCGGGTGTATTCCAGTTCCAGATTCCACGGGCGGGCGATGCGCATTGCGCCTTGTACCCAGCTGGAGCCGAAGTGCAGATAGCGCACGCCGGCTTGTTCAGATATGTCAATAGGAGTGGTCATGTCGGTGGTAAGTAGTTAAGTGGTGAGCAGGCAGCTTGTAGCTGGGGTGTTAATTTGAATGCCATTTGTTTAAAAGCCATCGGGCCTTTTCGGTGACTTCAGTTGCGGTCATACCGACAGCGGTCTGTTTCGCCAGTTCATCGCCTGCAGCGCCGTGCAGGTGGACTGCCAGCAGCAGCGCATCGTCCACATTTAGACCCTGTGCAATCAGGGCGGCGATCATGCCCGCCAGCACATCTCCCATGCCGGGAGCGCTCATGCCGGGATTGCCGGTATGATTGACGAACAGGCGGCCGTCACGGGTTGCGCACAGGCTGTCAGCGCCCTTCAGTACCACTGAACAGGCGAATATCTTTGCCAGCTGTTGTATCGATCCGATGCGATCTGCCTGTACCTTTGTCGTGCTGCAACCCAGCAGGCGCGCGGCTTCACCGGGATGCGGGGTGAGCACGGTCGGCGTCTGTCGTGCGATCAGCAATTGGCGCAGGCAGGCGTGCGTGGCGACCAGGTTCAGCGCGTCGGCATCGACCACCAGCACTGCCTTGTGGTGCAGCGCTTCTATGAGCAACTTCTGTGCAGTTGCGTCGCTGCCCATACCGCAACCGACTACCAAAACAGTAGCACGGGGTAGCGCAGCCTGCGCGTTATGCAGCATCAGTTCCGGCTGGATAAAATCCATTGCCGGTGCGTTGTCCACCAAGAGGCATGCATGCACGCAACCCGCGCCCAGTTTCAGCGCTGCGCGTGCCGCCAGTAGGGCTGCGCCTGTCATGCCTTCTGCGCCGCCGATCACGGCAACTGTGCCGAACAGGCCTTTGTGGCTGTCTTTGGGGCGTTTCGGCAACTGTTTCGCAACCTGGCTCTGCTCGATAACTTGTGGATTCATGATGGCTTTGATGTATGGTCAGCTAAATTAAGCTGCGGCGCATAGTATAATCGCGTCCCGAATTTTATTCTCATCGTCACCGTCATGTTTAGAGTCTCTGTCGGCAGTTCTGCCTTATCCGCATTTCGTCTGGAAAAATTGCGCGTCGCATTGAACGCTGCAGCGCCCAATGTTGTCATTGCCGATTCACGTCACTGCTACTTCAGTGCGTTGCAAGGCGCGAAGCTGGACGAGGCGCAAGCCAGCCTGCTGGATTTGGTGCTGGGTCTGGGCAAGGGGGCGGGTGAGCCCGCCGGCGAGTTTGTCCGGGTGCTGGTCGTGCCGCGTCTGGGTACAATATCCCCATGGTCTACCAAGGCCACTGACATCGCGCAGCATTGCGGACTGACCGGCGTGCAGCGCATCGAGCGCGGCGTGATCTATTACCTGTCTACCAATAACGGTGCTCAACTGAGCGATACCGAAAAATCTCAGGTCTTGCCCTTGTTGCATGACCGGATGACCGAGTCGGTGCTGACGACAATCGATGAGGCAGCCGAGAAAATCTTCCGGCATGGCGAGTCTCAGCCATTGGCAACAGTGAATATTTTGCAGGGTGGCTGCGATGCGCTGGCTAGCGCCAACCGCGAGATGGGGCTGGCGTTATCCGTGGATGAGATCGAATATCTGGTGGAAAACTTCAGGAAGCTGCAACGCAATCCGACCGATGTCGAGCTGATGATGTTCGCGCAGGCAAATTCAGAGCATTGCCGCCACAAGATTTTCAATGCCGACTGGGTGATCGATGGTGTGGTGCAGGACATGTCGCTGTTCGGCATGATACGCAACACCCACAAGGCAAGCCCCAAGGGCACGGTAGTTGCGTATTCCGATAATTCTTCGGTGATCGAAGGCGCTTCGGTCGAGCGTTTCTATCCGCGAGCCGGCGGCGCCTATGCTTTTTCCGAGGAGCTGACGCACACGCTGATGAAGGTTGAGACGCACAATCATCCGACCGCGATTGCGCCCTTTGCTGGTGCTGCAACAGGTTCGGGCGGCGAGATTCGCGACGAGGGTGCGACCGGTATCGGCTCACGACCCAAGGCAGGACTGACCGGCTTCTCGGTGTCGAACCTGAATATCCCGGGCTTCGAGCAGCCCTGGGAGACTCAGTATGGCAAGCCATCACGCATCGTCACCGCGCTGCAGATCATGCTGGACGGTCCTCTGGGCGGCGCGGCGTTCAACAACGAATTCGGTCGTCCGAACCTGACCGGCTATTTCCGCACCTTTGAAGAGAGCGTTGGCGGCGAGATGCGCGGCTATCACAAACCCATTATGTTGGCGGGCGGCGTGGGCAGCATTTCTGCAATCCATACTCACAAGCACGATCTGCCGGTAGGCGCACTGGTGGTGCATCTGGGTGGCCCCGGCATGCTGATAGGGCTTGGCGGTGGTGCGGCATCGAGCATGGACACCGGCAGCAATGCCGAGAATCTGGATTTCGATTCGGTGCAGCGCGGCAACCCGGAGATGCAGCGCCGTGCGCAGGAAGTGATCGACCGTTGCTGGCAGCTGGGCGAGAATAATCCAATCCTGTCCATTCACGATGTAGGCGCGGGCGGCATGTCCAACGCGCTGCCGGAGCTGGTGCACGGCGGCGGGCGAGGGGCTGCTTTCGAGTTGCGAAAGATTCCGCTGGACGAGACCGGCATGTCGCCGAGGCAGATCTGGTGCAATGAATCGCAGGAGCGCTATGTGCTGGCGATCGCCCCCGAACGCCTGGATGAATTCCGCGCCTTCTGCGAGCGCGAACGCTGTCCGTTTGCGGTGGTGGGCGTGGCGATCGAGGATGACCAGCTCATCGTACACGACACCGAATTCGACAACGATCCGGTGAACATGTCCCTGCAAGTGTTGCTCGGCAAGCCGCCCAAGATGACGCGCGTTGTTGCGCGTGAAACGCCGGAATTGACTGCCTTCGACACCAGTGTGCTGGATTTGCAGGAATCCATCGAACGCGTGTTGCGTCTGCCCGCCGTGGCAAACAAGACATTTCTGATCAGCATCGGTGACCGCACCGTGGGGGGTATGACCGCGCGCGATCAGATGGTCGGCCCCTGGCAGGTGCCGGTGGCGGATGTAGCCGTCACGCTGATGGGTTTCAATACTCACCTTGGCGAGGCGTATGCGCTGGGCGAACGCACTCCACTGGCGCTGGTGAATGCAGCCGCTTCCGGACGCATGGCGGTGGGCGAGGCGCTCACCAACATCGCGGCGGCGCGCATCGAAAAAATCGGCGACATCAAACTATCGGCCAACTGGATGGCGGCAGCCGGACATCACGGCGAGGATGCCGCGCTGTTTGACACCGTGCATGCGGTGGGCATGGAGTTGTGCCCCGAGCTGGGCATCGGCATTCCGGTCGGCAAGGATTCCATGTCCATGAAGTCTACCTGGACGGATGGTGAGGAGCATAAATCAGTCACATCACCGCTGTCGCTGATCGTGACCGCCTTTGCACCTTGTGCGGATACGCGCCAGACACTCACGCCACTACTCAAAGACGACCTGGATACCACGCTGCTGCTGATCGACTTGGGGTGTGGCAAGAACCGCATGGGCGGATCGGCGCTGGCGCAGGTGTACAAACAGGTCGGTAATATTGCACCAGACGTGGATTCGGCCGCTAAACTGAAAACATTTTTTGAGTTGATTCAGTCACTTAATCTGGATGGTAAGCTGCTGGCCTATCACGACCGTTCCGACGGCGGTGCCTTTATCTCACTGTGCGAAATGTCCTTTGCATCTCATATCGGTCTGAACGTGCAGCTCGACGAGCTGACCGGCGATACCTTGAGTGTGTTGTTCAACGAGGAGCTTGGCGCTGTTGTGCAGGTGCGTAACAGTGATGTGACACATGTCCTGCAACGGGCGAATGACGCAGGCCTTGCCGTGCAGAAGATTGCTACCCTGAATCAGGCCGGTCTGATCGAGATCGCACGCGGTGGCAAAACGCTGTTCAGCGACAGTCGTGTGAACCTGCAACGCATCTGGTCGGAAACTACCTATCATATGCAAAAGCTGCGCGACAATCCTGATTGTGCGGAAGCCGAATTTGCCGGCCTGCTGGATGTGACCGATCCCGGTCTGCATGTGAAGCTGACCTATGACCTGAACGCTGCGCCTGCCGTTATGCGCAGCCGTCCGAAGATCGCCATCCTGCGCGAGCAGGGCGTGAACGGGCAGGTGGAAATGGCGGCGGCGTTCGACCGTGCCGGATTCGCGGCGGTGGACGTACACATGAGCGATATCATCAGCGGCCGCGTGAATCTGAGTGATTTCAAGGGTGTGGCCGCATGCGGCGGTTTCTCTTACGGCGATGTGCTGGGTGCGGGCGAGGGTTGGGCGAAATCCATCCTGCTTAACTCGCGCGCGCGCGATGAGTTTGAAGCCTTCTTCAACCGCGACGATACGCTGGCATTAGGCGTGTGCAACGGCTGCCAGATGATGAGCAATCTGCACGAGATCATTCCCGGCGCTGCAAACTGGGCGCACTTCTCGCGCAATCAGTCTGAACAGTTCGAGGCGCGTTTCGTGATGGTGGAAGTGCAACCCTCACCATCGGTCTTCTTCAACGGCATGGCGGGCAGTCGCATGCCTATCGTCGTTGCGCACGGCGAAGGCTATGCCGACTTCGGCAGTGAGGCGAAACTGCAAGCAGCCCGGAGTCTCGTCACGCTGCGCTATGTAGATAATCAAGGCCGTACGACAGAAACCTATCCGCTCAACCCGAACGGCTCACCAGAAGGCATCACCGGGCTTACCACGCCGGACGGGCGTTTTTCCATTATGATGCCGCACCCGGAGCGCGTGTTCCGCGCGGTGCAAAACTCCTGGCATCCGTCTGGCTGGCAGGAAAACGGCGCCTGGCTGAAGATGTTCCAGAACGCAAGGAAGTGGGTGGGATAAAATCCTGCTTTAACGATAAAGTCGAGGTAGTACAATTTACCGATATGGCTATAATAGCCACGTTTCGGCCGCAGGCTGGAATACCCCGAACCGAGGGGACACAACCGACTAATCAAGGAGAGATTCATGAAAAAATTGATCGCATTGGCTTGTTTGGGGTTTGCTGTTGTTATATCTGCGCCGGCTTTTGCGGGGGCTCAGCAGGAAAAGATGAAGGGCTGCAACGTCGAGGCTAAGGGCATGAAGGGCGATGAACGTCGTGCTTTCATGAGCAAATGTCTGAAAAAGGACTATACCCTGAAGGCTGCGGCGGCTTCTGATGCGGCGAAACCGGAAGCCAAGCCGGTTGCGAGTGCAGCCGCTCCGGTAAAGCAGCAGGACAAGATGAAATCATGCAATGCGGATGCAAAAACCAAGGCGCTCAAAGGCGAAGAACGCCGTGCATTCATGAAGACTTGCCTGAAAAACTAGAAATTTTTGTCTGAGGAAAAGCCGCTGATTAGTCAGCGGCTTTTCTATTGGTGCGAATCAAATGCCTGTCAAAAGATAAGGATCCTGGTTCCCATCAGTATCAGCACCGTTCCGCCGAAAATTTCGGCGCGGCTTTCCAGCCATGTGCCGCTGTTTTTTCCTATCTGCACGCCGGCCCAGCTGAAGAGAAAAGTTATAGCGCCGATAATGAGGCAGGCCAGATAGGCATTAACGTTTAAAAGTGTCAGGCTGAAACCTGCGGCCATCGCATCGATACTGGTCGCTATGGACAGAATCAGCATCATCTTGTTGGTGATTGCCGCGATGTCTTCCTCTATGCCCTCTTGAAATCCTTCGTATATCATCTTGGCACCGATCAGCGCCAGCAAGCCGAAGGCGATCCAGCGTGCATAGGCATCAACCCAGCCCAAAATTCCCTTCCCGCCAAGGTAGCCTATGAAGGGCATCAAGCCCTGGAAAGCGCCAAAGAAAATACCTGCCTTTAGCCCCAATCCCCGGGTGTTCCCCTTGGAGCCCAGTCCGATGGAAACGGCAAATGCATCCATGCTGAGTGCTACAGCTAAAATAATTACTTCAAGCATGTCGGGTGTTTCCTGTCTGATTGGTCAAAATCGGCCCCGCTTTAACAGGGGCTTCGAAGCGCCGAATTATATAACATCGGCAATTTACGCTTGCAACTGCGAGGGGCCAGCTTCCGTTTGATGCCGTTGTTCTAATCCGCTATAATGCGCGTCAATCTTTTGCGGGATGAGCTCACAGTTCTTCCCGCTTCTTTATGTCTATCTTGGGGGTATCTGGTGACGCAAACGAATCCTGCCATTCTTGTTCTTGCCGATGGGACAGTGTTTCGCGGTGTTGCCATCGGAGCTTCCGGCAGCCGCGTCGGCGAGGTCGTTTTCAATACCTCGATGACCGGCTATCAGGAAATGCTTACTGACCCGTCCTATTGTCGTCAAATCGTGACACTGACATTTCCGCATATCGGTAACGTCGGTGTAAATGATGAGGATGTCGAATCCGCTCAGGTGTTTGCCAGCGGTCTGGTTATTCGTGACCTGTCGCTGACTGTGAGCAATTGGCGCAGCAATCAGTCGCTGCCTGACTATCTCAAGGCCCGCAATGTAGTGGCAATCGCCGGGATTGACACGCGCAAACTGACGCGAATTTTGCGCGAAAAAGGTGCGCAGAACGGATGTATCGCGACCGGTACGGATGAGGTGGCAGCACTCGCCGCAGCGCGCGGTTTCGCCGGCTTGGCCGGGATGGATCTGGCGCAGGTTGTGACCTGCGACAAGCCATACGAATGGACGGCGGGTGTATGGCGACTGGGCAGCATTCATGGGCAAGATTCAGGATTGAGGATTGAGGATCAAGTAAAATCAACGCCCCTCGATTCTGCTCAATCCTCGCTCCTCAATCCTCGCTCCTATCACGTGGTTGCTTACGACTTCGGTGTGAAGCAGAATATTTTGCGCATGTTAGCCGAACGTGGCTGCAAGATCACTGTAGTGCCGGCCAAAACACCCGCTTCTGTGGTGCTTGGCATGAACCCGGACGGCGTATTTTTGTCGAATGGCCCGGGTGATCCTGAGCCATGCGATTATGCGATTGTTGCGACGCAGCGGGTATTGGCGGCAGGTATTCCGCTGTTCGGCATTTGTCTTGGACATCAGATTATGGGGCTGGCCGTCGGTGCCAAGACCGTTAAGATGAAGTTTGGGCATCGCGGCGCGAACCATCCTGTTCAGGATATGACAACCCGTCGGGTGATGATTACCAGCCAGAATCACGGTTTTGCGGTGGATGCAGCTACCTTGCCAGTAAACGCGCGCACAACCCACGTTTCGCTGTTCGATGGAACGTTGCAAGGTTTTGAATTAACTGATAAACCTGCGTTCTGCTTCCAGGGGCACCCGGAAGCGAGCCCCGGTCCGCATGATGTGGACGGCCTGTTCGATAAATTTGTTGCAATGATGGAGGAGCGTCGATAGTCATTGGTCGTTAGTCGTTGGTTGGTGTGGTCGCTTCGCGGCTTTAACCAACAGCGTCTAGCGCCCGGCGTCTAACGGCCAAGAAACATGCCAAAACGTACTGATCTAAAATCCATACTCATTATCGGCGCAGGCCCTATCGTCATCGGGCAGGCGTGCGAGTTCGATTACTCCGGCGCACAAGCCTGCAAGGCGTTACGCGAGGAGGGTTACCGCGTCGTTCTGGTGAACTCCAATCCGGCCACGATCATGACTGATCCTGATATGGCGGACGCGACGTATATCGAGCCTATCACCTGGCAGATCGTCGAGAAAATTATCGCAAAGGAGCGCCCGGATGCGATCCTGCCTACCATGGGCGGGCAGACCGCGCTCAATTGCGCGCTCGATCTGGCACATCACGGCGTGCTGGAAAAATACAACGTGGAGATGATAGGCGCGTCCCGCGAGGCCATCGACATGGCAGAAGACCGCGAAAAATTCAAACAGGCGATGACCCGTATTGGCCTGGCTTCGGCGCGTTCCGCCATTGCGCACAGCATGGAGGAGGCGTTGCAGGTGCAGCAGATGATGGGTTTCCCGACTGTCATTCGTCCTTCCTTCACGATGGGCGGCAGCGGCGGCGGCATCGCCTA
>DFWZ01000001.1:22417-46801 GCA_002381565.1 Gallionella sp. UBA4121
CCATCAACCCGGACGACGGGCGCATGGTGGTGATCGAGATGAATCCGCGCGTGTCTCGTTCCTCCGCACTGGCCTCCAAGGCGACGGGTTTCCCGATTGCCAAGATAGCCGCCAAGCTGGCGGTGGGTTTTACGCTGGACGAATTGCAGAACGACATCACCGGAGGGGCTACCCCGGCCTCGTTCGAGCCGACCATTGACTATGTCGTAACCAAAATACCGCGTTTCGCCTTTGAAAAATTCCCGCAGGCCAATGATCGCCTGACCACGCAGATGAAATCGGTGGGTGAAGTGATGGCGATCGGCCGCACCTTTCAGGAATCATTTCAGAAAGCCTTGCGCGGTCTGGAAGTCGGAGTCAACGGGCTGGATACCAAATTTGATAACGTTGAGGCGGTGACCGCAGAGTTGCGTAATCCCGGCCCTGAGCGTATCTGGGCTGTCTCGGATGCCTTCCGTCTGGGTATGAGCGTGGATGAAGTCTTCGATATCAGCAAGATCGACCGCTGGTTTCTGGTGCAGATCGCTGATCTGATCCGTCAGGAGCAATCGCTCGTCGGCCGCACGCTGGAAAGTGTTCATGTGGACGAGATGCGTACATTGAAACGCAGTGGTTTTGCCGATGCGCGCCTGGCAAGTCTGCTGGATACCGATGCGGCGGCATTGCGCGCGTATCGTCATGCGATGGGTATTCGTCCGGTGTACAAACGCGTGGATACCTGCGCTGCGGAGTTTTCCACCGATACGGCCTACATGTATTCCACCTATGAAGAGGAATGCGAATCCGCGCCTACCGATAACAAAAAAATCATGGTGCTGGGCGGCGGGCCGAACCGTATCGGTCAGGGTATCGAATTCGATTATTGCTGCGTGCATGCTGCGCTGGCGATGCGTGAGGACGGCTATGAAACCATCATGGTCAACTGCAATCCTGAAACCGTGTCCACCGATTACGATACGTCGGATCGCCTGTATTTCGAGCCGCTGACGCTCGAAGATGTGCTGGAAGTGGTAGCCGTTGAAAAGCCAGTCGGTGTGATCGTGCAGTACGGGGGGCAGACGCCGTTGAGTCTCGCGCGCGGACTGGAGAAGAATGGCGTGCCTATCATCGGCACTTCCCCTGATATGATCGATTGCGCGGAAGATCGCGAACGCTTCAAGCAGATGTTGATGCAATTGAATTTGAAACAGCCGCCTAATCGTACTGCAAGCACCGTGGCTGAAGGTCTGGCAGGTGCGGCAGCCATCGGTTATCCGCTGGTAATGCGACCCTCCAACGTACTGGGTGGCCGCGCGATGGAAATCATCCACGAGCAGGCTGATCTGGAGCGCTACATGCGCGACGCAGAGGTGATGTCCAAGACTTATCCTGAGCGCTTGCCTATCCTGCTTGATCGCTTTCTGAACGATGCGATTGAAGTGGACGTGGATGCCGTGTCTGATGGGTGTGACGTCATTATCGGCGGCATCATGGAGCACATCGAAGAGGCGGGCGTGCATTCGGGCGATTCAGCCTGTTCCTTGCCGCCGTTTAGTTTACCCGTAGCGATGCAAAACGAATTGCGTCGCCAGACCGTTGCGATGGCTCGCGCACTTAACGTGGTCGGACTGATGAACGTGCAGTTCGCGATTCAGGGCGAGACGGTCTACGTGCTGGAAGTGAATCCGCGTGCTTCGCGCACCGTGCCTTTTGTGTCCAAGGCGACGGGCGTACCGCTGGCAAAGATTGCTGCGCGGTGTATGGCAGGCCAAAGTCTGGCGCAGCAAGGCGTGACAGGTGAAGTTGTGCCCCCTTATTACTCGGTGAAGGAAGCGGTATTCCCATTCATCAAGTTCCCCGGCGTAGATATTATCCTGGGGCCTGAAATGAAATCCACCGGTGAAGTGATGGGCGTGGGCGATACGTTCGCCGAGGCGTTCGTCAAGTCGCAACTGGCAGCCAGCGTCAAATTGCCGAAAAGCGGCAAGGTGTTCATCAGTGTGCGCGAAGCGGATAAGCCGGGTGCGGTGGAAGTCGCCCGATCATTGGCGGCATTGGGCTTCACCCTGTTGGCGACACGCGGTACGGCAGCGGCGATTGCGGCCGCGGGCATCGCTGTCACGGTGGTGAACAAGGTGGCAGAAGGTCGCCCGCACATCGTGGATATGGTAAAGAACGGTGAAGTGAGTCTTATCATCAATACCGTGGAGAGTAAGCCTGCCGTGATGCGTGATTCTTATTCCATCCGGCATGCGGCATTGCAGGGGCGCGTGACTTATTACACCACGCTGGCAGGCGCTCGAGCTGCCTGTGTGGGCTTGCACCATCTCGACGGCTTGCAAGTCTATGATGTGCAGACGCAACATAAGAGAAATTCAGTCGCTAGTCGCTAAAGTCAGATGCCAGCCTCTAGTCCTTGGTTTTTAGATAACCCCGCGAAGCGGACAACATCAACCAGCTGCTAACGACTGCTTTATAATAATCAACAACTATGAGAGTTTCAGTATGATCAAGATTCCTTTGACTTTAGTTGGCGCGGAAAAGCTGCGTCAAGAGTTGCACAAGCTTAAGACGGTAGAACGTCCCTGGGTAATCAACGCGATTTCCGAAGCGCGAGCGCAGGGCGATCTGTCCGAAAATGCAGAATATGAGGCAGCGAAGGACAGGCAGGGTTTCGTTGAAGGCCGCATCATCGAGCTGGAAAGCAAATTGGGCAGTGCGCAGATCATCGATCCTACGACGCTCAATGCCAGCGGACGTTGCGTATTTGGCGCGACTGTCATTCTGGAAGAATCGACCAGCGGCGATGTGGTGACTTATCAGATCGTAGGTGACGATGAAGCGAATATCAAGGAGCGCAAGATTTCGATCAGTTCTCCGATTGCGCGTGCGCTGATTGGCAAGAGCAGCGGTGATGTGGCTGAGGTGAAGACCCCCGGCGGCATCAGGGAGTACGAATTGATTGAGGTTCAGTACATCTGAGAAGCAGTCATTAGACGTTAGTCTTTAGTTAATCCCGCGTAGCGGACAACTCCAGCTAACGACTAATCGCTAACGACTAGCAACTGCTCTTATCTGTTGCCCAGCTGTTTCTTGGTCAACGGTTTCTTGCCCTTGTGGCGCGGCATCTGGCGGATTTCCATTTTGTGTGCGTCCGGGTTGGGCAGATAGACAACCAGGATTTTGCCGATATGTTGCACAGGCGCCGCGTTCAGTTTAGCGCAGATCTCGGCGAGAATGGCTTCGCGCTCGGGGCGTTCTGCCATGACGCGAATCTTGATGAGTTCATGGAGTTTTAAAGTCAGCTCGATTTCTTTCAAGACAGATTCTGTCAAACCCGCATTGCCTATCATGACGGTTGGTTTTAATTGGTGTGCGCGGCCTTTCAGGGCGAGGCGTTCTGCTACGGTCAGGACTGGCATAATTTTTCTCAATTTTTTCTAAGGCGTGGATTCTAAACGATGAAGCCTTCCAAAACCAGTAAACAGTGGATGCGAGAGCATATTAACGATCCTTTTGTGCAACAAGCGCAGAAAGAAGGCTACCGATCGCGCGCAGCCTACAAACTTCTGGAGATCAACGCCCGTGATCATTTGCTAAAACCCGGGCTGGTGGTCGTGGATCTGGGAGCGACACCGGGTGGATGGTGCCAGGTGGCGGCAGCTATCGTGGGATCGGCTGGCAAAGTGGTTGCACTGGACCTGTTGCCTCTAGAACCTTTGCGCGGCGTGGAGTTTATTCAGGGCGATTTTCGCGATGAGGCTGTGCTCGCCAAACTTGAAGCCAGCTTACAAAATAAGCCGGTTGGGCTTGTAATTTCAGATATGGCCCCCAACTTCAGTGGCGTAGGTTCCGTGGATCAGGATCGCGCAATGTATCTGGCTGAGCTGGCAATGGAATTTGCCTTTGAACATCTGAACCCGGAAGGCAGTTTTCTGGTTAAAGTATTTCAAGGTACCGGGTTTGAGGATTACATGAAATTGCTGCGCAGCCGTTTTGCCAAGGTAGTGGCGCGCAAACCCAAAGCTTCGCGGGATCGCAGCAGTGAAGTCTATCTGCTGGGAACAGGAAAGCTTGAGTAATCAGCGGATACATAGTCTAATGACATACCTCTGTGGTATGTGTGTATAAGGAATTATTTTGAACAATTTTAAAAGTATTGCAATTTGGCTGGTTGTGGCTTTGGTTCTGATGACAGTATTCAATCAGTTCAATTCCCGCCAGCAACTGACGGCGCAAGCACATCTCGATTACTCTCAGTTCCTCGATGAGGTCAAGAAAGGTCAGATTGCCAAGGTGGTCATCGAAGGGCGCACATTGAATGCGACGACGACGGACGGCAAGCGCATCAGTACCTACGCACCCAGCGATTTGTGGATGGTCTCTGATCTGCTGAAAAATGGCGTGAACATCGAGGCTAAGCCCGAGGAAGAACAGTCCTTCCTGATGAATATTTTCGTCTCCTGGTTTCCGATGATTTTGTTGATCGGCGTGTGGGTGTTCTTCATGCGCCAGATGCAGGGCGGCGGCAAGGGCGGTGCATTCTCCTTCGGCAAGTCGCGTGCACGCATGCTGGACGAGGCCAAGGAGCGTGTGACTTTTGCCGATGTGGCCGGTTGCGATGAGGCCAAGGAGGAGGTGTCCGAATTGGTGGACTTTCTGCGCGACCCGACCAAGTTTCAGAATCTGGGTGGGCGTATTCCGCGCGGTGTGCTGATGGTGGGTAGCCCGGGTACCGGCAAGACATTGCTGGCGAAGGCGATTGCAGGCGAGGCCAAGGTGCCTTTCTTTTCGATCTCCGGTTCCGATTTTGTGGAAATGTTCGTAGGCGTAGGCGCGGCCCGTGTGCGCGACATGTTCGAGCAGGCCAAGAAGCAGGCTCCCTGTATCATCTTTATCGATGAAATCGATGCAGTTGGGCGTCAGCGCGGGGCGGGCCTGGGTGGCGGCAACGATGAACGCGAGCAGACGCTGAACGCCTTGCTGGTCGAGATGGATGGTTTTGAAGGGGCAAGCGGCGTGATTGTGATCGCCGCAACGAATCGACCCGACGTGCTGGATGCCGCGTTGTTGCGGCCCGGTCGTTTCGATCGTCAGGTGGTCGTGCCTTTGCCGGACATTCGTGGCCGCGAACAGATTTTGATGGTGCATATGCGCAAAGTGCCTTGCGCGCCGGACGTGGATGCCAATGTCATTGCACGTGGCACACCCGGTATGTCAGGGGCTGATCTGGCCAATCTGGTGAATGAGGCCGCGCTTTTTGCCGCGAGACGTGCAAAGCGCTTTGTAGAAATGGATGATTTCGAGGCAGCTAAAGACAAGATATTCATGGGCGCAGAACGCCGTTCCATGGTGATGCCTGAAGAGGAGCGTCGCAACACGGCTTACCATGAGTCGGGTCATGCCGTGGTTGCCAAGCTATCTCCCAAGACGGATCCGGTACACAAGGTGACGATCATCCCTCGCGGTCGTGCCTTGGGTCTGACCATGCAATTGCCATCTGAGGATCGCTACAGTATGGACAAGGAGCGCATCCTGTCCACCATTGCCGTGTTGTTTGGAGGACGCATTGCCGAAGAGGTTTTCATGCACCAGATGACGACAGGTGCGTCGAACGATTTTGAGCGTGCCACGGATATGGCGCGCAAGATGGTTACCCAGTGGGGGATGTCTGATGCACTGGGCCCCATGGTGTATGGCGAGAACGAGGGTGAGGTCTTTCTGGGGCGTTCGGTTACCACCCACAAGAATATTTCTGAAGCGACCATGCAGAAAGTGGATAATGAAATCCGCCGCATCATCGACCAGCAGTATGCGTTGGCGCGCAACCTGATCGAAACGAACCGCGACAAGATCGAGGCGATGACAAAGGCCTTGCTTGAATGGGAAACGATAGACGCTGATCAGATCAACGATATCATGGCCGGTAATCCGCCGCGTCATCCGAAGCCCAGCCAGTACACGCAGGCACCTAAACCGCCAAAAGATGAGGCTCCTACCGCGCCAGCGGTAGCCCCTGCTCCGCCGACCACAACGCCTACGCAACCCGCGCAGGAAATCTGAAAAAAGGATTGAGGAACGGGGATTGAGGATTGAGTAACTGCTCAGCGCCTCGCTCCTCGCTCCTCGATCCTCGCTCCTGATGTTGTTCTGCGGCCCATTCCAGCTTAACCTTTCACGTCCTCTCGTGATGGGTATCCTTAATGTCACACCCGATTCATTCTCCGATGGTGGTTTGCATAATCGGCGTGATGCGGCCATTGCACATGCGCGGCAATTGATCGCGGAAGGGGCGGATATCATCGATATCGGCGGAGAGTCGACTCGCCCGGGGGCCGCGCCTGTTAGTGTGCAGGAGGAGCTGGACCGGGTGCTGCCTGTCATCGAAGGGCTGCCGGGCGTTCCTGTTTCGATCGACACATTCAAACCCGAAGTGATGAAACAGGCAATCGCAGCTGGCGTACATATGGTCAACGACATCAACGCGTTGCAGGACGCGTCGGCGATGAAGGCCGTCGCGATGAGCCGCGTCGCGGTATGTCTGATGCACAAGCAGGGCAATCCGCAAACCATGCAGCTGCTGCCTGGTTACACGGATGTCGTGGACGAGGTGGCCAGTTTTTTACGGGCACGCATCAACGCGGCGGAGGCGGCTGGCATAGAACGTCAGCGGATCGTCATCGATCCTGGTTTTGGTTTTGGCAAAACGCTGCACCACAATTTGTTGCTGTTGCGTGAATTGAATGTATTGACCAGGCTCGGTGTGCCGATATTGGCAGGGCTATCCAGAAAGTCCATGTTGGGTACGTTGACGGGGCAGGATGCCCGGCACCGAATGCCTGCCAGTGTTGCGGCGGCATTGATCGCCGTGCAACGCGGCGCTTCCATTGTGCGGGTACATGATGTGCAGGCAACGGTGGATGCATTGAAAATATGGGAAGCAATTAACGGGGAAACAGAATGAGCAGAAAATATTTCGGTACTGATGGCATACGTGGCAGGGTCGGTGAATTCCCGATTACCCCGCAGTTTGTGATGAGTCTGGGTTATGCTGCCGGCCGTGTGCTTGCAAGCGCCGAGCATAATGCCGGTGAGCGCTCGGCGGTATTGATAGGGAAGGACACGCGCATCTCGGGTTATATGCTGGAATCGGCCCTGCAAGCAGGTCTCATCGCTGCCGGGGTTGACGTGTATCTGGCAGGTCCCATTCCCACTCCTGCCGTAGCTTATCTAACCCGCACACTGCGTTTGCAGGCAGGTATCGTAATTTCCGCCTCACACAATCCGTTTGAAGATAACGGCATCAAGTTCTTCTCCGCAAGCGGCAATAAATTGCCGGACAGTATTGAGCGTGCCATAGAAGCCGGCGTGGAGGCGGAAATCAAGATCGAGTCTTCAGAACTTCTAGGCAAGGCCCGTCGTCTCGATGATGCAGTCGGCCGCTATATCGAGTTCTGCAAGGGCACTTTTCCGTCTGCGATGAATTTGCGCGGCATGAAGATCGTTGTGGACAGTGCGCATGGCGCAACCTATCACATCGCGCAGCATGTGCTTCATGAGTTGGGCGCAGAAGTTATTGCCATCGGTGTGCAGCCGGACGGGAAAAATATCAACGATGGATATGGGGCGACAGCGCCTGCGAACTTGCAGAAGGCAGTGGTTGAACATCACGCGGATCTGGGTATCGCTTTGGATGGCGACGGCGACAGGCTGGTGATGGTCGATAGCCTGGGCGTGCTCTACGACGGCGACCAGTTATTGTATGTCATCGCCCGTCATCGTCGGGAACAAGGCAAATTGTCGGGTGGTGTGATCGGCACGTTGATGACCAATCTGGCTTTTGAACACGCGATGCATAGCATGAAAATCCCGTTCCTGCGTGCGAAAGTGGGTGACCGCCACGTGATGGAGTTGTTGCAGCAGCAAGGCTGGCAATTGGGAGGTGAGAATTCCGGTCACATCATCTGTCTCGACAAGCACAGCACTGGAGACGGCATTGTATCCGCGCTGGAAGTGTTGCATGCATTGCAAACTAATAAACAAAACCTGGCTGAGGCGGCGGGTGATTTGCAGCTCTATCCGCAAATACTCATAAACGTTCGGGTTGCCAAGGGGATTGATTGCCTGGATCATCCGGATGTCAAAGCTGCCGTGGCCCTAGCGGAATCGGCACTCGATGGCCGCGGGCGCGTACTGTTGCGTCCGTCCGGCACGGAACCGCTGCTGCGCGTGATGGTGGAGGGCGAAGATCAACTGCTGGTCGAACAATGCGCGCAGCGCATTGCGGATGTGGTGCGCAAACTGGCATCAGCCTAAAAAGGATTTGCCCGCGAAATGATATTTCGTGGGCAAAAGTTGAGGTATTGTATTTGATCGGTTTTAGATCGCTACGGCCTCTTCCTCAAACTCCAGTACGACTTTGTCGTCCTTCACGTCCACGGTGACCCGGCCGCCGTGCGCCAGGCGACCGAACAGCAGTTCGTCGGCAAGCGCCGAACGAATGGTGTCCTGAATCAGTCTGGCCATGGGTCGGGCACCCATCAGCGGGTCGAATCCCTTTTCGGCCAGATGCGCTTTGAGTGCATCGGTGAAAATCGCATCGACTTTTTTATCGTGCAACTGTTCTTCAAGTTGCATCAGGAACTTGTCCACCACGCGCAGGATGACTTCCGTGTCCAGCGGTGCGAACGAGACGATGGCATCCAGACGGTTACGGAATTCAGGCGTGAATATCCGTTTGATGTCTGCCATTTCGTCGCCGGTAGAAGCGGTCTTGGTGAAGCCGATCTGCGTCTTGTTCAAGGCTTCCGCGCCTGCGTTGGTCGTCATGATGACGACCACGTTGCGAAAATCGGCTTTTCGTCCGTTATTGTCGGTCAGCGTGCCATGATCCATCACCTGCAGCAGAATGTTGAAAACGTCCGGATGCGCCTTTTCGATTTCGTCCAGCAACAGTACGCAATGAGGCTGTTTGCTGATCGCTTCCGTGAGTAATCCTCCCTGGTCGAAACCGACATAGCCGGGTGGTGCGCCGATCAGGCGCGACACGGCATGGCGTTCCATGTATTCGGACATGTCGAAGCGGTGCAGCGGCATGCCCATCGCAAATGCCAGCTGGCGCGCAACTTCGGTCTTACCCACGCCGGTGGGGCCCGAGAACAGGAAGCTGCCGATGGGTTTATGCGGGTTGCCAAGACCGCTGCGCGACATCTTGATGGCGGTGGCAAGTGCATCGATTGCCTTGTTTTGACCGAATACCACTGCTTTCAAATCGCGATCCAGCGTCTTCAGTGCGTTGCGGTCATCGTGCGACACGGTGCGCGTCGGAATGCGCGCAATCTTTGCGATAATCTCCTCGATCTCGTGCTTGCCGACCACCTTTTTTTGCCTGGACTTGGGCAGGATGCGTTGCGCAGCCCCAGCCTCATCCAGCACGTCGATTGCCTTGTCCGGCAAATGACGGTCGTTGATGAAGCGAGCGGATAACTCGGCTGCGCTGGTGATCGCCGCTGCGCTGAACTTGATGCTGTGGTGCTGCTCGAAACGTGACTTCAAACCCTTCAGAATCTCGATGGTCTGCTCCACGGAGGGTTCGGGTACATCGACCTTCTGGAAGCGGCGCGACAGCGCGGAATCCTTCTCAAAGATGCTGCGATATTCCTGATAGGTGGTAGCCCCGATGCACTTTAACGCGCCGCTTGATAACGCGGGTTTGAGCAGGTTAGACGCATCCATGGTGCCACCGGAGGCTGCGCCCGCGCCGATCAGTGTGTGTATCTCATCGATAAACAATATCGCGTGAGGTGCATCTTTCAGTTCTTTGAGCACAGCCTTCAGTCGTTGCTCGAAGTCGCCCCGATATTTTGTGCCGGCCAGCAGCGCACCCATGTCCAGCGAGTAGACATGCGCATCCTTGAGAATGTCCGGTACGTTATCTTCGATAATGCGGCGCGCCAGGCCTTCTGCAATGGCGGTTTTGCCCACGCCCGCCTCGCCGACCAGCAGCGGATTATTTTTACGGCGGCGGCACAGGGTCTGGATGACGCGTTCCAGCTCAGGTTCGCGCCCGATCAGCGGGTCAATTTTTCCTGCCAGTGCCAGTGCGTTCAAATCAACTGTGTAATGACTGAGCGCGCCATCATCGCTTGCGGGCTGTTCAGTTGCAGTTTCCCCTTGCTCTGGCGCCGGATTGGTTTGGGGGTCTTTACTGCTGATACCGTGGACGATGTGATTGACGACATCCAGACGGCTGATATTGCGCTGAGTCAGAAAATGCACCGCATGCGAATCCTTTTCACCAAACAGCGCGGCGAGAATATTCGCGCCGGAGACTTCCTTTTTGTTGGCAGATTGCGCGTGCAGAATGGCGCGCTGGATGACGCGCTGAAACCCGAGGGTGGGTTGCGTGTCCATTTCGCCATTGCCGGAAACAACGGGGGTGTTGCTGTCTATAAATTCCGTGACAACCTGGCGCAACTCTTCTACATCCGCGTGGCAGGCACGTAAAACTTGTGCCGCTGAAGCATTGTCAAGCATGGCGAGCAGCAAATGCTCCACAGTGATGAACTCGTGGCGCTTCTGGCGAGCTTCAACAAAAGCCAAATGCAAACTCACTTCCAATTCCTGAGCAATCATTTTAAATTTCCTCCATGCCGCATCGTAGTGGATGCCCTTGTTGTTGTGCAAACTCACTTACCTGGGAAACCTTGGTTTCGGCTACGTCGCGTGTATATACGCCGCAAACCGCCGATCCTTCATTGTGTATTTTGAGCATGAGTTGCTGTGCGCGTTCACTATTGATAGAAAAAAAACGCTGCAATACCTCAATGACAAATTCCATCGTGGTGTAATCGTCGTTGAACAAAAGCACCTTGTACATGCCGGGCAGCTTTGTTTTTGCGCGATCTGGAGCGAGTGCCGTGTTGCTGTCTTGTTCTTTGGACATATATTCTATCTACATTCTGACATTAATTTAGCAGACAAGCTTAACGATTAGCGATACTTTTTCAAGTCTGTTCTGATAATTGAAAATTATCTGTTTGACAAATGCGGTAAAACAAGAGTTAAATACAGCTTGGTGTTTGATTCAAAGTATCTGCAGTACTGGTTTTGCCGTGTGCGGTCTTTAGATTCAAACAGTTTCGCGGGGGGCCCCGTTCTTTTATTGTAAGGAAGTTATCACATGGCAACTGGTACAGTTAAATGGTTTAACGATGCAAAAGGTTTTGGTTTTATCACGCCAGATGATGGCAGCGAAGACCTGTTTGCACACTTCTCCGCGATTAACATGAGCGGGTTCAAATCCCTCAAAGAAGGCCAGAAGGTCACCTTTGAAGTTGTACAGGGACCTAAAGGCAAGCAAGCTTCCAACATTCAGGCGCCTTAATCGGCATCAGTTTGTTGATAAGGCTCGGTGCGAAAGCGCCGGGCCTTTTTTACATCTGTTGATCCTGATTGGGGCGCACCATGCAGGCTCGATTGGCGCGCACAACTCAGGCACCCTTTAAGCAATGGAGGCCAGCGCCGCATTCAATGTGCTGCTTGGCCGCATGGCGCATGATGTCTTCGCAAAATCCGGGTGATAATACCCGCCCATATCCACGGGCTTACCCTGCGCTGCAATCAATTCGGCATTGATCTTTGCTTCGTTGTCCTTCAGCGTCTTTGCAAGGGTTGTGAACCGCGCCTGAATATCCAGATCACGGGTTTGAGCTGCCAATGCCTCCGCCCAATAAAGGGCGAGGTAGAAATGGCTGCCCCGGTTATCAATCTCACCCACACGGCGGGCGGGCGACTTGTTGTTTTCCAGAATTCTGCCGTTGGCCTGATCAAGCGTCTCGGCCAGCACATGCGCGCGTGCGTTGTTATATTTCTGGCCAAGATGTTCCAGGGACGCACCTAAAGCCAGAAACTCTCCGAGTGAATCCCAGCGCAAATATCCTTCCTGCTGGAACTGCTGGACATGCTTTGGCGCCGAGCCGCCAGCCCCCGTTTCGAACAGGCCGCCGCCACTCATCAGCGGCACGATGGACAACATTTTTGCGCTGGTGCCCAGTTCAAGAATCGGGAACAGGTCGGTGAGATAGTCGCGCAGCACGTTGCCGGTGACAGAGATGGTGTCCCGTCCCGCGCGGATGCGATCGATCGAGAGTTGCATCGCCTCTTCGGGCGTCATGATCCGAATGTCCATGCCGTTGGTATCGTGATCCTTGAGGTAGCGCGCAACTTTTCGAATGATCTGTTCATCGTGTGCTCTGGTTTTGTCCAGCCAGAAAACAGCGGGGGTCTTGGTTGCGCGCACGCGGGCGATGGCCAGCTTCACCCAGTCCTGAACAGGCGCATCTTTTACCTGACACATGCGGAAGATGTCGCCCGCCTCAACCTTCTGCTCCAGCAGCGTTTTTCCGGCAGCATCCACAACACGGACTGCGCCGTTGTCATTCATTTGAAAGGTCTTGTCGTGAGAGCCATATTCCTCGGCCTGCTGTGCCATCAGGCCGACATTCGGCACGCTGCCCATGGTCTTTGGATCGAATGCGCCATGTTGCTTGCAATCCTCTATGACAACCTGATAAATGCGGGCGTAGCAGCGGTCCGGGATCATCGCTTTGGTATCGTGCAACTTGCCGTCAACCCCCCACATTTTTCCCGAATCGCGAATCATGGCGGGCATGGAAGCATCGACGATAACATCGCTCGGCACATGCAGGTTGGTGATGCCTTTGTCTGAATTGACCATCGCCAGTTCAGGGCGGGTCTTGTAAGTATTGTTAATGTCAGTTTCAATCTCGGCGCGCGTAGCGTCAGGCAGCTTCGCTATTTTTGCATAGAGATCCCCCAGGCCGTTATTGACGTTGACACCCAATTCGCTTAACACCTTTGCGTGCTTCTCGAAAACATCCTTGAAGTAAACGGTAACGGCATCGCCGAACATGATCGGATCGGAAATCTTCATCATGGTGGCCTTCAGATGCAATGACAACAGCACGCCCTGTTTTTTTGCGGCTATCATCTGTTCCTCATAGAACGCGCGCAGCGCGCGGCGGCTGATGACAGCGGCGTCGATGATTTCACCCTCCAATAAGGCTACTTTTTCTTTCAGCACCGTCGTCGTGCCATCATCACCTGCAAACTCGATACGCACGGTGCAGGCCTCGGAAACAGTGATAGACTTTTCGCTGCCATAGAAATCACCCGCGTTCATATGTGCCACATGGGTCTTCGAGTCGGCACTCCAGGCACCCATCTTGTGCGGATTTTTTTGTGCAAATCGTTTGACTGAAAGTGCAGCACGGCGGTCTGAGTTGCCTTCCCGCAGCACGGGGTTGACGGCACTCCCCAAAACTTTGCTGTAGCGGGTCTTAATTAATTTCTCTGCATCGTTTTTAGGATCTTCAGGATAATCCGGGATGTTGAAACCCTGCGACTGCAATTCTTTAATCGCCGCTTTCAATTGCGGGGGAGTTGCGCTGATATTCGGCAGCTTGATAATGTTGGCTTCGGGTTGGAGCGCAAGCTTGCCCAATTCGGCCAGTTCATCAGCGATTTGTTGATTCTTCGTCAGGTTTTCGGGAAAATTCGCCAGGATACGGCCTGCCAGGGAAATATCTCTCGTTTCGACGGTAATGCCTGCTGCCTTGGTGAAGGCTTGTACGATGGGCAGTAATGAATAAGTTGCCAGTGCCGGTGCTTCATCGACCATCGTATAAATAATTTTATGACTTGTCATATTTTTCTCTTTAGTTAGTTCTCATCCAAAACCTTAAAACGACTTTTTGTTCACGAAAGTAACGAATGTAACGAAATAAACAAAATAATCAAAATAAAACAACAGGTTAATGATTTTTTCGGATCGTCTGTCGTGTGTTGGTATAAAGTTTATTATCTGTTTGAATTTGTTGGTGTTTTTTCGTGTCTTTCGTGGATAAATGCCTTTTCTAGCAGGCCCTGCAAGGTGATACGCGGTAAAATATCGGCTTCAAATAATCTGGAATTCAAATGGGTCGCATTTTGCTGTTCAATAAACCGTTTGGCGTGATCTGCCAGTTCAGCCGTGATGGCATGCATCCGACGCTGGCAGATTATATTCCTCTTCCCGAATTTTATCCCGCCGGACGACTGGATACCGACAGTGAAGGTTTGCTTGTCTTGACTGACGACGGCCAGTTGCAACATCGCATCACCGACCCGAAACACAAGTTGCCCAAGACTTACTGGGTGCAGGTGGAGGGTGTGCCTGACGATGCAGCACTTGAAAAATTACGCGCCGGAATTCAATTGCCTGATCCTTCGGCTAGGCTCAGGACAGGCTTTGTCACGCAGCCTGCCGGAGTGCGTCTGATGGCTGAACCGGTGAACCTGTGGGCACGCAACCCGCCAGTCCGTGTGCGCAAAGCAATTCCGACCAGCTGGCTGGAATTGACCATAAAGGAGGGTAAAAACCGCCAGGTGCGCCGCATGACCGCCGCAGTGGGTTTCCCTACGCTGCGCCTGATACGCTACCGTATCGGTGAATGGACGCTGGACGGACTTGAACAGGGGGTCTGGCGGCTCGCGTAATAGTGATCCCCGTTGTTGCTGGTGTTGCCGCTGACCGGCTGTTATGCTTCAAATTTTTGCCAAAAAGGACTGACGATGAAAGCACTGTTGTATATCTGCATGATTTTTTCTACTACATTCGTTTGGGCAGGCGAAATACCTGCGCCGCCTGCATTAGTCGTTGTCAAGGGTGAGGTGCTCGAAGCCCGAAATGTCGCGAATTACACGTATCTCCACCTCAAGACTGGTGATGGCGAGACCTGGGCTGCGGTCAATAAAACACCGGTTACAAAGGGTAGTAATGTCACGATTGAAAAAGCGATGGTGATGCATGACTTCACGAGCCCGTCGCTGAAGAAGACTTTCAAGACGATTTATTTCGGTAATCTGGCGGGTTTACAGGGTGATGGCATGGCTAAAACCTCCGGTACGACAGAGACCATACATGTACCCAGGGCCATCGGCGAGAATGCCTGCACGGTTGAGGAAGTCATGACACGTGGTGCCGAGCTGAAGGATAAGTCTGTTCTGGTCAGTGGTAAAGTTGTGAAATACAACACGAATATCATGGGGAAAAACTGGATTCATCTGCGCGATGGTTCGGGTTCGGCTGAGAACGGCGACGTTCTTGTGACGACCACAGATCAGGCGAAAGTCGGCGATGTCGTGACGGTGAAGGGTGTTGTGCGCACCGACCGTGATTTCGGCGCGGGCTATTCCTATAAGGTGCTCATAGAAGAAGCGACGCTGCAAATTGATCGTTAAGGATCAGTAATCCCGTTTGAATATCTGTCTTAAAAGTGTAATACTTGACTATTATAGTGTGACTTGTAATATGTGAGGAGGTTACCAGGCTTTAGCCTGAGTCGATCCCTTGAGTCTTGGAACGGCACTATTCAAACAGGAGATTTTGATGGACTATTTTATTCTGGCGGCGCTGGTAACGGGTGTACTTGTCCTTATGGCGGGGATACTTCTTACCAAAGAACCTGGACAAACGCTGCGAAGCGCGATTTTTGAAAGCTCAGCTTGGGGCGTGGCTTTTTTTATTGCCTTTGGCGCTGAAAGCCTGCTCTTTGCGAATGCTTGATCACGAGTTGTAACGTCGCTGTCAGCATCCTATTCTCGTCATCAGGGTGAAGCGTGCCGGATGGTGCGCTTCACCCTGATGCTATTCCGGCGATGATGTCACATCGGCAGGTGGCGGGGGCTGATCTTCCTGAGGCTGCTCGCCCTTGGGGGCGGATTTTTTCAGCAGCTTCTCAGCTTGCTTCTTTTGTTTAGCGAGTTCTTTCTGTCGTTTTTCAAAGGTGTAGTTTGTCTTGGCCATGGGGTTCGGGTCCGTTGCTGCACTGAAAAGTATTTCGCAGAGCAATCATTAAAATTATAAACAATATCAATACGATACTCGATCATTTGCTAGCAACTAGCAACTAGCAACTAGCAACTAGCAACTAGCAACTAGCTACTTGGCGCGCCGCGCTGCCGGTCGGGGAGAGAATAGCGCGGGTTGCGGCATTGCCTGATGCCGAGCGGCTTCTGACAGCAGAGGTTGCTGAGCGGGTTGCGGTGTGCGTGGTTTGGCAGGTGATTGACCAGCACGCTCAGTACGCTGTTGTCCGCGCGCCTGCGGGTCGCGTTGCTGCGGGTTACGCGGTTTAGGCGCCTCAGAATTGCGAGGCTTGGCTGCTTGCCCTTCGCGTGGTGGCCGACTGGCGGTTGTATTGCTGTGGCGTTTTTGCCCGTGTGCGGGGCGCGGCGGACGAGGTGCTTCCGCCGGGAGATTGGTGGGGGGTACGAAGCTGTCGATTGCCACCCTTGGGATCGGAGTCTTGATCAGACGTTCGATATCCTTGAGGTGCTGCAATTCCTCATTGTCCACCAGTGAGATCGCGGCACCACTGCTGCCGGCGCGTCCTGTTCGGCCGATGCGGTGTACATAATCTTCCGGTACGTTCGGCAGTTCGAAATTGACCACATGCGGCAGCATGTCAATATCCAGGCCGCGTGCGGCGATGTCGGTCGCAACCAGTACCGGCATGGTGCCGTCCTTGAATTGCGCGAGGGCTTTGGTGCGCGCCGACTGGCTCTTGTTGCCGTGAATTGCGGCTGCGGGAATGCCATCGGCGTTTAATTTTTCGGCAAGACGGTTTGCGCCGTGTTTGGTGCGGGTAAATACCAGCACCTGCTTCCAGTCATTGTGCTTGATCAGGTGTGAGAGCAGGTGACTCTTGAGCTTTTGCGCGATCATGTGCACGCTTTGCGTGACCAGTTCTGAGGTGGTGTTGCGACGTGCAACTTCGACAAAGCCAGGGTTATTCAGCAGTCCGTCGGAAAGTGTCTTGATCTCCTCGGAGAAAGTTGCTGAGAACAGCAGGTTTTGACGTTTTTTAGGCAGCAGCGCGAGGATTTTCTTGATGTCGCGGATGAAGCCCATGTCCAGCATGCGGTCGGCTTCGTCCAGTATCAGAATTTCCACGGCGGAGAGATCCAGTGTCTTTTGTCCGACATGGTCTAGCAGGCGTCCCGGTGTTGCCACCAGTATGTCCACCTGGCCGCGCAGTGCTTTGATCTGGGGATTGATGTTCACGCCGCCGAACATCACCAATGATTTGAGCGAAAGATATTTGCCATAGGTCTGCACGGACTCTTCCACTTGTGCTGCGAGTTCGCGCGTCGGAGTCAGAATCAGGCAGCGTGGAGTGCCTGCGCGCGGATTAGCACTGGGTTTTGCGTTGAGCAGATGCAATACCGGCAAGGTAAAGCCTGCGGTCTTGCCGGTGCCGGTCTGCGCCCCGGCCAGCAGGTCGCCGCCTGCCAGAACCAGCGGAATAGCCTGTGCCTGAACGGGGGTAGGTTGCGTGTAGCCGGCGTCGCTGATGGCGCGCATTAAGGGTTCTGCCAGATTCAGGCTGGCAAAAGTAACGGATGAAACGGTGGTCGTATTGTTTGGCAAAGCATGGCTCCTGCGACGGCCTGCCGATCGAGTAGAGCGGCACCAATCTGGGCAGACGAAAATATGTGATCGAAGAGATCGGGAGTGACACAGAGTCCGCTGCGCTGATTGGTTTTACGCAGGGCACGCGCATTATACATGTCTTGCATATTTCGCGGGAAGAAAGTGGGGCATAAACAGGACTCGCTATGCCAGAGGCGTTTGCCCCGGAAGACACTTTAACTGATCAGTTTTACGCTGGGTGTCAGCGCCGCGATCGGGTCTCCCATCGTGTAGGAAAAAGCAACCGAAACCCGGTCGCCTGCCAGTACGCTCAGTGGTTCGGCCAGCGGCAGGATCAGGTATTGACTGAACCAGTCGATGCTGCGTTGTTCCGCCTCAATGATGGCCAGCACATTCTTGGTGATGAAGCGCAGCGCGTTGAGTTGACCATCGCAGGCCAGGATGATTTCGCCCTGCCATGTGCAGTCATCGGGCAACGCTTCATCATAACAGGCCGTCTGGAAGAGCACAGGTTGCGCCAGTTCTCTGGTGCGCGGTTGCGGTGCGGATGGATCCTGCAGCGAGGGGACGGGCGCGTGGTAGCCGCCAAAATCGAATGACTGGCACACCGGCTGCACGGCCTGTATGAAGGCCTCGGGCACGAAGCGCGGCAGCGGCGCGCCAAACTTTTCCAGATAACGCCGCTTGAAGCTGGCCAATACCGGTACCTGTTTTTCGCGCAGCATACCTACATGCAACATTTCGCAGATCACGACATCGACAGGCTCGGGCGGCAGATAGTCGAAGGCGTCGGCCTGAGTCACTTCGACCCGTTCGGTTCCGGGATTCATGGCGAGCAGGCGGCGTGCGGCCTCTGCCAGTTCCGGGTTGCGTTCCACACACCATACTTTGGCTGCCCGTTGCGCTGAAAAAAATGACAGTACACCGGTGCCGCCGCCCAGCTCCAGTACGCGCGAGCCGAATGGCACGGCAAAATCAATCGCATCGCGAAATGCATTCATGCGTGCAGGGTCGACCAGCATGTTGTGGTGGTAAATAAAGGGGATGAACTGGCCCAGTTCCAAATGTTCATGCGAGGCGATCACGTTTTTTTATCTGTTTTCCGGACGGGCTTTGTAATGACCATGATAATCGATGGTTTTATTGCGCCTGGTAAAATTTGACTGGCCTTGAAAATTATCTCGATCTGGCCCCCTATTCATCTTATCGGCAAGTTTTACGGATTCTGAAGGGGGCTTGCTGTTGATTATGAGCAGAAAACCGTCGCAGCGGGCTGCGCTGTAGCGGTACGCTCAGGTATAATGCCTAATTTTCAAATCATTCGATAGGAAAAACCATGCCGATTTATGCTTATGCATGTTCCAGTTGCGGTTTGCAGCAGGACGTGATGCAAAAAATGAGCGACGAGCCGCTCCATACCTGCCCGGAATGCGGCCAGGAGACATTCTCCAAGCAATTGACCGCCGCCGGTTTTCAGTTGAAAGGCAACGGCTATTACGCAACCGATTTCAAGAGCAAGCCCAAGCCTGAGTGCGCACCGTGCGGCAGTGCCGGTTCCTGCCCGGTGGCCGGCAGCTGATCAATGAAAAAACTCCTTGTTACAGGGCTGCTGGTATGGGTGCCGTTGGGTATCACGATCTGGGTGCTGAACCTGATTATCACCACGATGGATCAGACCTTGCTGTTGTTGCCGAGAAGCTGGCATCCCGACATATTGTTGGGTGTGCATATTCCGGGCCTGGGTATTATTCTGACCTTCGCCGTGGTGCTGTTTACCGGCCTGTTGATCCGCAACGTGTTCGGTCAGCGGTTGTGGGCGGCCTCCGAGAAGGGGATGCTGCATGTGCCGTTTGTCGGCAGCATCTACAAGGGCGTGAAGCAGGTCAGCGATACCTTGTTATCTGGCAACGGCAATTCATTTCGCAAGGTGTTGCTGGTGCGCTATCCACACCCGCAGGCCTGGTCGCTGGCGTTTCAGACCAACGTCCCGCATGAGGTGCATGGCCGACTGGATGAAGAGTATGTGGCGGTGTTCATTCCCACTACACCCAGTCCCGTGAACGGCTTTTATTTTTTCGTGCGCAAAGCTGACACCATCGTGCTGGACATGACGGTGGATGTGGCTTTGCGCTCCATTGTTTCGATGGGTGTGGTATCCGATGTCGATTCAACTGCATTTCACAAGATATACACACCTAACATTTCTTCCTAAAAGACCAGATTATGCGTACACATTATTGCGGCACACTCAACACCGACCAACTTGACCAGACTGTGAGCATTTGCGGTTGGGCGCATCGCCGCCGCGATCACGGCGGGGTGATCTTCATCGACTTGCGCGACCGCGAAGGTCTGGCGCAGGTGGTCTGCAATCCTGAGCAGGCGGAAATGTTCAAAATTGCCGAGTCGGTGCGTAACGAATACGTATTGCGCATCACGGGCCTGGTGCGTCGCCGCCCTGAAGGGGCTTCCAACAGCAATCTTGTCAGCGGCGAGATCGAAATCCTCTGTCAGGAAATTGAGGTGTTGAATGCTTCAATCACGCCACCGTTCCAGCTGGATGACGAAAATCTGTCCGAGAATGTGCGTCTGACTCATCGCGTGATCGACTTGCGCCGTCCGCAGATGCAGAAGAATATGATGCTGCGCTACAAGGTGGCGATGGCGTTCCGCCGCTTTCTGGACAGTCGCGGCTTCATCGATATTGAGACGCCGATGCTGACCAAGTCGACGCCGGAAGGCGCACGTGATTACCTGGTTCCCTCGCGTGTGCATCCGGGCGAATTCTTTGCGTTGCCGCAATCCCCTCAGCTGTTCAAGCAGTTGCTGATGGTGGCGGGCTTCGATCGCTATTATCAGATCACCAAATGCTTCCGCGACGAGGATTTGCGCGCCGACCGCCAGCCGGAATTCACTCAGGTGGATATCGAGACTTCGTTCCTGAACGAGACGCAAATCACCGCACTGACCGAGGAGTTGATCCGCACCGTGTTCAAGGAAGCGCTGGATGTGGACTTGCCCAACCCTTTTCCGCGCATGACATACAAGGAGGCGATGGCGCGTTTTGGTTCGGACAAACCGGACATGCGCGTGACGCTGGAACTGACCGAAGTCACCGATGCGATGAAGGATGTCGCCTTTAAAGTATTCGCAGGCGTGGCGAATTCGGCTACCGGTCGCATCGCCGCGATGCGCGTCCCCGGGGGGGCAGCGTTCACCCGTGGCGAGATCGACGAGTACACCAAATTTGTCGGCATCTACGGCGCTAAGGGCCTGGCTTACATCAAGGTAAACGATATTACGCAATTGAATGATGCCGGCTTGCAGTCGCCCATCGTGAAGAATCTGAGTGAGGCCGCGCTTAAAATCGTGATCGAACGCACGGGCGCACAAAACGGCGACATCATTTTCTTTGGTGCGGACAAGGAAAAGGTGGTCAACGATGCACTGGGCGCATTGCGCTGCAAGATCGGTCACGACAAGGGCTACCTCAATGGTAATGTCTGGGAGCCGTTGTGGGTGGTGGATTTCCCGATGTTCGAATACGACGAAGAAGGAAAACGCTGGAATGCCTGCCACCATCCGTTCACAGCCCCTAAGGACGAACATCTGGCATTGCTGGAAACTGATCCGGGCAAGTGTCTGGCCAAGGCTTACGATCTGGCATTGAACGGATCTGAACTGGGCGGCGGTTCGGTGCGTATCCACAAGGCGGAAGTGCAGAGCCAGGTGTTCCGCGCGCTCAATATCGGCGCTGAAGAAGCGCAGCTGAAATTTGGCTTCCTGCTGGATGCGCTGCAATATGGCGCGCCGCCGCATGGGGGGCTCGCGTTTGGTCTGGATCGCATCGTTACCATGATGACGGGTTCGGAATCCATACGCGATGTGATCGCCTTTCCCAAGACGCAGCGTGCGCAATGTCTGTTGACACAGGCGCCGAGCGCGGTGGATGAGCGACAGTTGCGCGACTTGCATATTCGTCTGCGCCAGCAAGTGCTGACTACGGCTGAAATTTCGCAGGATTAATTATTCTTAATTAATCGATGTGATGGGTGTGTTTAACGGAATTCGTGCCGTCTGGGTAGTGTGGCTGGTGCTGCTGTTTGCATCACTGCAGGCCTGTCAGCCTGATCAGGGTGAATCGGGAAGGCGCCACGGAACCGGCGCGGCACGGCATAGCCAACCAGGCTCTGGTGAAACAAGCGGTGAGGTGGCGATTGTCGATCTGCCGCCTGAGGCGCGTGAAACATTGCGCGCTATCGGGCAGGGCGGGCCGTTTGCTTATCCGCGTGATGGCGTGGTGTTCGGCAACTTCGAGCATGTCTTGCCAAAACAGGCGCGCGGCTATTACCATGAATACACGGTGAAAACACCGGGTACACGCAACAGGAGCATCCGTCGTATTGTCGCTGGTAGCCCGGGTGAGTATTATTACAGCGCGGATCATTATCAAACCTTTAAACGCATACGGGAGTAGCCATGCCAAAAAGTTCCCCCACTTTAGCCCCCCACCAGAATGAGAGGGAGCATGTTCCCCATGAGGGAGGAGGTTGGGAGGAGGTTGCACCACCACTGCGCAATCTGGCTGCTGCGGGCTGCTTCAAACTGGGCTGTAGTGTGGAGGTTTTGTGTAATGCTGCCGATGCTGCCGGTTTCGCGCTGCTGGAAGCGGATTTGAAGGGGATCAAGGGCAAGAAAAATCTGCTCAATGCGCTGGCTGGTGCCACCGGGTTTCCCGAAGAGTTTGGCGCGAATTGGGATGCGCTGGTCGATGTATTGTGCGACTTGTCATGGCGTGCGGTTCCCGGATATGTACTGCTGCTGCGCAATGTCAGTCCCACACTCGGTCTGTCTGCCAACGACCGTGAAATCGCGCAGGATATTTTTGATGATACGGTGGTGTACTGGCGGCAGCGCAACAAGCCGTTCTGGGTATTTTTTGCCTAACGGGCATGTTGAAGACGCACCCTTGATAATGAAACCATGCCCGTTCCCCCTTACCAAAGCCCCTCGCTTCGCTCTCCCCCAGCAAATGAATCTTTGCGAGGGCAGGGGAAAATGTTCGCTGTGTGATCCACGTTAGTATGTCAGGTAAAAAACAGCCGATTTCGGTACTGGTCGTGATTTACACCGATGATCCTTCGATTGAGCTCGGGACGGGTCCTTACGTGTTGTTGCTGGAACGTGCCGATCATCCCGGTTACTGGCAGTCAGTTACCGGCAGCCGGGAAGAGGATGAATCCCTGATTGATACGGCGATACGCGAAGTGCGTGAAGAGACGGGGCTGGATGCCGGTCAATATCTACTGACAGACTGGCAGTTGCAGAATAACTACGAGATTTATCCGCACTGGCGGCATCGTTATCCTGACGGCATCACCCAAAACACCGAACATGTGTTTGGCTTGCAGTTGCCGGGCCGTTTGGCGGTGCAGCTTTCCGCTCGCGAACACCTGAATTTTCAGTGGCTGACGTGGCAGGATGCGGCGAAAAAAGTGTTTTCACCCAGTAACCGCGCAGCGATACTGGAATTGACGAAAATCAGGAAGATGCCATGAGCGCGAACAAAATCTCCATTTCTTATGATCACCCTGGTCTGCCTACGGCAGCGGCCTGGGCGAAGGTCTTGCCTGAGCCTGCTCCCGAGGCAAGGCTTGAGCTGATTGCGCGCATCAAGCGTCTGCTGATTGAACAGGATGCGGTGCTGCTGGCGCATTATTACGTACACCCTGACTTGCAGGATCTGGCGGAGGCGACCGGCGGCATCGTCTCGGATTCGCTGGATATGGCAAATTATGGCCACCAGCATAAGGCGACCACCATCGTCGTGGCGGGTGTGCGCTTCATGGGCGAGACCGCCAAGATACTCAATCCGGAAAAACGCGTGCTGATGCCGGATCTGGCGGCAGAATGCTCGCTGGACCTGGGCTGTCCGGCAGATGAGTTTGCCGCGTTCTGTGATGCGCATCCCGATCGCACCGTGGTGGTGTATGCCAATACCAGCGCGGCGGTGAAGGCGCGTGCCGACTGGATGGTGACCAGTTCCATCGCCTTGCCTGTGGCAAGACACTTAGCTGCGCAGGGCAAAAAAATACTGTGGGCGCCGGATCGGCATCTGGGCAGTTATGTGCAGGAGCAGACCGGCGCCGACATGCTGCTATGGCAAGGTGCGTGCGTGGTACATGACGAATACAAAACCAAGGAGCTGATCGAACTGAAGGCACAGCATCCGGGCGCCATGATTCTGGTGCATCCCGAATCGCCGCGTTCAGTGATCAAGCTGGCGGATGTGGTCGGCTCCACCACACAGCTGATCAGGGCCGCGCAGGGTTCTGATGCGCGCATATTCATCGTCGCGACCGACAACGGCATATTGCACAAGATGCGTACACTCTGCCCGGACAAGCTGTTCCTCGAGGCGCCCACCTCAGGTGTCGGGGCGAATTGCACCAGTTGCAGCCATTGCCCGTGGATGGCGATGAATGGATTGCAGAATCTGGTACAAGTGCTGGAAACCGGCAATAATGAAATCGTTGTTGACCCTGCCATCATTCCGCGTGCGGTGCTGCCGATTAAGCGTATGCTGGATTTCGCAAAGGCGATCAACCTGCCCACGCGCGGGCTGGGCAACGCTTAGCCGGGGGTAGACCGGCGGCTAGGCACTTTTTTTCATCGCCAAAAGAATGAGAGTTGAAAATCTTCAGGGGGCGAGAATATCATCGCACTTTGCCAAGTGCGCCAACTGAGTGTCAATCTGACATTAAGATGCCGCAAAGCGGCCCTTCGAGAACGTCTGCAACGCACCGGCAGAAAGTCCCCCGCAAATCTATGATGGCGCACCGGTTATTCCGGCTGGGAAAAATTGATTTTCCTGTTTTCATAGGTACGTTACCGCACAGATCAGCACC
>DFWZ01000001.1:47015-63717 GCA_002381565.1 Gallionella sp. UBA4121
AAAGTGCAGGAAGAAGCCGGCAAACTGGTCGGCAGCAAAGAACAGCAAATCAAGGGTCTTGGCAAACAAGTTTCCGGAAAAGCAGAAAAAGTCGTGGGTGATGCAAAGGAAGCAATTAAGGATGCCAAAAAGCCTTCTTGACGTGGTGACAGTAAATGGCCGTTATGTACGGCCATTTACTGTCCATCATAATGATTAAATGCCAGTTTCAGACTGGCAAATTCAGCAAGATAGTATGATAAACATCCTTTTCATCATCAGGAGATACAAATTATGAAACTTGAAAAAACCATCCGTATCGTCATTGTCATGAGTGCGTTGATTGCGGCGCTGTCTGCCTGCCAGAAACAGGAAGGACCGGCAGAGCATGCCGGCAAGGAGGTCGACAAAACGGTAGATAAGGCTGGCCAGCAAATCGAAAAAGCAGGTGAGAACATCCAGGACGCGGCAAAAGGCAATAAGAAGTAACGGTTTGGCATTGCGGACATGAAGGCATGACCAATTCAGTTTTAGGCTTGCCCCGCTTTGTCCGCACGATTTTTGTATGATGGGGTTTGCACCTGTTTCGACCTGCTTGTAATGGTGAAATTAGGTTCCTGATAAAAGTGCCGTCTGGTTGATTTGTGAGTCCCGGATAGGTCATCAGCGCTTTCACTGAAGGTTACCCAATAGCTCGCAAGATAAGCCGGGTTGTCCCGGTGAAGCTAAATAGAAGTCAGCTTTCCACAGTTTTCTTCTCAGCCATTGGGTAGAATACCAACCATGATGACGACCCTGAAAATTGCCACCTACAATATCCACAAGGGTTTCTCCTACTTCAACCGGCGGGTGGTGCTGCACGAGTTGCGCGACCGCTTGCACGAGCTGAATGCCGATATCGTGTTTTTGCAGGAGGTACAGGGAGAACACAATTTCCACTCGCAGAATTTTGCGAACTATCCTGCAGGCGCGCAGCACGAATTCATCGCGGACAGGCGATGGCCGCATTCCGCATACGGCATGAATTCTGTCTACGCGGCGGGACACCATGGCAACGCAATCCTGAGCCGCTATCCGATCGTGCAGACGCTCAACACCGATATATCCGCACATCGCTTTGAGAGCAGGGGGCTGCTTCACAGCGAAATCGAGCTTTTGAATGGGCAGCGCGTGCATTGCCTGTGCGCGCATTTTGGTCTGTTTGCCAAGGGGCGGCGTACTCAAACTGCGGCGCTAATTGAATATGTGAAGAATGAAATCCCAGCCGATGTGCCGGTCATCATTGCCGGGGACTTCAATGACTGGCGCAATCAGATGAGTCTGGCAATCTCAAATGAGTTGGGCATGCATGACGTGTTTAATCTGCACGGAGGGAGGTTGGCGCGCAGCTTCCCGGCCAGAATGCCGATGTTTCGTCTGGATCGCATTTACGTGCGTGGTTTCACCGTGCAGAAGAGCGATGTGCATGTGGGCGGAGCATGGCAACGCCTGTCCGATCACGCTGCATTGTCGGCCAGTCTGAAGCTGAATGTCTGAGATGCATCAGGTAGACGGGAACCAGCTCACGCTGCTGCAAAATGGCGCTGCGTATTTTCCGCAGCTGTGCGCGGATATCGACGCATGCAAGAGCTTCATTTATCTGGAAACCTATATTTTTTCCGCCGATGAGACCGGACGCCAGGTAAGCGACGCCTTGCAGCGTGCGGCGAGGCGCGACGTGGTGGTGCGTGTGCTGATGGATGGTTTCGGTTCGGCAGACTTGCCGCCGCACTGGCTTTCTGAGCTGTTTGATGCGGGCGTGCAGGTGCAATGGTTCAGGCGAGAAATTTCCCCTTTTACCTGGCGGCGCAATCGGCGTCGTCGTCTGCTTCGTTTGCATCGTAAACTGGTCGTATTGGATGGCGAGGTAGCCTTTGTCGGCGGTATCAATATCATTCACGATACGATGCGCAACGCGGGTTCTGCTGTGCCGCGCTTTGATTTTGCGGTACGCGTAGAGGGCAGCGTGGCAGGCGAGATTTATGCTGTCATGCGCAGGCTTTGGGCGGCTGTGTCATGGGCCAATGACCGTGGCAAGCGTATCGAGCGCTTTATTATGGGCAGTGCCAGGCGTGCCGTGCTGCCCAATATCAAGGTTTTATTACGCGATAACTTGCGCCATCGTCGTGATATTGAGCGCGCCTATCTGAAGGCGATCATTGCAGCGCAGCACGAGGTGATGATCGCCAGCGCCTATTTTCTGCCGGGACTTACTTTCCGCCGAACCTTGATACAGGCCGCAGAGCGCGGGGTGCGCGTGGTTCTGTTACTGCAAGGCCGTGTGGAATACCGTCTGCTGCACTATGCAACGCATGCGTTGTACTCGCAATTGCTGGCAGCGGGTATCGAGATTTACGAATATCAAGCCAGCTATCTGCATGCCAAGGTCGCGGTAGTAGATGGTTCGTGGGTCACGGTGGGCTCGTCCAATATCGATCCATTCAGTTTATTGCTGGCGCGCGAGGCCAATCTTGTCGTATCCGACGCAGGTTTCGCCGCCGAGCTGCGCGACAGGTTGCTGGTGGCAATCTCGCAGGATGCGGTACGCATCAACCCTGCGCATTGGAACCGGGTGGGCTGGGGAGGGCATGTGGTGGCGCGATTAAGCTATGCCGCCGTGCGCATGATAATAGGGGTGCTGGGCTACGGTAAAAGTGTTGATTAGGGCGCGCTTGCTATAATCCCACATCGCTGAATTTCAGCTTCAAGTTGGGGCATGGATGTTATTCAAGGGAAAAATTCGCGGCTGGATCGCACTGCTCTTTTTTTCGCTGAGCCTTTATATCGGGGAAGAGTTTGTTCGCCACGAAATACCTGTGCATTACCAGATATGGGGTTACTACCCCTACTGGATGAAGGACGAATGGCAGAAAATCGATCTGGGACTTTATGATCAGGTGCTTTTCTTTGATGTTCCTGTCAGCGCTGATGGACTTATTTTACAAACCACGGGCTGGCCCGGAAATTGGGAAAAACTGATTATCGCAGCGAAAAAAAGCGGCACCCGCTTGCAGCCGACGTTCACTTTGTTCAATGCTGAAGAATTTGAACGAATCTTTTTGCATCAGAATCAGCGGAAATTGCTTCAGGCGGACATGCTTGCCCTGATCGATCAGGCAGATGCCAGCGGTCTGCAGCTTGATTTTGAGATTTTCAAAGACGTATCTGCTGCCAGTGCAGAGGGGTTCCGCCTTTTTTTGAAATCAATCAAGCAGGCGCTTGCCAGCAGAAAAAAGAATCTGAGCCTTTTTGTTTTAACAGAAGACAGTGCTGGTTTGTATGACAGGGAGTCGCTCATGAGTCCGGACTATATTGTCATTCAGGGCTACGACGCGCACTGGAAGGGGAGCGCAAATGCAGGCCCCGTGGCAGAGCTGCGTGGGAGTTCGGCGGACAGTTGGGACTCTTCGCTGAAGCACTATCTGTCTTTGGGGGTTCCGCGCAATAAAATTATCATGTCGGTTCCTTTTTTCGGTTATGAATGGCCGACAATCAGCGATGCGGCGGGGGCGTTGACCCGGGGTGTCGGCAGTGAAATCAGTTTTGCCCCGTTGCCTGCTGGTCTTGTTCCGGAGGTTGCGGCGTCAGCGCTGGCGCGTGTCAGGCAATACGGCATCCGGCGTGATCCGGTAAGCGGCTCACCCTATTACGTTTTCAACGATGGAACTGGCTGGTTTCAGGGGTGGTTTGAAGATGATGCGAGTCTGTCAGCCAAATTCGATTTCGTAAAAAAACAGCGGCTTGCCGGTATCGCTGTGTTCTCACTGGGATACGACAGTGGCAATTTTCAGCCTCTGTTGCGGCGTTACTTTCGTTAACGTGAAACTCGCGAAGCGATTCATTCTCACCTTCCCCCTACGGGGAAGGATGGGATGAGGGAGACGACCGGTGCAAGCACTTTCATGCTCAGGGGTATCGCTTGCGCCATGTAGGTTAGTAACTCAAGTAATAGCTATAGTGACCCGCTGCAAGGGCATTGAAGACAAGTGCAGTCCGGTAATCATCCAGACGGACCAACAAAGGCGGCGTCATCCCGACTTTGGTAACCCTGATCGTGGGCTGCAATCCCCTGACGGGGTTTGAAATTACAAGTGCAGCGCTCCGGCGCAGCCCGGGATTCTCAACAGTGATATTCAGCAGCATTCTTTTAGGGTCGCCGGTGAGGTTAGATTTGAACAGGGCGCGCTCCCGCCACCAGGATTCTATTTTTCCACTGGGTGCAATCCAAGTCTTGTTGCCCGACGACTTGATGTGGGCAAGGAACTGTGCTGTTGCCTGTGCGACCTCTCTGCCTGCGCCGAAGTTCTGACTGTGCACGCTCAGTACGCCGAGCGCCCCGAATTCGCGCGCCTGATCGAAATCTTCAATCATGACTTTTGTCATATTCTGACTGCTGAGTCCTTCCTTTGTGAAGTTCATGTCGTCTCTTTGCGTTCTGGGCAGCACGATCAGCCCCTTCTGAAAGTCTTTTGGAGATGACGGGGAGAGGTAGGGGAGCATGGCCTCGGTGTTATCCGAATTGGCCAGAATATGTCCGAAGCCTTTTTCGAAGAGCAGGGATTCGACAACCTGGTCGGAAAGTTCATAGGGTGGGCGAAAACCACGCAGCCCGGAGGGATCGTTCACCAACGGCCGCAGTTCCTGCTGCATCGTATCCAGTCTTTTTGATTGCACTTCACGCGGCTGTCCCTTGAATGCTTCGTGTACGTCGCCGTGATAGGCAATCTCATGCTTGAGATCGAGTTGCCTGACGATATCAGGGTATTTGGCAGCAACCGAGGTCAGGCTGTAGAAAGTTCCGGCAAAGCCATTGGAATCGAGCATATTTGCGAAGTTGATCGCGTTCGGAAATCCCTGTTCCGTATCCATCTCGAGAATTTGGGCAGCCCGGTAGGGATAAGGCCAGTTGGCGAGATAATCATCCGGTCGGCGTTGTAACCAGTTTAAAACATCATCAAGCAGCTTGTACATGCTTCCCTGATTAAAGCGCCATGAGCTTTCTGAAAAGCCGAAATAAACTCGCCTTGATGGACCCGTTTCGGTGTAAACGATAGCTTCGTTTGCACTGGCAGCGCCAGGCTTGCGCACTGCATCCATCACGCGTCCGGCGACATTGTCCCCACCGGAAAAGCGCAATGGCCGTTCGTGAATTTCATCAAGTCCCAGCCATATCTGGCTTCCTGCAGCGAGACTAAAAGCGATAGGTGTTTCACCGGATACCACGAGAAATTTTTCATTATCCTGTGCTGCGATTTCTCCTGTGACTTTAATGCCGAACTGCTCGTGCAGGAAGTCATAGCCTATCCAATCGGCAGCGCCATTCCTTGCACCCGTCGACCACGTGGCAAGCACGCTACCCCCTTTGTTTTCAAATACCTGAATGGCGGCGCGCTCTTCGGAGCTGAGTGCAACAGCGGATGGTAAAATTAAAATACCGGGTTTTAGCTCGGTCGTTAAATTCGTATCCTGAATATCTGTGTATTTGATGCCTCGAACCTGAAAATAATAGTGCCACTGATCCAGAATCAGCTTGTAATTTCCTCCTGAAGAGGTGAAATAGTCACTTGTTCTTTTGGAATTAAAAAGATAAATATCAGAAGCGTGAATATTGACAGCTGAAGTTATTTGATAAGGGTCGGACTGCTGAAAATCTGGCGATGTAGCGTTGACTGGCAACTGGCTGGCGGCGGTCGTATCCGACTGCAAATTGGAATAGGTATCCTTGACGGCGTCAAGCACATGATTTTGATCCACCCAGCCATTATTTTGCATAATGAGGGTGTACGATAAAGAGGCCAGCGCGAACCCTCCGATCAAAAAGAGGGGGAAGAAAAACAGCGGGGAATTTCTGATTCTGGAGAAAACTCCATTGTTCTTATGAATTGATAACGTGTTCATCTTGCGTGTGGGTGAAGTCATTGAGCATATGTCGCTTCATAAATATCGGCTCGAACGTCTCATCTATGGCGGTTTTTCCCGCGCTGGAAGATATCGGCTTTCGCCATTCCCTGACCTTGTAGGCAAAGTAAGCGGCAAAAGCCAGAACCAGTGTGGCAATGGTGGTCACCAGCACGATTGTTGAAAAAATAGAAACCAGATCCATCAGAGCTTGCCCTCCCGTTCGAGTTTTCCCCAGTTCATCTTTGTGCCAGCCAATTCTTCAATACTCGCGAGGATTTTTGCCACGTCGACGAGCAATAAATAGAATACACGAAACACGAGCGCATAGGCTATGAGCAGGGTGTCTTCTTTTTCGATGATGACGCAATAAGCTGCCGCCACAACGTCAAGGATGGAAAGCTGAAGCCACCAGAATCCGAGCAGAATGGTGACGCCGTATTTGAGACCGACCCATGCAAAAAAAACATTACCTGTCAGGTTGGATATTGGCCAGAGCACCCCTTCAAACAGCATGTACCAGAGGATGAAGCCGTTTACGCCTGCCTTGTGGGGGTGCCAAAGACTCCATGAGTGTTTTTTGATTGCCTGGAGTATGCCGCGTGTCCATCGGTAACGTTGTTTGAGCAGGTCGATCATGCGGCTTGGAGACTCGACCCAGGCGATCGCCCTGGGCTCGTAAATGATATGCCAGCCTTCAAATAACAGCTTGAGGGTCAGGTCGCAGTCTTCGGCAAAGGTGTCGTCATCGTAGCCGCGAACTTGCCAGAGTGCGCTTTTGCGAAACATACCGAGGGGACCTGCGATGATGTTGACAGCGCGGATGTAACTTTGCGCTTTTCTCGAAAGCGCCAGCCCTTCGATATATTCGAGCGCCTGAACCTGAGTGATCAGATTGTCCCGGTTAACGACCTTGACGTTTCCGGCTACCGCGGCAATTTTCGGATCATCAAAATGCCTGATGCAGTCGCGCAGCGTATTCGGGGAAAGTCGGGTGTCGCCATCCATATTTAGAATGAAATCGCCCTTTGCGTAGGCCATTCCGGTATTGAGTGCGTTGGCCTTGCCGCCATTGGCTTTGGTGAGTACGGTGACGACGCATTTTTCGGTCACATTGACCATTTCGCATGCGCGCTCATAGGTGTCGTCGGTCGAGCCATCATCGACAACCAGCACTTCATAATGCGGGTAATCGAGTTCCAGCAGCGAGCGAATGGCGGTTTGTATGATCAGCCCTTCGTTGTACGCTGGCACGACGATGGTGATAAAGGGCAGCCTGTTATCCGATTCCGGCGTGGGTGCGCCCGCGATACGTTCGAGTTCGTGTCGTCTGGTGTTGTCCAGATGCTCCAGATAGGAAAGTATGATCAGGATGACGTAACGTATCACGAGGATAACGATGAATACGGTCAAATAGTCTGTAATCGTTGTTACAAACGGATTCCCCGATAAAAAATCGGTGATGTGTGAGTCCCAGCTTTTTAAGAACTTGGTCAACAGAAATCCGGTGAAGGCGATTGAAATCACCGCCGTTAACAGGAAGCAGATTTTTCTAGTCACCAGAGTTTTTCCGCGCCGAGCGATAAATATTTGGAATGATACGCATCGGTGCGCTGGTTTTTGAGCAAGCCGGCGGCAAGCGTTGCAGCCCAGTCACGGTCGATATAGCGTTTGGCCGCAAACCCCATGTTGTACGAATTCAGTGCCTCGCCGCCCACGCCGAAACCGCGTTGCCCATAGACTGAGTATTCTCCGCTGGGCAGGGACCACTCATTGGAGAAGCCGATATCAGTGCTAAGGTAGCCCGTTTTGGGCGACCAGTAAGTGGGCACATTTTTGAGTGCAAAGTGCCCGGAGAGCCCGATGAAGTACCTGAAGTCGACACCTAAAGGACGCCATGACGGGGAAAACCGTATGTTGGCATCCTGAACCTGGTTGCCGTCCGACACCTGATAGCCGTTGTAGAGCGCACTGATCGTCCCGGTGCGTGTGACCAGACTGCCGTCAACCCCGAGTTGCGTGGCAACCAGTCCCTGAAGCAGGGCTTGCGGCTGGAAGGCCATATTTCCCCAGTTGACATGGCCGATGGTCATATGAAGATCGGGCGCATCATCCAGTTTGAGTCGCAATGAGGCAAATGCTTTGGCAATGGGGCCCTGCTGTACGGACAGGTCGAGTTTGGGCGCCATTGCCATGCCTGCATGTTCAACGCTGAAATTGACTTCGCTCTGGCGGGTGTTGACAGGCGAGAGCGTATAGCGGCTCGTGTTGAGCGAGAGTTCATATTTGAGGGCGAGATTGTCACCACGCCAGTGGTGGTCGATTTCAGTGCCGTTCTGCATCACGGAATTCGAGTCGCTTTTTCTGCCGAATATGAAGTCTGTTCTGGGACGAAGCGCACGATTTGTTCTGATCAACCCGTCAAGCGCATCCGGGTTGTCGGGCTGGGATTTCAGGACTTGGCGGTACAACGGATCCGCCAGATCAGGCCTGTCGCTCCAGCGGTAGAGGTTGGCCAGTCCGACTGCTGCCCTGTCAGACAGTGCTGTGCCTGCCAGCATCTGGTACTGGCTGATTGCGTCCGCATAGTGACCGCTCCAGGCCAGGCTGTCAGCCACCATGATGCGAAGCTCGCTGTTGCCGGGTTCTTCTTTCAGATAATTCAACCCATCGCTGCCGACCGACCAGTAATCGCCCGCATCGAATTTATCCCGGAGCTTAGTCTGGGTCGTGGAGACAGATGATTCGATGTCTTCCGCCGGATAAGCTGAAGTACAAAGTGTACTCAGTATGATGGCTGTTCCAAATATTATTTTTGAATCCATGCCATGCTTTCAACAGGGGGTTGGGAGGGCGGCTGTGAGGCGAGACGATGCATCATTTTTTCAAGCTCACTGGGCTCTTCCTCAGTTTGCGGCGGCATTTCATACAATGACTGTTCGGCAGCTGAGCCGACCGCCTGCGTATCTTCGCCGGGGACAGTCACCTGTTCATCGGAATTGAGTTTTTGGGTGTCAGGGGATGCGCCCGGCGGCGGGGATGGCGGCATTTCTGTGATCGTAGCTTCGATAAGCTCATGGGTGCGGTTGGCCTCTGCGATGGCCTCACTGAAATCAGGAGCTAATGCGATATCCCCGGATTGCACCAGGTGTTGAAGTGTTTCACGTATGCTTTTCTTTGCAGTGATAAATCGGATTGCGAGAAACAGCGATGCCTGTTTATCTCCGGTGATACGTGAGAGTGCTGCGGCGCTATTCTCTTCCGTACAGGCATGCATAAAAATATAGCAATGCGTAGCATTGGACGAGAAGATATCCCCATTACGCACAATTTTTACCTGGCTAAGAATGTCAGGCGGGGAGGCCTGCTCGTGATAGCTGGCAACGATGAGGGTGAGGGGGATATCAAGAATGTCTCCCCGGTCGAATATGCCCAGTGCCTCGCCGCAAAAGCTCACAAGGTCAACATATCCTGTGTGTTCGCTCGATAGAATGCTGGAGTAGGCCTGATCGAAGTCCTGATTAATCTTGCGGGTATAGGTTTGTCCGGCAAGCATCTCCCACAACAGTGGCAGCTGCTGCCTGGCGACCTGTTGATGAATAATCAGGTTGACACCCAGGCGCAGCAGAAGCAATTCATTAAGATAACGCAGTGAAAAGCCGGATTCTCTGATGACGATGCGCAGTCTGTTGCCCCGGTTCAGTCGCATATAGTGCACGATTTTTGCGGTTTGTTTCAGCTCGGTATCGCTGTCGAATGATATGACAACCGTGGCACGGGCAGCATCACGGCTTAAGTGGATCAAATCGACAAAACTTTGAGCCTGCACCCATTCGCCGCTATGTTGGACAGATGCGGAAAATGTTTCAAAATCGGGACCAAAATAGAAAACAGCGTTGTCGTCATCCGTGTTGCTGTCGGTCTGGCAGGCTTCGATTGCAGCCTGGGGTAACGAAGCATCCACCCGGATTAAACCGGTCGTATCGAGTGAAACCGGGAAGGCTTTTGCCGCAATAGCGCCATCTTGCGAATACCAGAAATCGATCAGCAATTCGAGTCCGGTTTTGCTTTGGTTGATTCGGGCGACCCCGCTGAAACTGCTCAGAATAGACTGGGATCTCTTTTCACCTTTGGCAGGAAAAAGGAAAAGTGAGGTGTTTCCGGATGATCTCATCCAGTCCCGATACTCTATAGCCTGTGCTTGGGCGATATTCTGATCACTCATGGTGAAGAGCTCGCCTGCCTGATCGAACAGGAAGAAACTTTCTTTTGGAACCCGAAAGTATTCGAATTCCTGCAAAAAACGCTTTATGCCGTGACGGAAGATGTTGGTTACGTAATCACCCTCCTGGGAAAATAAATAGAGCCTGCTTTGTGAAATGTCCACGCTGAAATCGACTCCCGACATTTTTGCCCTGGACAGGAGGACGCCCGGCGTCATTTGTGTCAGCAGTACGCATGTATTGCCGGCTGCGATGTTTGCTTTGAGTACCTGAATGATGATGCTCAGGTGAGCGGGAATGCTGTCCACGATGGCTGCGTAAATTGAGCCCTTGAGGAGAGTATCGATGGACGACGGCAGGCCCGGTATGCCGAGGGATTTCAAGTGACTCATCGGCTAGTTGTCGTTCATAACGTTTAGTGTGGCAGCTCGAAACAGGCCCGGCAACCCACTCAGTCTGGTACTGAAAAAATCGGGGATGACGAGCATCGGTTCTCTATTAAGGATTTTCTTATGTTATTGGTATTATGCCTTATAAATACAAAGTATTATAGATGCCATTCCATGGAGGCCTCCGGGCGATGCGAGGGGGACTTGATCTTGAGCTGATGTTGAGGCTGTGTAATACTTCCGCACCCGTTTGATAAGCAGCGATGGGGTGCGCAGCCTTCACCTTGCGGAGGTGAATTTTAGCCGGCAATGGGCCTGCCCAATGACGGATCACGGGCTATAATCAAGTCCTATTATTTTGCCGGCAGATCATGCGCCCCTCTTCAACACCCGAACACGACACTAACGGCGGTTGGAAGACACTTCGTTCGCTGGTTCCTTACCTGACGGAATTTAAAGGCAGGGTGGTTCTGGCGATGAGTTTGTTGATCCTGGCCAAGCTCGCCAATGTTTCTGTGCCGCTGATTCTCAAGAAAATCATCGATGCGATGGATAAATCGCATGCGGTATTGATGGTGCCGGTGTCGCTGATTATGGCTTATGGTCTGCTGCGCCTGATGAGCACGCTGTTTGGCGAGTTGCGCGATGCGGTATTTGCCAAGGTGACGCAACGCGCGATACGGCGCGTGGCCTTGCAGGTGTTCGAGCACTTGCACAGTCTGAGTCTGCGTTTTCATCTGGACCGGCAAACCGGCGGGGTGTCGCGCGACATCGATCGAGGCACGCGCGGCATCGGATTCCTGCTCAATTTCATGCTGTTCAATATTCTGCCGACGCTGCTGGAAATCGGTCTGGTGGCGGGAATTTTGCTGAGTAAATACAGCCCGTGGTTCGCAGGAATCACCTTCGTGACGCTGATTTTCTATATCGGCTTTACCCTGTTTGTAACGGAGTGGCGCATGGTGGTGCGGCGCACCATGAACGATCTGGACTCCAAGGCGAACAGCCGTGCCATCGACAGTTTGCTCAATTATGAAACGGTGAAATATTTCGGCAACGAAGAGTATGAGGCGCGCCGGTATGACCATAATATGGAGCACTGGGAAAGCGCTGCGGTGCGCAATCAGACGTCACTTGCTTTTCTGAACGCCGGACAGAGTGTCATTATCGCCATTGGCATCACGGCGCTGATGTGGCTGGCGGCAGACGAGGTTGTCAAAGGCACGATGACCGTGGGTGACCTGGTACTGGTCAACGTGTTCATGTTGCAGTTGTATATGCCGCTGCATTTTCTGGGCTTCGTGTATCGCGAGATTCGCCACGCGCTGGCGGACATGGAAAAAATGTTCGGTTTGCTAAAAGAGGACAGGGAGATTGCGGATGCGCCTGTGGCGGAAGCTTTGTCGCCCGGCAACGCATGCGTACAGTTTGATCATGTCAGCTTTGGCTATAATGCAGACCGGCAAATCCTGTTTGACGTGGATTTCGCGATTCCGGCAGGAAGCACCGTTGCCGTGGTGGGGTCGAGCGGGGCGGGCAAGTCCACGCTGTCGCGTCTGCTGTTCCGTTTTTACGATGTACAGGGCGGATCTTTACGCATTAACGGACAGGATATACGCGAAGTGACGCAGCGCAGTCTGCGCGCGGCAATTGGCATCGTGCCGCAAGACACGGTGCTGTTTAACGATACGATTTATTACAACATCGCCTATGGCAGGCCGGACGCCACGCGTGAGGATGTCATCGCAGCGGCAGAAGCCGCGCACATCCACTCGTTCATCGAGTCCCTGCCAGCAGGCTATGATACCCAGGTGGGGGAGCGCGGTCTGAAATTATCGGGCGGTGAAAAGCAGCGTGTGGCGATTGCGCGTGCGATATTGAAAAATCCGGCGATACTGATTTTTGATGAAGCGACATCGGCGCTGGATTCGAAATCGGAAAAAGCGATTCAGGCTGAATTGCGCAGCATCGCGCAGAATCGCACTACCTTGATCATCGCGCATCGTCTGTCTACCGTGGTGGATGCCGATCAGATACTGGTGATGGATCATGGCGGTATCGTCGAGCGCGGCACGCATAGTGAGTTGCTGATGCAGGGCGGAATGTATGCGCATATGTGGAATCTTCAGAAAAGGGTAGAGCAGGATCCGCCTGCCTTTTGATTTATATTGATTTATATTTATTTTGGGGTATTCTTTTACCTGTCGGATTATGTGGTGAGTATAAAATGAAAAAAATACTGTTGATATGCGTGCTGGCCGGTGGCGCGATGGTTGCGCAGGCGGGTGAAAATGGCGAAAAACCGGTCGTTAAACATCATGTCAGGCATCATGCCGGGCATCCTGTCAAACACCATGTAAATCGTGTCAGTGTGCGTTTCGACGGGCATGCCGTTCATCATCAGCCACATCGCGTTGCCGTGCGCCATGTTAAAAGCAAGATTGAACCTGAGGCTGGCCTTATTGCGGCGAAGTATGACACTGAACTGGCTTCATTTCAGCCGGCTTCGAGTCCTAAGCTGATGTCGTCCATTGCGTTGATTTACGACGAGCAGACGCAACATCCGCTTTATACCAAAAATCCGGATGCGATAACGCCTATTGCCTCGATTACCAAGCTGATGACGGCGATGGTGGTGCTCGATTCAGACCCCGATATGTATGAAGAAATCAGTGTAGCTGAGGCCGATCAGGATAGCTTGAAGGGTACCCACTCGCGTCTGGGTGTAGGCACGACTTTTGTCCGCAGCGAAATGCTCAAGCTGGCGCTCATGTCTTCGGAAAATCGTGCGGCCTCGGCATTGGCGCGTAATTATCCGGGCGGGACGGTAGCGGCTGTGGCAGCGATGAATGCCAAGGCCCGCCAGCTGGGGATGCTGCACACCACATTTCGCGATCCTACCGGCCTCAATAGTGAAAATGTGTCAACTGCCAGAGATCTTGTAAAGATGGTCGCCGCCGCACATAACTACAAATTGATTCATCAATTCACAACCACGGCTACGCATTCGGTAGAAGGGCAGCGCGGCCGCGAATTGATTTTTAACAACACCAATCCGTTAGTGAAAAGTGGCGCATGGGAAATCGGTCTGAGCAAGACGGGTTTTATCAATGAGGCGGGGCGCTGTCTGGTCATGCAGGCACAAATTCGCCAGCGTCAAGTCATCATTGTGCTGCTCGATTCCGTAGGGAAAAGCACCCGCATCGGCGATGCAAATCGCGTAAAGAAGTGGATAGAAAGCACCAATATGTACGGGCGCATCGCACGCCGCAGTTAAGCGCTGTGTGAGGCCACATTTTGAAATGTGGTTCGATGGTTGTCCCGGCAGGTTGGGTGATTACTGCATTCTGTATGATATTCATATCTGGCTTTAGCCGACACCATGCAATATTAAATTTGATGTGCGAATAAACGGAAACAGGTGTGATGGCGAAAAGGTTAAGTAAGCTGAAGGTGTTGATCGTCGAAGACAGTAAGGTGGCGCTCAAGGCCATTTCCGGTTATATCGAAAATATGGGTGTTCAGCCGTTGCTGGCCGAAAACGGCCATGATGCGCTTGAGTTGTATAGTCGTGAACGCCCTGATATTGTGCTGCTCGACATTATTTTGCCCGATACTGATGGCTATGAGGTCGCAAAAGAAATTCGCAGGTTGCAAGGCAAGGACGAGTGGACGGCCATCATATTCCTGAGCGTGATGTCCAAGGATGAGGATTTGGCGCGTGGCATCGAGGTTGGCGGCGATGACTACATCATGAAGCCGGTCGGCAGTGTGGTGGTTCAGGCCAAGGTTCGTGCGATGTACCGTCTGGTGCAAATGCAGCGCGCGCTGGTCAAGATGGCCGCTCAGTTGAATGATGCGAATCAGGAATTGCAGCGGCTCTCAATGACGGATGGGCTGACTGGCATTGCCAATCGCCGGATGTTCGATGTGTCGCTGGCGCGAGAATGGCGGCGCTGTATGCGGCTCAATAAACCGCTGTCTGTCGTGATGCTGGATGTGGACTATTTCAAAAAGTACAATGACCGTTACGGCCATCAGGAAGGTGATGATTGTCTGGTGGCGGTCGCCCAGGAGGTGGCGCGTTCCGCACCGCGCCCTGGGGACTTGGTGGCACGCTATGGCGGTGAAGAGTTTGTGATGATCCTGGCTGACACGGATGAAGACGGTGCAAACTGGGTGGCTGAGCGCATACGTCAGCATGTGGCCGGGCTGAACCTGCCGCACAAGGATTCGTCGGATGGTCATGTCACGGTGAGTTGCGGTATTTCCAGTGTCATACCCAGTCAGGAGTTGTCCGTTGAAATGCTGGTCAAGTCAGCCGACAACGCGCTCTACCTGTCCAAAAATCAGGGGCGAAATACCAGCACTTTTCTGAACTACGGGCAAATCTGAGTTTTTAATAAATCAGCGGCACAAGGTTTTTGCTCAAACTGCTGATGCACAGCAGCTCTCGCCGTAACCTGGTATTGCTTACAGCAATACCAGGTTATCCCGGTGGATGATTTCCGTATCGCCGCCATAGCCGAGCAGGGTTGCAATTTCACCGCTGGCATGGCCTGCAATACGGGTAGCTTCATCCGAGTTGTAGTTGGTCAGGCCGCGCGCGATATCGGTACCGTTTTCATTGACGCAGGCGACGACTGCGCCGCGCCCAAACTCTCCGAATACCTGTTTCACGCCGATGGGCAGCAGGCTCTTGCCATCGCTGCGTAGCGCACGGATTGCGCCGTCATCGAGGACGAGCTTGCCCGTTACTTGCAAATGTCCTGCAAGCCATTGTTTGCGTGCAGCGAGTGGCAAAGCCGGTGCGGTGAGCAAGGTGCCGATGGCAATACCCTGGAACAGGCGCAGCAGTACATCCGGTTCGTGCCCTGAGGCAATGACGGTATGCGCGCCGCTATGCGCTGCACGCTTCGCTGCGAGTATCTTGGTGAGCATGCCGCCGCGACCAATGCTGCTTCCAGCGCCGCCTGCCATGCTCTCCAGTTGCGCATCCCCTGCCTGAGCTGAACCCACCAGTGTGGCCGTGGGATCACGGCGAGGATCGGCAGTGTAAAGACCGCTCTGGTCGGTCAAAATCACCAGCGCATCGGCATCGATCAGATTGGTGACCAGCGCGCCCAGTGTGTCGTTATCGCCAAATTTGATTTCGTCGGTGACTACCGTATCGTTTTCGTTGATGATGGGAATGACGCGCAGATTGAGCAATGTAGTCAGTGTGGCGCGGGCGTTCAGGTAGCGTTCACGGTCGGCCAGATCGGCATGCGTCAGCAGGACTTGCGCGGCGTGCAGGCCGTGTTCTCGGAAGCAGCTCTCGTACGCCTGCACCAAACCCATTTGGCCAACTGCGGCGGCGGCCTGCAATTCGTGGATGGCAGCGGGTCTGGTGCGCCAGCCAAGACGCTGCATACCTTCGGCAATCGCGCCGCTTGATACCAGTACGACTTCATAACCCAGGCCATTCAACTGCGAAATCTGCCTGGCCCAGTTGCCCAGGGCATCAAGATCAAGCCCCGCTCCCTGATTCGTCACCAGGCTGCTGCCCACTTTGACGACGATGCGACGGCACTGGGTCAATACGGTTTTTGTCGTTGATTCCAACATTGCTCAATCCTCATTTCTGAATCCTGAATCCTGCCTTTACAGCGTGCTGGCGTCCGTTTCCTGTGCGCCATTGGCGGCAGCCTGCTGTTCGAGCGCTTTTACTTCCAGCAGATGTTCCATGATCGCAAAAGTCAGCTCTTTGCAGCCTTCGCCGCTGATCGCTGAAATCACGAAATAACGGTCATAGTCGGAAAATTCTTTGAGGAATGCAGCTACGGTGGCCTCGCGATCTTCCAGTAAATCGACCTTGTTCAGCAGCAGCCAGCGCGGTTTTTCATACAAGGCCTGATCGTATTTTTTCAGTTCGTTGAGAATGGCTTTTGCCTCTCCAACAGGACTGGTGCCTTCATACATCGGCGCCACATCTACCAGGTGAAGCAACAGGCTGGTGCGTGCCAGGTGACGCAGAAACTGGTGGCCGAGTCCGGCGCCTTCTGCTGCGCCCTCAATCAGGCCTGGAATATCCGCGATGACGAAGCTCTTTTCATGCGATACGCGCACCACGCCCAGATTGGGGTGCAAGGTCGTGAACGGATAATCAGCTACCTTGGGGCGCGCCGCTGAAAC
>DFWZ01000001.1:63922-124243 GCA_002381565.1 Gallionella sp. UBA4121
ACCACGCCCAGATTGGGGTGCAAGGTCGTGAACGGATAATCAGCTACCTTGGGGCGCGCCGCTGAAACGGCGCGGATGAAGGTGGATTTGCCGGCATTGGGCATACCGAGCAGGCCCACATCGGCCAGCACTTTCAATTCAAGCTGCAATTCGCGTGTTTCACCTTCGGTGCCGGGCGTGCATTGGCGTGGTGCGCGGTTGGTGCTTGATTTGAAATGGATATTTCCAAGACCTCCCTTTCCTCCTTCAGCCAGCAAGGCTCTCTCGCCATCGTGGGTGAGGTCGGCAATCACTTCCCCGCTGTTGATGTCGGTGATGACGGTGCCAACCGGCATGCGCAAAATAACGTCATCTGCACCTTTGCCATAGCAGTCCGAGCCGCGACCCGATTCGCCGTTGCGGGCCTTATGGGTGCGGGCAAAGCGAAAGTCTACCAGCGTGTTGATGTTGCGGTCCGCCTGTACAAACACGCTGCCGCCGCGCCCGCCATCGCCGCCGTCCGGGCCGCCTTTTTCGATATATTTTTCACGGCGGAAGCTGGCGATGCCGTTGCCGCCATTACCCGCAAAGACTTCGATTTTGGATTCGTCAATAAACTTCATGTGTTTTGTACCGCTTAATGAAAAAAGCCCTACCTTGCGATAGGGCTGATCTGCTTCATACGAAACAGCTTAAGCTGCAACGATGGAAACTGTCCTGCGCTGTTGCGCGCCCTTGATGGCGAACACTACACGGCCGGTAACCTTGGCGAACAGGGTGTGATCCTTGCCCATGCCGACGTTTTCGCCGCGATGAAATTCAGTGCCGCGCTGGCGAATGATGATGCTGCCTGCGCTGATCAACTCGCCGCCGTAACTTTTAACGCCCAGTCGTTTTGAGTGTGAGTCACGTCCGTTACTGGTACTGCCGCCGCCTTTTTTTGATGCCATGGTATGTGCTCCTTAAATTACGCGGAAATGCCGTCAATACGGATTTCGGTATAGTTTTGACGATGACCTTGATTCTTCTGGTAATGCTTACGACGGCGCATCTTGAAAATGCGAACTTTATCGCCACGACCATGAGAAATGATGGTTGCAGCAACGGTCGCGCCAATCAGCATTGGCTTACCTACTGACAGCTTGTCGCCGTCAGATACCATCAACACCTTGTCCAGCACAATGGCTGAGCCGATGTCGCCAGGAAGAATTTCAACTTTTAAAGTTTCGCCGGTAATGACGCGATATTGCTTACCACCGGTTTTAATGACTGCGTACATAACAACCTCGATCGAATGCGGATTTTGCGAAAGCGAGGATTATACAGAAAAATTCGCCCACGTCAAAAACCTTTTGTTAAAAAACATGTTGCCTGGAACGTTTACAGTATTCCAGGCGGATTAACGGCGCATGGAATCGAAAAACTCGGCGTTATTCTTGGTTGCCTTGATTTTGCCCAGCAGGAATTCCATGGATTCCAGTTCATCCATCGGGTAGAGCAGTTTGCGCAACAGCCAGATTCTTTGCAGCACGTCCGGCTTGATCAGCAGTTCTTCCTTGCGAGTGCCGGAACGGTTGATGTTGATCGCAGGATAGATGCGCTTCTCGGCCATGCGGCGATCCAGATGGATTTCCATATTGCCGGTACCCTTGAATTCTTCATAGATCACATCGTCCATGCGCGAACCGGTGTCTACCAGTGCGGTGGCGATGATGGTCAGTGAGCCGCCTTCTTCGATGTTGCGCGCCGCTCCGAAGAAGCGCTTGGGGCGGTGCAGTGCATTGGCGTCTACGCCGCCGGTCAATACCTTGCCGGAGGACGGGATGACCGTGTTGTATGCGCGTGCCAGACGGGTGATGGAGTCGAGCAGAATCACCACATCCTTCTTGTGTTCGACCAGTCGTTTGGCTTTTTCCAGCACCATTTCCGCAACTTGCACATGGCGGCTGGCAGGTTCATCGAACGTCGACGCGACCACTTCGCCACGCACCGTGCGCGTCATTTCGGTCACTTCTTCGGGACGTTCGTCGATCAAGAGCACGATCAGCGTCGCATCCGGATTGTTGGCTGAGATGGAGTGTGCGATGTGTTGCAGCATCACGGTCTTGCCGGACTTCGGGGATGCGACCAGCAGGCCGCGCTGACCCTTGCCGATGGGGGCTACGATGTCGATGATGCGACCGGTGATATTTTCTTCGGCGCGAATGTCGCGCTCCAGAATCAGCGCCTCGGTCGGGAACAGCGGGGTGAGATTTTCAAACAGTATCTTGTTTTTTGCGTTCTCGGGCGGTTCGTCGTTGACCTTGTCGACTTTTACCAGCGCGACATAACGCTCGCCGTCCTTAGGTGTGCGAATCTCGCCTTCGATCGAATCGCCGGTGTGCAGATTGAAGCGGCGTATCTGGCTGGGACTGACGTAGATATCATCAGGGCCTGCCAGGTACGATGTGTCGGGAGAACGCAGGAAGCCGAAGCCGTCCGGCAGGATTTCCAGCGTGCCATCGCCGTAAATGCTTTCCCCTTTTTTTGCATGGCTTTTGAGCAGTGCAAACATCAGGTCCTGCTTGCGCATTCGGTTGGCATTCTCGATTTGATTGGCCGCAGCCATTTCAACGAGTTCGGTGATATGTTTGGTTTTTATGTCGGATAGATGCATGGGTATGCGTGAAGCATGATTGAATAATGAGGGTGTGGCTGGGGGCGGGTGTTAAGGTTGCTACCCGCATGGCCTGGTTAGTGCGAAGCGCGCCTTCCAGATGGGCGATGCGGGTGCGAGATTAAACGCTTTATATGTGACTGTCAATAAAAGCTGTCAATTGGGACTTTGATAGTGCGCCAACTTTGGTGGCCTCGATATTGCCGTTTTTGAACAGCATCAGGGTAGGGATGCCGCGTACACCAAACTTTTGCGGGGTTTGCTGGTTTTCATCCACGTTGAGTTTGGCCACCGTCAGGCGTCCGGCATATTCCTTGGCGATTTCGTCCAGAATGGGGGCGATCATCCGGCAAGGACCACACCATTCTGCCCAGTAGTCGACCAGCACAGGCAGGGCTGACTGGGTGACTTCGGTGTCAAAATTGGCATCGGTAACGTAATGAATATGTTCGCTCATGATTGAATCTCGCTATGAATTTAGGGGCGGTCTAATTTTAATGCAGTGGAAATTCTGACGGGTGATATTGCCATGAGGGTGCATCGTATCTAAAAAACGACGCGCTGTGAAGTGCAGAATGCTATGGCGTTATTAAATTTCATCAGATGGAATAAGCTTTCGATGCAGGGAGGGGTCGTAGTCGGTATTTATTTATTCAGTAAAAAAACGATAGGTATTCCGTCCGCAATTTTTTGCATGGTACATTGAAGCGTCGGCCATACGCAACAGTGTATCCAGATCCTGTCCGTCATTTGGATACAGGGAGATGCCGATGCTGAGTGTCGAAGCGACCTTAACTTCTCCGACAGTAAATTGTTCGGCTATTTGCGCCAGAATTTTTTCTGCGATATGCGTTACGGCATCTATCGTCGCCAAGTCGGTGAGCAGCACCACAAATTCATCGCCGCCAATCCGGCAGACGGTGTCTATTTCACGGACTGATTTTTGCAGGCGTTGGGCGACCATCTGAAGAAAATGGTCCCCGATTGCATGTCCCAGCGTGTCGTTGATTTGCTTGAATTTGTCAATGTCGATAAAGAGCACCGCCAGCCTGGTGTTTTCGCGCACTGCGGCGGCGAGTGCTTGTTTGAAACGGTCTTCCAGCAGCAATCGGTTGGGCAATCGGGTTAGCGGATCGTGATAAGCCAGAAATTTGAGTTGACTCTCTGCATTGCTGCGTTCGGTCAAGTCAGAGAAAATGGCAATGTAATTACTCGGTTTTCCGTTGCTATCATGAACCGCACTGATGTCGAGCCATTGAGGATATATCTCGCCATTTTTTCTCTTGTTCCATATTTCTCCTCGCCAAGCCCCATTTGCCGTGAGTTGCTGCCAAAGTGCGTGATAAAAACCCTGATCGTGGCTGCCTGAAGACAGCATGCGTGGGGTTTTGCCGAGTGCTTCTGCCTCCGTATATCCGGTTACGGTCGAAAACGCACGATTGACCGATACAATGCGATTGCTGGTATCAGTAATCATGACCGCCTCGCGGCTGTTGGCAAGTACCTGTTCGGACAATCGCTGTCTTTCTACCAGAACCAGCAGGTCTGTGACATCATGGCCGAAGATGATCAAAAGATTGCGGCTGCCGTCCTTATGGAAAAGCGGCGATTTAACGACATCGAAGTGACGGCTCGTTCCATCTTCCATGCGTACGGTCTCAAGCAGTCTGCTGGGGGCCTTATTTTCCCAGGCAACTGCATCTGAGCTTACGCACGCAGCCAATACGGGACGATAGTGCGGGGGAAGCAGATTCGCCAATTCCATATCGGTCTTGCCCTGCCAGTTTATCCCTTCAAGACTGAATGTTTGCAATGCAATACGATTGGACGTCAGCCAGCGGCCATCGCCATCCTTGAATAAAATAAAATCAGGCGAGGTGTTGATGAGTACGGAAAAGCTTTCTTCACAGAGAAAAGAGGCGCTGGAGGAGACTTCGCCGACAAATTTATAGCCTTGCCCGTAAACCATCTTGATCAGGCTGTCTGCACCTGGATCGGCCGTTTTAAGTTGTGATTTGATGTCGGAAATGCAGCGCGCAATGCTTGAATCGGATATTGAAGAATCGCCCCACACGGATTTAATCAAATCCGCCTTGGTCACCAGTCTGCCTCCGTTGAGGATGAGTTCAACGAGTACGGCTAATTCCTTTGCCTGTAGTTTTATTTCACCGGCATGTTTATGGTGCACTCCTGCGCTGCTGTCGATGTGAAATCCGTTAAAGCTTGCCTGAAATTTACGTTTCATTGTTGTTCCGCACCCTTGAGGCCAATCAGCTATCCAAAAAATTACGATTACAGAGCATCAAAACATGGCGCCCTTATAAAGTTAACTTTTACTCTCAGTTAAGATGGCCGACTGAATTAGAGTGTGCATAATTTCATAGTCTTGCGAAGAAATCCTTATCGAATTCTTCGCTAAAACATTTGTTTTAACATGGGAATGATACGGATGTTTGCTTTGAGTTTATTTATTGTAAAAAGTCGCGAAAATACAGTATGTTGTTTGCACGAAAAATTGCAGGAACGGTTGAGGGCATAATCGTCTTTACAAATGTATTCAAATTATATCCATGCCTAATAACACCAGAATTACTCCTCCAAAATAAACCTCAGCGCGAATGCTCTGCTAAAATGTGGAACTTTTGCCAATGGGAGTATAGACATGACGTATGTTGTTTCGGAAAGCTGTATCAAATGCAAGTTCACCGACTGCGTGGATGTGTGTCCGGTGGATTGTTTTCGTGAAGGTCCGAACTTTCTGGTGATTGATCCTGATGAGTGTATCGACTGCACCTTGTGTGTGGCCGAATGCCCGGTTGAGGCGATATACGCCGAGGATGATTTGCCCGAAGATCAGCGCCATTTCACTGCGCTGAATGCCGAGTTGTCCAAGTTGTGGGGCGCGATAATCGAAAAGAAAGACCCGCCGGCTGACGCCGAAGAATGGCAGGGCGTAAAAGACAAGCTGCATCTGCTCGAACGTTGAGTTTGCCGTGACGCCTGTATTCCATCCTGCAATAGCTGCATAGGCTTTTAATGACCAATTCGGGGTTGTCAGCAGGAGGCTTTTATAGCCATGTAGCCCGGAAAATACTGTCATGTCATAAGCCGCCCGATTTACGCGGGGCAACCGTGTTGCTGCCCAACTACCATGCAGCGCTGCCGCTGGCACAGGCGTTAAGCGCTGCAGCAGATATGCCTGCGCTGCTGTTGCCGCAGATGACAACGCTTGCCGATTGGGCGCAGACCGTAGTAATCGATGTTCCCGTTCAATCCGACACGCAGCGCATCGCAGCACTTTATCAGGCGTTGCGTGAACGCAACTGGTTTCCCGATGCGGATTTATGGAGTCTGTCGCGTGAATTGTTGACGCTGATGGATGAACTGACACGCCACCACGTAGCGCTTCCCGATTCCAGCGAGGAGTTTGCCCGGCAACTGAGTGAGGCCTATCAGGCGCAAAACTGTCAGGCAATGCAGTTCGAGGCCAGGGTTGTGCACGAGTTGTGGTACGCGATGGCAGCGTCTGACGACCTGGATATGTCCGCTGCCTATCAGTTGCGACTGGGTGTGTTGGCGCAGCAAGTGACAACGCCGCTGTATGTGTTGCAGACCTGCGATCTGGCAGCAATCGAAATGCGTTTTCTGGAAGCCTGTCGCGAACATGTCGAGGTGACCGTCTTCGACCTGCGAGAAATGGTTGCCGCTGAAGCAGGTTACACGCTGATTGCCTCCGCCTTACAACAGAATATGGAAAGCCGTGATCTGCTCAGTCAGGCCGAAACGCTGAAGACCGGCACCGCTTTGAGCAATCGCCTGAAACTGTTCGGTGCGCACGGTCTGGAGCAGGAAGCGCAGGCCGCCGACGTGGCCGTGCGCCGCTGGCTGCTGGAAGGGCATCAATGTATCGCGGTGGTGGTTCAGGACAGGCTGGTGGCGCGCCGCCTGCGTGCACTGCTGGAACGCGCGCAGGTACAGGTGCAGGACGAGACCGGCTGGACGTTCGCGACACTCTCGGTCAGCACCGTGCTGATGCGCTGGCTGGAGGCGGTGCAGGGTGATTTCTATTATCAGGATGTGTTAGACCTCTTCAAGTCACCGTATCTTTTTGCTGACAATCAGGCGCAGCGCAAACAGGCCGCCTACCAGTTCGAGCAACTGGTGCGTAAACACGGCGTGGTCGCGCATTTGCAGGACTTTATCGCTGTTGCCGAAACTGATGCACCCGGGCTGATACAGCCACTGGCGCGCTTGCGGCAGGCGGCACGGGCCTTGCCTGCAAAGGCTGTGTCGCTTGTTGACTGGCTGCACGCCTTGAATGAGAGCCTGGAGATACTCGGCGTCATAGAGGGCTGGCGACAGGATGCGGCGGGGCAACAACTGATGCAGCTGCTCTTGCTGTGGCGGGAAGAGTTGCAGGCCGATACGACCGTATGCAGTTTTGCTGAGTGGCGGCGCTGGCTGTCGCAGCAGCTCGATTTGAATACCTATCGTGACGTCGCGGTGGACAGTCCCGTGCTGTTCACGCATCTGTCCGCAACACGCTGGCGCAGCTTTGATGCAGTGCTGTTGCTGGGTTGCGATGCTGCGCATCTGCCGGCCCCCGCGAATGCCGGGCAGTGGTTCAACGATGCGGTGCGCGCCGCCCTGGGTCTGCCGCTCTCCGGTGCACAGCAGCGCCAGGTGCGCGACGACCTGCTGGGACTGCTGGCGATGAACGATACCGTGCTGGTAACCTGGCAGGCAAGCCAGAACGGCGAGCCGAATCTGCTCAGCCCCTATCTTGAAATGCTGCGTGCTCAGCACATGCTGGCATTTGGCTGTGATCTGATGGAGACGAAGTTGGGCGGGATGCTAGATCAGGCGCAGGTGAGGATTCAGGAAGCTGGATGCAGGATGCGGGATTCAACAGAAATGCCGCGTCCTGTCGTGCAGGCGGATCTGATACCGACCCGTATTTCCCCGTCCGGCTATAACGCACTGGTGGCCTGCCCGTATCAGTATTTTGCGCGGCATGTGCTGCGTCTCAATGAGCTCGATGAGGTTCGCGAGGCGCTGGACAAGCGCGACTATGGCACCTGGGTACACGCGGTGCTGCAACGTTTTCATACCGAGATTCCGCTGTTGCAAGCGCGGGACAGGAGCGAGGCTGAAGCCGTCATGCAGCACGTCAGCTGTGAGGTGTTCGCAGAAGGCACCGCGCATGATTATCTGGCAGAGGCCTGGCTGTTGCGCTGGCAGGCACTGATTCCTGCCTATCTCAACTGGCAGCTCGAAAATGAGGACGCGGGCTGGCGCTATCAGGGGAGTGAGGTGCCGTTCAAAGTCGAGGTAGCGGAAAATTTGCAGCTGGCCGGACGCCTGGATCGCGTGGACGTCAATGAGGCTGGCGAATTCACGGTTCTCGACTACAAAACCCAATCGATCGCGGTGCTGAAAAACAAGCTCAAAGAGCCGGGTGAAGACGTGCAGCTGGCCTGTTATGCCTATACGCAGGCGGCTGCGGCTGCGGCATTCGTGAGTCTGGATGACGATGCCGTGCTGGCGGTCGCACCGCCTGAGGACATGGCAGAATTGGCGCAACTGAATATTGAACGTTTGCAGACGATATTTGTACTGATGCGCGAAGGGGCGGCCTTGCCCGCCTACGGCGCGGAGAAGGTGTGTGGCTACTGCGAGATGAAAGGGTTGTGCCGGCGCGGCGAGTGGGAGGTGAATCAGGATTCAGGATGCGGGATGCAGGATGAAGGAACCAGGATTCAGGATTCAGGAAACCAAAATGGATAACCGCCAGGCGCTTGATCCAAATTTGAGCGTAGTAGTTGAGGCTTGCGCGGGCAGCGGCAAGACATGGCTGCTGGTGTCGCGCGTGGTGCGGTTGCTGTTAGCGGGCATACCGCCCGGCGAAATACTCGCGATCACCTTTACCCGCCGTGCAGCGCAGGAAATGCAGGCGCGGCTGCGCGACTGGCTGTATGAGCTGGCTTCCAGAGACGATGAGTATGTGCGTGAATTTCTGCGTCAGCGTGAAATCGAAGAGGCAGATATAGAGCGTATGTTGCCGCGTGCGCGGCGCTTGTATCAGCAATTTCTGCTCGCACAGCCTGGCATCACCATCAGCACGTTCCACGGCTGGTTCATGCAGATTCTGCAACGCGCGCCGCTCAATTCCGGGACGGCCGGCGGTGTGCAACTGGTCGAGCAGACCGCCGAGCTTTGGCAGGAGGCCTGGCAGACATATCTTGCCGGATTGCACGGCAAGCAGGAAGGCGAAGTCGCGCGCTCCATGATGGACTTGTTCAGTGAGTTGGGCCTTGCAAATACGCAAAATTTACTGCGCAACTTTGCCAACAAACGCAGCGAATGGTGGGCGTACACGGCAGGGCAGGCCGATCCGTTGAGTTATGCCATGGAGAATTTGCGGGACGAATTTAACGTGGATCTGGATGTCGATGTGATCGCTGATTATTGTGCAGACTCCGATGCGCGATACGCGTTGCAAACGTTTATAACGCAGCTTGCCAGCAACGGCACCGAGGCTCAGTGCAAACAGGCTGGCAAGTTGCTGGCAACAAGCGAACTGGCGGATTGCGAGGCGCGATTTTCTGCATTGCGCGCGTTCTTGTGTACCAGGGAAGATCAGCCGCGCAAAACTTTTAATCCAACAAAAAAGCAGGCTGAGTCAGCCTTTGTTCTGGCACGCGATATCGTGCAGGAAGGGATGCAAAATGCGCTTGCGCAACTTCAGACGCAGGCAATCTATCGCTTCAACTGCCATGCCCTGCGTTGCGGGGTGGCCTTGCTGGATACGTACCAGAAATTGAAGCAGCGTCAGCAACTGCTTGATTTCGGTGATCTCGAATGGCGCGTGTGCCAGTTGCTAGGTGACAGCGACCACGCCGAATATCTGCAATACAAGCTGGACAGCCGCTACCGTCATGTATTGCTGGATGAGTTTCAGGATACCAATCCGCTGCAATGGCAGATACTGCAATCCTGGTTTGCCGCTTCAAAGGCGGTGGACAGCACACCTGTGGTATTTGTGGTGGGTGATCCCAAGCAATCCATTTACCGTTTTCGCCGGGCCGATGCGCGGCTGTTCGATGTGGTGCGCAAATACCTTGTGCAGCATTATGGGGCGGTGCATCTGAAAAAGAATGAAACGCGCCGCAATGCCCCTGTCGTGCTGGCTGCGGTGAATGGTGTGTTCGACGGTTTGCCTGAATATGAGGGTTTCGAGAAACATCAAGCTCACCAGCAGATGCTGCCGGGTCATGTCGAGCTGTTGCCGCTGGCTCAGTTGACGGATACGCCCGCCGCGCCGTTCAAAAATGCGCTGTTGCGCAACCCGCTCATGATGGCTTATCCGGATTCTGATGAGGGTGCGCGTGAGGTGGAGGCTGCGCAATTCGCCAAAAAGCTCATCGATATTGTCGGTCACTGGCGGATACACGATGAGGGGCAGGTGAGGCCGGCAGTGTTCTCCGACATCATGGTGCTGGTGCGTCGCCGTACCCATCTCAAAATCTATGAACACGCGTTGCGCAAGCTGTCCATTCCGTTCCTTACCTCGCGTCGCGGCGGCCTGCTCGATACGCTGGAAGCATCCGACATACAGGCGCTGCTCAACTTTCTGATCACCCCGTTTGCCGATCTGGCCCTGGCGCAGGCATTGCGCACACCGATTTTTTCTTGCAGCGACGACGATCTGATGCTGATTGCAGAAATGAGGATTGAGGATATAGGAGTGAGCGGGGAGGTTTTGTCTCAAACCTCAATCCTCAATCCTAAAAGTTGGTGGCAACGCCTGAAACAGTTGATTGAGAACGGCGATGGATCGCCCGAGTTGCAGCGTGCCTATCGCCTGTTGCAAGGCTGGATTGCGCAGGCCGACAGGTTGCCGGTGCACGACTTGCTGGACCGCATCTACTTTGAAGGAGATGTCAAACATCGTTATGCCGCAGCTGTGCCCGATGTGATGCGCGCCACGGTGCTGGCCAATTTGCAGGCTTTTCTGGAAATCGCGCTGAATGTGGATGCCGGACGCTACCCCAGTCTGCCGGGTTTCTTGCGCGAACTGACCGAGTTGCGTCGCGCGGATGATAACGAATCGCCCGACGAAGGACGCGTCAGTCAGACGGGCAACGCGATCCGCATCTACACGGTGCATGAGGCCAAGGGGTTAGAAGCGCCTATCGTATGGCTGCTGGATACCAATGCGAAACCGCCTGCCGACAGGGGTTACGACGTGCTGGTGGACTGGCCGACCGATGCCATGCGCCCGGCTCATTTTTCGCTGTATGGTGACCGTGCCAGCCGTGGCCAGGTGCGCGAGCATTATTTTGAATCGGATGCAGCCTTGGCGCTGCGCGAGGATCTGAATCTGCTGTATGTCGCGATGACACGAGCCAAGCAATCGCTGCTGGTCAGCGGCAACGGTAAACAGCTCGATGGCATGTGGTATCAACGCATCGCCGCTGTGCTTGACGGAGCAGGCGAGAATCCGCTTGCGTCTGAAGTGGCGTGGCCAGGCAGCTCGGTATCCCGCATCCTGAATCCCGAATCTGTAGATCCGCGCCTGTGTAATGCATGGCCTGTCGGTACGCGTAAACCCGTGATGAGCGATGCGCAGCGCAGCGGTGTCTGGCTGCATGGTTTGCTGCAATATCTGACGGCACCGGATGCCGACATACGGGAAGATCTGGAGCAGGAGTTGCAGCGCAAACTGAATATTGCTCCCGGGCAGATGCCCGTCCTTTGGCAACAGGCGCAGGAAGTGCTGAATACGCCCGAACTTGCCCGCTTCTTTGACGCGAAGTATTATCTGGCAGCTGCAAACGAGTTGGCCTATGTCAATGCAAGCGGCCAGTTGCGGCGCATCGATCGTCTGGTCGAGTTCGAAAATGAAGTGTGGATACTGGACTATAAGACCGGTGCGTCTGCCGATCCGCAGTTTTTTTCGGTGCAGCTTGAGGAATATCGCACCGCCATTGAGGCCATCCATCCGTACAAGGTGGTGCGCTGTGCGGTTATCTTCGCCGATGGCAAATTGGCCGAAGTCTGAGTAAAGAGCTGTGGTATTATTTCGCCATCAAATAGCCTATAAATTTCGCAACTTTAAATGAGAGGAAAAATCATGGAACATACCCTGCCAGCCCTGCCTTACGCGATGGATGCACTGCAACCTCACATGTCAAAGGAGACATTCGAATACCACTATGCCAAGCATCATCAGGCCTATGTGACCAACCTGAACAATCTGATCAAGGGAGGCGAATTTGAATCTCTGGATCTGGAAGCCATCATCAAGAAAGCGCCAGCCGGCGGCATCTACAACAACGCCGCACAGGTCTGGAATCATTCGTTCTTCTGGAACTGCATGAAGCCAGCCGGCGGTGGCGCACCTACCGGTGCGCTGGCCAATGCGATCAACGCAAAATGGGGCAGCCTTGACGATTTCAAAAAGGCTTTCCAGACTTCGGCTGTCGGCAACTTCGGCTCCGGCTGGACGTGGCTGGTGAAGAAGGCTGACGGTACGCTTGATATCGTCAACATGGGTGCTGCCGGCACACCGCTGACGACCGCTGATAAAGCCTTGCTGTGTGTGGACGTGTGGGAACATGCCTACTACATCGACTACCGTAATATGCGTCCCAAGTTCGTCGAAACTTTCCTGAATAATCTGGTCAACTGGGATTTCGTCGCGAAAAACTTCGCGTAATCCATAAAGTTTCAGCTGTTTAAAAAGCCACGCAGTCCTGCCGGATTGCGTGGCTTTTTTCTGGCCGGGCAGTTAAAAACGATAACGGTGCCACTACGGTCAGAGAGATATTTCCATAGTTCACAGCAGACTTGCCGGCCTGCCCGCCGCAGGCAGGGCTCGTCCAACAAACGGTTCAGATCTTGGCTCGTTCCGCGATCACAATCTAACCTTAATCGTTGGGCGTCATTTTTCGAGTGAGTTGCACAGTGCAGAGAGGACAGCGTATGGATGCTCTCCAATTTTCGCATCCTTTACCCACCTCTCCATGAAGTCTAGGTACTTGGCAATTTCTTCGTTGCGTACGACCCGCAGTACGTAATACCTAACTGGAGCGATGTCCTCAGTTGTCAGAAGCTTCGCCTGCCAAGCTAGAGCCAAGTTCGAGAAGTGCCGAAGTAGCTTGTCAATTTCACGCTCCTCCGGCGTGTTGTGAAAATTTTCCGAATAGGTGAATGTTCCGTACTCCAGCGCGTAGAAGGCGTTCTGAATGTCTTCGTCCTCCGCGAACGTCTTCAAGCAAGCAGCCACAAGCCCTGCGCGAGTAATTAAATTTGTTTTCCGGGATTGCAAGACGTTGAGCGCGAGGCCAACAGCCGCAGCAAACGTTCCAACAGCTGGCGCCAAAGCGAGGACGACCTGAATCCAAAGGGGAATAAGCTGTATGGCGGATGGCACGTTTGCTCCTATGACGTTCAGCGTTAAATAGACAGAACAATTCTAATATATGCAGGAGAGTGTTCTGAATAAGCTTCCAAGCTTGCTGCAACTACTTTATTTTATTATGTTTATATAATCTGTATCCTCATGCTCTTCTGCATACTCAGCACTTTAATCACTGATACTGCGGGCAGTTGGCGCAGGTATGATCGCTGGATATTCTACCCGCAAATTGCCGCTTTCTGGATTCCGGCCTTCGCCGGAATGACGATATGGCGGGTTTATTTGGGTTTAAAGCAATAAAAAACGCCCCGAAGGGCGTTTGATTTCTACATGCGGCGAACAGCTCCGGCTTATTGCCCGAAGAAGTCCTTGACCTTGTTCATCCAGGATTTGGCTCTCGGATTGTGATGCTCGCTGTTAAGATCGTTGATGCTTTCAAACTCGCGCAGTAGCTCCCGTTGGCGCTCGGTCAGATTGACCGGCGTTTCCACGATCACATGGCAATGCAAGTCGCCGTGTGTTGAGCTGCGCACACCCTTGATACCCTTGCCGCGCAGGCGGAAGATCTTGCCGCTTTGTGTTTCGGCCGGAATCTTGATATGTGCCTTGCCATCCAGCGTCGGAATCTCGATTTCACCACCCAGGGCCGCCGTGCTGAAACTGATGGGCATTTCACAGTGCAAATCATTATGGTCACGCTGGAAGACCGCATGTGCCTTGACGTGGATCACCACATACAAGTCGCCGGACGGCCCGCCGTTTACGCCATGCTCGCCTTCACCGGACAGACGGATACGATCATCGTTATCCACACCCGGCGGAATTTTCACCGACAGTGTCTTGTGTTGCTTGATGCGTCCGCTGCCATTGCAGGGTTTGCAAGGCGAAGAAATCATCTTGCCGCTGCCGTGACAGCGCGGGCAGGTCTGCTGGACGGAGAAGAAGCCTTGCTGCATGCGCACCTGACCGTGCCCGCCGCAAGTCGTGCAGGTGGTAGGTGTCGTGCCGGGTTTGGCGCCTGAGCCATGGCAGGTGTCGCATTCCTCCATGGTCGGCACGCGTATCTGCGTCTCGGTGCCGCGTGCAGCCTGTTCCAGCGTGATCTCAAGGTTGTAGCGCAGGTCGGCGCCGCGTTGCACATTGCTGCGTCCCGCCCCGCCGCCGCGTCCACCACCGAAGATGTCGCCAAAAATATCGGAAAAATCAAATCCTTGTGCGCCAGCACCACCTGCTCCAAACGGACTTCCGCCGCCCATGCCTCCCGCTTCAAATGCAGCATGTCCATACTGGTCATATGCTGCGCGCTTCTGGGCGTCGGACAAGGTCTCGTAAGCTTCCTTGGCTTCTTTGAAGTGTTCTTCTGCCTTCGGATTATCCGGATTGCGGTCAGGGTGATGCTTCATCGCCAGTTTGCGATAAGCCTTTTTAATCTCATCGTCCGCAGCATCGCGATTGATGCCCAGAACTTCGTAATAGTCTTTTTTGCTCATAGCTATAAAAGGATTGAGGAGCGAGGATTGAGCAGCCTTGCGGCGATCTCGTTCCATGCTCCCCTATCTTTGCTCCTAACTGATTGGTGTACAAGTGCAGGGGATCGAAGGGGTGAGGCTGATTTTACTCAATCCTCAATCCTTGATCCTTAATCCTGGGTTTCTTACTTCTTGTCCTTTACTTCAGTGAACTCGGCATCCACCACGTCGCCTTCATCCTTATGGGCTTCGTGTGAAGCGCCAGCATCAGCTCCCTGTGACTTGGCCTGTTCTGCGGCGTACATCTTCTCGCCCAGTTTTTGTGCGGCCGTGGCCAGTGCTTCTGATTTGGCTTCGATGGCGTCCTTGTCGTCGCTCTTCACCACTTCTTCGGCTTCCTTTACGGCGGCTTCGATGGCGGCTTTTTCATCGGCCGTCAGTTGTTCGCCGTATTCCTTCAGCGACTTGGTTGTAGAGTGGATCAGCGCATCCAGCTGATTGCGTGCGGTCACCAGTTCCAGCGCCTTCTTGTCGTCCTCTGCGTGCGCTTCTGCATCCGCTACCATGCTCTCGATCTCGGCTTCACTCAAACCGGAGCTGGCCTTGATGGTGATGTTGGCTTCCTTGTTGGTGGCTTTGTCCTTCGCCGCTACATGCAGGATGCCGTTTGCATCGATATTGAAGGTCACTTCGATCTGTGGCATGCCGCGTTGTGCTGGCGGAATATCCGATAAATTAAACTGGCCCAGACTCTTGTTGCCGGAAGCGATTTCGCGCTCACCTTGCAGTACGTGGATGGTCACGGCCGACTGGTTGTCGTCTGCGGTGGAGAACACCTGGGACGCCTTGGTCGGAATCGTGGTGTTCTTCTTGATCAGCTTGGTCATCACGCCGCCCATGGTCTCGATGCCCAGAGATAATGGAGTCACGTCCAGCAGCAGCACGTCCTTGACTTCGCCTTGCAGCACGCCGCCCTGAATACAGGCGCCGACAGCGACGGCTTCGTCCGGGTTCACATCCTTACGTGGCTCGCGACCGAAAAATTCCTTGACCTTTTCCTGGACCATCGGCATGCGGGTCTGACCGCCGACCAGAATAACGTCGGCGATGTCAGAGATGGAGATGCCTGCGTCCTTCATCGCGATCTTGCATGGCTCGATGGTGCGTGCAACCAGATCTTCAACGATGCTTTCCAGTTTGGCGCGGGTGATCTTCACGGCCAGATGTTTAGGCCCTGTGGCATCTGCGGTGATGTAGGGCAGGTTTACTTCGGTCTGTTGCGCCGAAGACAATTCGATCTTGGCTTTTTCTGCCGCGTCTTTCAGGCGTTGCAGTGCCAGCATGTCTTTTTTCAGATCGATGCCGGATTCCTTCTTGAATTCTTCAACCAGGAATTCGATCACGCGCATGTCGAAATCTTCTCCGCCCAGGAACGTGTCGCCGTTGGTGGACATGACTTCAAACTGGTGTTCGCCGTCGATTTCGGCGATGTCGATGATGGAGATGTCGAACGTGCCGCCACCCAGGTCATAAACAGCGACCTTGCGATCGCCTTCCTGCTTGTCCATGCCGAAGGCCAGTGCAGCAGCAGTCGGTTCGTTGATGATGCGCTTGACATCAAGGCCTGCGATGCGGCCGGCATCCTTGGTGGCCTGGCGTTGCGCGTCATTGAAGTAGGCCGGCACGGTAATGACAGCTTCAGTGACTGACTCGCCCAGGTAGTCTTCGGCTGTCTTCTTCATCTTCATCAGTACTTGTGCAGAAATCTCAGGGGCTGAGAATTCCTTGTCGCGCACCTTGATCCATGCGTCGCCGTTCTTGGCCTTGACGATGGTAAACGGCACCATGTCGATATCCTTCTGCACCATCTTTTCGTCGAAACGGCGGCCGATCAGGCGCTTGACGCCGTACAGTGTGTTCTTTGGGTTGGTCACTGCCTGACGTTTTGCGGCAGCGCCCACCAGCACTTCGCCGTCTTCCATGTAAGCGATAATGGAAGGTGTGGTGCGCGTGCCTTCGGCGTTCTCGATCACCTTGGTCTTGCCATTTTCCATGACTGCGACGCAAGAGTTGGTTGTGCCCAGATCAATACCGATAATTTTTCCCATAATGCCTATTCCTTTCAAATGTTGTTGATTACGATGCCGCCTTATATGGGGCGGCTAATACAAATTTCAAGTGTTAGTGATGCAGTTGATAGTTTGTAGTCGTTAGTCTCGAGTTGATGTTGTCGGCTGCGCCGGTTTTAACTAATGACTTGCGACTTGCGTCTAACGACTAAATTTGAGCTGTTATTTTCCCTGTGAAACCAGAACCAGCGCCGGGCGCAGTACCCGGTCATTAAGCGTATAGCCCTTTTGCATCACGCTGACGACGGTGTTGGCAGGCAACTCGCTTGCCACCATGCTGATCGCCTGATGTTTGTGCGGATCCAGTTTCTCGCCGACCGGATTGATTTCGGTGATGTTGAACTTTTCAAAGACACTGGTCAGTTGCTTGAGCGTCAGTTCCATGCCGCTCTTGAAGCTTTCCACCGTTGCAGTCTCTACTGCGAGTCCGGCTTCCAGGCTGTCTTTGACTGCCAGCACCTCATTGGAGAAACGCTCCACGGCAAATTTTTGCGCCCGGCTCACGTCTTCCGCAGCGCGGCGGCGGATGTTCTCGCTTTCAGCCTTTGCATACATCCAGGAATCATAGTGTTCCTGCGCCGTGCGTTCAGCCGCTTGTAATAACTCTTCCAGATTGGGTATTACCTCTTTGCTTGTTTCTTCAACCTCGGGGCTGCTTTCAGCGCTAACCTCGTTGTCATGGTGTTGCGCGTTGTTTTGTTCCATATCGTTCTCCAGAATTTGTACCCGTTCGAAATTGGGTCGAATTTGCTGTTTTCAAGGGGGGGGTGCAAATTATGTTGTGATCGCACGGCAACGGTTTATTCATGTCTGCCCGTTATGGTTTTTAAAGACAGTAAATTTCTGATCAGCCTATGCGTTGATCTGTTTACAAAATACCTTCCGGAAGTGTTAGACTGACACCAATTTTGTAGGCCGTTTACTTACGATTGCTAGGGAAAATTTGATGAATAAATTGGAGGATAGTCTGGACTATTTTGCCAGGCAGCAGTGTTCAACTCAGTGGGGGGCGTTTTTAGCCGCTTTTGCCAGCGAATTCGGGCAGCAAATTCCAGTAGCCGAGTTGCGTGTCTTGATGGCGCGGCTCGGCAACGCCATGGCGCAAAGTATTCCTGTGCCCGCCGGAAATACCATTGCTGAGCTGGAAGAATCTATCAACGATGTATGGTTCGATATGGATTGGGGCTGGACACGGCTGGTAGAGAAGGATACCGGGCTGTTTATTGAGCATCATGTGGCACCGCTGCAAGGCGCTTTTGGCGATCAGGCATTGGCTTGGTCACCTGCGATTCTGGAAGGGATTTATGCGCACTGGTTTTCCACTATGGGGGCGGCTTCAGCATTGCAGATCACTCAGGTTGAGCCGGCGCTTCCCGATACCATGTTGATCGTTTTTCGATTTGGAAGGGCGGCATGAGCCGGCCGGGAATTTGCGTCGGGATGATTTGATCATGAAAAAGTCGGCGAATGTTGATATTCGGAATCTCTTCCAGAAATTTGGTGGTGATACGGGGAATTATCAGGAGATTCAGCAAGGCTATGTCAGTGACAAGGCTCAGAAAAGCTGGCCTATCGTCAATGCGATCGAGAAAGCGCATGCGGTTGCGCCGACGCTCAGGTCGTCAGCGGACAGACGTGCTCCCCCTGTTGTTGATAAGCCTGCGCAGCCTGATCGTCAGGCTGAGGGAGTCCGCAGTTTGTCCGGGCTGTTTGCCAAGCCGGCTACATCGGATGCTGCGTCACCTCTGTTCGCTGCGTTGAATTTAGCAGTTAAGCCCGCAAAGTCTCACGCGGATTCAGTCGTGACAGCCGTGCCGGCGCGTGGGTTGTTGAACAATACGGTGAATGCACAGCCGGTAACGCCTCAGGCTCAGTCAGCCCATCGGGCAGAAAATGATTCGTTAAACGTTGTATTTTCACGCCTACTCAACCCGCGGGATGCTGAAAATCAACAGAAACATGATTTGCGCAGCCTGTTCGGATATTTGAATAAATAATAATGACTGTAATAGCCGTAATTTCACCTAAAGGTGGTGTGGGTAAAACAACCGTTTCTGTCAATCTGGCTTGTACGCTGGCAGCGAATGGTCGTGCTGTCCGATTGGTGGATCTGGATCCGCAGAATGCAATGCGCCTGCATCTTGGTGCGGAACCGGGCGATACAAATGGTCTGATCCATCAGACCTTGCAGCAAACTGGCTGGTATTACACAGAGTACGACAGCGCTTACGGGGTGAGTTTTATTCCTTACGGCAAGGCTTCAGAAGTCGAGCGCATTACCTTTGAGGCGCATCTTGCACATACGCCAGGCTGGCTGAGAGATAACCTCGCGGAACTGAGCAGTGCACCCGGCATGCTGACGATCATAGATACGCCACCCGGGCCATCGGTGTACGTTCAACAAGTGTTATCCATAGCGAACCTGGTGCTGGTCGTGATGATTCCGGATGCAGGATCCTACGCGACGCTCGATTCCATTGAGGGCTTGCTTGATTACTATTGCGCCAACCGAACTGATTTTTATGGTTCGTATTATGTGCTGAACCAGTTCGATGCGGAACAACCGCTCAATCGGGATATTCAATCCGTCATGCAAAACACGCTGGGCGAGAGATTGTCTCCTTATCCCATACACCGTGATGAGTCGCTGAGCGAAGCGCTGGCGTTTCAGCAACCGGTTTGGCAGTATGCGCCACACAGTCAGGCCGCGGATGATTTGAAGCAGGTGTCTGCGTGGCTGCTGAAGCGGATTGACCGGTGAATAGTCAGCAGTCTTCCGCTGAGGCTACGAATGACGACCGGCGCAAGCGGGATCGGCAATCCGAGCGCTACAAGTTCGGCTTAATCAACAAATATTCGACGCTTCTGATCGAATGGCAAGGCTGGGAGCATATCTACTGGCGAGCTGCTGCCATGGTTGTGGCAGCGGTACTTTTCCTGTTCAGCATGACGCTGCCTTTGAGTCTGATGTGGCAGGTCATTTATGCGGGCGCGGTTTTTTCCATCAGTCTGTATTTGCGCCGTTACACCGGCACGCTGTTCACGATCATGATGATCATCTTTTCGATCAATGCATCCAGTCGTTACCTGTACTGGCGATTCACCGATACGCTGGACCTGAATAGCTGGATAGACGGCATCTTTGGCATTATTCTGCTGATGGCCGAAACGTATGCCTGGCTGGTGCTGCTGTTGGGGTATGTGCAGACGATCTGGCCGTTGCGGCGCAAACCGGAGCCCATGCCTGAAGATCTTTCGCTCTGGCCAACGGTCGACCTTTTTATCCCGACTTACAATGAGTCGCTCAAAGTGGTTCGCCCAACCATTCTGGCTGCGCTGGCAATCGATTGGCCGCGAGAAAAATTGAACATCTGTATTCTTGATGACGGACGGCGCGAAGAATTCAGGGAGTTCGCAGGCAGCGTGGGTATCAGTTACATGACGCGTGACAATAATCTTCATGCCAAGGCTGGAAATATCAATGCCGCACTGGCAAAAACCGAAGGTGAATTCGTCGCAATCTTCGATTGTGACCATATTCCGGCGCGTTCTTTCTTGCAGATGACCATGGGCTGGTTTTTGCGTGACCTCAAGATGGCCATGATACAAACGCCCCACCATTTTTTGTCGCCGGATCCGTTTGAACGCAACCTTGGCACCTTTCGTCGCGTGCCCAATGAAGGGGAGCTGTTTTACGGCCTGATTCAGGATGGCAATGATCTGTGGAATGCCACGTTTTTTTGCGGTTCCTGTGCCGTGTTGCGACGTTCCATGCTGATGGAGGTCGGCGGCGTGGCGGTTGAAACCGTGACGGAAGATGCGCACACTGCATTAAAAATGCACAGGCACGGATATAACACGGCCTACATTTCGGTTCCGCAAGCGGCAGGACTGGCAACCGAAAGCCTGTCCATCCACGTCGGACAGCGCATACGCTGGGCGCGCGGCATGGCGCAAATTTTCCGCCTGGATAACCCGCTGTTTGGTAAAGGGCTCAATTTTATGCAGCGGCTGTGTTATTCGAACGCCATGCTGCATTTCTTTTATGGGCTGCCGCGCATGGTGTTTCTGCTAGCCCCATTGTCCTATCTGTTTTTTGAAGCGCGCATCATCCATGCCTCGGCATTTGCCATCGCAGCTTATGCGCTGCCTCATCTGGCTCATGCCAATGTGACCAATTCGCGCATGCAAGGAGCGCATCGTCATTCGTTCTGGGCGGAGCTGTATGAGGCAACGCTCGCATGGTATATCTTCAGACCTACCCTGGTGGCACTGTTCAATCCAAAATTCGGTAAGTTCAATGTAACCTCCAAAGGGGGGCTGGTTGAAAAGAACTTCCTCGACTGGGAGATTGGCGCGCCTTATCTCATTATGCTGGCGTTGAATGTGCTCGGCTTGTTGATAGGGATTGTGCGTCTGTTCTGGTGGAATGCTTTTGAGGCCGATACGGTGGTCATGAACTTGTTGTGGACGGTATATAACCTCATTATTCTGGGTGCGACCATTGCCGTTGCCACTGAAACCAAGCAGGTGCGTGTGAACCACCGCATTAACTGCAACCAGAAAGCAGTACTGAAACTCGTCAGTGGCCGCAGTGTGGTTTGTCGTGCTACTGATTACTCGGAGGGCGGATTGGGTTTGGTGATGCCTGCTGCGGACATGGCGCCGTTGCACAGCGAGGTGCGGGTTTCACTTTTTATGGGTGAGCGTGAGTTCGTCTTCCCGGCTCGCATCGTTGTTTCAAGAGATGTTGTGGTGGGTGTCGAATTCGAAGGACTCGATTTGCAACAGCAAATGAATCTGGTGCAGTGCACGCTGGCACGTGCGGATGCCTGGCTGGACTGGAGTGAACATCGTGAAGTAGATCATCCGTTAACAGGGCTAAAAGAAATCATGTTTCACAGCATGAAAGGTTATCAACACCTGGGGTATTATGTGCAAAAACAGCTGGCTGAATATTTTCGCGGCAACGCCGAAGATAAACAATATGGTCTGTTTTACCACGGGATTTCAAAAAAACTTGCCGGTCAGGATGTAAAAAAGCAGCTGCTGCATAAGTTGAGCAATTTTGCACGGATGGGCCGTAGCTTATTGGTCAAGTCGGATCGGACGTGAATGTTTGGTAAAACGAATCCACCTGAGCGGTGGGTTTGACAACGGAAGAGCATGCTGCAAAGACGGGCTCTTGAGCAGTTAATTGATTAATGATTGTGAGTTTAATATGGTGGCGCTTCGCAAGCATATGAATATAGATATATTGAATGGTTTTTGTTTCCGGAAAGTGTTGCTGGCTTTTGCCGTCGTGGCCTGTTCCAGTGCGCCAGGCATGGTGTATGCAAAGAAGCACCCGGTTGAGGCGACGTCTGTTGATACTGCCGAGCCTGCGACGAGTGCGAATGAAAATTCGGATGAAGTCAGTCGTTATTCTTACACGCTCGAAGAGTTGGCTGCGCTCAGGCCGATAGAGTTGCACGGTGCTGACAGTCATCGCAGCTTGTCATTTTCAATGCGCAGTGATGAGGTGATCACCGCAGCGAAGCTGCGACTCAATTACGCCTGGTCGCCGGCATTAATTCCCGAGCTGTCGCACCTGAGAGTTCTGCTCAATGACGAGTTGATGACATCGCTACCGCTGTCTCGTGAGAACAGCAATGGACACGTAAGCGATGTTGCGCTTGATCCGAGTATGTTCATCGATTTCAACAAACTGACGTTAAATTTAATCGGACACTATACGCGGGATTGCGAAGATCCGATGCACTCGACGCTCTGGGCAAATGTCAGTAATACCAGCCATCTCGATCTCACTGTACGACACTTGAAACTGCCTAATGATCTGGCACTTTTACCCGCCCCGTTCTTTGATAAACTCGACAATAGCCCGCTGGTGTTGCCGATTGTGTTTCCGGCGCAACCGAACAACGATGTGCTGCATGCTGCCGGGATCGTCTCTTCCTGGTTCGGCAGTTTGGCAAGTTATCGCGGTGCGCGGTTTCCGGTATTGCTCAATAGTTTGCCTAAAGGCAACGGTGTGGTGATGGTTCTTGGCACTACCCCACCCGCAGGACTGGGTCTCCCCGCGATTAATGGCGCAAGTTTGGCTGTGGTTAACAATCCACTCAATGCTTATGCAAAGTTGCTGGTAGTTATGGGGCGTGATGCTAAGGAGCTTGATATCGCCGCGCAAGCGCTGACGCTGGGGACAGCCACCTTGAGCGGAGGTTATGTCAGCGTTACGCAGATGAAAGACATTCCCGCGCGCAAACCTTACGATGCCCCGCGCTGGATACCCACCGACCGTCCAGTTCATTTTGGCGAATTGGCCAGGCAGGCTGAATTGCAAGTGGAGGGGCTCAATTCGGACTCGATCAAGCTGAATTTCAACATGCCACCTGATATTTTTGCATGGAGAAGCAAGGGTGTGCCGATGGAGCTGCATTACCGTTATACACCGCGCCTGGCGCCTGACAGGTCAACATTGAACGTCAGTATGAACGAACAGTTTGTACAGGCTTTGCCGCTGTCCAGTGTGCCCAGCAAGCTGGAAAAAAAGCTGAAACTGCCATTGATTGAGGATGGCAAGGCGGTCAGCAACGAGCTGGTACTGTTGCCGCACTCGGGTATTTATGGACAGAATCAGTTGCAGTTGAAGTATTTTTTCGACTACACCAAACAAGGTTCCTGCAAGGATGTATTTCTTAACAATGAGCGTGGGGTGATTGACGAGGAGTCGACGATTGATTTTTCATCCTTTGCGCATTACGCGGCACTGCCCAATCTGGGTTTTTTTGTTAACGACGGCTTCCCGTTTTCCCGCATGGCAGACTTGTCAGAAACGGCTGTTGTCATGCCTGACAATGCTTCGATTTCAGAATTGGAAACATATCTTGTACTGATGGGGCGGATGGGCCGCGCGACGGGTTATCCGGCGATACGACATGCGATCATAACGGCCGCCGGCGTCGATGCTAACTCCGACAAGGATATGATACTGATAGGTACAGCGGAAAATCAGCCCTTGCTGGCACGCTGGGCGGATAAAATGCACACGCTACTGGAAAAGGGTACGCATACGTTAAAGTTGCCAGGGCCGTTTGAACGCTTAATGTCCCGTTGGGACAACCTCGATCTGGACGACGCCATGCATCGTGCAGGGGATCTGATTGCCAAAGGTGACGGCGGATTAGGGGCTTTGGTCGCTTTTGAATCACCCCTGAAAAGCGGACGCAGCGTCGTCGCATTCACGGGAGATAACGATCAGCAGATTGCCGCGCTTGCCGTGTCTATGGCCGACCCGAAAATACTCCCCCATTTTTACGGTGATTTGGTTCTGCAAAGCGGGGCACGCATTGAAGGGTTCCAGACCGGCCCGACATATTATGTCGGAAATCTGCCCTGGGTTACTGCACTGCGCTGGTATTTTGGCAGACAGCCGTTGTTAATGATTGCTTTTATTGGATTGGCGGCATTGCTGGTGGCGGCTGTCTCATTCCGATATTTGCGCAAGCGTGTCAATCAACGATTAGCAAAATAACTCATGCTCGGCCAGATATGTCATATGGTCCGTCGTGGCGCACTGATTCTGATGGCGATGATGCCGTTATGTGTGCAGGCTAGCGATGACTGGCCATTGTGGCAGGCATTTAATCGTGACTTTATTCAGGCCGATGGCCGGGTACTGGCCGACGAGAGTGAGCAGCGTTACAGCACTTCGGAAGGTCAGGCCTATGCGCTTTTTTTTGCACTGGTTGCCAATGATCGCGCAGTGTTCGATCAGCTTCTGCTCTGGACTCACAAGAACCTCGCAGGAGGTGATCTGGGCGCACGTCTGCCTGCCTGGCAATGGGGCAAGAGGGCGGATGGAAGCTGGGGTGTCGTCGATCAGAATTCCGCGTCGGATGCAGATACCTGGTTAGCCTACACACTGCTGGAAGCAGGACGGCTTTGGCATGAGCCCCGTTACGCGGCGCAGGGGAACTTGATGCTGGCGAATATACGCATTCACCTGATTCGTGATCTTCCGGGCATGGGTGCAATGCTGTTGCCGGCAGGCACGGGCTTTGATCTGGATCAGGGGGGCAGCAGGTTAAACCCGAGTTATTTTCCCGTGCAATTACTGCGCGCATTTTCTAACTCAGACCCATCCGGTCCGTGGGCAGCAGTCATCGACAACAATCTTAAGTTGCTCAAAGCCGCCAGTACCAAGGGTTTTGTGCCGGATTGGGTGGCCTATGTTCCGGGCAGGGGATATCAGCTCGATCCTAAATCAGGTGCTATCGGTGCCCATGACGCAATTCGCGTCTATTTGTGGTGGGGCATGTTGTCCAGGCAGGACCCTATGTCACCTCGATTGAAAAAGGTTATTTACGGCATGAATCAACTGATACCGAAACATGAAGTGAGTCCTCCGCTGGCTGTGGACGCGCAAACGGGAGCGACATCCGGTGTGAGCCCGGCGAGTTTTTCGGCAGCCTTGCTGCCCTATTTTGCAAGGATGGGAAACAGCAGCGCGCAGCGTTTACAAAGTGATCGCCTGATTGCCCGGCGGGACGCGGCGACAGGCGCTTTAATCGGTGAGGCCCCGCACTATTACGATCAAGTACTTACGCTATTTGGCCAAGGCTGGATGGAGCGCCGGTTTAGTTTTTCCTCGCAAGGACAGCTTGTTGTACAGTGGAAATGATTATGTTCAGCAACAAGATAATTTTATTGGTGATATGCGCTGTTCTGCCGCTGTCGTCACAAGTGCTGGCAAGTGAAGCACTGTCTGAGACGCAGGGGGTGATTGGTCGGGTAGAGCAGGATCTGCCGGTAACTCTCCAGCCTGGGAAAGAACTCAGGCTGGTTGAAGACTGGCCCGATCTCTACCAGGGGGAATCAAACGTTCAACCGGATCAACCGAATAGCGGCGTCCCGTCTGTTTCAAGTGAGCGTATTGCCGATCAGACGATCCCGTTGGAAAATAATTCATCTTTCCAGGCAAACAATCAAATAAGGCGGGAAAGTACTGAAAAATACGCAGTCGCAGCGGGTGCCGGTTTGATTCGGCAAGAGCCGGATGCAGCGCCAGTACCTGAGGTCGTGGATGAGTCTGTAGGGCGGGGCGGGTCGCTGCTGATTAACAGGAAACCGTCGCAACAGGAGTTGATTGATCGTGCAGCGTATTGGGACAGTCGTGGCCGCAGTGACCTGGCCAACAATATACGAAAGCAATTGACTCTGACGGAGCCGAAACAGTTCGAGTCGCCGGACAACGCGGCATCCTCCGGCAGGAGTTCGGCAAACTTTACAAATGCTGTTAAACCTGCTGCTGCCGTTACGCCTGTCAGGTCTGAGACAATAGTCTCCTTGCCCGCTGCCGTCGTTGACAGAGTGACGGCCCAGCCAACTGCTGGTGGTGATGCACCGTCAGGCGCGCCAGATCGCACTCAGGCAGTCGCTACGCCATCCAGGCAAGAGCTGAATGAGCGGGCGCAGTACTGGGAAGCGCGCGGACGCAGCGACCTGGCCGTGCAAATAAGGCAGAAGTTACAGGTGCTGGAGGCCGCTCCTATATCTGATGGGTCGGTGCGTCCGGGTCGCGAAACAGGCAATGGCGTTGGAAGTGGCACAAATAATGCGGCCCGATCTGCGCTGGAAGATAGTCTTTTGAGAAATCCTGACAGCCTGAAAAGTCGCCTGGATCTTGGACAAATCTATCGAAGTACAGGTGAGATATCTAAGGCGCGAGCGCAAATTGACAGCGTGCTGAGTGTTAATCCTGACTTGCCGGAGGCTATTTTCGCCAGCGCCCAGGTCTATTCGGATCAGCGTCTCTGGTGGGAAACCTTGCATGCACTTGAAAAAATATCGCCTGCTTCGCGTACCAATGAAATGGCCAGGTTGCAAAAAATGGCCTGGGCGCACGTGCAAATCGACCGAGCCGATGCGCTGGTCAGGCAGGGGAATAACGCAGATGCGGAAGTTTTACTGAGGCGGGTTGCGGTGGAACTGGCCGTGAATTATAACCAGGAAATGCAGCCAGAGCCGCCAGCACTCTGGAAAAATGAGCTGCGCGGGCAGCATAAGGCTAAACGTTAGGTCGACAGGCGTGGCTGAAACGCAATTCGGCATGCTGGACAGCCTGAATGCCCGCACTTAAACTTGAACCTGTTTTTTTTTATTATAAGGAGTGAATTATGAGCTTGCTGCTTGCTGGACTTACTGTATTGGTTCTGGGCGACAGTCATATGGCGACGAGTGGCTATCTTATTTCGTCATTGCACGACGATCTGATGCTGCAAGGCGCCAAAGTTTACTCATTCGGCTCGTGCGGCACGCCTTCCGGGGCATGGATGAAAGCTAACCGGTCAGAGTGCGGCAGTGCTTTCAGGCTGGACAATGGTCCTGTGCGAGAGCGCAGGGGGGAGGCGGCAATAACCAGGTCGTTGCCTGATCTGGTTAATGAATATCATCCGAATTTGATCGTGGTGATCAATGGCGACACCATGGCAGGATATAAAAAACCAGCTATGCCTAAAAGCTGGATATGGGGGGAAGTCAGTACCCTGACCAAGGGGATCAAGGCCAGCGGGGCCAGTTGTGTCTGGGTCGGACCTGCCTGGGGCAGTGAAGGGGGCAAATATGGCAAAACTTTCGCTCGAACCCGGGAGATGTCAGATTATCTGGCCGAGATCGTTTCTCCCTGTATTTATATCAGTTCATTGAAGATGGAAAAGCCAGGAGAATGGGGAACCATACCCGGCGATGGACAGCACTATTTGAATGAAGGCTATCAGGCATGGGGAGATGCAATTACCAAAGAAATCGTCTCATCCGATATTCTGCAAAAAATCAAACCCTGAGGATGAAATGAGAATACCTGCTCACCAGTTACTAAGTTTTTTGTCCCTGTTTATTTGTTTTTCCGGTTCGGCTGTGGCGGAACCACAACTGTATGAAACAGGTCCGTCGGAAGAGTCGTCCTATATTCGGTTCGTCAATGCAACCGACACGAATATGGCTATCGCATCATCAGGCAGTTCGGCTAAAGTCGAACTCAATGCCCAGGCGCAGCGCGTTTCACGTTTTTATCCTGTCAAGTCAGGCACTAAACTTTCAGCGAACATTCAGGGGGATGGACGTCAGGTTTCAGTGAGTGTGGTGGGAAAACCGTGGGAATATATCACCATCGCAATACTGCCCAATGGCGCCACAAAAATCAAAACGATGCTGATTAAAGAGACGCCCGATGATTTTAACGCCATGCGCTCATCCGTCGCGCTGTTTAATCTGGATTCGACGTGCAATGCGGCTGTCATGCAGGGTGGCGCCAAAAATTCGAACATCCTGGAGGGCGTCAAGCCTTTTACGGTGCAACGACGACTGATTAATCCCGTCAGGCTGAGCGTAACTGCGGGTTGCGGCGGGCAGGGTGCGGCGGTGGATTTTGCTCAGCTTCAGGCCGGGGAGCGTTACAGTGTTTTTTTGTTGACGTTGAAAAATGCACGGCAGGCATTTTTTGTGCGTGACGCCAACTAGCACGGCTACGGAGCATTTATGGTATTCGCGTCTTTAGAATTCCTGACGCTTTTTTTGCCGATTTTTTTTGCGTTCTACTTTGTTACGCCGCAGCGATTCCGCAATCACACGATGCTGCTTGGCAGCTGGCTGTTTTACGCATGGTGGACACCAAAATTTCTGATCCTGATTATTGCCTTGACGGTCGTCACCTGGCTGGCTGCAATATGGATCGACAGGTCATCTTCGGAGAAATTTAAAACGCGCATGATGGCGGCCGGGATTCTGATCAACCTCGCCAGCCTGGCCTGGTACAAGTACGCTAACGTCGTGGTGCAATCGCTCAACGATCTCTTCGGCAGCAGCGAACATCCTTTGATCGTATGGCAAGCAGTGTATCTGCCTATCGCGCTGTCATTCACCGTGCTGCATGCGACTTCCTATCTGGTTGATGTGCGGCGCGGCGTGGTTCAGGCGCAATATCGTTTCATTTTTTTCAGCGCTTATATTGCGATGTTCCCGCACCTGATTGCAGGCCCCATCGTCCGCTACAAGGTGATTGAAAAAGAACTCAGGGAAAGGTTATTTTCCGCAGAAGAATTTGCGACAGGCGTTCGTCGTTTCATGATCGGCTTTGCGATGAAGGTGCTGATCGCCGACCCGTTATCCCCGCTTGTTGCGCTCGTCTTCAAACAATCCAGTCCCAGTTTGATTGATGCCTGGCTGGGTTGTGGGGCTTATACGATCCAGCTCTATTTCGATTTTGCCGGCTACAGCCTGATGGCGATCGGATTAGGTCTGATGTTGGGCTTCAAGTTTGAGCCGAACTTCAATAACCCCTACCTTGCAGTATCCATACAGGATTTCTGGCGCCGCTGGCATATGACCTTGTCCTCCTGGTTGCGCGATTATCTGTATATCTCGTTTCTGGGCGGGAATCGCAGCAGTCAGACGCGCACTTACCTCAACCTGATGTTGACCATGGCGATTGGCGGACTGTGGCATGGAGGCGAGAGCTGGAATTTTCTTATCTGGGGCATCATCCACGGTTCTGCGCTCTGTATCGCGCGCGCCTATAACGCGCGTGGCTATGCCATGCCGGATTTGCTCTCACGCCTGTTGACGCTGGTGGTGGTGATGCTTGCATGGACCGTGTTTCGCGCATCGGATTTTTCCGCTGCCCTGACGATGTGGGGCGGCCAGTTCGGCCTGCATGGCGTGGCGATGGGCGATGCCGTCTCACTGGCATTGCGTCCGACCATGTATGCCTCTTTCATTATTGGAATCGTGTGTATCCTGTATCCATCGATGAGCAAAACGGGATGGGGAATATTCGGCAGCAATATCTGGCGTGCAATCTGGCCTGTACTCGCGTTCTCCTATGCGCTGATTGTGCTGACGGGGCAACAGTCGCCCCCCTTTCTTTATTTCCAGTTCTGATGAGGAAATAAACCATGCAGATAAAACAAAAACTTCTGACCCTGCTGCCTGCCATCGCATTTGCCTGTCTGTTGCTGGCAGGGCTGGTGGTCTCTGTCGTATCTCTGATGGCCGTTACCGGTGAAGAATGGGCTGAACTTAAAAATCCGTCAAAAATTCTGAGCGGCGAATCCACACGGCGCTTTACCAAATTGCTCAACCAGCATTTCGTGTTGGGAGCGATGTTCAATCAGATCGAGCGCGGCATACAGTGGAATCTGACAGGAGATTTGGGCCCCGGTGTGCGTGCAGGTTGCGGTGACTGGCTGTTTTTGACCGATGAACTGGAGGTGTATCCGGACAGGGTTAAATCCGCCCAGCTGAGGGCGACCCTTGCTCAACTTCTCAACAACAGGTTAAAAGAGCGGGGTATCAAGTTACTGATGGTTGTCGTACCGGACAAAACACGCATTGAAAATGCGCATCTTTGTGGTCTTAACCGCTCCGCTGCATTTGATCAACGCGTTGCGAGCTGGCTGGGTACGGTTTATTCCCACGGCGTCGCAACGCTGGATCTGACCGCAACGCTGGCGAACATGCCGACAGAGCGCTATTATCACACCGATACGCACTGGAATGAGGCGGGGGCCAATGCGGCAGCCAGGGCCGTCGAAAATGCGCTGGTTGCGCTCAAATGGGCTACCACCTCGCCGGGCAGTGCGGTGACGCTGAACCCGGAGCGCACAGGGCGATCCGGCGATCTGGTGCATCTGGCAGGGCTGGACGGTTTGCCTGGTTTCTTGCGCCCCAGGGTTGAGTTGGCGCAAGTAACCCATGTTGAACCTGTTTCAGTTGCAAGTGATGATCTGTTCGGCGATGCGGGGCTGCCCGCGATAGCGTTGATCGGTACGTCTTACTCCCGAAACAGTAATTTTGTGCCGTTTCTGGAGCATCATCTGGGGGAGCCGGTTGCTAATTTGGCACGCGACGGGGGTGATTTTTCGGGAGCTGCCACGGCTTTTTTCGAAGGCAGCACATTTCGCAGCAATCCACCGAGGATCGTTATCTGGGAAGTGCCTGAACGCGTGATCGAATCACCTGTCAAAGATGCCGAACGAAAATGGTTCGAAGCACTCACGGCGGGTAAGTTATAGCAGCGAGTCCAGGCGAACGATATGCCCGCCAGCAGTGCCCGTTGGACTATTGCCTCCGCATGCACGCGGCGCAGGGCTTGAAACCTGGACTGCAAGTGAAATCAAACTGTTTAAAATTCCTGATAAGCGCTTACAATGAATAGCACGGTTGAATGTTAGAGAAACCATGAGGACGTCTGATGTGAAAAACTATCTTAAATGGGCTGCTATCAATGCATCGGTGTTCTTGCTGTGCGCTTGTGCTCATCCCATGTTGCCTGGCAGTACGGCGGTCAATTCGCCCGGCAATAGCCAGTCTGATGCCGGCAGCAGTCCGGTTCCTGACGGTGTTTTCAAGGATAAGCAGGTGATTGCGCCGCACCAGAGCATTGAACAGGATAATCTGCAGGTGAGTTACAACATGAAGGCCGTGCGCAGCGAGGGCGGCTATTTGGTTCAGCTTTCACTGGTTTTCAGAAATCTGAAGGACAAAAGTGTGAGCATCAGGCCCAGAGTAACCCTGTTGAATGACAAAGGGCATCAAGTTGAGGCGTACACAAAAACAGGTTTTCTCAAGTTTTCCGCCCGCGTCAGGGGAAGCGCGACCGCTAATGTCACGAACCCGCTGAGCAAGACTCCAGCAGCTGCAACTCAGAGTCCGGCGCAGGAAAGAACAGACTGGGCCAACTCATACTGGCTAAAAGAGCGATTTGGCATCTCTGCCCAGGGTATCGAGATCGGGGGGCTGGCCTATCACTGTAGCGATCTGAATCTACCCATGAAGCTGATCGTAAAATCAGGGAAGCAGGAATTTGTGTTTATCATCAAAGACCCGCTTCCCGTGCTTGGTGAACAACAAGGCAGCGCTGCACACTAGCTTCTGTTACACGGTAACACCCGACTCACGGTTAGTACTGCGAATAGGGGAGAACCGGATCCGGGCGCATCTTGACCTGACCCGTTTCCGGTTTAAACAGATACCTCAAGTAGAAGAAGGCGGAGTTTGGCGAGTAGTAGGCTGACCGATCCATGCTGAAGCGTCCGCCGAGCACAAAGTTGGGTGTGGCGCGATATTCTGTTGCCGCAAGCAGCCCGTAGCCAAATCCGCTGCTTGAGCTGGCGTCGTATATGGGTTGCGTATAACCGGCTGGCATGGCGCCGGCGGCACCACGTGCCTGCAAGACAGGATCAGTTGGATAGAACGTTGAGGCGTCTGTGTTGGTGTGCGAGTAGGATATGTGAGCCTTCAGTTGATAGGAAAGCATGTCGGCGCGACCGGCAAGTTCGACAGGAACGCCGAGGGTCAGACTGTTCTGAGGGCTGTAGTATCCGCCTTGCCCGAAGGTAAAATTGGACTGATTTTTTGAAAAGCCCATGTAGTCTAAACTCACGCCGAGATTGAACACGGTATTGTCAGTCTTATAGATGTCACGATCAATGACAGAGCGCAGGTACAACCGGTCATTGTTCAGCACATTCGTGCCGCGCAGCAAACCGTATGAAGCCACGCCGGACAGGTTCAAATCGCCCAGCGAAGACGTTGACAGGGTGGTGGACATATACAGTGAAATGCCGGTGTTGGTCACGCCGCCCCACGTCGCACCAGTAACAGGATCCCGTGCGCCCGCATAGGAGAGCAGCGTGCCGGTATACGGTCGGCGCGAGAGATTGAGCGAGTAGCTCATGCGTCCTATCGAGCCACCCTGGCGAATTCCTCCCACCACGTTGCTGATGGGGAAGCCTATTCCCACTTCGCCGATATCGGCTTTGACCGATCCCTGCTCATAGCCCAGTGCGATTGAAGTGCCTGATGCCTTGGTCACTAAAGGTTGGGGAGGGACATACTGGGCAGCCTGTATTTTGCCAAATAACGCGGCATCGGCAAACGAGGACGGCAGTGCGCCGGCATCGATGTTGACCTGGTCAACCTGAACCATTCCCTGTGCCTCATAGCCAATCGGGAAACGCGCAAGCAAGGGGATTTCTGTCGCGTTATAAGTCGACGTGCCACTGCTGGCAGGTTTCGTTTGTATATCCAGTCCGGCCTCAATGGATGTCGAGCGCCTCGATTCGATGCTGTCCATGGCCTGCTGGGCAGAGGATGCATCACTGCTGGTAACGTGCTTTTCATGGCCAGAATCACCCGCGAGTGCGGATCGGTAAATTGCGTCACTCTCCCTTGTGCTGAGCAGCGGCGGCGCGATGCTGTTCGTTATGACGGGCCCTCCAGTCAAGGATTTGGCAGGTAACAGGTTGAGCAGCAGGTCAGGTCGTGTCGATTGTTCAGCGACCTTGGCAGCGCTCGCTGAGGACGCAGGCTGCTGTGTTTGCTCCCTGATGCGCTCGTAATACCGCATTGCCTGGTTATACTCCCCGTCGGATTGCGTAATATTCCCCGCTTGCAATAATACTTGTGTGTTATTCGGGAAGCGATTTGTCAAATCGTCCAGGGTCTGGCGTGCGGCTGAATTATCACCCAGATTTTGTTGCAGTCTGGCGATACGCAAGCGCATATCGATGTCGTCGCTTTTCGTCAGGTCAAGCAATTCCTGCACTTCTCTTTGCGCGTTGCTGTTCTGTTTGTCCTGATAGTACGCATACGCTAGCTCCCAGCGGATATTCAGGTCATCCGGGTTTTGCTCCTTTTCCTGATTGAGCTGAGCGATTGCGCTGTCAGGCAGTTTTGCACTGGAAAAATAACTACGGTGGAATTTGAAATAATCGCTGCTGCTCAGATGATTCGCATTGAGAATATTGTCGGCAAACTGTTGTGCCTGATCGGTCTTGCCTGCCTTTATCAGGCGGTCAAACTGTCTGCCGGCCATCGCGAACTCAATATCCTGAATAGTGGCTCTGTATTTTTTTGAGGTGTCGTCTGCACTTTCCGGAACGCGCAGCGAGGGCAAATAATCAACCAGTTCCTGATCTTTTTTTGCCCGGTTGAGCAACGAGGCGAAGTGAACCTGGGTTTCAAGCGGGGCCGGCTGAGGGAGTGCGCGCATGGCGCTGAGTCCCTGTTTTTGCTGGCCCAGTCTGAACCATCCTTCGGCGACCTGCTCTGTCGCTGAATAGTTGTCCCTTGCCTGGATTTGGGCAATCGACATGATGCGGATGGCCTCTTTGCGATTCCCCTCAGCGAACTTATTTTCGGCTTGCTGGAAGTCATACTTGATCAGCGCGCGCTTGCGTGTATCCCGCATATCTTCAGTCAACTCCTCTTCGGGAATTTGATTCAGGCTGGCCAGGCCCGCTGCATAGTCATCCAGGCCGAGCAATACGAGCGCCTGAGTGTAATGCATGACCGGATCTTTGGGCGCCAGTGCAACGCCCTCCTGCATGACCTGTCTCCCCAGCGGGGCAAGATCAAGGCTGATATACAATTTGGCCAACGAGAATCTGACCCAGGGGTTTTTCGGGTCGACCTTGACCGCTTTTTCCAGTGCATTCATGGCACGACTGGGGCGGTTTGTTTCGATAAACAGATTCGCCTCTTCCCGCAGCAGGCTGGCCTGACTGTAAGGGATTTTTTTCCATTCACTCTGGTAGTCTTGCAGTACCTGCTCGATGAGTTCCAGCGCTTGTGCACTGCGATGCGTACGTGCCAGTAAGCTGGCCAGTCCTCGCGTTGCGAAGACGTTATAACCCTCGATTTTGAGCGATTCGCGGTACAGTTGTTCAGCCTCGACGTTTTCATTGGCGGCGGCCTTGATGTTGCCCAGCACCGCCAGTGCGTCGGGATCCTGCGGTTTCAATGTTCGTGCCTGTTGGATAGCCGCCTCGGCCTGGGGCAGTTTGTTTTCATCAAGCAAGGCTTTTGCGTTGGTCATGTATTGTGAGAATTTTGCCGTTTCTATCAGGCTCTCCCACCTTCCTGTTTCTGTTTTTCCTTCTTTTGCCGCCTTCAGTGCCTGCTCAAACCAATTTTCGGCATCAATGAATTTCCCCCGCTTCTGGTTGACCAGCCCAAGGCCTCCAAGTACTTCAGGATCATGGGGCCTGCGCTTGATAATTTCCAGCAGGGACGTTTCGGCTACATCCACATTGTCATCTGCCAGGGCATCCAGCGCGTCTGTGCGCGCAACGATATCCGGGGAGAGCGCGAGATTGTCACCGGCGCCGCCTGCTCCTTCATCTGCTTGTGCTTCGGCTGTAACTTGTGGTGTGGATTTTCTGGCCGATTTATGTTTTGCAACTACGCTTTTCTGGTCAGGGTCTTTTTGATCATCGCCAGGCATGGCAATCGTCTTGCGATCGCGCGTCTGAGCGGATTCGCTGTGCACAGATGTTTTGTGATGATAGGCATCGCTTAATTCCTGAGTGTGCGGACTGTCGGATGCGGTTTGCTCAAGGCGGGTCAGGTAACGCTGCGCTTCGTCGCGGTTGCCATTTTTTAATTCAATCTTGCCCAGCATGAGCAGGGCTTCCTGGGAGTTCGGCTCGATCAGCAGCAGTTTTTTGAGCAAATTTATGGCCAGATCAGCACGGTCTTTCGCAACCCATTTTTTCGCTCCGCTTAATAATATTTCAGTGGAGTTGTCCGGCCCCGCGGCGGCAACGACCGGGAATGAAATTATTCCTGCCAGCAGGAGGGCAGTAGACAAGGCGCGTAAATTTATGGGCATGTTGACATCCAGCGCGGGGCGAGATTTCCTTCAGAATCGAAACGGTATAAGTTGTTGTGCCACCCCAGTCCGAACAAACCCAATACCTGGCCGTAGTAACTGTCTTCTGCTATGGGCAGCGCATCAATGCGCGCGAGCTGTTCATCAACAGCCTTGTTTAATCCCGCAGCTTGCAGCAATGGCACCATTGCGGCGGAAAATCCACTCGGGCCGTCATTGTTTGTAACGCCAGTCAGCGTGTTGATGGACTCGGGAGGTGAGCCCCGTTTTTCGACGAGTTTGGCCATGGGTTTTAATGCGTCGAGCAAGATGCCGCTGTCAGGATCGCCGTGACTTAGCATACCTGCCCACAGGTAGACGCGAATCGCATTGTAAGAGCCGATGCTGCTTTTTTCGCTATCAGGTAAAAAGCCTTTGTCATAATCGTAAATTATCCAGTCAGGCGCATACCCGTTGGGTGATGACTTCACTATCAACTGCCGAGAGGATTTTAACAGCAAATCCCAGCGCGGGTCTTTGCTGTGCGCAGCAAACCAGTGCATCAGCTGCATCGGCACATAACTTGGATTTAATCGCACACGTGTTGGAGCGGGTGTAAAACCCGCAGCGCCCGGCAACAGGACCAGGCCCAGCTCTGGCACTTGCCTGGTTTCTGCTGCCAAAATGCGATTTGCCATAAGCGAAGCTAAGGCAACGTAGCGGCGATTTCCCCAAATTCTGCCCGCTTCACCCACTGTGTAGGCGATCCACAGGTCGGAATCAGAGGCGGAATTCTCGTCCAGCACACCGATGCTGTCATCTTCCCTTTTTCCCAACTGCCAGGATGGCAGGTGTGTGATCAAATCGTCAGCTGCCAGGTTTTTTTCGGTCCAGCCTAAAAGCTTCTCGAACGTTGCCCGGTCATTCGCTACGAGCGAGAAAAACAGCGCATAGGATTGACCTTCGGAAGTGGTGCTGTCGGTGCTGTGATCTTCAACCCTGCCGTCGGCGGTAATAAATGACAGTTTGAATGTATCCCAGGCAGGCCAGGGTTGCTCACAGGATTGGGCGTGTGCGAATGAACTCAGGCTGAACATCAGCGTGAAAGCAAGGTATATCCTGTGTGTAAATTTTGAGCTAGCTGGCATCCAGTGCAGGCCTTGAGGTGATCTTTAAAATCGAAGAAAAAAAGCCGGATGCACTCATGTTGTCAAAAATGCGGTGGTTATGGACTGCTTTTTACGCATTGCAATGATAGCCAGTGCCGTTAAAAATCCACTGCATAGCTGATAGTACGCAACGTGCGCGGAATTTGCAATGCGACCGGGTTTTCGTCTCACTCCATAGTGCGGTTTTCCAGGCGCCTGAAGCCATCTCGGTGAACGGCGTGTTGCGCTAATGTTGCATGTGCCACCGCGTTAATTTCAGACGTTCAAAACGTGGAGAGCATGTCCGGGGATATGATGGCATCGGTGATGCTCCTGGCCCAGTGCTCGTACCCCCATTTGTCGAAATGTTGTCCGTCAAAGGTTTTCCACTCGCCTATTTTGGAGAAGGCCAGCGAGTCAATATAGGTGCAAGGTGCCACTATCGTTGACAGGTAGGCTGAAAACTCTTTGACGCGCGCATTGGTTTTTTTGTATTTTCCGCCATCCTCGCCCCAGGCCGGACCCACCCAGACACAGCGAATGCCCTGTGCCTTGATATCTGCGGTCAATGAGGAAACACTCTGCCAGACCCAGCTCTTGGGTATTTCCTTGTTATCGTAGCTCGCCATCGTATCTCCCATCACCAGCAGTATCAGATTGGGCTGATGCTTTTTGATCAGGTTGTCTATCGGTTGCGTGCTCGCAATGTCAGCTGGACGCTCTTTGATGGGGCCGGTGTCGACTCTGCTTGCTGCACAGGGAACATGTTTGGTTTTAAGCCAGTCTCCCGCCGATGCACCGCAAGCGCCGTAGGAATAGACTTTTGCGCCTTGTTCAACCAGGTCATCTGGCAAGTCTGATACCAGATAATTGTTGATGGACATGTGGCTTTCACCAAGCACCAGGATGGTACGCCCTGCCAGCGGCGGGGTATTCGCGGCAAATACGCTGGCGCTGAGTGCAAGCATGAAGAGCCCAATTGTCAGTGTTTTCATCATGAAAAATTCAGAGGGGTCATATTAGGTAGGTCAAAAGTAACGCAGAAAAAACTGTTTGTCTAGTAAAGTCGGTAATTCTGGCAGGAATTTTACTGATAATTGACAGGATAATTCCTGCAACAAAGCGATGTGTCGTCAGCCGGTTGCAGGATGCGGGTTAAAATGCGCACCCATTCAGTCGATATCAACGCGCCAAGTGACCCAGACCAAGAACTACTACTGGCGTATCGCCGGTTTTTATTTTTTCTATTACGCTTTTATCGGGATGTTCGCGCCCTACTGGAGCTTGTACCTGCAATCCATCCACTTCAACGCGGTCGAAATCGCCACGCTGATGTCGGTGCAACCGGTGATGCGCATGCTGGCGCCCAACCTGTGGGGCTGGCTGGCCGACCATACCGGCAGGCGTTCGCTGGTGGTGCAGGTTGCAGCGTCGTTGAGTGCGTTGTTCTATCTGGGCGTGTTCATGACCACCAGTTTCTGGGGCATGCTGCTGGTGCTGGGGCTGATGAGCTTTTTCTGGAGTGCTTCGATGCCGCTGGTCGAAGCGACCACGTTAAGTTACCTGGGTCAACACGCCGCACGTTATGGACGGATTCGTTCATGGGGATCGATTGGTTTTATTGTTTCGGTGGTGGGCTTGGGCTATGCCTTTGACTACATCGCCATTGCCTGGCTGCTGTGGGCGGGACTGATCTGTGAATTGGGCATCCTGATTTTTTCAAGACAGATGCCCGTAACCCCCGTGCTGGCACATCACACCGACCGGCAGTCAATCAAGCAGGTCATGCTGCAACCCCGGGTGCTGGTGTTGTTCGGCGCCTGCTTCCTGATGTCCGCCGCACATGGTCCGTATTACACGTTTTTTTCAATCTATCTGGTCGAGCATGGTTATGCAAAAAGCGCGGTAGGCGGATTGTGGGCGCTCGGCGTGATCTGTGAAATTGCCGTGTTTTTCCTGATGCCAAGGCTGGCCCTGCGTTACGGCTATTCCCGCATCCTGATAGCCAGTTTCAGTCTCGCAGTGGTGCGCTTCATGCTGATAGGATGGGGCGTCGATTTTCTGTTGCTGCTGCTCATCGCGCAGGTGTTGCATGCCGCCACCTTCGGCGCATATCACGCAGCGTCAGTGGGGCAGGTGCATGAGATATTCCGGGGCCGGCATCAATCCAAAGGTCAGGCATTGTTCGGCAGCCTGACCTACGGCGCGGGCGGAGTGCTGGGCGGGCTGGCCAGCGGGCCGATCTGGCAACATTACGGCGCAAGCATCTTGTATTCATGCAGTGCGGTGATGGCGCTGCTAGGACTGCTGCTGTTGAACTGGAAGACGGCTAAAGTGGTATAGCGTCGTGCGGAATGTTGGGCAAATTGTGAGGTTTAAGGTATTCTTCAAGAATCGCTGCACTCTGCATGGCGACTGCCGGGCACCGGCATTGACCTTGTGCTGTCTCAGGTATCGAAATTGAAACGCTCTCTCAAACAGAAAATTTCGAGAATACATCTCCGCGCGTCACACGAACCGCATCCGCTCGGGGACAGGCGGACGGGTGTTCCGCGATATCTTGAGCAGCCGGGTGGCGATAATATTGCCGGTGATGCTGCGGCCAGCTCATTGCGTGAAAATTCGGACGTGCATTCGCAGGCGTTGCACAAAACCATGCCATATTGGTCGGATTATTTGGTCAGGCTTGGGGCGACGTTGAAAGAAGCCGGTCAGGCGAGGCTCAGGCTGAATAAGCCTCCCGGACAGCGAGCTGACGAGGAGTCGAGACCTGGTGCAGGTCCGCACTATCGAGTAAGAAATCCCAGGGGTGACAGGCGGATGAGCCCAGAGCAACGCCGCGAGTTGCTCGCTCAGGCAGTCCCGCCCTTGCAGGAGATGCCCTATTGGTCTGATTATCTGGACACACTTGGTAGTCAGGTGAAGCAGAAGACAGTACGGCAACATGGGTGGAGCGCGTGGACTAAGCAGGAATCTGCAGGGGCCCCCGTCGTGGCCGGAGAGTCTGCTGTGGGAGGTTCGATCAGAAGACCCATAGGAGACAGGCGGACGCGTGTCAGGCCGCGCCGCGTACGGGACGATGGCGGCGAAGCCGTCGGGAACCCCGCTGCCCGTTCGCCGCGGGTAAACTCTGCCGCCGATCCACTCGTCAAATACCGCAGTGCCGGAATTTCACTGGGTGTCTGGGGTTATTATTTCATCGCAAAATTAGGCTTGTTTTGGATGGGGTTAATTGCTTTTCATGCGCTGGAAAATCTGGTTTTTGCTGTGTTTATTTTGCTGCCCGCAGCATCCCTGCGTAAGCTCAAAAACATCATCAACCCTTTGCTGGCTGTTGTGCTGCTTTATTATGATTCCTGGCTGCCGCCTGTTGGCCGTTTGATTTCGCAGGCTTCGTTGCTGTCCGATTTTAGTCCGGCTTATCTTTTTGAATTGTCGGGGCGTTTTTTTAGCTGGTCAGCTGTCGGCTTGCTGTTTGCATGCTCGCTTGTGTACTGGATTGTCTCGCGCCGGATACGCGTGGGCGTGTTGGTCATCCTGGGTATGGTGATACTGGGGATGACCCAGGTGTTATCGGTGGAGCGCGATGCGGATAAAACCGGGCAGGACATGAATAAGGTGCTTGGCGATTTCTTTACCAGGGAGGCCCAGCGTTCCATCTCGTTTACCACGCCACAGGCAGATGCGGTTCCGTTTGATGTGATTTTTATTCACGTATGTTCGCTGTCATGGGACGATGTGCTTGCCGTCGGTCTGGAGCATCATCCGCTGTGGGGGCATTTCGATATTTTGTTCAAAAACTTTAACTCCGCTGCCTCTTATAGCGGGCCAGCGGCCATTCATTTATTGCGAAGCAAATGCGGCCAGACACAGCATGGACAAATGTATGAACCTGTGGCTGATAAATGCTATTTGATGGACAGCCTGAAACTCAGCGGGTTTGAGCCTGATGTGGTGTTGAACCACGATGGTAAATTTGACAATTTTCTGGGGCAGTTGCAGACCGATGGGCGCCTGACTGCGCCCCCTATGTCGCTGGAAGGGCTTGATGCTGCGCAGTATGCCTTTGATAAATCCCCTGTTTATGAAGATTTGTCGGTGCTGGATCGCTGGCTGGATACAAGGCAAAAATCCGCCAGTTCACGTGTCGCGCTGTATTACAACACGATCAGCATGCACGACGGCAATCATCCGTCAGGTACGAATTCCATGCCCAATACACGGGATGCATATAAAGCGCGTTTGAGCAGATTCCTCGATGATCTGGAAAGTTTCATGCAAAAGCTTGATAAATCTGGCCGCCGCGCAGTTGTGGTGATGGTGCCGGAGCACGGGGCTGCGCTGCGGGGCGATAAAAGACAAATAGACGGTTTGCGGGAAATTCCAACACCAGCCATTACGATCGTGCCAGTCGGAATCAAGGTTGTCGGCGCGCAGCGTGAAGGAGAGGCGCTGTCTATCGATCAGTCGACCAGCTATCTGGCTATTACCTATATCGTTGAACGCATGCTTGAGCAATCACCCTTCGCAGGCAAAACGTTCGCGCCAGCCGATTATGTGGCGAATTTGCCGGTCACACCGTTTGTCGCACAAAACGAAAAGGTGACGGTAGCCGAGTACAAAAATCGTTTCTACTACACGCGTGGCGATGACAGGTGGGAAAATTACTCTGAATTCGACAAACCTGTCGCGAAGCCTTGATCAAGAACTTGAGATGAAAAATCCGCATAAACATCCGGCCGGTTTGATGCATGCATGGCGGGCAACGGGAATAGCGCTGCAAGGTTTGCGCGCAGCGCTGGTGCATGAAGATGCCTTTCGTCAGGAAATGCTGGTCGCTGTCATCGCCATTCCAGTCGCGCTTCTCTCCAGCGTTAACATGGTAGGCAAAGCCATGCTGGTGAGCAGTGTGATTCTGGTTCTGATCGTTGAGCTCCTCAACTCCGCGCTGGAAGCTGCTGTCGATCATGCCTCCATGGCGCAGCATCCTCTTGCTAAGCGTGCCAAAGATATCGCCAGTGCGGCGGTGTTTATGAGTATCGTGAATGCGGTCGTGATATGGGTGCTGATATTCCTGTTTTGACGCCCGAATGGCCGTTTCTGTCTTGAATGAGTGCTGATAAGGACTCAAAAGCTGCCAAACTGCGTCTGTTGTGTCATAATTGTGCGCTCTTAAAACCGAGTATTGGCTAGGTAAAACACGATGGGCGCACAAACTCTTTACGACAAACTCTGGAATTCTCACGTGGTGAGACAGGATGCGGACGGCACGGCGTTGATTTATATCGACCGTCAACTGGTGCATGAAGTAACCAGTCCGCAAGCCTTCGAGGGGCTGAGGCTGGCGAACCGCCGACCTTGGCGCACGGCGTCGATGCTGGCAGTACCGGATCACAATGTGCCGACTACCAACCGCGCGGCAGGTATCTCTGACCCGGTCTCGCGCATTCAGGTGGAGACGCTGGATGCAAACTGCGCCGAATATGGTGTGACTGAATTCAAAATGGGCGACATCCGCCAGGGAATCGTGCATGTGATCGGCCCGGAGCAAGGCGCCACTTTGCCAGGTATGACAGTGGTGTGCGGCGATTCGCACACCAGCACCCATGGCGCTTTTGCAGCTCTGGCTCACGGCATCGGCACGTCCGAAGTCGAGCATGTGATGGCGACCCAGTGTCTGGTGGCTAAGAAATCACGTGCGATGGAAGTGCGTGTCGATGGTGTGCTGGGTTTCGGCGTGACGGCAAAGGATATCGCGCTGGCGGTGATTGGCAAGATCGGTACCGCAGGCGGCACGGGTTACGCGATCGAATTTACCGGAAGTACCGTGCGCGCCCTGAGCATGGAAGCACGCATGACTTTATGTAACATGGCGATTGAAGCGGGCGCGCGCGCCGGCATGATCGCGGCGGATGACACGACCTTTGACTACCTCAAGGGCCGCCCCTTTGCACCAAAGGGTGAGATGTGGGATAAGGCCGTGGCTCAATGGCGCGATTTGCACAGCGATCTGGGCGCCGTGTTCGACGCAACGGTGACACTCGATGCGGCGAGCATCCGTCCGCAAGTCACCTGGGGTACCTCGCCTGAAATGGTGGTGGCGGTGGATGGCTGTGTGCCGGATCCTTTGACCATGAGCCCTGACAAGCGGGAAGGTGCCGAACGGGCGCTGGTCTACATGGGCTTGAAGGCAAATACGCCCATCTGTGAGATTGCCATCGACAAGGTGTTTATCGGTTCATGTACCAACGGGCGCATCGAAGACATGCGTGCGGCAGCCGCCGTTGCAAAAGGTAAAAAAGTCGCCTCCAGCGTAAAGCTGGCGATGGTGGTGCCAGGTTCCGGTCTGGTCAAGCGCCAGGCCGAGCAGGAAGGGCTGGACAAGATATTCATCACCGCGGGTTTCGAGTGGCGCGATCCGGGTTGTTCGATGTGTCTGGCGATGAATGACGATAAGCTCGCGGCAGGCGAGCGTTGCGCATCGACCTCCAACCGCAACTTCGAAGGGCGGCAGGGGCAAGGCGGACGCACGCATCTGGTCAGCCCGCAAATGGCGGCGGCAGCAGCGATTGCCGGACATTTTGTTGATGTAAGCCGGTTGTGAAAGAAGCGGCCATGAAGAAAATATCGATTTTGCTGATGACGTTGGGTGTGCTTGCGGCGGCCTCCGCGTTTGCCGAGGAAAGCGTTGCGGAGCGGGCTGGCAATGGGATTAAGAAGGGTGGCGAGGCTGCCGGGCGGGGCATTGAGAAGGGTGCCGAGGCCGCAGGTCGTGGCATCAAAAAGGGCGGCGAAGCAACGGTTAAAGGTGTAGAAACGGCCGGTAAATGGGTGGGCAGGAAGCTGCATGCGGGCGACGAAAAATCAGAAAAGGCATCCGAGTCAAAATGAAAAAATTCACGTTACTTCATGGTCTGGTTGCGCCTTTGGATCGCGCCAATGTGGACACGGATGCAATTATCCCGAAGCAGTTTCTTAAGTCCATCAAGCGTTCCGGCTTCGGACCGAACGCCTTCGACGAATGGCGTTATCTGGATCACGGCGAGCCGGGTATGGATAACGCAAGGCGTCCGGTCAATCCTGACTTCGTGCTGAACCAGCCGCGCTACCAGGGCGCGCAGATCCTGCTGGCACGCGAGAATTTTGGTTGCGGCAGCTCGCGCGAACATGCGCCCTGGGCGCTGGAAGATTACGGTTTCCGCGTGATCATCGCACCGAGCTTTGCCGATATCTTCTTCAACAACTGTTTCAAGAACGGTCTGCTGCCGATTAAACTGGATTCAGCAAAAGTAGACGCGCTGCTCCGTGCGGTGGAGGCGAACGCAGGTTACAAGCTTGAGATCGATCTGGAACGGCAAACGATTACTGCGCCGGATGGTGCGGTGTATTTGTTTGAAGTGGATGCATTCCGTAAGCATTGTCTGCTGAACGGGCTGGACGACATCGGTCTGACTTTGCAGCATGTGGATGAGATTGCAGCATATGAGACTCGGCATCGCGCGGCGCAGCCCTGGCTGTAAAAAATGCTGAGTGGTGGGCGGTTTTGCCACTGACTACTCACCACTTGCCACTCACGGTATTTTAGAATTTATCAGGATATGAACATGAAAATAGCAGTTTTGCCGGGCGACGGCATAGGACCTGAGATTGTGGCGCAGGCTGCGAAGGTGATGGACGTGTTGCGCAGCGACGGTTTGAAGATCGAAACGGAGTACGCGCACATCGGCGGTGCGGGATATGATGCGGCAGGCGATCCGTTCCCGGCAGCGACTGAAAAGCTGGCGAAGGAGTCCGATGCGGTGCTGCTCGGCGCGGTGGGTGGTTACCAGTACGACACCCTGCCGCGTCCGATGCGACCCGAACAGGGCCTGCTGCGCATCCGCAAGGGCCTGGGTTTGTTTGCAAACTTGCGTCCTGCGCTGGTTTACCCTGAGTTGGTCAACGCATCGAGTCTGAAACCTGAGCTGGTGTCGGGTCTGGATATCATGATTTTGCGCGAACTGACCGGCGACATATATTTCGGTCAGCCGCGCGGCATCAGAACGCTGTCGAACGGTGAGCGTCAAGGCTTTGATACCATGCATTACACGGAGTCGGAAATCCGTCGCGTGGCGCATGTCGGCTTTAAGAGCGCAATGAAGCGCAGCAAGAGGCTCTGTTCGGTGGATAAGGCCAATGTGCTGGACACCAGTATGTTCTGGCGCGAGATCGTGACCGATGTGGCGCGTGAGTACAGCGAAGTCGAGTTGTCGCACATGTATGTAGACAATGCCGCGATGCAACTGGTGCGTGCACCCAAACAGTTCGACGTGATTCTGACAGGGAATATCTTCGGTGATATTTTGTCCGACGAAGCATCGATGCTGACAGGCTCGATCGGCATGCTGCCGTCAGCCTCGCTGGATGAAAACAACAAGGGCCTGTACGAGCCGTGCCACGGTTCCGCGCCGGATATCGCGGGCATGGACATTGCCAATCCGCTGGCGACAATTCTGTCGGTGGCAATGATGATGCGTTACACGTTTGCGCAGGAGGCTGTTGCGCTGCGTATCGAAGGCGCCGTGCGCCTGGTGCTGCAGCAGGGACTGCGCACCGGTGATATTTTTGAGCCGGGTATGCAGAAGATCGGTTGTGCTGCGATGGGCGATGCAGTCGTCGCTGCGCTCTGATCTTGTAGCGCGTAGCCTGTAGCCTGTAGCCGAACCTGCTTTTGCTACCAGCTACCTGCTTAATTTATTTGATTTTTAAGGATTAGAAACATGAGCAAGCAATTCGATGTATGCATATTGGGCGCAACCGGTGCGGTGGGCGAGGCGATGTTGTCGATTCTGGAAGAGCGCAAGTTCCCGGTACGCAATCTTTATCTGTTAGCTTCCAGCCGTTCGGCAGGCACCGAGATCATGTTCCGTGGTGAGGCGCTGACCGTGCTGGATGTGGACGGCTTTGATTTCTCTCAGGTACAAATCGGCTTGTTCTCGGCAGGTGGCAGTGTGTCTGAAAAGTATGCGCCGATTGCAGCTAAAGCCGGTTGCGTGGTGATCGACAATACTGCGCATTTTCGTTACGATCGCGACATTCCGCTGGTCGTGCCTGAAGTCAATCCGCACGCCATTGCGCAGTACAAGAATCGCGGCATTATCGCCAATCCGAACTGTTCGACCATTCAGATGATGGTGGCATTGAAGCCAATCCGTGACGCGGTGGGTATCGCGCGCATCAATGTGGCGACTTATCAGGCAGTTTCGGGTACCGGCAAGGAAGCGATCGAGGAACTGGCCGAGCAAACTCGCGCACTGTTCAGTTCCCAGGATGTGGAAGTGGCAGTCTATCCGAAACGCATCGCCTTCAACGTGTTGCCGCAGATCGATGTGTTCATGGAAAACGGCTATACCAAGGAGGAAATGAAGATGGTCTGGGAGACCCAGAAAATCATGGAAGACGATACCATCCTTGTGAATCCGACTGCGGCGCGCGTGCCGGTGTTTTATGGTCATTCCGAAGCGCTGCATATTGAAACCCGCAAGAAGATCACGGCAACTGAAGCGCGCGCCTTACTGGAAAAAGCGCCGGGTGTGGTGGTGATGGATGAGCGCGTGCCGGGAGGATGGCCGACTGCGGTTGATGCGGCGGGCAAGGATGCGACGTACGTCGGGCGCATTCGTGAAGACTTGTCGCATCCATTGGGCCTGGATATGTGGGTGGTAAGTGATAATGTGCGTAAGGGCGCGGCCTTGAACAGCGTGCAAATCGCCGAAATTTTGATTGCCGAATATCTGAATTAGTTGCCGAATATCTGAATCAGGCTTTTGTCTGGGGGCGTTTGCTTGTTTTGAGAGCTCCTTAATGTTACTTTTGTCACTCAATAAACAAAGTGAGGCATGTACCGTGCGAAAAAACTTGGTGAAACGACCTGACTTACCAGAAGCTATGCCTGACCATCCGATGGCTGAAACAGTTAGTCAATTCACGAAGTCCCCCGGGAAAATGTCACGTAAGCTGCTGCTGCAACTGCTCGGTATGACGGCTGGTTTAACACTCAGCGCATGGGGGCACGCGGTAGGTCTGGGCGGGATCAATGTGTTTTCAGCGCTGGGTCAACCGCTAAAAGCTGAAATTGAATTGGTGGCTGTGAGCAAGACCGATAAACCGGGCCTGGTCGCCCGTCTTGCTTCGCCTGATACCTATAAGGGTGCCGGACTGGATTATCCCTATGGCGTCAAATACAGCTTTCAGGTTGCAAATCGCGCGAATGGCGAGCCTTATCTGAAGCTCTCCAGTAATCAGGAAATCAGCGATCCTTTCGTCAGTCTGCTAATCGAGCTTTCCTGGTCGTCGGGCAAGCTGATGCGGGAATATACCTTCCTGCTTGATCCGCCGGGTTATGTTGCCGAGCAGCCCAAGGCCGCAACGGTGCAGCCTGTAACGCCTGCGGTGGTACAGACCGTCAGGTCAGAAAAGCCGGAAGAAGCAAAGCCGGTCGCGAGCACGGTCACGCCAGTTGAAAAGGCTGCCATACCTGTTGAAAGGCCTGCCGCACCTGTTGAAAAACGGGTGGTCAGGACTGAACCGGTGGCAACGGGCGAGATTACCGTCAAAGGTGGCGATACGCTGAATAAAATTGCGGCGCGCGTCAAGCCGGATGAGGTGAGTCTGGAACGCATGCTGGTCGCGTTGTATCGTGCCAATGATGACCAGTTTGATGGCAACAACATGAACCGTATCAGATCCGGGAAAATCCTGCGTATGCCAGATAAAAATGCGCTGAGCAACCTGGGGCAGGCCGAGGCGCTTCAGGAGATTCATGCTCAGACAACGGATTGGAACGCCTATCGTCAGAAGCTCGCCGGAGCGGCAACCATAAGCCGGCAGTCTGATGCCGGCCGGCAAGTTGCTACCGGAAAAGTGACAAGTACAGCTGTCGATAAAGCGCCGGTAGCGAGTGAATCCGCCAGGGAGGTGTTGCGTTTGTCCAAGGGTGAAGCACCCGGCGATAAGCTCGCTGCAGGGGGCAGATCTGCGCAGGACAATGCGGCGGCAGAGGATGCGATTGCCAAGGCTAAGGCGGTTGAAGAAGGAAAGACACGTGCAGCGCTGCTGGAGAGCAACCTCAAGGATATGCAGCGACTGGTCCAACTCAAGTCTGAGGCTGCGGCTTTGGCTGCGACGGCTGCGGCAAAAGTGGCGGCCGCATCAGCTGTTGCATCGCCTGCCGCCAGCGCAGTCGCGAGTGAAGTATCTGCCGCTAGTGCAGTTGCCGCAGCAAGCCAGGTTGCAGCGGCAAGCGAGGTCAAAGCGGCGGCAGAGCCGTCATTGATTGGCCAGCTCCTGGCTTCCCCTCTTTATATGGGGATAGCTGCGGCGGCACTGCTCGTTTTGGGCGGTTTGGGTATTGCGCTTGGCCGGCGTAAGCATACATCAGAGATAACGGCTAAACCTGCCGATGATGAAGTCGGTACGATAACGGGGCATCTGACCAATCCTGTGATGCCTTCCCCGGATACTGGCGACTTTACCGCGCCTGCCGCAGAGGAAATCGCACTTCATCCTGACGATGTTGATCCAATCAGCGAAGCTGAATTGTTCCTGAACTTTGGCCGGGATGAGCAGGCGGAAGAAGTATTAAAAGAGGCGTTACTACATTCGCCTGATAATCACCAGGTTCACCTGAAATTATTGGGTATCTACGCTAATCGTCAGGATGCGGAAGCTTTTGCGAAGGTGGCTCAACTGTTGCAGGATTCCGGTGACAGCGCTGCGATACAGCAAGCCGAAATATTAGGCCAAAAACTGGATTCAGCCAATCAGCTGCCTATCGAAGAGGCCAGTATTGAAGACGCCGACAGCGCGACGCAGCTGACAACGGCGCTCAATGCCGGGGAAGAGGCGCCAGTCGCAGCGGATTTTGTAAATGATGCTGCTGTCGAGGAAAACTTGCCTGATGAAGCGGCGGCGATTGATTTTGATGTGACTTCGACGCAACCCGCTCAAAAGGCCGAGATGGATTTTGATGTGACGTCGACCGGTTCATTGCTGGCGGCACCCGAAGTGCTGGACTTTGATATCGCCTCCGCAGAGCCTGAGCCGGCGGATGCGGCTCAGCAGGAGGATGAGGCGCTGCCCAGTCTCGATGACTTGATCTTTGATGTGACGTCAGCGCCTGATACCGATGTACGGGTTGACGACGATTCGTACGCCGAGGACGCGACTGAGGAAGATGATGGCATGGAATTCACGCTGGATTTCCCGGTGGATGACAGTGACAAAAAGGTCACGCCACAACCACCCGCAATCAATCTTGCAGACATCAGTCTGGATATGGATGATGTTGTGCCGGCCCCGGCAGCCGAGTCTGCAGAAGCTGGAAACAGTGAGCATTGGCACGAAGTTGCGACCAAGCTTGATTTGGCAAAAGCCTATCAGGAAATGGGCGATGATGTGGGTGCGCGTGAAATTCTCGATGAGGTCATGCTGGAGGGCGATCAGGCACAGCAGCAGGAGGCTCAGTTACTCATCGGCCAACTTGGCTGAACCTGTCATTCAACGTGACGGCAGCTCGACCAGAGCTGCCGTTTTTTATTGGAGTGAACCATGAGGCTACATCCCGCCACACAAATCATGATCTGGTGTGTGTTGGTTGCCGCAATACAATTTTTGCCGGCAAGTCGCCTGCTCATGGCCGGTGGTTTAGTGCTGCTTTCGGCCTTCATGCTATCCCGCCACAAGTTTATCCAGCTGGTGCGCCGCACGCGCTGGATCATGTTTTCATTGTGGCTGATATACGCTTACAGCACACCCGGGGAAATGTTGTTTGACGCGTCATTCAGTCCCAGCCGTGAAGGCCTGATTGACGGCGGTTTGCAGTTGTTGCGCCTGCTGGCGGCGTTAGCCGGATTGGCAATACTGCTCGATCGCCTGCATCGGCATCAGCTGATGGCGGGGCTGTATAGCCTGCTCGCACCATTGCAATGGCTGGGGCTGTCGCGTGAGCGGCTGGCGGTGCGTCTGGCGTTAACGCTGCATTATGCCGAGGTTGGGATGTTGCGCGCGCTGTCCTGGCAGGACAACTTGCGCAGCCTGTTTGAGCCGCATGCAGAGGCGAATCACGAATTGGAATTGCCGGTGTATCGGTTTACTTTTGCCGATGCATGGCTGCTGGGGAGTGTGATGTTGTTGTTATGGTTGGCAATGCGATGAGAATTGCGCTGGGAGTGGAATACGACGGCAAGCCTTACTGCGGTTGGCAGAGCCAGGCGGTTGGCAGTACCGTACAAAATACCTTGCAACAGGCGCTGAGCGAGATTGCTGCTGCGCCCATTTCGGTGATCGCCGCAGGGCGTACTGACGCCGGTGTGCATGCGCTGGAACAGGTGATACATTTTGATAGTGAGGCGGCGCGCCCGCTGACCGCCTGGGTGCGTGGCGTGAATTCGCTGTTGCCGGACAGTATTGCGGTGCGCTGGGCGCATGCTGTCCCGGATGAATTTCACGCGCGCTTTTCGGCTCATGGGCGACACTACCGTTACCAGTTGGTCAATCGCGAGGTGCGTTCCGCCGTGCACGCCGGTCGTGCGGGCTGGTTTCATTTGCCTCTGAATCTCGCGGCGATGCAGGAGGCCGCGCAATGTTTGCTGGGGGAACATGATTTCAGTGCGTTCCGTGCTGCGGAATGCCAGGCCAAATCGCCTGTCAAGTGCATGAGCAGCATTGATATACACAGGGATGGCGAAATGCTGATATTCGATTTCTCTGCAAATGCATTTCTGCATCACATGGTGCGCAATCTGGTCGGCTGCCTCGTGTATGTCGGCAAAGGCAAGTATCCGCCACAATGGCTGGCACACGTGCTGGCGAGTCGCGAGCGTCGTCTCGCCGCGCCGACCTTCTCGCCGGATGGTTTATACTTGCGCCGCATTCAGTATGAAGCGAAGTGGGGATTGCCACAGGAGCAGGAGAGATAACTTGGTTCGAGTAAAAATTTGCGGCATCGCACGAGTCGAGGATGCGCTGGCCGTTGCAAAGAGCGGTGCGGATGCAATCGGTCTGGTGTTCTACGAGAAGAGCCCGCGCCATGTCAGCATTGAAAAGGCGGCGCAACTGGCGTCCGCGCTGCCGCCGTTTGTCACCGTGGTCGGGCTGTTCGTGAACGCCAGCGCAAAAGCCGTGCGCGAGACGCTGGACTCCGTGTCGCTGGATGTGCTGCAATTTCACGGCGACGAGACGCCCGCGTTCTGTGAACAATTTCATAAGCCTTATCTCAAGGCAATTCGCGTCAAGCCTGGCGTGGATTTGTTACAATGCGCGGCGCTTTTCCATTCTGCCCAGGGCTTGCTGCTCGATGCTCATGTGGAAGGAATTCCGGGCGGCACGGGTGCTGTCTTTGACTGGACACTGATTCCCGCAAATTTGCCGTTGCCGTTGATTCTGTCCGGCGGGCTGGATGTTGAAAATGTCGCAGCAGCGATCCGGCAAGTGCGGCCCTACGCGGTGGATGTATCGAGCGGTGTAGAAGCTTGCAGAGGAATCAATACCCTGAAGGGCATAAAGGACGCGGCGAAAATCGCCCGTTTTATGCATGAGGTTCGTGGACTCCGTTAGAAAGCGTAGCGAGCAGTCTGAGTGCAAGGAGCCGCGCAGTGAGTGATGAGACATATCGAACTGATAGGCGAAGAATGAACGAGCATGTGACGCAGCAGTCGGGCGGCACAGTAGATTAATAATGGAGTTCAAAGATGTACGACTATCCAGACAGTACAGGCCATTTCGGGCAATTCGGCGGCATCTATATGGCTGAGACATTAATTCCTGCCGTGGAAGAATTGCGTGTGCAGTATCTGCGTTACCAAAATGATCCGGAATTCAAGGCCGAATTCGCCTACGAACTGAAACACTATGTCGGGCGTCCCAGTCCTATTTACCATGCAAAAAACTGGTCTGACCGGCTGGGCGGCGCGCAGATTTATCTCAAACGGGAAGACCTCAATCATACCGGCGCGCACAAGATCAACAATGCCATCGGCCAGGCACTGCTCGCGCGTCGCATGGGCAAGAAGCGTGTGATCGCCGAGACCGGCGCCGGCATGCACGGTGTGGCTACCGCGACGGTGGCCGCGCGTTACGGCATGGGGTGCGTGGTTTACATGGGCGAGGAAGATATTGTTCGCCAGTCGCCCAACGTGTATCGCATGAAACTGCTGGGTGCTACCGTAGTGCCGGTGACCAGCGGCTCGAAGACGCTCAAGGATGCGTGCAACGAGGCGATACGCGACTGGGTCACCAACGTCGAGAGTACTTTTTATATTTTTGGAACCGCTGCGGGGCCACATCCTTATCCGATGATGGTGCGTGATTTTCAGTGCGTCATCGGCAACGAGGCCAAAATTCAGATGCCCGAGATGATAGGCCGTCAGCCGGATGCGGTGATCGCCTGTGTCGGCGGAGGCTCAAACGCCATCGGCCTGTTTTACCCCTACATCGAAGAAAAAGATGTGCAGATCATCGGCGTGGAAGCGGGCGGACATGGCATTGGCAGCGGTTCACACGCGGCGCCCCTGACGTCCAACAGTAAAGTGGGCGTGCTGCACGGCAATAAGGTGTATCTGATGCAGGATGAAAACGGGCAGATCATCGAGACCCATTCCATTTCCGCAGGGCTCGATTATCCGGGGGTCGGCCCCGAGCATTGCTGGCTGAAGGACATCGGTCGCGCGCAATATGTGGCGATCAACGACGATGAGGCGATGGCTGCTTTTCACGATCTGTGCCGGTTGGAAGGCATCATTCCCGCGCTCGAATCCAGTCACGCACTCGCGCATGCCGCGAAAATTGCGCCAACCATGAGCAAGGATAAGGTGCTGCTGGTGAATCTGTCCGGGCGTGGCGACAAGGATATCAACACCGTGGCGCGTCTGTCGGGGATAACACTATGAGTCGCATTCAGGCAACCTTCGACAAGCTCAAATTAGACAACCGCCGCGCGCTTATTCCGTTCTTCACGGCGGGTGACCCGAACCCGATGTTCACTGTGCCGCTGATGCATGCCATGGTGGAAGCGGGTGCCGACGTGATCGAACTGGGCGTGCCATTTTCCGACCCGATGGCGGATGGGCCTGTCATACAGCGCGCTTCCGAGCGCGCACTCAAACAAGGCATGTCGCTGCGCGGCGTGCTGCAGATGGTGTCCGAATTTCGCCGCGCCAATGACCGTACGCCCATCGTCCTGATGGGCTATGGAAACCCGATCGAAGCGATGGGCTGGGAAGTGTTTGCCAGGCGCTGTCAGGAAGTCGGTGTGGACGGCGTGTTGACGGTTGATTTTCCGCCTGAGGAGAGCCATGACGCATTTCTGCATTTGCAAAGTCACGGCATTGACCCCATATTCCTGTTGGCCCCCACTACTGAAGACGCGCGCGTCGAACAGGTTGCCAGGCTTGCGCGCGGCTACGTGTATTACGTCTCGCTCAAGGGGGTGACCGGTGCGGGTAATCTCGATCTGTCGGCCATCGAGCAAAAGATTCCGCAGTTGCGCCGTCACATCAAGCTGCCTATCGGTGTCGGTTTTGGCATCCGCGATGCGGCGACCGCGCAGGCGGTGGCTCGTCTGTGTGATGGCGTGGTAGTGGGCAGCCGTATCGTGCAGGAAATCGAGGATTCAGATGAGCAAAATCTGATCGCCAATGTGAGCCGGCTGGTGAGCGAGCTGCGCGTGGCAATAGATCAAGCATGAAAAGCTATTGTCCGCAGATTGTATGGATTCACGCGGATTTAACCGTCAGATATAAACCGATTTGTACTTGTTAACTGGAAGCAAGTCGCATGGTTTAGTTCTTTGCTGCGAAAATCTGTGTAGTCTGCGGATTAAATAAATGGTTTTGTAGAGGAATTAATATGAGCTGGTTTCAAAAATTATTACCACCGAAAATCAACCGCCGTGAAGGCGATGCCAAGAAAAACGTACCGGAAGGATTATGGAGCAAGTGCCCCTCCTGCGAAACGGTGCTTTATCACTCAGATCTGGAAAAAAATCTGAGCGTTTGCCCCAAGTGCAGTCATCACCATCGCATTGCCGCACGCACCCGCCTGGATTGGCTGCTGGATGGCGAAGGACGCTTTGAAATCGGCGCAGAAGTTCTGCCGGTGGATACGCTCAAGTTCCGTGACAGTCGCAAGTATTCGGAACGCCTGATTGCCTCGAAGAAGAGCACCGATGAAGATGATGCACTGGTGGTGATGCAAGGCAGCATACGTGCCGTGCCGGTTGTTGTGGCTTCTTTTGAGTTTAACTTCATGGGCGGATCGATGGGCTCGGTGGTAGGCGAGCGTTTTGTGCGTGGCGTGCAAGTAGCTCTTGAGCAGAAATGTCCGTTCATCTGCTTTGCCGCCAGCGGCGGGGCGCGCATGCAGGAAGGCCTGTTGTCACTGATGCAGATGGCGAAAACCTGTGCAGCGCTGACCCAGTTATCCGAAGAAAAGCTGCCGTTCATTTCAGTGCTGACCGATCCTACTATGGGCGGCGTTTCCGCCAGCTTCGCCTTTATGGGCGACGTGGTGATCGCAGAACCCGGCGCCCTGATCGGTTTTGCCGGTGCGCGCGTGATTCAGCAGACCGTGCGCGAGACTTTGCCGGAAGGCTTTCAGCGCGCAGAGTTTCTGCTGGAACACGGCGCGGTGGACATGATTATCGACAGGCGCGAGATGCGTAACCAGCTGGCAACGCTGATCACCTTGCTGACCCGTCAACCTGCGGTAGAGGAGCTGGCAGCGGCCTAAATGTTCTATTACGCGCTAAAGGTGATTGTTTCCGCAATCGTTATTGTGACGATAACGGAAATTGCCAAGCGCAGTACGGGTTTCGCCGCGCTGGTTGCAGCCTTGCCGCTGACATCGTTGCTGGCGTTTGTCTGGCTGCATGCCGAAGGAGCAGAATCATTACGCATAGCCGAGCTTTCCGGTCAGATTTTCTGGCTGGTACTGCCTTCGCTGATTTTGTTCCTGTTGTTACCGTTGTTGATCAGGTATGGGCTGGGATTCTGGCTGAGTCTCGTAGTTTCGGTTTCTGTAACTGCCGCCTGCTACCTGCTTTTACTGCCTTTGCTGCGAAAATTCGGGGTGCAGTTGTAATCTATGCCAATTACCTTAGCCGACTGGCTCACTTATCTCGAATCCCTGCATCCCAAGACCATTGCGTTAGGTCTTGATCGTGTGGCGGAGGTGAAGCGACGCCTGAATCTTGATCCCGAGTTTCCGGTGATCGTGGTCGGGGGCACTAACGGCAAAGGCTCGGTGTGTGCGATGACGGAATCCATTCTGCATGCTGCCGGATACCGCGTCGGTTGCTACACTTCACCGCATTTGTTGCATTACAACGAGCGCGTGCGCATAAGCAAACAGGCAGCTTCGGATGAAGCGCTGTGCGCATCGTTCGAGAAAATAGAACAGGCACGCAAAGCACAACGTCTGGATGACCGTTCCTCGAAACTTCAGCCTTTGGCCTCGTTTTCCCGCCGCAGCCAGTCCCCGAATGGGGTTGTTGGGGGCGGGGATGACGATTCAGGTGAAATACCTCTTACCTATTTCGAGTTTGGTACTCTGGCCGCGATGCAGCTGTTCATCGAACACAAGGTGGATGTCGCGATACTCGAGGTGGGGTTGGGAGGCCGTCTGGATGCGGTGAACGTGTTCGATGGTGATTGTGCCATTGTCGCCAGCGTGGACATTGATCACACCGATTATCTGGGCGAGACGATAGAGAAAATTGCATTCGAAAAGGCCGGTATTTTTCGCAGCGGTCGCAAAGCAATTTTCTCAGGAAACGATGTGCCTCAGTCTCTCGCAGATCACGCTGTGAATATCGGTGCAGAGTTGTGGTGTATCGGCAGCGAATTCGGTTTTACGCCACATGGGGGGCAATGGGATTATCGCAGTCAGTCGGGCGCGAAAAATGCGCTGCCCTTTCCTGCCTTGCGCGGCGCATTCCAGTTACACAATGCCAGCGCCGCACTGGCGGCGCTGGATGCATTTAAAGATCGCTTGCCGGTGAGCATGGCAGCGGTGCGCCGTGGATTGACTGAAGTGGAGCTGGCGGGGCGCTTCCAGTTCGTGCCGGGCAAGCCGCAAGTGATTCTGGACGTGGCGCACAATCCGCATGCTGCACGTGCGCTGGCGCAAAATCTGGCTGCTTTGCCCCCATGTCCGCATACTTATGCAGTTTTTGCGATGCTGGGAGACAAGGACAGCACGGGTGTGGCACAAGCGCTTGATCCATACATTGACACCTGGCTGGTGGCGGGTATCGCCGCACCGCGCGGTGAAAATTCTGAGGAACTTGCATGTGTGCTGCGAGGGGCCAGGGTGCGCGGGGAGGTCATCTGTTTTGCTGATACTGCAAAGGCCATCACGCATGCCTGTATCGCAGCGGGTGAAAATGATAGAATCATTGCCTTTGGATCGTTTTACACGGTGGCGGAGGCAATGACCGCGCTGTCCCGGCGCGTGTGATAGCCCGGGTTTGTAGCTTTTCGCGTTGCCCGTGCCCTGTGTGATAGCGTGCTTCCAGTAATTAAAGGTTTCAGTCAATGGCAAAGCAACCAGAAGAACTTAATATCAAGAGCCGGGCGCGACGCCGTCTGATCGGTGCGATTGCACTCGCGCTGGCAGTGGTGGTGATCCTGCCGATGGTGCTGGACAGTGAGCCTAAAACCACCGGGCAGGACATCGATATGCGCATTCCTGCACCCGACAAGGTCGGTGAGTTCGTGCCGGGCGTGGCGTTGTCCGAAGTGATAGAGGCGGCGACTCTGGCCGAATCCGCTGTCGTCCCGGCGTCCGGCGTGACCGTTGAAAATGCTGCCGCGGCAGCAAAATCCGAGACACAACCGGAAGTAAAAACTCAAACGATCACCGACAAGCAGACGGATGCCGGGCAGGCCGGGGGCAATAAATCTGAGGCTAAAAAATCTGAGGTTAAACCGACCGAAGCCAAAAGTCCCGAGGCTAAAAAGCCTGAAACTAAACCTGCTGAAGCAAAAAAGTCCGAGGCTAAAAAATCTGAAGCAAAACTGGCTGAAGCCAAACAAGCCGAAGCCCGGCCAGTATCAGCCGGTACCTATATCGTTCAGGTCGGCGCATTTTCCAATGCCGTGACGGCCACTCAGGAAGCGGGTAAGTTGAAAGCGCTGGGTTTCAAGGCGTATACCGAACTTGTCAGCGGCACAACAAGAGTGCGGGTAGGGCCTTATGTGGATCGCAACAAGGCGGATGAAGTGCGCCGCTTGCTCGAAAAACATGGCCTGCACCCTGTTGTCACGGAAGTTAGATGACCGGTTTTGATTATGCCGTGATAGGCATCATGCTGATGTCGCTGTTGCTGGGGTTATGGCGTGGCCTGATCTATGAGGTGTTATCGTTGTTGGGTTGGCCGCTGGCTTTCATACTGAGCCGGCAGTTCGCCGGTGACATCGAACCCATGCTGCCCATCAGCGGCGACACTGCCCGTATCGGGCTGGCTTATGTGTTGGTGTTCATCGCTACACTGATCGTCTGGGGCATGCTGGTCTGGTTGTTCGCAAAACTGGTCAAGGCGGCCGGGTTAGGCATGCTGGACAGTTTGCTGGGAGGGCTGTTTGGTCTGTTGCGCGGCGTGCTGGTGATACTGATTATCGTATGGCTCGCCGGGACATCGAGTATTCCGGAACAGGCTTTTTGGCGTGGTGCAACGTTCAGCCGGGCTGCAGAAGATGTTGCCCTGCTGGCCAAAACAGGATTGCCGGACGATATCGCCCGGCGCATTCATTACAAAGATCGTAGTTAATAATTAGGATAAAAACATGTGTGGCATTCTCGGAGTGGTCTCGTATACGCCAGCCAATCAGCTTTTATACGACGGCTTGCAGGTTTTACAGCATAGGGGTCAGGATGCTGCCGGAATTGCGACGATGGATGGCGATACCATTCATTTGCATAAAGGCAACGGCCTGGTGCGCGATGTGTTTCGCACCCGCAATATGCGCGCCTTGCAGGGCAATACGGGCATTGCACATGTGCGTTACCCAACGGCCGGGTCTGCGGTGGATCACAACGAGGCGCAGCCGTTCTATGTGAATTCGCCGTTCGGCATCGTGCTGGGGCACAACGGCAACCTGACTAATGCAGAAGAACTCAAAAAACAGTTGTTCGTGCAGGATCTGCGCCACGTCAATACCAATTCCGATTCGGAAGTGCTGCTGAACGTGCTGGCTCACGAATTGCAGTCGAAATGCAAGGGATTGCGTCTGGATGCAGCGACTATTTTTGATGCCGTATCCGGTGTGCATCAGCGTTGTCAGGGGGCTTATGCGGTAGTCGCGATCATCGCAGGTTACGGTTTGCTGGCGTTTCGCGATATTTACGGTATTCGTCCGCTGGTCATCGGTGTGAGCGAAACTGGAGGCGGCACGGAATATCTGATCGCATCAGAAAGCGTAGCTCTCGATACGCTGGGCTTTAAATTCATGCGCGATATTGCGCCTGGTGAAGCCGTGTTTGTCGACTTCGAGGGCAAGTTACACTCCCGACAGTGCAGCAGCCGGCATCAGCTGACACCTTGTATTTTTGAATATGTCTATTTTTCGCGTCCGGACTCGGTACTGGATGGCATATCCGTACACGAATCGCGTCTGTATATGGGCGAGTATCTCGCCGACAAGCTGAAACGCGTCTGGCCGGATGTGAAGATCGACGTGGTGATACCGATTCCCGATTCCAGCCGCCCCAGTGCGATGCAGCTGGCCAACCGCCTCAACATTCTGTTCCGTGAAGGTTTCGTCAAAAATCGTTATATTGGTCGCACCTTCATCATGCCGGGTCAGGCGATGCGAAAAAAATCGGTGCGCCAGAAACTCAACGCGATCGGTCTTGAATTCAAGGGCAAGAACGTGCTGCTGGTGGACGATTCCATCGTGCGCGGCACGACCAGTCGCGAGATCGTGCAAATGGCGAGGGATGCCGGCGCGCTGAAGGTGTATTTTGCCTCGGCCGCGCCTCCGGTGCGTTACCCTAATGTGTATGGTATAGATATGCCCAGCCGTGCCGAACTGATTGCGACGGGGCGTTCCGATGAAGAGATCTGCCGCGAGATTGGTGCAGATGCGCTGATTTATCAGGATCTGGAAGACTTGAAAGCCTCGGTGCGCAAGGCCAATCCGGCCATTATCGACTTTGAAGCTTCCTGCTTTGACGGGCGCTACATCACGGGCGATATCACACCGGGATATCTGGACAAAATCGAGCGGGGGCGTGCAGCCGGCAAGGCGGATAAATCAACGGACGACGACCAGATGGAGTTGGAGCTTGAGCTGGCGATGAGTGCCAGTTCAATGTAAGAGAAGCAGGAGTAAGGATTCAGGATTCAGACCGCATGGGTCTTCCCCGCACAACTAAGGGGCTGCGCCCCAGGTTGTTGCGTGAAGGATTCAGGATCGAAAAAATTCGGAATGCGGATTGGGGAAAAAATGAACGAAAATAATTATCAATCTGAAACGCTGGCGGTGCGCGCAGGCACGGTGCGCAGCCAGTTCGGCGAGCACTCAGAGGCGTTGTTTCTGACCTCCAGCTTTGTGTTCGAGAGCGCAGCGCAAGCCGCCGCCCGTTTTATCGGAGAGGAGCCTGGCAACATTTATGCGCGCTTTACCAATCCGACGGTGACCATGTTCGAAGAACGTCTGGCCGCAATGGAAGGGGCGGAGCAATGCGTCGCCACAGCCTCCGGCATGGCGGCGATCCTGTCCTGCGTGATGGGCGTTCTCAAAGCGGGCGATCATATCGTCGCGTCCCGCAGCCTGTTCGGTGCGACGGTCAACCTGTTCAACAATATCATCAGGAAGTTTGGTGTCGAGACGACTTACGTTTCCGCGACCGATGCGTCTGAGTGGCAGGCTGCGGTACGTCCCAATACGCGACTGTTCTTTCTGGAAACGCCATCCAATCCGCTGACCGAAATTTCCGATATCGCGGCAATATCTGCTGTGGCGAAGGGCTGCGGTGCATTGCTCGCGGTTGATAACTGCTTCTGCACGCCTGTCCTGCAACGCCCGCTCGAACTGGGCGCAGATATCGTGATTCACTCCGCCACCAAGTATCTTGACGGACAGGGGCGCGTGCTGGGCGGCGCGGTGCTGGGCAGTCGCAAGAACTTGGAAGGGGTGTACAGTTTTCTGCGTACTGCAGGTCCCACCATGAGCGCCTTCAACGCCTGGATATTTTTGAAGGGCATGGAGACGCTGAAAATTCGCATGGATGCGCACTCGGCTTCTGCGCTGGAACTGGCGAGATGGCTGGAAGCGCAGCCTGCCGTGGCGCGTGTATTCTATCCCGGCTTGCCATCGCATCCGCAACATGAATTGGCCATGCGCCAGCAAAAATCCGGCGGCGGCATCGTGGCTTTCGAGGTCCGCGGCGGCAAGGATGCCGCATGGCGCGTGATCGATGCTACGCAGATGCTGTCCATCACGGCAAACCTGGGTGATACGCGCACCACCATTTGTCACTCAGCCAGCACCACCCATGCACGCATCAGCCCGGAGGCGCGCGCAGCAGCTGGCATCACGGATGGACTGATCCGCATCGCGGTGGGTCTTGAGGCGGTCGTTGATATACAGAACGATCTGGCGCGCGGCCTTTAATGGACGTTTTGGCGGCTCAGCTGGGCGGATTGCTCAAATCGCACGGACTGATGCTGGCCACAGCGGAATCCTGTACGGGCGGTGGGGTAGCGCAGGCGATCACCGATGTGGCAGGTAGCTCGGCGTGGTTCGAACGTGGTTTTGTGACCTATTCCAATCTGTCCAAGCAGCAGATGCTGGGCGTGAGTGAGGCGACGCTGGTTCAATATGG
>DFWZ01000001.1:124410-138771 GCA_002381565.1 Gallionella sp. UBA4121
CAGCGCGGCGCAGGTGGCTCTGGCGGTCAGCGGCATCGCAGGACCGGACGGCGGCACGCCAGATAAACCGGTGGGTACGGTGTGGTTTGCCTGGGGATTAAAGCATGCAGTCATCAGTACGCAGCGTCATCGGTTCGCCGGCAATCGTGCCCAAGTCCGCGCACAGGCGATGCGAATTGCCTTGCAGGGCGTGATCGACTTGCTGAATCACCGTAGTGAAACCGTATAACAAGCTGTCCATGCAAAGGTTTTGTAAGGTAAAAACACATAAAAGAACGATCGTTCTGTTCAGATGCGCATTGATGTGCCATAATCCGCGCACTATTTTTGAAGGGGAAGTAAATGGATGAGAACAAAAACAAGGCGCTTGCTGCGGCACTGAGCCAGATAGAAAAGCAATTCGGCAAGGGCTCAATCATGCGCCTCGGTGAAAACGAAGTGGCGCAGGACATACAGGTGGTGTCCACCGGTTCTCTGGGGCTGGACATCGCGCTGGGTGTGGGTGGCTTGCCGCGCGGCCGCGTGGTGGAAATCTACGGACCGGAATCCTCCGGCAAGACTACGCTGGCCTTGCAGGTCATCGCCGAAATGCAGAAACTGGGCGGCACGGCGGCCTTCATCGACGCGGAACACGCGCTCGATCCGCAATATGCACAGAAGCTCGGCGTGAAGGTCGAAGACCTGCTGATCTCGCAGCCGGACAACGGCGAACAGGCGCTGGAAATCACCGACATGCTGGTGCGCTCAGCCTCAGTGGATGTGGTGGTGATCGACTCGGTCGCAGCGTTGACCCCGAAGGCTGAAATCGAAGGCGAAATGGGCGATGCGCAGATGGGCTTGCATGCCCGTCTGATGTCGCAGGCCTTGCGCAAGTTGACAGCCAACATCAAGCGTTCCAACACGCTGGTGATTTTCATCAACCAGCTGCGCATGAAGATCGGCGTGATGTTCGGTAACCCGGAAACCACTACCGGCGGCAATGCGCTCAAGTTTTACGCCTCGGTGCGCCTGGATATTCGCCGAATCGGCGCGATCAAGAAGGGCGACGAAGTGATCGGTAACGAGACCCGCGTCAAGGTGGTGAAGAACAAGGTCGCGCCTCCCTTCCGTGAAGCGCTGTTCGATATTCTGTACGGTGAAGGGATCTCGCGCGAGGGCGAAATCATCGACCTGGGCGTGCTGCACAAGCTGGTTGAAAAGGCCGGTTCCTGGTACAGCTACAACGGTGAAAAAATCGGTCAGGGCAAAGACAATGTGCGCGAATACTTGCGCGCACGCCCTGAGGTTGCGCGTGAAATCGAAAACAAGGTGCGAGCCGCCGTAGGTGTTGCGCTGATCGATGCAGGTGATAAACCTGCTGCGAAGCCGAAAACTCCCGAATAACTTTTGATGCAACCACTGTTGAAACTACTCAGTATTAGACTAAGACGCATGAAAACTGCGTTTAAGCCATTACTTGCAGCCATTCCGCCAGGCGGCCAAACAATGGCAAGCTGGGGGCAGGTTCTGGTCGGGCACCCGGATGAGGAAAAGGCCTGAACCAAGTCTGCGCACGCGGGCCTTGCAGTATCTGGCTCGCCGCGAATACAGCCGCGCCGAACTGGCGGCCAAACTGCGCCCGTATGCTCAGGTGGAGGACGAGTTCGAACAGTTGCAGCCGGTTGATCTGGATGCGCTGCTGGATGATCTGATTGAGCGCGGCTGGTTGTCCGATGCCCGTGCAGTCACGCAACTGCTGCATGCCAGGCGGCCTCGCTTCGGCACGCAGCGTATCACGCACGAAATGCGCCAGAAGGGCATCAGCGATGAGCTGATCGAGCAGGCTCTGCCCGCATTGAAAGACAGTGAGCTGGAATCCGCGCGCGGCGTGTGGCAAAGAAAGTTCGGCACGCTGCCGACTGACGCCAAGGACAAGGCGCGTCAGATGCGCTTTCTTCAATCGCGCGGCTTTTCGCTGGATGTGATTTTCAAGGTGCTGCGAACTTCTGCTGTGGAGGATTGACGATGCCTGTTATATTGCGCTACAAAGGTTATACGTTTTTCTTCTTCTCCAACGAGGGTGAACCACGTGAGCCGTTGCATGTACATGTGCGAAAGTCAGGTTCAAGTGCTAAATTTTGGGTTGAACCGCAAGTGTGCGTTGCAGAGAACTACGGGTTAAACAGTCAGGAATTGAACGACCTTACGAAAGTGATTTTCGATAACCGTCAATTGATAGAAAGGACATGGTATGAGTTCTTTAGCTAATGCAGTGAGTTTCGATGCAAATACGATGTGGGTGGACTTCCTAGATGGTCGCAAGCTCGGTGTTCCTCTGGCTTATTTTCCGCGTCTGCTGAATGCCAGGCCTGCTCAACGCGAACAGTACGAAATCAGCGGTGGCGGCAGCGGATTGCACTGGGATGAGCTTGACGAAGACATCAGCGTTGAAAATTTGTTGCTCGGTATTGGCGACAGAACACGAAGCCATTTGCTGGCGGCCTGAATTAATTGCACAGTTTCCCCGGTTTCGATTGGAAGCAAAAATGGAATATGTGAGCAAATTGAAGCAGGTTTTTGTTGATGATAGAACATATAGCGCTATGTCTGTTTGCAATGGCGGAACGGGTCGAGTCTGGCTGTTGGAGCAGACCTTCGACGACCCATTTGATTCGATTATCCGGAGTGAAGTTAGAGCTAGCCGGTCACATGTTAACGCACCCTGCAGTTGACGCCTTGAGTGCAGGGGACTTGCCGCTATAATGGCACGATATCCTTAACTTGCAGACCACCAATGTACCAGAGTTACTTTGGCCTCACTGACGCACCCTTCTCCATCGCACCGGATCCGCGCTATCTCTACATGAGTCAGCGCCATCAGGAGGCGCTCGCGCATCTGCTGTATGGCGTGAATGGCGGTGGCGGGTTTGTATTGCTCACGGGCGAGGTGGGCGCCGGCAAGACCACGGTATGCCGCTGCCTGCTGGAACAGATCCCCGAATCCTGTGATGTGGCCTACATATTCAATCCAAGGCAGACGGTAGCGGAGTTGTTATCAAGCATCTGCGCCGAATTCGGCATCGACTGCCCGTCCGGCAACACCAGCGTCAAGGTATTTGTCGACTGCATCAACCGCTATCTGCTGGACGCTCATGCCAGGGGCCGTCACACCGTGCTGATTATCGATGAGGCGCAAAATCTCTCTTCCGACGTACTGGAGCAAATGCGGCTGCTCACCAATCTGGAAACCAATCAGCGTAAATTATTGCAGATCATCCTGCTGGGACAGCCTGAACTGGCGGTGATGCTGGCACGGCCGGAACTATCCCAGATTGCGCAACGGATTATTGCGCGCTATCACCTGGGGCCGTTGTCCCGTCAGGAAATCGCAGCCTATGTGCAGCATCGCCTCGGGGTTGCCGGCACGCAACGCCAGTTGTTCCCGGCGGCATTGATGGGGCGGCTGTACCGCTTGAGCGGCGGCATTCCCCGCATCATCAACGTACTTTGCGACCGGGCGTTGCTGGGCGCCTACGTGCAAGGAAAAGAGCGGGTCGATCGTGCGACCCTGATGCAAGCGGCGCGCGAGGTGTTTCCTCATCCGGCTTCACGCATGCGCCCCCTGCTGGCGGTTTTGCTGGCAGGCATAGTGCTGGCGGCGGGACTGTATCTGACAGTTAAGCCGCTCCCGGCACAGGTTAAACCCGTCATTGCCAGGCCGGCAGCTATCCTCTCCACCCTGGAATGGCCGAAAGCCGAGCCTGTCGCGCGCAGCAAGGCGCTGGCTTACGCTGCGCTATTTCGTGCATGGGGTGCGGATTATCAAGGGGCGGATGAGTGTCTTCAGGCTGAAACCATGGGTTTACGCTGCCGCACCGGGCGCGGCGGGCTGGATGAACTGCGTCAGCTGAACCGTCCTGCGGTCCTGTTCATGCACGATGGTCTGGGGCAGGAATTCCATGCAACGCTGACCCGGCTTGACGATCGATCCGCTACCTTTACCATAGGCCGTGAAACCCGCGTGGTTTCTCTCGGCGCCCTTGCGGAGCAATGGTCGGGGGGCTACAACCTGCTTTGGCGCGCGCCGCCCGTTGCAAGCCGCAAGATTCAGCCGGGTGAACGCGGGCCGGATGTTGTATGGCTGAGCGATCAACTCGCGCAAATTTATGGTAAGGCTGCAAAAACCAGCCAGAATCCGGTGTTCGATGAGGCCATGGTGCGTCAGGTCAAACAATTTCAACTTATTCAGGGGCTCACACCCGACGGCACAGTCGGGGCTCAGACCATGATGCGCCTGGGCGCTGCGGCGGATTTGACGGCGCCGAAGCTATTGCGCGAGCCAGTGAAAAAGGAAAAATAGCCATGTCGTATATTCTGGAAGCGCTGAAAAAATCCGACCAGCAGCGTCAACGCAGTGCTGCGCCAACCTTGCCGGCAGCAACGGTCACGGTAGTGGCGACCAAACAACCTGTGTATTACGGCTTGCTCGCAGCGGTGCTGCTGGGCGGCGGCATCGTGATCGGGCTGCTGCGCCCATGGCAGCCGGCTCGCGAGTCGCCAGAAATAGCCGCGAAATCGCCAGTTCAGGCATCACAGCAAGTTGCACCGGCCCCTCTGTATCGCACGACAGGAAAGACAGCGCAGGAATCGCCGAAAATGAACTCAGTATCCATCGCGGCACCTGCTGTCAGAATGGCCGCCCAACCGGATACCCCGGCACCCGTCAGTGCAGCCAAGCCCGGCGCAGTGGCCCCGGCACCTATCAAGGAAAAGCCGGCTGATGCTGCACCGCGTGCGATGTCCATGGCTGAATTGCCTCTTCCGATTCAGCAGGAGATACCGGCCATGACAATTCAGTTTCATGCCTATTCGAGTAAACCCGCGAACAGCCTTGTCGGCGTCAATTCCCTGATGCTGCATGAAGGTGAATCCCTGACGCCGGGACTGAAGCTGGAGCAGATCACGCCGGAAGGTATGATCTTCAGCTACAAGGGATATCGTTTTTTGCACGGCATTCAGTAACATCTGCCATTCATAGCCGTTTCAGGGATCATTGGCTGATGGGGTTATAGGTGTTCGCATGGAGCGTTTTCCTGCGCCGGCGAAAGATCGTGAATGCATCCGGCCTCAAGTGCAGTGGCTAGCCCAGCGTGCCGGATGGTATGATGCGCATCTTGTCCGGTGTGCTTAGACGCCGCCAGTTGCAACGTAATCAGCGATGGATGCAAAACATGAAAAGCAGTGAAATCCGCCAGAAATTCCTCGATTTTTTCGCCTCGAAAGGCCATACGGTAGTCGCCTCAAGTTCGCTGGTGCCGACTGACGATCCGACCCTGTTGTTCACCAACGCGGGGATGAACCAGTTCAAGGACGTATTTCTGGGCTTCGACAAACGCCCCTACACCCGTGCGACATCGAGCCAGAAATGCGTGCGCGCAGGCGGCAAGCATAATGACCTGGAAAATGTCGGCTATACCGCGCGCCATCACACCTTCTTCGAGATGCTGGGCAACTTCAGCTTCGGCGACTACTTCAAACGCGATGCGATTGCCTTTGCGTGGGAACTGTTGACAGAAGTGTTCAAACTGCCTGTGGACAGGCTCTACGTCACGGTATATGCCGAAGACGACGAGGCCTACGACATCTGGACCAAAGAGATGGGGCTGGCCCCGGATCGCGTGATCCGTATCGGCGACAACAAGGGCGCGCGCTATGCGTCGGACAATTTCTGGATGATGGGCGACACCGGCCCATGCGGCCCTTGCACCGAAATTTTCTACGATCACGGCGAGCATATTCCGGGCGGCCTGCCGGGAACACCGGAAGAAGACGGCGACCGCTACATCGAAATCTGGAACAACGTGTTCATGCAGTTCAACCGCGACGAGGCAGGCGTGATGCACCCGCTACCCAAGCCTTCCGTGGATACCGGCATGGGGCTGGAGCGCATCTCGGCGGTATTGCAGCATGTGCATGCCAACTACGAGATCGACCTGTTCCAGGCGCTGATTGCAGCGGCTGCGCGCGAGACCGGCTGTACCGATCTGGATTCGCCTTCGCTTAAAGTGCTGGCCGATCACATCCGCGCCTGTTCATTCCTGATCGCCGACGGCGTGATCCCGGGCAACGAAGGTCGCGGCTATGTACTGCGCCGCATCATCCGCCGCGCGATCCGCCACGGCTACAAGCTGGGCGCGCGCGACGCGTTTTTCTACAGGATGGTGCCCGATCTGGTTGAGCAGATGGGCGCAGCCTTCCCTGAACTTGTTCAGGAACAGGTTCGAGTGAAGGGAATACTCAAGCTGGAAGAAGAGCGCTTCTTCCAGACTATTGAACAAGGCATGACACAAGTATCGGAGATACTAAATCATCCATATGTTTTTTCTGCGGCGAATTATTACAAAAAACACTATTTGTCTGGAGCATGGGATTTAATTCCTGACTTCATACTTACCGAAAGTAGAAAGCAGCTAGCTTTTGGATCTTTATCAGGTACGCAGCAAAAAATACAATCCCTCATACTTAATGATAATGGTAATGAGGTAATCATACAGCCTGAGCACAAGGAAGTGGTCAGAGTACAAAAATCGTTATTAGAGGGATATAAGATTTTTGATGGTTATCGTGCCTTTGTACTCCATGATACATACGGGTTCCCATTAGATTTGACCCAAGACATTTGTCGTGAACATGGATTTATTGTTGACGTGGAAACTTTTGACACTGCAATGGCGAACCAGAAGCAAATGGCGCGCGCTGCCGGAAAATTCAAGATGTCAGCGAACCTGGAATATACAGGCCCTGCGACGACTTTTCACGGCTACGATACGCTGGAGCACAAGGGCAATGTTTTGGCTTTGTACAAGGATGGCGTGTCGGTCAATGAACTGAACGAGGGCGATACGGGTGTGGTGGTGCTCGACGATACACCGTTCTATGCCGAGTCAGGCGGTCAGGTCGGCGACTCGGGCGAGTTGCGCAGCGTGCATGGTATTTTCGCGGTTGAAGATACACAGAAGATTCAGGCGACGGTGTTCGGTCATCACGGCGTCGTGACGACTGGCAAGCTGACCGTTGGCAATGGTGTCACTGCGAAAGTGGATATGGCGGCGCGTCTCGCCACCGAGCGCAATCACTCGGTCACGCACCTGATGCACAAGGCGTTGCGTGAAGTATTGGGCGGCCATGTGCAGCAGAAAGGTTCGCAGGTTGACCCTGACAAGACGCGCTTCGATTTCGTGCACAGCCAGCCGATGACAGATGCCGAAATACTCAAGGTCGAGTCCATCGTGAATGCCGAAATTCTGGCCAATGCCGAAACTCAATCTCGCGTGATGGGCATCGATGATGCGCAGAAGACAGGCGCGATGATGCTGTTCGGCGAAAAGTACGGCGACGAAGTGCGCGTGCTGAATATCGGCTCGTCGATAGAGTTGTGCGGCGGCACGCATGTTGTGCGCACCGGCGACATCGGCCTGTTCAAGATCACGGCTGAGAGCGGTGTCGCGGCAGGCGTGCGGCGTATCGAAGCTGTGACCGGGGACGTCGCGCTGAATTTGATCCAGATGCAGGAACGCCAGTTGCGTCAGATGGCTGACGCCGTGAAGGCGCAGCCTCATGAAGCGGCAGGTCGCATCGCCCAGATACTCGATCATCAAAAATCGCTGGAAAAGGAACTTGCCGCGCTGAAATCGAAACTGGCTTCCGCCCAGGGCGACGAGTTAGTGAGTCAGGCGCAGGACATCAACGGTGTCAAGGTGCTCGCAGCGCTGTTGGCAGGAGCTGATGCGGCTATCCTGCGCGAGACGCTGGACAAGATCAAAGACAGGCTGAAGTCGGCGGTGATTTTGCTGGCATCGGTCAATGACGGCAAGGTAAGCCTGATTGCGGGCGTGACAGCGGATCAGACAGGCAAGGTCAAGGCAGGCGAACTGGTGAATATGGTCGCCATGCAGGTAGGCGGCAAGGGCGGCGGCAGGCCGGACATGGCGCAGGCAGGCGGCACGCAACCTGAGCATCTCGCGGCGGCGCTGGCATCCGTTCCAAATTGGGTGAAGGACAAGTTATAGTCTGGTGAGTCCGGCCTTGCTGGCTCGTCATCAGGGTTAAATACCCTGATGTACGAGCGAGAACTGTTTCGCAGGCTGGTGTTTACTGACTCTGTTCGAAGCTGTTCGACCAGGCCAGCGCTTCGAGTTGTGCATGGTTGATTTGCTCGATCGTGAGCGGAGCCAGATCCTCGAGTAGTTCGCCGGCCGCTTCCATATTGTAGTTTTCCAAATGCTCGATCAATGACAGCAGTTTGCCGAGCAGGCCTGCCCGCGACAGCAGCGCATCACGGATTTCTGCCGGCGGATTGAGCGGCGAGATGATCTCGGCAAGGGGCATTCCGAGCAGTGTGTTCATCAGCGACATGATTCCGACGATGAAGGCGTGATCCTCCAGCTCAATGGTGCAGCCGGAAAAGTTTTTCACCAGTAACTCCATGGATTTTCCGCGTGTCGCCGCAAGTTGCAGCAAGGGGTTTGGAAAACTGGCGCGGCCGTCGTTGGTGTAGACCAGCAGTTGCAGCCAGCGCTGCAACTGGCGGCGGCCGAGTATTGTGATGGCATTGGCCAGCGAGGTGATTTTTCGATGCGATCCGGCAGCCGCCGAATTGGTGAGGCGCAGCAGCGTGAAGCTCAAACCGGGATTCTGTTTGAACACTTGTTCAATTTCTTCGGTTTTTGCATCGTTCATGACCAGGGCGAGCAGGCGCATCAGCACCAGTTCGGAATGAGACAGGCGCTTGCCGGTAATGATGAGAGGTTTTGCAAAGTAGTAGCCCTGAAACAGCTGGAAACCGGCATTCATGCACTGTATGGCTTCTTCCGGGTTATCCACTTTTTCGGCAAGCAGTTTTCCCGGCCATTTTTTCAGGTGAGCCAGGGTGTTGGTGAGATTGTCCATGCCGGACAGTAGTTTAAGGTCGATTTTGATGAAATCGATGCAGTCACGCAGCGGTTCCAGGTTGTCGGTATACTGACTGACATCGTCCAGCGCCAGCAGGTAACCTTTTGATTTCAGATATTTGCAGCGTTCCACTACAAGATCATTGATCTCTATGGTTTCCAGCAGTTCGATGACCACCCGATCCTTGGGGAGTAGTTCAAGGGTGTCATCCATCAGCATCAGATCGTTGACATTGATGAAGCCGCGGTACTTGCCCAGCACCGTCTGGAAGCCTATTTCGTTAAAGGCATGGTTGATGACCGCGCAGGTAGCTGCGACATTGTCGAGAAACTGGGCGGAATTCTTTTGGCCTGAACGAAACAGCAATTCAAACCCGGCCAAATCCTGATTGCGATCCAGGATGGATTGTCGTCCGATAAAAAATTCCGATGTGTTCTGCGTAGTCATTTGCGGGGGTGTTGGCTTGAATGCGGTTTATATTGACAGCTTGGATGGTGCGAGTGTGGATTGTAAAACAACGCGGAGTGGGGCGGTAAACAATCGAGCAGGCAATCTGTTGCAGATCAGGGAAAATCTGCGCAGGCAGACTAAAACGGCAGCAGCAGGTGCGGCGCGGCGCGCTTGAAAATCCTGCGGAAGTCGTCCTGAATACGCTGCAAGGCCGCTTCCGTATCAGCCTCGAAACGCAGCACGATGGCAGGCGTGGTGTTGGAGGCGCGCGCAAGACCAAATCCGTCCGCATATTCCACGCGCAGGCCATCCAGCGCAACGATCTCTTTAAAATCGGTAAAATCTGCGCTGTCCATCAACTGTGCCAGCAGCGCGCGATTTTCGGCCTCCGCAGTCTGAATGTGCAACTCCGGCGTGCAAAAAGCATCCGGCAAGGCGTTTAGCGCAGCGGAAGGATCGGCGACACGGCTGAGGATCTCCAGCAGGCGTGCGCCGCCGTACAGGCCGTCATCGAAGCCATACCAGCGCTCCTTGAAGAACAGGTGCCCCGTCATTTCTCCTGCCAGTTGTGCGCCGGTTTCTTTCATCTTGGCCTTGATCAGCGAATGACCGGTTTTCCACATCAAAGGTTTGCCGCCATGAGCGCGTATCCAGCCGGACAGATGGCGCGTGCATTTCACGTCGAAGATGATCTCGGCGCCGGGGTTTCGGCTCAGCACGTCGGCTGCGAACAGCATCAGCTGGCGGTCAGGATAGATGATCTTGCCATCCTTTGTGACCACGCCCAGACGGTCGCCATCGCCGTCGAAGGCAAGGCCAATCTCGCTGCCGTTACCGCGCAAGGCGGCGATCAAATCCTGCAAATTTTCTGGATCGGATGGGTCGGGATGATGATTTGGAAAGTGTCCATCCACCTCGCAATACATTTCCCGTACGGTGCATCCGAGCTGGCGGTACAGATCGGCAGCAGAGGCACCCGCCACGCCGTTGCCGCAATCGACCGTCACTGTCATCGGACGATTAAGTTTAACGTCCGAGACGATGCGTGCGATGTAGGCGGCGCTGATGTCCTGCTGGCTGTAGCTGCCGCAGCCTTCGGAAAAATCGTTCTGTTCGATGCGGGTGCGCAACGCCTGTATCGCCTCGCCGTACAGCGTTTCGCCACCCAGTACAATTTTAAGCCCGTTATACTCCGGCGGGTTGTGGCTGCCGGTGAGCACCACTGCGCAGTGTGTATTCAGGTGATATGCTGCGAAATACACCATCGGCGTTGTGACGCAACCCACGTCGATCACGGCTATGCCGCTTTTCCGGATGCCGCGCGCAAGCGCTGCGATCAGTTCAGGGCCGGACAGGCGGCCATCGCGACCAATGGCAATCGCCTGCTGTCCGCGAGCTAAGGCTTCCGAGCCTATGGCCTGGCCGATGGCTTCGACGATCGCGGCGGTCAGCGTTTTGCCTGTGACGCCGCGTATGTCATAAGCCATGAAGATTTCTTTGGGCAGGTTCTGCACCTATGGGGCACTTTCCGTGAATTTATGATTAGAATCTCTCACGCGGAGACGCCTGCCAGCCGCAGGCAGGCGGAGAACGCTGAGAAAAACACAAAAAACTGCTTTAATGAAAAACCATACAAATTATCGATAGGTCGGATTGAGTTCAAGTTCAATAATGCGGATTTCTCCACAATCTCCGCGCCTCCGCATGAGATTGTTTTGATTCTGGTTAGGCGGGGCTGGTTTTGATGATCTGGCCAATTTTTTCCCACACCCTGTCGGGCGTGAGCTGGTTCATGCAGTTGAAATGCCCCAGCGGACATTCACGCTTGAAGCAGGGGCTGCACGCAATGTCGAGCCTGACGACCATAGCCTGGGGGGAGAGCGGCGGGGTGAATTGCGGACTGCTGGAACCGAACAGGGCTATCATGGGGCGGTCGAGTGCGGCTGCCAGGTGCATCAGGCCGGAATCATTGCTGATGACAAGCTGAGCACATGATAAAAGTGCGATGGCGTCAGTAAGATCGGTGCTGCCGCACAGGTTGCGGGTCGTTTGGTTGCCGAGCGAGACAATTTTTTCCGCGACCTCACTATCCTTGGCGGAGCCGATCAGCCAGATCGCGTAACCCAGATGGTGCAGACGCTGTGCTGTTTCGGCAAAGTAGGCCACAGGCCAGCGTTTTGCAGGGCCGTATTCGGCACCCGGACAGAATACCGCGACCGGCTGATCCAGCGTCAGGCCGAGTTTCTCCAGCGTGGCGTCAACCTGTGCCGCTGAAACCGTCAGTTTTGGATTGGCCAGTGGGTGCGGAATTTGACCGCCACGGGGTTCAGCCAGTTGCGCGAAGCGTTCCACCATCAGCGGCAGTACGCTTTTGTCCAGTTTGCGCGCATCGTTGAGCCACCCGTAGCGCATCTCGCCGACAAAGCCTGTGCGCTGCGGGATGCGCGCGAAGAACGGCACCAGTGCCGCTTTCAGTGAGTTGGGCAGCACGATGGCCTGATCGTATTGCGCGCTGCGCAGTTGCACGCCGAGTCGATAACGACCTTTAATATTGAGCGCCCCGTGCGGGAACGGATTGATTATGGTCTCGTTTATTTCAGGGATGGCGCGCAGCAGTGCCGCCGTCCAGGATGGCGCGAGTACGTCGATCAGGCAGTCCGGGTGGCGTTGTTTGAGGCGCATCAGCATCGGTTGCATCAGCATGCAGTCGCCTACCCAGCTGGGGCCGATAACCAGTATTTTTTTCATTCAACCTTTACGTTCAAGCTCACCTCCCACGTCGGCGGGGGAGGGGTTGGAGGAGAGGGCGATCAGTGATGCGCGTGCGGCAGCTCGCCTGTCAATTTATACAGCGTGCCGCAATAAGGGCAGCGCGCCTCGCGACTGTTGCCAAATCCGATCACCACTTTCGGATGTGCGTTCCACAGGCTCATGTTGGGCATCGGGCAGGTCAGCGGCAGATCTTCTGCCGTGACTTCGATGTAACGCTGAGTGATGTTTTGATCGTTCATAGTCAGATACCTCAGACGTAGCTCAACCAGTCGGTGTGATCAGGATGCCTGCCTGCCACGCAATCGAAGAATGCCTGTTGCAGACGGGTAGTGACAGGGCCGCGTGAGCCTGTGCCGATGGTGCGCTGGTCGAGTTCGCGTATCGGGGTCACTTCGGCGGCTGTGCCGGTAAAGAAAGCCTCTTCTGCGCAGTAAATCTCGTCGCGTGTGATGCGCTTCTCAATTACTTCGATACCCATTTCACGCGCCAGCGTGATGACGGAGTCGCGCGTGATGCCTTCCAGGCAGGAAGTCAGATCAGGCGTGTAGAGCTTACCCTTCTTGACGATGAAAATATTTTCGCCGGCACCTTCAGCGACGTAGCCGTCCACATCCAGCAGCAGCGCTTCGTCGTAGTTGTCATTTGCGACTTCCTGATGAGCCAGGATCGAGTTGGCGTAAGTCGTCACTGACTTGGCGCGGCACATGTTCACGTTCACATGGTGACGGGTGAAGCTGGAGGTCTTCACGCGTATGCCTTTTTGCATGCCCTCGTCGCCCAGGTACGCGCCCCACGGCCAGGCGGCGATGGCCACATGGGTGGACAAGGTCGTGGCAGCAATGCCCATCGCTTCCGAGCCGTAAAAACAGATCGGCCGGATATAACAGGATTTCAGACTGTTGACACGTACCACTTCGCGATGCGCTTCGAGGATGGTTTCCTTGTCATAAGGCATCTTCATCTGGAAGATGTGCGCCGAATTGAATAACCGGTCAGTGTGCTCTTTAAGGCGGAAAATCGCCGTGCCCGATGCGGCCTCGTAGGCGCGCAGTCCTTCAAATACGCCCATGCCGTAGTGCAGGGTGTGGGTCAGCACATGGGTGGTGGCATCGCGCCAGGGTACAAGTTTGCCGTCGTACCAGATAAAACCGTCGCGGTCGGACATGGACATATTCAAGTTCCTTAAGATTGGGTCAGTTGCAAAACATGGATTCTAGCGTTTTCCGGCGGGTTTATGAAGCACACTTGTGCGTAAATACGCAGTAAATGCATCCGGACCGCCTGATATTTGCTGCGCCGGGGCTATTGCGGGTAGCCCGATTTTTTGCAGTTCGATTCCATGTAGGGGCCCTGATACCTGTTCCAGAACTCTCCGGGCGGATTTTGCGAACACATGATCGTCTTATCTATCCTGTTTTGCCATTTGTACCAAGGCGCTCCGGAAGCAAATGCTGCAACGCATAGCAGCATGAGGCATATTGCAAGTATTGATTTCACGCATGACCCCTTTTTGAAAACAGACGAATGGCTGTTATGGTTTGGACGAAAAAGCCGGATTTTTCATCACCAGCTTCATGCGTTCTCCGAATTCCTGGGCAAAGTTGCGCATGGCCTTTGCGGCTTCCTTTTCCCCGGTTGCGCGCTCCAGCGTGTCTGCCATGGACAACAGCGTCTGGTGATAAAACTGTTTCATATCTTCGACCATCATCTCGGGGGTCCACAGATCAATGCGCAGAGTGTTTTTCGCCTCCTCATCCCAGACCGAGAGCATGATTGCAGTGCTGGTGCTCGTCACGCCGCCGTCCGTTGCGTTCCAGTCGATTTTCTTCGGCATGTTTTTTTCGTCCAGCGTGACGGTGAATTTTATTTCTGATGTTTTCATATAAACTCCGTTGTTAGTCGTTAGTTGCTTGTAGCGTATCAGGATTTAAGCTTTGAGAATGCGGTGGCCATTGCGTTCGGGACGACAGGTTTAACGTTTTCAGTTTTCGGTTGAATACGCATAGCCTGTGGTCTTTGCATGTCACGTTGCCTGGTATCCGCTTGCTGCGCGGGATCGGCCAGGCGCATGGTCAGCGCGATGCGGCGTCGCTTGGCATCCACTTCCAGTACCTTGACCTTGACGATTTGACCTGCCTTGACCACCGTATGCGGGTCCTTGACGAAGGTGCTGGACAGCGCGGAAATATGCACCAGACCGTCCTGATG
>DFWZ01000001.1:138911-160210 GCA_002381565.1 Gallionella sp. UBA4121
TGAACTCGGGGCGCGGATCGCGGCCCGGTTTTTCAAGTTCACGGAGGATGTCGGTGATGGTGGGGATGCCGAATTTTTCATTCAGGTAGCTGGCGGGGTTGAGCGATTTCAACAGCGTGCTGTTGCCGATCACCGTCCTGATGTCCTGTTTGATGTCATTGAGGATGCGTTGCACCAGCGGATAGGATTCGGGATGTACGGTGGATGCATCGAGCGGATTATCCCCTCCCATGATGCGCAGAAATCCTGCTGCCTGCTCAAATGTCTTGCCGCCCAGACGCGGCACCCTCTTCAGTTGCTCGCGGCTGGCAAAACGACCATTGCTGTCGCGATAGCTGACGATGCCCTGGGCGACACTGCTGGAAAGGCCGGAAACCCGCGCAAGCAGGGGGGCTGAGGCGGTGTTTACATCCACGCCCACCGCATTCACGCAGTCTTCCACCACCGCATCGAGCGAGCGCGCCAGTTGCGCCTGGCTGACATCATGCTGATATTGGCCCACGCCTATAGATTTCGGATCGATTTTGACCAGTTCGGCCAGCGGGTCTTGCAGGCGGCGGGCGATCGAGACCGCACCGCGCAGCGAGACGTCCAGATCGGGCAACTCTTTTGATGCGAATTCCGAAGCGGAATAAACCGAGGCGCCGGCTTCCGACACCACCACGTTAATGAGTTTGAGTTCAGGCCGCAGTTTGATCAGATCCAGCGCCAGTTTATCGGTCTCGCGCGAGGCCGTGCCATTGCCGATCGCGATCACCGCGACGCGGTGTTTTTCGGCAAGTTGGGACAGCACATGCAAGGAGCCGTCCCAGTCGTTTTTGGGCTGATGCGGATAGATGACGGCGGTGTCCACGACACGGCCAGTCTCGTCCACCACCGCTACTTTGACGCCGGTGCGTATGCCGGGATCCAGGCCCATCGTGGCGCGGGGCCCTGCGGGCGCTGCCAGCAACAAATCTTTCAGGTTGCGCGCGAACACGTTGATGGCGTCCGTCTCGGCTTTTGCGCGTAGCGCGCCCATCAATTCGGATTCCAGATGCACAAAGCTCTTCACGCGCCAGGTCCAGCGCACGGTGTCAGCCAGCCAGGCGTCGCCTGGGCGATTCATATTCCTGATGCCAAAACGGGCGGCGATGCGAGCCTCGCACGGGTTGTGAGGCGCGCTCATGGCAGGCTTTTCCGCTTCTGTGTCCAGGCGCAGTTGCACGTTGAGCAGCTCCTCGCGGCTGCCCCGCAGGATAGCCAGCGTGCGGTGCGAAGGGATGGTTCTGATGGACTCAAAGTAATCGAAATAATCGCTGTACTTGGCCGCAGCCTCCTGTTTTCCATCGATCACGCGGGCTTGCACCCCCCCGTGTTCCTGCACGTAATCGCGCAAGCCTTGCAACAGGCTGGCGTCTTCTGCGAAGCGTTCCATCAATATCTGCCGTGCGCCATCCAGCGCAGCTTTCGTGTCGGCCACACCCGGATTTTCACCCTGCTCGGTGCTGAAAGCGGGTCTCAGGTATTTGGCGGCTTCTTCTTCAGGTTGCAAAGAAGGGTTTGCAAGCAGCGCATCGGCCAGTGCTTCCAGTCCCGCCTCACGCGCAATCTGCGCACGGGTTCTGCGTTTTACTTTGTAGGGAAGATACAAATCTTCCAGATGCGTCTTGTCTGTCGCATGCGCTATCGTATCCAGCAACTGCGGCGTCATCCTGTTCTGGGAGGTTACCGACGCGATGATGACCGCACGGCGCGCCTCCAGTTCGCGCAGATAATTCAGGCGTTCATCGAGCAGTCGCAGCTGGATGTCGTCAAGACCGCCGGTGGCTTCCTTGCGATAGCGCGAGATGAACGGGACGGTCGCCCCTTCGTCCAGCATTTGAATAGCAGCAGCGACCTGTGCGGATTTTGCAGCGAGTTCAACCGCGAGTCTTTGTTCTATGGAAGGCAGCATGGGGTCGGTCTGAAGGGTTGATCGAACAGCAAAAGGCGGCCAGCCGGCCGCCTTTTTTGAGGCAGGGCAGTGTTAGTCTCTTTCGCCGCTGAACGCCATCAACAGGCTCAGCAGATTGACGAAGATGTTGTAGATGTCCAGATACAGTGCCATGGTGGCCATCACGTAGTTGGTCTCGCCACCCTGGATGATCCGGCTGATGTCAAACAGGATGTAGGCCGAGAAAATCAGCACGGCAATCGCGGAGATGGTCAAGGACAGCGCGGGGATGGCAAAGAAGATGTTCGCCAAAGAGGCTACCACCAGCAGGATCAGCCCGATGAACAGGAATTTGCCCATGAAGCTGAAATCCTTCTTGGTTACCGTGGCGATGGTGGCCAGGGAAAAGAAAATCAGACCCGTGCCGCCGGCCGCCATGCCGATCAGCTGCGCGCCATTTCTGAGGTGCAAGGCGACTTGCAGGATGGGACCCAGAAAGACACCCGCCACGAAGGTGAAGCAGAGCAGCGCCAGAATGCCCCACGCGCTGTCGCGCAGTGCCGTGACGGCAAACAACAGGCCCATCATCGCGCCGAACATCAGCAATGAACCGATGACAGGGTGCAGAACCATGAATGAGAAATTGACTGACAGACCGATGAACGCGCCGATGACCGTCGGGATCATGGTCATCGCCAGCATCATGTAGGTGTTGCGCAACACCTTGTTCTGTTCGGCAGCAAGCGTGCCTGTGGTAGCGGCAAACTGGTTTGGATATTGCATGTGATGGACTCCTGAAAGTTATGCATTATTGAAACAACGTGTGTCAGACTAGCGAAGTATCAGGAAAGTTGCAATCGTGAATTGATTTTTTTCATGGAAAAAAATCAGGCTGAACACGGACTTCAGTGATCGGATTGTACTTTCTGCAAGGCAAGGCGCAGAATTACAACTGGATCGAGCAACTTCCGGAGCTCGGGGGTTGCCCCAATACCATGCACTGAAACATGATGAACTCTTCAAGCGTAAAAGAAAAAAGCGGTTTTTTGCGGGCATGGTTGACGTCCGGCGGCTTTCTGCCGTGGCTGGTGTTGCTTTCGTCGCTGAGCATCACTTATCAGTTTGGACAAACTGAACGTGATGCGAATGTCCTCCTGTTGCAGACGGATTTTGATTTCAAGGTGCGTGAAAACGCTGCGAATATCAAACAGCGGCTGCTCACCTATGAGCAGGTTTTGCGCGGGGCGCAGGGCTTGTTCGCAGCTTCCGACAGCGTGACTCGCGATGACTTTCGCACTTATGTCGAGCACCAGCATCTTGACGAGGATTATCCCGGAATACAGGGTGTCGGCTTTTCGCTGATCGTGCCGCCCGGGCAGGAAGGGGCGCATATCGCCGCCATCCGCAAGGAGCTCCAGGGCAAAGATGTTCCTGTGTATGCGATCAGGCCCGAAGGCATACGCAGCCTCTATACTTCGATCATCTATCTCGAACCCTTCAGCGGCCGCAACCTGCTGGCCTTCGGTTATGACATGTATTCCGAGCCGGTGCGCCGCGCCGCCATGGAACAGGCGCGCGATAGCGGCAAAGCCTCTATTTCCGGCAAGGTGAGGCTGGCGCAGGAAACCCTGAAGGATGTGCAGGCCGGATTTCTGATGTATCTCCCCGTGTACAAAAATGGCGCGCCGCACGGTACCGTCATCGAGCGCCGCGCCAATATCATCGGCTGGGTCTATGAAGTGTTCCGCATGAGCGATCTGATGCGCGGCATTCATGGTGAGGCGGCGAGTGAACTGGATTGCGAGATTTATGATGGTAAAGAGGTATCGGATAAAACCCTGATGTACGATTCGGACAACGCCTTCGGCAATATGCGGAAGGCGCAGTTTCAGGCTTCCACAGGCATTGATGTCGCGGGGCATGACTGGACGATGCTGCTGGGTTCATCTCCCGCATTCGAAAAACGGCTGGGCACGTACATGACCAGCCTCATCATCCAGAGCGGTATCGTCGTCAGTCTGCTGCTGTTTTTCGTGACCTGGCAGCTGGTGACCGGACGCGCGCGTGCGCTTACTCTGGCTCAGAAGATGACCCGTGAACTGACCCGGAACCAGCAAATCCTGCAACAGGAAAACGAGAAGAATCTCGCATTGCTGCACAATGCCAGCGACGGCATACACATTCTGGACGCCGAGGGGAATCTCATCGAGGTCAGCGACTCGTTCTGCGACATGCTGGGCTATAGCCGCGAGGAGATGCTCGGCATGAATGTGTCCCGGTGGGACGCCAAATTCACAGCGGTTGAAATTCACCCAGCACTCGGGAAACTCTTTACAGTACAACAGCACCACCAGTTCGAGACACGCCACCGCCGCCGGGATGGCAGTATTTTCGATGTCGAGATCAGCAGCATTGGACTCACGCTTGACGGCAGACCGGTGATCTTTAACTCAGCACGCGACATAACCGAAAGAAAGCTGCTGCGGGATCGCTTGCAGGATGAACGCGATTTCATGGATGCCATACTTCAGTTGGCCGGCCCTCTGATGCTGGTCATTGACCGGAACGGCGCCATTGTCCGGTTCAATCGGGCGGCGGAAGAATTTACCGGTTACAGTTTTGACGAAGTGAAGGGCAAGCCGTTCTTTTGGCGAAATTTTCTCGTGCCTGAACAGCAGCCTGAAGTTGAAGCCATGTTCGAGTCGGCCCTGTCCGGGAGCATCAAGCCGTATTATGAAAATTTCTGGGTGGCTCGGAATGGGGAAAAACGGATCTTTGGCTGGACAAATACGTTGATTTTTGGCAAAGACGGAAAAGCCAGCTTCCTCATTACCATCGGCAATGACATCACGGAGCGCAAACTGGCGGAGACGCAGATACGCAATCTGGCTTTCTACGATCCGCTGACGCAACTGCCCAACCGCCGCCTGTTCGACGACAGGTTGAGTCAGGCAATGGCTGCGAGCAAGCGTGGCGGCCGTTATGCGGCATTGATGGTGCTGGATCTGGATAACTTCAAGCCGCTCAATGACAAGTATGGGCATGTGGCAGGCGACCTGCTGCTGATTGAGGTGGCGAGCCGCCTGAGAGGCTGCGTGCGCGAACTGGACACAGTGGCTCGTTTCGGCGGCGATGAATTTTTGGTGGTGTTAGGCGAACTGGATGTCGGCAGAACCGAGTCAAGTGTCGAGGCAGGTCTGGTTGCAGAAAAAATCCGCACCCGTCTGGCTGAACCCTATCTGCTCACCCTCAAAGGCGATGGAATCGCTGATGCTGTCGTCGAGCATCATTGCACCGCAAGCATCGGCGTGGTGGTGTTCATCGACCACGAAAAAAGCCAGGGAGACCTGCTCAAGTGGGCGGATGCGGCGATGTACCAGGCCAAGGAATCAGGACGCAATCAGATTCGGTTCCATCACATGAATGCCTGAATGCCCGTTTATGATCAAACCCTGTTACCACGGCCCCATCGGTCCCATCATCCAGGGGCCGGGTGGATACCAGAACGGATCGTAGTAGGGGGGAGGATAATTCGGGCGTGCTTCGTGCTTGGGCCACAGATAAACTTCTTCGGCAGCCACGCGTGGGAAGCGGTATTCGTATTCCCCGATTTTGCCGGGTAAAGGCGTTTGCAGAGTCCCCGTCACGCTAGCTTCCCTGCCGACAGCATAAATGGCCGGATCGTAGAATCCTGCGGCACAGGCCATGAAGCGCCCTTCTGAACTGTCACCTTCCTCCGGGCGGGCGGACGAATCGAGGGGATGGCTCACTATCTGGAAGCACGTTTCTATCTTGCCCGGGGAGACGTTTGCGATCGTCCCGCCCCAGCGCACCCGGCTGCCGACGAGATCCTGTGTCTGGGCCATATGCGGGGTGACGGCGGCAAATGAACCTGTTGAAAGCCGGGCCGGTGGTGCGGCGCATGCGCCCAGGGCCAGAGGCAGCAGAAGCCAGAATTGTCGGATCACCATCGTACTCCTTCATGAACGAAAGTTTCGAGGCCGGAAATGGGGTGGTTACACAGCGAACTGATTCTAAATCAATAATCAGGATATAAACAGCGGAGATTGGTGGCATTGGAAATTTCCAGGACCGATGCCGGAAGAGTTGAGCTGCGCCGATAAACCCGGAAAGTCGTCGCCATCTTCCAAAAAAAATTCCGGCAGTGCCGGAATTTTGTTTTGCTCGCTGCAAGGGCATAGCCTGATTTATGCAGCCAGACTATGCCTGTTCCGGCATTTAAAAGCGATAAGTCACGCCGATCGAAGGGGTCAGCGGGTTCAAATCCAGCCTGCCTATATTGGTTGCACCAACGTAAACATTGGTCTTGATCTGGATGTATTTAATATCTGCATTAAAGCCCCAGTTTTTGTCGAACATATAGTCGAAGCCTGCCTGAGCCACCAGACCGGTGCTGGACTGATCAACCGATGCCCCACCGCCCAGGATATTGTTGCGCTTGCTGAAAATGGTGTAGTTGACGCCGGCGCCGACATAGGGCTTCCACTGTCCCAGGTCAGTAAAGTGGTACTGCAACAGCAAAGAAGGAGGCAACGCTTTTATCGTTCCCTGCTTAACACCGGCAATATTGATGTCGACGTTTTGCGGATAAGTCAGAACCAGTTCGGCGGCAATATTTTTGGTGAAAAAATAAGTCGCATCAAATTCCGGGATCGTCGTGTTTTGAGCCTGTACATTGGTCGCTGCAAGACCGTTTGCTTGCCCGTTGGCCCAGTTCAGTTTGACCGCCCTGACTCTGACCATCCATGGATCATCTTCGGCGGCCACGACACCGGAGGCAGTCAATAATAACCCGAGCAATGCGATTTTCTTGGCACTAATTTTCATAATTACCCCATTCGATTCTGTTGATGACAAAAATGTCAGCGCTAATTTATGACAAGTTCAGATAACGCGTATTGATGTAAATCAAAAAGTCGCAGCAAGGCGCAGAAATGTTTAATTGCGCAGGCTCGTGTTTGCAGACTCTGCCGCATTGGTGGCGCAAATCACCTGATAGAGGAGGGTGTGAGAAGCAAAACGACCAGTCAAAAAAATGCCCCTGAAGCAAATAAGCCTCAGGGGCGAAATGTCTTAACAGGGAGTTAAGAATCATGTTCACAGGTAAACATGAGTCAGCTTGGCGCCGACAGTTAATTGTATGCTGGCGGTGACGAATAGTGCTGGCTATTACATTCAGTTACAAACATGCGGGTTTTATGGGCGCTTTTCTCTTTGAGCTGCATGCAGCGCGGAAAACGCGGGTGCAGAATATGCGGTTGGGGTAAAATCGAGCCGGTGCGGCACGACCTTCCCGGCAGAAACGCGCCTCCTGACGGATGTTGCATGATGCAACAGACTGTTCCTGCATCGCTCCAGCGACCGCTTTAGCCCGGCGTATGAATCCTGATAGCGTATTTTGAGAGGCCGCAAGTGGCAAGGAGCCGGAGGAATAATTTGTTTTTAAAACTGGATGAATACAGGATAGGCCTCGTCGGTTTCCTGATTTTGATGACATTGACCGTGGTCACGGGCATTTCTGTTTATGCCGTGATGCAACATCAGGCCGAATCGATACTGAGCAAAAGTCTTGAAGTCTCTGTGAAGAGGAATGTTGATCTGCTCGATAGCCAGATCGCTCAGGCGATGGATGATACGCGGAAGTTTGTCGGCGGTTCCCCCGTCATTGACAGCCTGATGCAGATCAATGCAGTCGGGGGCAATATAAAAAGCAGAACCGACCTGCAGCGGATGACCGAACTGTTTCTGTCGCATGGCTTCAGTGGCGTGTCATTCTACGATGCACAGGGCGCCGAAGTCGCGCGTGCAGGCCGCTTTTTACAACATCCGGCGCTGCACATCCCCATCAATACAGAGCACAGCGCATTCTTGTTGTGGGACGGCCAATTCATTCTGCATGCCCTCACCGACATCTTCGATCAGCAGGGGCGACGCATTGGCACTGCGATGACGGAAGCCGATCTGGAACTGTCGGCCAATGCCCTGGCTGATGCCATATCCATCGGGAAAACCGGCGAAATCGCCCTGTGCGGCCCGTCGGAAGAAGCGCCGCAGGACATGAATTGCTATCTGCACAGCGCTTCAGTCAGGAAATTCCAGCGCTTGCCCCGGGTGGTAGAAGACAAGGCTTTGCCGATGAATTACGCCTTGGATGGCAAATCCGGACTCATCTTCGCTGCGGATTACCGCAGGGAAAAGGTTGTCGCGGCCTATGCTCCGGTGGGCAGGCTTGGCCTCGGCATGGTATTGAAGATCGATCAATCGGAACTGTATAGCCCGGTGACAGCGCAGTTGAAATACATTGCGGCTCTTCTGGCGATGCTGGTCATTGTCGGTGGATTGCTGCTGTACTGGATGATGACACCGCTGGTGCGGCAGCTGCTCGACTCCAGACGGAAACTGATTGCCAATACACAGGCGCTGCAGCAGGAAAACGAGAAGAGTCTTGCGCTTTTGCACAATGCCAGCGACGGCATCCACATTCTTGACGTTGACGGCAATATCATCGAGGTCAGCGACTCATTCTGCAACATGCTGGGTTATCAGAGAGAAGAGATGATCGGCATGAACGTATCCCGATGGGATGCCGGATTGTCAGAGAGCGAACTTGCCGCAGTCCTTCGCCAACAGTTCGCACAACACGAGCGCGGCCAGTTCGAGAGCCGCCACCGTCGCCGGGATGGCACAATTTTCGATGTCGAGGTCAGCGGTTTCCCGCTGCTGCTCGATGGCAGGCCGGTACTGTTCAACTCATCGCGCGACATCAGCGGGCGCAAGGTACGTGACAATGAACTGCGCCAGAGCAAAAAACGCCTGGAGGAATTGCTCGAAAACATGAGCAGTGGCGTGGCAGTCTGCCGTGCGATACAGGATGGCGCCGATTTCATCTTTGCCAATATCAATCGCGCATCGGAACGCATGGATAATGTACGGCGCGAGGATTTGATCGGTAAAAGGCTGACGGACGCTTTTCCCGGCGCCGAGAAAATGGGACTGCTCGATGCCTTCCGTCGCGTCTGGCAAAGCGGGAGCGCGGAACATTTCCCTGCTTCCCTCTACCAGGATGAGCGCACTTCTGGCTGGAGGGAAAACTACATCTATAAACTCGACAGCGGCGAGATCGTCGCCATTTATGACGACATTACCCAGCGCATGCAACTGCAGGAAGATTTGCGGCATGAACGGGATTTCATGGATGCCATCGTCCAGTCGGCCGGCACCCTGATTCTGGTGATTGACCGGAGCGGCACCATCGTCCGGTTCAACCGGACGGCAGAAGAGTTTACCGGCTACAGCTTTGACGAAGTAAAGAACAAGCCGTTCTTCTGGCAAAAGTTTTTCTTGCCGGAACAGCGGTCTGACATTGAAAGCGTGTTCGAGTCCGCTCTGTCGGGCAACATCAAGGCACGCCATGAAAATATCTGGGTGGCGCGGGACGGGGAAAAAAGGGTGTTCGACTGGACAAACACCTTGCTGCTCGACGACGAAGGCAAGATGAGTTTCCTCATTGCGGTCGGTACCGACACCACCGAACGCAAGCAGGCAGAATTGCTGATCAGGATGCAATCGGATGCGCTCAGATCGAGCACCAACGGCGTGGCCATCGCCGATGCCGCCGACCCCGACTTGCCGTTGATCTACGTGAACCCCGCATTCGAGGAAATAACCGGCTATCCGGCCTCGGAATTGCTGGGCCGCAATTGCCGCTTCCTGCAAGGCGAGGACCGCGATCAGCCCGAACTTGCCGAAATCCGCGCCTGCCTCAAAGAGGGCCGTGCCGGGAAAGCCACGCTGCGCAACTACCGCAAAGACGGTACCCTGTTCTGGAACAGGCTTCATATTTCGCCGATATTCGATAAAGAGGGCAAACTTACCCAGTTCCTCGGTATCATCAACGACGTCTCCGAGCGCAAGCAGGCAGACGACCACTTGAGGCTGATTTCGGGCGTCTTTGATCATGCGGAAGAAGGCATTCTGATCACCGACAAACAGGGCACAATACTCGAAGCGAACCCGGCTTGCTGCCATATAATCGGATACAGCCGCGAGGAAATATTGGGCAAGAATCCGCGCATACTGCACTCTGGCCGACAGGATCAGGCATTTTATGATGCCATGTGGCGGGAAATTCTCTCAGACGGGCACTGGTCAGGCGAAGTCTGGAACCGGCGAAAAAATGGCGAAATCTATCCTGAAAGACTGACCCTGTCAGCCGTCAAAAACGACGCAGGCGAAACCATCCGTTACATCGCCCTGTTCTCGGATATCTCCAACCTCAAAGATCAGCAGCAACAGCTCGAACGCATGGCCCACCACGATGCGCTCACCGGGCTGCCCAACCGGACGCTGCTCAACGACCGTTTCGAAATGGCGATTGCCCACGCGAAGCGATCCGAGGGGAAGCTTGCCGTGTGTTTCATGGATCTCGACGGCTTCAAGCCGGTCAACGACACTTTCGGCCACGAGGCGGGTGATTTGCTGCTCGTTGAAGTGGCCCGCAGGATGCTCGCGATATCCCGGGCCACGGACACGGTGGCCCGGTTGGGAGGAGACGAATTCGTGCTGATCTTCCAGGACATTTCGGATGAAGCGGAGTGCCGCCAGATGTTGTCGCGGGTCATGGATTCGATAGGTCAGCCTTTCAATATCAATGGCCATGACATCAGGATATCGGCAAGCATCGGGGCGGCTTTCTATCCGGATGACGATGCCGATGGAGACAACTTGCTGCGCCATGCCGACCAGGCCATGTATGTGGCCAAACAGGCGGGGCGCAACCAGTTTCATTTTTTCGATGCGGCCAGCGACTGAGCCGGGTTGGCGAAGTTCCGAACGTCAGCTGTGCAGAAAAATCCGGGGGCAGCCTGGCCTCGCTTGCCGCGATTCATCTTTCTTCAGGATAAAGGGCCGGTATGCGTTGTCGGTATATGCTTTTTATGGCCCGACAGACTGTTCAAGGGTGGAGATGGGCAGGTACAGGCACAGCGGATTGTCCATGCAGGCAATAAATCCCAGTCTCAGATAAAACAATTTCGCCCTGTCGTGCTTGGCATCCACTACCACGGCATACAGGCCGACTTGTCGTGAAAAATCTACGGCCAAACGCAATGTGAATGCCAGCAAGTCCTGACCAATGCCACTGCCCTGGTGACGGATGTCCACTGCGAGCCGTCCAATGCGCAGAATGGGCGCCGGATAGCGCGGCAATTTGGCTTGGTCCGGCAGGGAAGGCGTGGCTATTTGCCCCGCACTGGCGGTTACAAATCCAATTACGCTCACTCCATCCTCTGCCGTCGCCACGTAGGTCTTGCCGAATCCGCGCCGCTGGAGCTGTCCGGACTGGCGAAGCAAAAATTCATTCAGTGCAACATCACCGCAGTCAAATCCGTCTCGGCGATGAGTCGCAGTCAACAGATGGATAGCAACCATCGCTTAATGACGTGACATGAGTTCGCGCAAAGCTGCATTGGGTGTTGGCGGATTTTCAATGGAAGCGGTGAATGCCTCAAAATCGCGCTGCGTCAGCAGCAGCGTATCGGTCTCTGAAACGATCCGGCGCGCCGCCTCAAACGCATTTTGCAACATAAAGCTGGAAACCGTTGTCCCCATCAAGCTGGCTGCACGCTCGATCATCGCCTTCGCTTCAACGCTGGTGCGCAAATTGATGCGGGCGGATTCATTCGCTATAGCGGTCGTCATGGCAATACTCCTGAAACAGATGTGACAATTGTACGTCAATTTTACGCACGATATGTCATTTTTCGAGTGATTTTTCTCAGTGGCGCCCTGTGCGAGATTCAATGAGCCTGATTGCTACCGTTCAGGCGATAAAAAACCCGCTAAGGCGTGTGCCATGCGGGTTAGTGAGTCTTTGTGAGGCTGGTTGAAACGTTGTTCTGGCGGAAGCGGTGAGATTCGAACTCACGGAGGACTTTCATCCTCGCTAGTTTTCAAGACTAGTGCCTTAAACCGCTCGGCCACACTTCCATTTTCAATGCCTGCGCTATCCGGCTTTTGAAGGCGCGCATTTTGACCGAAGCCGCGCGGCGTGTCCAGAAAATTTTAGCGATTTCAGCCGCGAACGCAGTCTGCCCAGTTGTTCGGGGTCTCGAAAAGACGGATGCGTTCGAGGCGCAGGTGATTGCCGTAACTGTCCTGGTACGCGGGGTTGAGGATGCAGAAGGCGATCTGGGCCAGGTTCTCGGCGGTAGGCACGACATCCAAGATCACGGTCTTGTGTTCGGGGATGGTCGCCAGAAAATCGTACACCGGCTTGTCGCCGCGATAGACCAGAAAGGCGTGATCCCATACATTGACCAGTTTTTCCTGCGCGATGCGTTTGACGTCGGAAAAATCCATCACCATGCCTTGCTCGGATTGCCCTTCGGTGTTGATGATGTCGCCGGACAGCGTGATCTCGATCGCATAGCGGTGGCCGTGCAGGTGTCTGCACTGGCTGTTGTGGTTGGGGATGCGATGTCCGGCATCGAATTCAAGGCGGCGGGTGATGAGCATGATCAATTCAGTCTTTTTTGTGTGGCGCGGATTATACCGCGTCAGGGACCGGGAAACCCACTCGCCGCTTACCACTCGCCGTATTAAAACAGAATTGCGGCGATCACCCTGCGGTCTTCCGCAACCAGGATGTTGTAGGTGCGGCAGGCGGCAGGGGTGGTCATGCACTCCACGCCGATGCCCGCATTGGTCAGCGCGCGATACAGGCGCGGGTGCGGGAAACGCTGACTAATGCCTGTGCCCAGCAGCAGCACTTCCGGTTTCAGGTCCAGAAAATAGTCGAAGTGAGCCTCGTTCAAGGCGTCGAAACCCGCAACATGCCAGTCGCTGCGGATTTCTTCCGCCAGTACCGCGATGCTGGTGTCGAAGCGCTCACGGTTGACCATGACATGATCATCCGCATAGCCGGTGAAAAGTTTGGTGTCGCCGAGATTGGCCAGATGCAGTTTCACTTGTGACCTCGCAGGCTTTAAAAAGATGATGCTGAGTGTAGAGGTTAGTCGCGATGCGCGTCAAATCATCATAAACCCCCGCTTCACGCGGAGGCGCGGAGAACACGGAGAAAAGCCGGCAAAAATATTTACATTGACGCTGAATGACGGTCAGTTCATCCCAGATAGTTTATTAGCACAAAATTACGTCATACCGGCGAAGGCCGGTATCCAGATGACTAACAATTTCCCACCCAAGCGGGACAACATCGTGGTTTGGCCGTTCCTCGAAACTCGCCGTGATCGGTAATCGGCTTATTTTGCCTGCTACGCAGAGTATTTTTTATGACTGGATTCCGGCTTTCGCCGGAATGACGGCCTAATGGATTATTTGAGTTCATTTGTCTGCACATGTTTAAAGACGAGGAGAGATGTTTTTAGCGCGAGTCTGCTGTTCTCTGTAGTCTCCGCGTCCCCGCGTGAGCGTATTTTTATAAAATTCCCGGCCGTATCCCCCATCCGATTTGCTGTGCGAGGGTAGCGCAGGTAAAATCACTCCCTTTTGCGCAAGCCGCGCCTTATCTGAGTGACCGACAAGTGAAACCAATTTTAAAATCCACCAAGCTGTCCAACGTGTGTTACGACATTCGCGGGCCGGTCATGGAACGCGCCAAGCAGATGGAGGAGGAAGGTCAGCGCATCATCAAGCTGAACATCGGCAATCTGGCGCCGTTCGGTTTTGAAGCGCCGGAGGAAATTCAGCAGGATGTGATTCTGAATCTGCCCAATTCGTCAGGCTACTCCGACTCGAAAGGCCTGTTCGCCGCACGCAAGGCGATCATGCACTACTGTCAGTCCAAGAAAATCGCGGGCGTGGGGCTGGACGACATCTACATCGGCAATGGCGCATCCGAACTGATCGTGATGGCGATGCAGGGTTTGCTCAACACGGGCGATGAAGTGCTGGTACCGGCGCCTGACTATCCGCTGTGGACCGCAGCGGTGACCCTGGCAGGCGGGACGCCGCGCCATTACCTGTGCGACGAAGCGAATGACTGGAATCCCGATCTGGCTGACATGAGAGCCAAGATCACGCCGCACACGCGCGCCATCGTCATCATCAATCCGAACAATCCGACCGGCGCGCTGTATTCTGATGACATCCTGAAGGAAATCGTCCAGATCGCGAGAGAGCACGATCTCATCATTTTCGCCGACGAAATCTACGACAAGATGCTGTACGACGGTGCGACGCACACCTCAATCGCCTCGCTGGCGGACGATGTGCTGTTCGTCACGCTGAACGGCCTGTCCAAAAATTACCGCGCCTGCGGCTACCGCTCCGGCTGGATGGTGGTGTCGGGCGAGAAGAAGCATGCGCAGGACTATATCAACGGGCTGACGATTTTAGCTTCGATGCGTCTTTGTTCGAACGTGCCCGGGCAGTTCGCGATCCAGACAGCGCTGGGCGGCTATCAGAGCATCAACGATCTGGTCGCGCCCAACGGGCGGCTGTGCAAGCAGCGCGATCTGGCCTACCAGCTGCTGACTGCAATACCCGGCATCTCCTGCGTCAAGCCGAAAGCGGGGCTCTATCTGTTCCCGCGCCTGGATCCTGAAATTTATCCGATCGAAAACGATCAGCAGTTCATACTGGAATTGCTGGAAGCCGAAAAGGTGCTGGTGGTGCAGGGAACCGGTTTTAACTGGATACGCCCGGATCATCTGCGACTGGTGTTCCTGCCGACGGTGGACGATCTGACCGATGCTTTCGGGCGTATAGCGCGCTTTCTGGAATCTTACCGCAAGCGGCATGGAAAATAATATAACTGCTAGGTTGTAGTCGCTAGTCGTTAGTTAAAACGGCGCGTCTCTAACTAGTAACTAACGACTAACGTCTAGGAACTGAATTTTATGAAACCAATCAACGTAGGACTACTAGGCATCGGCACCGTCGGCGGCGGCACGTTCACCGTGCTGCAGCGCAATGCGGAAGAAATCACCCGGCGCGCCGGACGCGCCATCCGCATCGTGGCCGTCGCCGATAAAAATATGGCGCTGGCAAGGCAAGTCACGGGCGGCACATGCCGCGTGACCGATGATGCTTTCTCGATAGTGAACGACCCGGAAGTCGACATCGTCGTCGAGCTGATCGGCGGCTATGGGGTGGCGAAAGAGCTGGTGTTGCAGGCCATTGCAAACGGCAAGCATGTGGTCACCGCCAACAAGGCTTTGCTTGCGACACACGGCAACGAAATATTCAAGGCGGCGCAGGACAAGGGCGTGATGGTCGGCTTCGAGGCGGCGGTAGCGGGCGGCATCCCCATCATCAAGGCGGTGCGCGAGGGGCTTACCGCGAACCGTATCGAGTGGATCGCCGGCATCATCAATGGCACGACCAATTTCATCCTGTCCGAAATGCGCGACAAGGGTCTTTCCTTCGACACCGTGCTCAAAGAAGCGCAGCGTCTGGGTTATGCCGAAGCCGATCCGACCTTCGATATCGAAGGCGTGGACGCCGCACACAAGATTACGCTGCTGGCCTCACTTGCGTTCGGTATTCCCGTGCAGTTCGACAAGGCCTACATCGAAGGCATTTCCAAGCTGGATGCGGTGGACATCAAATACGCCGAACAGCTGGGTTATCGCATCAAGCTGTTGGGCATCGCACGTCGCACGCCCGAGGGCGTCGAGCTGCGCGTGCATCCGACGCTGATCCCCGCGCGCCGCCTGATCGCCAACGTGGAAGGCGCGATGAACGCGGTGCTGGTGCAGGCTGATGCAGTCGGCGCCACGCTGTATTATGGCAAGGGCGCAGGCGCCGAACCTACCGCCAGCGCGGTGATCGCAGATCTGGTCGACATCACGCGTATGCACACGGCTGACCCTGAAAATCGCGTGCCGCACCTGGCCTTCCAGCCGGATGCGATGGTCGATCTGCCGATGTTGTCCATGGATGACGTGATCACCAGTTACTACCTGCGCCTGCGTGTTGCAGACAAGACGGGCGTGCTGGCCGACATCACCCGCATCCTGGCCGACGAGCAGATTTCAATCGATGCGGTGATCCAGAAGGAACCGGGCGAAGGTGAAACCCAGGCCGACCTGATCATGCTCACCCATCAGACCCGCGAGAAAAGCATCAATGCGGCGATCGCAAAGATCGAAGCGCTTTCCGTGGTGGTCGGCAAGGTGACCAGGTTACGGATGGAAGAACTGGGAAAATAAGCTGTCATTCCCGCGAAAGCGGGAATCCAGTTGATTGTAATGCCCCGCGCAGCGGGACGAACCGGTCGCCGATGACGGTGAGTTTCGAGGAAAGGCCAAACTTGGCGGTTTCGCCGAATTAAATTTTCGCTGGATTCCCGCTTTCGCGGGAATGACGCAGAAGTGAGTTATCAAATGAAATACATCTCCACACGGGGCAATGCGCCCGCCAGGACGTTCACCGAAATATTGCTGGGGGGCCTGGCACCCGATGGCGGCCTGTACCTGCCGGAAGAATATCCGCAGGTGAGCCGGGCAGAACTGGATGCCTGGCGCAGTCTGTCTTATGCAGACCTGGCGTTTGCCGTGCTGTCAAAGTTCGCGACCGACATTCCGGCCGATGACCTGAAGGCTATTCTGGACAAGACCTATACGGCAGACGTTTACAGCAACGGTCGCGCGGACAGCGATGCCGCCCAGATCACACCGCTGAGAACTCTGGCGCCGGGCGTGCATATTCTGGAGTTGTCCAACGGCCCGACCCTGGCGTTCAAGGACATGGCGATGCAGCTGCTGGGCAACCTGTTCGAATATGCGCTCGACAAGCAACATGCCGAACTGAATATTCTCGGTGCGACTTCGGGAGATACCGGTTCCGCTGCCGAATATGCGATGCGGGGCAAGCGCGGCATCCGCGTGTTCATGCTCTCGCCCAACGGCAAGATGAGTGCTTTTCAGCGCGCGCAGATGTATTCGCTGCAGGATCCGAACATCTACAACATCGCCATCAACGGCATGTTCGACGATGCGCAGGACATGGTGAAAGCGGTGTCCAACGATCACGCCTTCAAGGCTGCCCACAAGATCGGCACGGTCAATTCGATCAACTGGGGGCGCGTGTCGGCGCAGATCGTGTATTACTTCAAGGGCTACTTTGCCGCCACGAAATCGAACGATGAACAGGTGGCGTTTTCGGTGCCGTCCGGCAACTTCGGCAATATCTGCGCCGGGCACATCGCGCGCATGATGGGGCTGCCGATCGGCCAGCTGATTCTGGCGACCAACGAGAACGACGTGCTGGACGAGTTTTTCAGAACCGGCGCCTACCGTCCGCGCGGTACGGACCACACTTACCAGACCAGCAGCCCGTCGATGGATATTTCCAAGGCGTCCAACTTCGAGCGCTTCGTGTATGACCTGGTCGGGCGCGACGGCGCGAAGGTGCGCGAATTCTGGAGCCGCGTGGATGCGGGCGGCGCGTTCGACATCAAGGGTACGCCATACTGGGATGCCCTTATTAAATTTAACTTTGCTTCCGGCAAGAGCACGCACTATGACCGTCTCAAGACGATACGCGAGTTGTGGGAGGAATACGGCGTAATGGTGGATACCCATACCGCCGACGGCCTCAAGGTAGGTCTGGAACAACGCCGCCCGGGTCTGCCGCTGATCTGTCTGGAAACCGCGCTGCCTGCCAAGTTCGAGGAGACTATTCTGGAGGCGCTGGGCCGCAAACCCGAACGCCCCAAAGCACTGGAGGGCATCGAAAACCTGCCGCAGCGCGTCGAGGTGATGGATGCCGATGTGGCGACGTTAAAGGCTTACCTTGCGGCAAATGTCCCTTAAATCCGGGCCGGATGGCCGTTCCTCGAAACTTCGGCCTTTGGTCTCGTTTTGCCGCAAGCTCGAAACTTCGCTACGCTCGTTTTATAGAAACTCACTGCGTTCGTTTTTCCGCCGCTGCCTGCCCCCGAATGGGGTGGGAATGACGTGAGCGCATGAATAATCTCATCCTGCTCGTCCTGTGTTTCGTCGCCGGTGTTTTTTTGCACCGGTTCAATCGCATGCCGGCCAGCACGCCGGCGGTGCTCAGCAGTTTTATCATCCATGTTTCCTTTCCCGCGCTGATACTGCTGTCGGTGCATGACCTGAAGATCAGCGGCGATGTCGGGTTGATGGCGGCGATGGCGTGGATATTGTTTGCGATGTCGGCGGGATTCTTCTGGCTGGTCGGACGCTGGATGAACTGGGCGCGCCCCACTGTGGGTGCGCTGATATTGACCGGCGGGTTGAGTAACACTTCGTATGTCGGTTTGCCGATGATAGAGGCGTACTACGGGCATCAGGGAATCGCCAGCGGCATCATCGTCGATCAGCTGGGTTCATTTCTGGTGCTCTCCACGCTGGGGATCACCTTCGCAGGCATTTACTCCTCGGGCCGTCCGAAGGTGAGCGAAATGGCTATGCGCGTGTTGCGCTTCCCGCCTTTCATCGCCCTCATCATTGCGCTGCTGTTGCTGCCGGTGCACTATCCGGAATGGATGAGTCTGGTGTTGAAGCGCATGGGCGACACCCTGGCGCCGCTGGCGCTGCTGTCGGTTGGCTTTCAGTTGCGTCTGGGACATCTGGCAGGCAACGGCAAGAAGCTGGCAGTCGGTCTGGGGTTCAAGCTGGTGCTGGCGCCGCTGGTGTTGTTTTTGCTGTACGTGCCGTTGCTGGGCGCGCACGGGCAGGCGATACAGATCACCCTGTTCGAAGCGGCCATGCCGCCGATGATCACCGCCGCGATACTCGCCACCGAACACGATCTGGATCCCCCGTTTGCTACCTTGATGGTGGCGGTGGGTCTGGTGATCTCCTTCGTCACGCTCACGGCCTGGTGGTGGCTGATGCGTGGAATATAAATCGAGTTTCGACAGGACTGACATGAGCGACCAGAACCCACGGGCGTTGTTACAGCAAATGTTTGCCGCCGCTATCGCCGCCGCCCAGCCTGAACTTTGCATACCTCGCTATATCCCGGCGCCGCCGAAGGGACGGCTGATTGTCATCGGTGCCGGAAAGGCGTCTGCGGCGATGGCGCGCACAGTGGAAAATTGCTGGTCATCCCCTCTCGAAGGGCTGGTCGTGACGCGCTATGGCTATGCCGTATCCTGCAAACACATCGAGATACTCGAGGCTGCGCACCCGGTGCCCGATGAGGCGGGGCTGCTGGCCAGCCGCCGCATTTTGGCGCTGGTATCCAACCTGACGGCGGATGATCTTGTGCTGTGTCTGATTTCAGGAGGCGGTTCATCCCTGCTGTCGCTGCCGGCAGCAACACTCACCCTCGAAGACAAACAATCCATCAATCGCAGCTTGCTCAGGAGCGGCGCCACGATTACAGAGATGAATTGCGTGCGTCGCCATCTGTCCGCGATCAAGGGTGGCCGTCTGGCCGCAGCCTGTCGCCCGGCCCGTGTGGTGAATCTGATCATCTCGGATGTTCCCGGCGATGACCCGGTTGACATCGCTTCGGGGCCGACCGTCGCGGATTCAAGCACCTGCTCCGATGCGCTCGCCATCCTGCGCCGCTATGCCATTGATGTGCCGGATCGTGTGATCGAACTTCTGACAAGCGGGGCAGGGGAGTCGATTAAACCGGGGGATGTGCGACTGCCGCAGATTGAGACCCACCTGGTCGCGACCCCGCAAATGGCGCTGGAGGCTGCCGCAGCCGTGGCTCACAACTCAGGTGTTGCATGCCATATCCTGAGCGACTCGATCGAGGGCGAAGCGCGCGACGTTGGACGGGTTTTAGGTGGCATTGCGCTACAGGTGAAAAGGCGCGGACAGCCATTTAAGCCGCCCTGTGTGCTGCTCTCCGGCGGCGAGAGTACCGTGACTGTCAGGGGAGACGGGCGAGGCGGCCGCAATGTCGAGTACCTGCTGTCTCTGGCGATGACATTGCAGGGTGAGCCGGGAATCCATGCGCTTGCAGCCGATACCGACGGTGTCGACGGTCTTGAGGAAATTGCCGGCGCCTGTCTTGCGCCAGATACGCTGGCGCGTGCCTGGGCGCAGGGGATTAATCCTGCCGACAGCCTGGATCGAAATGATGGGCACGGCTTTTTCGGTGCGCTGGGTGACTCGATCGTGACCGGGCCGACCCTGACCAACGTAAATGACTTCCGCGCCATTTTCGTTGCAGACTGAACGGCGGGGTTACGCTGTCAGCCTGCTTCAGGCGTGAGCCAGAATCAGCAGCACCCGATAAGGGCCGTGCGCGCCCAGCGTGACGGTCTGTTCGATATCGGCGGTGCGTGAAGGCCCCGAGATGAAATTGACTGTTCTTGGCGGCTGTTTGAATTCACGGCGCAACAGATCCCAGGCGTCTTCCATGGTCGCGACGATGCGATTCGGATCAACGATGGCCACATGCGTTTCCGGCAACAGGCTGGTGGTCGCCGGCGTTTCTGCGCCGCCCAGCATCATCAGTGTTCCCGTCTCGGCGATGGCGCAGAACGCAGCGGTCACGCCCGACGCGTCGTGATCGTTGGCCGGACGCGACTGCATATCGATTCCTGCCTGAATCCACGGTAATTCCGCCAGCGATGGCCAGCACACAGCGGATAGCGGCAGGGTTTTTTCGGTCAGATAGCGCGCCAGTAACGCCGGCACTTCAGCGCGATCATTGGTCTCCAGCACATCGCTGGATAATTTGAGGGCGCGCTCCACAAAGTGCGCGACCAGATCTTCCGGGGGCGGTGGCAGCGGTCCGCGCGGGTGCTGTGCAAGATACTGTTCTATCGTTCCGGCAGACGTATCGTCAGTTGCATGGCGTATCCTGCCCAGTATTTTTTCGCGTGCATTCATTTGTTTTTTTCCATCTGATACAACTCACGGAAGGTCTTGCCCTGTGGTGCCGGGAAATCCCGGCCGTCGCTCCAGCCGCGCGCGCCGGGCAGGTGATGCAGCAGCTTTTCCCTGCCGCCCAGGAGTTTCATGAATCGTACGGCTATGCTGGTCGTCATGGCATATATCTTCGGGTGGAGCGCAAGCCATGCCCATGCCCGGAGCATAAAGGTTTCCTGACGTGACTTCATGCCGATTTCCATCTGTTTCTCGCGCAATTTGCGCAACAGATCCGGCAGAGGGATTTTGACCGGGCAGACGACCGTGCACGCACCGCACAGGGTCGACGCATTGGGCAGATCCGGCGCGTTCTCCATGCCTCCGAGCAGCGGCGTCAGTATCGACCCCATCGGGCCGGGATAAACCCAGCCATAAGCGTGTCCGCCGATATTCTGGTACACGGGACAATGGTTCATGCACGCGCCGCAACGTATGCAGCGCAGCATGTCCTGCATCTCGCCGCCCAGCAGGCTGCTGCGCCCGTTGTCCAGCAGGATGATATGGAAATGTTCTGGGCCATCGGAATCGCTGTCGTC
>DFWZ01000001.1:160401-161157 GCA_002381565.1 Gallionella sp. UBA4121
CGCAGCAGCGTGGAGACGTCTTCCAGCGTCGGCACTACTTTTTCGATGCCGGTGATGGCGACATGGACGCGCGGCAGCGTGGTCACCAGGCGGCCGTTGCCTTCGTTGGTGACGATCAGCGCGGAACCGGTCTCGGCCACCAGGAAATTGGCGCCGGAGATGCCCATGTCTGCATTTAAAAATGCCGGGCGCAATATTTCACGCGCCTCGCGGCACAGCTCGGCGATCCCCGTCTTGCGCGGCAACTGATGTATTTTTGCGAATAAGTCCGATATTTCGTCCTTGTTCTTGTGCACGACGGGCGCGACGATGTGCGAGGGCGCTTCATGGGCGATCTGTAAAATATATTCGCCCAGATCGGTTTCCATCACCTCGACGCCTGCGCGCTCCAGCGCCTCGTTCAGGCCGCACTCTTCGCTCACCATGGATTTGGATTTGGTCGCGGTGCGCACGCCGTGCTCCACTGCAATCTCGGCGACGATGCGGTTTACGTCCTGACCTGTCTCGGCCCAGTGTACGATCGCGCCGCGTTTTGTAGCCTGTTGTTCGAAATACAGCAGCCAGTGTTCCAGATCGTTCAGCACACGATCGCGGATTGCCGCTGCGGCGTTGCGTGTTTCCTGCAGATCGTGTATCTCGCTGATGACCGCCGAGCGACCTTCGACGAAGCGTGTCTGCAAACGCGACAGGGCTTCCTGCAGCCTTACGTCGGCCAGCTTGATGGTGACCTGGCGTTTGAAATCGACGGAAGTGTTC
>DFWZ01000001.1:161373-187461 GCA_002381565.1 Gallionella sp. UBA4121
CCTGCGATGGTGCCGGCATGAGTTTTAGTGATGTGCTGGCATTTGTTGTCAGCCATGCGCGTCGACAGTTCGCCATACTTGACCGAGAATGTTCCGCCAAAACCGCAGCAGGTGGTCGATTCCACCATCTCGTGCAGCATGACATCGGGCATGCCGGCCAGCAGCGCGCGCGGCTGTTTGTAGACATCGAGCTCGCGTAATCCGGAACATGAGTCGTGGTAGGTCAACTGGCCTGCAAAGGTGCCCGGCACTTTTTTCAGTTTGGCGATGTTATATAAAAAGTCGGTCAGCTCGAAAGTGCGTGCGCCAACGGCGATGAATCTTGCCAGCTGTGCTGCGTCATCCTTGAAAAGCTCGGGGTAGTGCACGCGTATCATGCCGGCGCAGGAACCGGAAGGAAGAACGATGTATTCGAAGGTTTCAAATTCCGCGAGGAATTTCAGCGCCATCGCCTGAGCGGATTTACGGTCGCCCGAGTTGTAACCGGGTTGCCCGCAACAGGTCTGCTGACTCGGCACAACGACCTCGCAACCGGCCGCTTCCAGTAATTTGATGGTCGAAAAGCCAATGCGCGGACGCATGGAATCAACCAGACAGGTGACAAATAATCCAACACGCATCGTTTTCTCCGGGCTATCGCAACGAGGCGTAACTATACACGTGCAAAATTGCACATACTTGAAAATTCAACCGCAACAGGCTAATTTGTTGCGCACAAAGCTGACATCTATCAACAGGCAGACTCAACTGTCGAGCCGGAAGGAGGCTACGCTCTTGTTGAGAGATTCGGACAGCGTTTTCATCTGCTGGGCTGATGTCGTCACGCCTATGATCGACTGTTCATTCTTTTCTGCCATCTGCGCGATGTTTTCGATGTGCTGGGCAATCCCCTGGCTGGCGGTTGCCTGTTCTTTTGATGCGTTGGATATTTCGCGGATGCGCTCCAGCGTCGTTCCCGTTCCGCTCTCGATCTGGTCCAGCGCCCCCGCAGCAGATTCGGTAATTTTCACGGCATCAAGCATGCTCTCCCGGCTTGCAACAGCCTGTTGAATGGAAGCCTGCACCCCCTCCTGAACCTTGCCGATCATGCTGGCGATATTCTCGGTGGCGCGGCGTGTGTTGTCGGCAAGCTTGCGTACTTCGTCAGCGACGACGGCAAAGCCTCGTCCCGATTCGCCTGCCCTTGCAGCTTCAATCGCAGCATTGAGTGCAAGCAGATTGGTCTGATCGGCGATATCCTTGATCGTGCCGACGACCAGGCCGATCTCATTGGCATGGTCGCCAAGGCTGGTTACGCCCTCTGCGACTTTTTGTACGGAGTCGGCCACCGAACGTATTCCCTCTACCGCATCGAGAATTCGCGCACGTCCCAGGTTTGCCGATTTCGCAGCTGTTTCCGAAATTGCGACTGCTTCCGACACATTTTCGGAAACGTGACTGACGCTGACTGAAACTTCTTCGACTGCAGCGGCAGTAGACTGCGCCGCTGATACTTGTTCCTGGGAGCCTTTTGATATCTGTTCGGCCGATCTGGATAATTCACCCGATGCAATCAGCACCTGATGCGCCGAAAATTTGATCCCGGTTATCAGGCTCGACAGGGAAGCTGCCATCTCGTTAAAACGCTGTGCAACCAGAGACAATTCATCACGCGCCTCGAGCTTCACCCTGGCCGTAAAATCTCCCGCCGCCAGACGTGAAGTTCCGTCGTTCAGCTGGTTCACTGCATTGGCAATGGACAGGTACATGCCGATAAAAAGATAGATGCTGGCGAGCACGCCACCCAGCACAAGCGCGGTCATCCCCCATAACTGGGTGCGCACTTGATTGCCTCGCTCAGCCAGTCGTTCTTCGAAGACTTTGCGATTTTCATCGACGAGCGTCCATGCGGCATCAATCGCCAGTTGCGCAGCCTCAGTTATTTGCTGTTGATTGACAGCAATCGTATCGGCTTCAATAAAATTTTTCCTAGCATAGGAAAGCAGCGGTGCGCTGGTGCTCTTTACATTGGCCAATGCCTTGTCGAGTCGCTGCTTGATCGCCGGATCGGATTTCATCGATGATGCCAGCATGGCTTCCACGCCACCCAGCACATCTTTGAGGCGGGCATCGGTCACTTCATAGAACACCTTGTCTTGCGGCGTCAGCGTGCCGCGAGCAATATTCAGGGTTTGATAGGCATAGATACGAACTGTTACCCCGGCTACCTTCGGCGTATTGTTTGCCAGGGGAAAACCGAGATAGAAAAGATCAAGATCAGGTTCAAATGACAGGCCTGAACTATCGCCAAGATCGTGCATGAATGCGTAAAGACGATCGAATTCCTTGCCGTGGGCCGCGAATGACTTTTGAGCGAAATCTTTATCTGCCGGGAGCGCCATTACTTTTTCCTGCAACCCGTTCCAGCCATCGCGCATGCCGGTAATACCACTTGCCGAATCAAACATTGATGCATACTGCTTTGCGTCATCTTCAAGTTTACGCATGGATTTTTCAGTCACTAATGCCTGCTGCTTGAGACGATCCTTCAGGCCTTCATCTCCTGGCGCGGCTGTAATGGCAACCCGGCGATAATCTATCAGTGCCTTGTTCCAGTTCACCAGGTCACCTATGAAAGCGCTGCCGGCTTGTTCTGCCTTGATCTGTTGCACCCGCGCGTTGAGCGTGGCCAGTGAATGCCAAGCGAAAAAGCCAAGAACAACTGAGAAAATAGCACCGGATAAAGCAAACTTGGCCGGAAAGCGCAGCTGACTCATCAGGTAGGTTGCCGGGGCAAAAATGGATTTCATGTTGATACCTTTCCACCGTCCAGGCATGGCGCCAGGTTGCGGCTGTTGTGTTATTCGTTTCGGCAATATGTCTACAGTTAAGCGTCAGACAGCCTCATCTGTTACATCACCTTATCGGTATTTATCCGGGAAGATTTAGGCCTGTCACTGAAATAATTTATGATCCAGGCACGCAAGCGCGTTGAAGTTTTATTGCTTCAGACTTTCGAGGAATACGCTGATGCCGGCGCGAGCGATCTCGGCATCCTCAGTGGATTTAACGCCCGATATACCCACTGCACCCACGGCTTCGCCATCGACCACGACAGGTTCGCCGCCTTCCAGGAAGGTGAGATTGCCGGGCATGGACAGCACGGCGATACGCCCGCTGATCACCATGTCTTCATAGGCTTTGGATGCGCGACGTCCCATTGCAGATGTGTGTGCCTTTCCCGTGGCGATGTCCATGCTGGTCAGTGGGGCGCCATCCATGCGTTGCAGCCACATCAAATGGCCGCCGTCATCGACGATGGCGATGGTGACCGCCCAGTTCTGGCGCAACGCTTCGTTCTCGCACCCCGATGCAATGATTTTTACATCGGCCAGCGTCAAACATTTTTTACTTTTCATGCGACTCCTCCTTGGAATTTGGGTGATCTATACTTTTATGCTGCGTGATAACCGAGTTGCCTGGAAATTTGCGCACCGGTTTCCATCACTTGAGCGATCCATTCATCGCGGCGTCGCTCTATCGGGGCTGACACGGATAAGCCGGCAATCACATGTCCGCTGGCGTCGCGTATTAAAGTGCCTATGCATCCTACGCCCAGTTCGGCCTCTTCATTGTCATAGGCGTAGCCGTGGTGTGCTGAGGCCAGGCAGTCCGGCAGCAGCGTTTCGATCGTGCTGTGCGTGTTGCTCGTGTAAGGGGGAAGTTTGCTGCGCTTGGCATAACTGCGGCAAGCCGCTTCCCCCTGATCGCCCAGCATCAGCTTGCCTACGGCGGTGACATGCAGCGGCGCGCGACTGCCGATCACCTGCTCCACCCGTATCATGCGCTTGGCCAGGGTGCGTTCGATATAGACGACTTCGTCGCCCTCGCGTACGGTCAGGTTGACGGTTTCATCAAGTTGGTCGCGCAGTTTTTCCATCAGCGGCAGCGCAATTTTCCTGACATCCACGCCGGCGCTGACCCGGCTGCCGAGCTGCATGAGTTTTACGCCTAGCCGGTAGTTTCCTCTGCTGGTGCGCTCGACAAAGCCCTGTTCGGCAAGCGATGCGAGTATGCGGAAGGCGGTGGAAGGGTGCAGGCCTGTTTCAGCCGACAAAACCTTCAGGCTTGCCGCCTCATCCTGAGCCGCGATGACATCCAGCAATTTTGCCAGCCGCTCGATAACTTGTATGGAATTCGATTCTTTTGCCATTTTTCGTATTGTGAAAACGATTGTGTATTGCGAAATATTATAGCAGGCAGTATTCTTCACACAGATTATTTTTGGTCAGTTTTTTTATAAGCCAGCTTTCAATGGCAGAATAAATTCTTCGAAGGAGTTACAAGCATGACAACGAGCGCAGCGGCTACACCTGAATTTTGTGCAGGTATCCAACATTTCGGTGTGGCATGGGAAGATTTTTCCAAACATGCCAAATCGGCTGTCATTAAACAGGGAGCATCTGCAATCAGCGACCCGGGTGCGCCTGATGCGGTGTACCAAACACTGTTGATGGCCGATGCGTTGCGCTATCTGACGCTGCAAACCTGTGGTTCAAAGGGTTCCGGCCATCCGGGCGGCTTTGCCAGCAGCGCGGAAGCCTACGCCTCGCTGGTGATGCTGGGTCACACCAACATCGTGACGGAGGTGGGGCACCATGCTCCGGGCTTCTATAGCGCGATGTTCCTCGATACATCATTGGAAGAGATGGGCATCAGGACGGTGACCGATCTGATGGCGCGTTTCCGCGAAAAGCATGGTCTGCTCGGCCATCTGTCAGGCGCCATTCCGGGTTTGCTGGCGCCCGCAGGTCCTCTGGGACAGGGGCAGCACTTCGCCATGGCGGGTGCGATGTTGCATCCGGGCAAATTGTTCCCTGTCACCATCGGTGACGGGGGTATGGGTGAGCCGTACGTGCTCAATTCCATGATGCACTTCAATACCGCATACCCCAAGGTGACCAATTTCCTGCCGACGCTGATCTGGAACGGTTACAGCCAGGAGCATCATTCCATGGTGTCGCGTTTTACCAACGAAGAAATGATTGCCTACTGGAAGGGGCATGGTTTCAAGGAAGTGGTGCTGGTCAACGCAAAGGATTTTGACGACACCAACCAAACCAGCGAATACGCAGACAGCTCTTACTTCTCGCACAAGCAGCGCCTGGCATTCGCCGCGGCCGTGTTAGCCGGCATGGACCGCGCCGCCAAGTCAGCCCTGGGCGGCACCCTGACCGCCTTTATCATCAAGCAGATGAAGGGTGCCGGCGTGCATACGGTGGGTGCCAAGTCGCACAATCTGTATCCTGCCGACAGCCTGGACAAGCCGCATATGATCGAAGGTTTGCAGCGTCGCGCGCTGAATCCGGATGCATGGGCGATCGTGCGCGAGAATTTTGTGCGCGCCGGTGGCGGCCCTGCTGCCAGGACAGCGGTGACCGAGCATGTGCTGGATCTGGCGCCGTTGGGAAAAATGCCGCTACACGACTTTGCCAGGGATGAAAAGCCTGTTCCGGCAACCGCCATGGGCGCGCTGGTCGCGTACGTAGGCACCAAGGACAAGCGTTTTGTGGTGACCAATGCCGACGGCAACGAAGCGTCGGCGATGAAAAACATCAACGATGCGTTGAAGATCCGTCATCCGACGGTCGATCCTCTTTACAACCAGGAGCCGGAAGGGCAGGTGTATGAGCCGCTGAATGAGGATGCCTGCGCCGGTCTGACTGCCGCGCTGTCTTTGTTCGGTTCGCGTTCGGTGTGGCTGTCTTACGAGAGTTTTGCGATCAACGGCTGGCCCATCGTGCAGACGGTGGCACAGGCAATGGCCGAGCTGCGCCGCAAGACGCCTTCCGTCGTTACCATGTTCACGGCCGGCGCGCTGGAACAGGGGCGCAACGGCTGGACGCATCAGCGCCCGGAGATCGAGAACTACTTTGCTGCGCAGATGCGCAACGGCAACACCTACCCGTTGTTCCCGTGTGATGCGAATGCAATTCAGGTAGCCTACGACTATGCCACGAACAGCTTTAACAAGTGCATGGTGATCATCGCCTCCAAGAGTCCGCTGCCGGTTTACATGAGCATAGATGAGGCGCGTCACGCAATCGAAGCGGGCGCCGCAACCATCTACGAAAGCAAGACCGGCGGTAAAACCGTGGTGTTTGCGGTAACCGGCGACATGGTCTTCCTGCCGGTGTTCGAGGCGAAAGATAAACTGGAAGCTGCGGGCTATCGCGTGCGCATCGTTGCCATCGTGAATCCGCGTCGTCTGTATCGTCCGACGGACATCGCGTGGGACACCGTGTCGGAGCCGGACAACAGTTTCATGGATGATGCGCATTTTGACGCGCTGTTTGATGGCGATGTGTTGCTGGCCGTGAGCGGAGGCCCCAGCGCGGTGCTGGAGCCTGTGCTGCTGCGCACGCGTGCGACACGGCGCGACACCTTTGCCTGGAAGCGCGGCGAGACAACCGCCAGTCCGGGTGAAATCATGGCGTTCAACGGTTTGACCGGGGATGCGATGGCCAGCCGTGCAAAGGTGCTGGCAGACTAACGCCAGAGTTGCGAACTTTATCCGGAAATTATTCATGACAGAAACCAAGATCATCGTACTGGATGACGATCCCACCGGTTCACAGACGGTACACGGTTGTTTGCTGTTGACGCGCTGGGATGTGGCCACGATGCAAGAGGCAATCCTGGACGATGCACCGCTGTTCTTCGTGTTGACCAATACACGTGGAATGGCGGCACAGCCTGCGGCGGATATCACCCGTGAGGTGTGCCGGAACCTCAAGCTGGCGCTGGCCGAGATCAGGAAAAGCGGGCGCGACATCAATCCGATTCTGGTCAGCCGTTCGGATTCGACACTGCGCGGACATTATCCTGTGGAGACTGATGTCATTTCACAAGAACTGGGCCCGTTCGATGCGCACTTTCTGGTGCCCGCATTTTTTGAGGGCGGTCGTACCACAAGAGATAGCGTGCATTACCTGCTGGTGAATGGCCGCCAGACGCCGGTGCATGAAACCGAATTCGCAAAAGACTCGGTGTTCGGCTACAAGCACAGCTATTTACCTGATTACGTGGAGGAAAAAACCGCCGGGCGCATCAGGGCGGATCAGGTCGAACGCTTCTTGTTGAGTGATGTGCGAGGCGACAGCCTGCACCGTCTGATGAAGCTGCATGGCAATGCCTGTTGCGTGGTGGATGCCGAGACACAAAACGACCTGAATCACTTTGCAGAACAGTTGCGTGCTGCGGCTGCGCAAGGCAAACGTTTTCTGTTCCGCAGTGCGGCCAGTCTGCTCACTGCGCTGGCAGGCTTGCCGGTCCAGCCTGTGGCGGCAAATGACATGGCGCGCTATGTTCGGGGCGGCAAGCCGGGTGCGGTCATTGTGGGTTCCCACGTCAAGAAGACCACTTTGCAGCTTGAGCAATTGCTCAAAATTCCCGGGGTCACGCCCATCGAGGTAAACGTGGAGCGTCTGCCTGCAGCACGCGATGCGCTGCTTGCACAGATCGTCCTCGAGTGTGAGCGGAGCCATGCCGCAGGTTTGACCCCTGTGGTTTTTACCAGCCGCCTGGAAAAGGTGTTCCCCGATCAGGCCACGCGTCTGGCCTTTGGCGAGATGGTCTCCGCTTTCCTGATGGATGTGGTGCGCAATCTGCCTGTGACTTTGGGTTTTCTGATCAGCAAGGGCGGTATCACGTCGAATGATGTCTTGAGTAGCGGGCTGGCATTGCGTATCTCGCGCGTGCTCGGACAAATTCTGCCGGGCTGTTCTGTGGTACGCTGTCCTGCTGATCATCCGCGTTATCCGAATTTGCCCGTGGTGATTTTTCCGGGCAATGTAGGCGATGATCAGGCTCTGGCAACTGCCTGTGCGATACTGGCCGGCAGTCAAGCTGAGTGATGTCAGATTCAAGATGAGATAAACTGTTCAGGATCGTTGTTTTCCGGTGTCTGCCGCAAGTTTGTGTTTATGGTTTGATGTGGGTTGTAGTTGGTTGTAGCTGTTTGTGTGGTTTTTTGTTTCCAGCGTGTCTTTTGATTTACCTTAACCAGGGAGAGAAATATGAACATTAAAATAAAATCTATCGTTACCGCTTTGGCACTTGCCGCATCCTGTTCCGCTTTTGCTGCCGACGCCATCAAGATAGGCGTCTCCGGTCCCTACACAGGGGGTTCCAGCCCGATGGGCGTTTCCATGCGTGACGGTGTGAGATTGGCTGCATCAGAAATCAACGCTAAGGGTGGTGTTCTGGGCCGTAAAATCCAGCTGGTAGAGCGCGATGATGAAGCCAAAAATGAACGCGGTGTGCAGGTGTCGCAGGAATTGATCAACAAGGAAAGAGTCGTCGCTACCTTGGGTTACATCAATACCGGTGTTTCGCTCGCGTCGCAGCGTTTTTACCAGGAAGCCAAAATACCGGTGATCAACAACGTGTCGACGGGTTCGGCTGTGACCAAACAGTTTTTGCCGCCTGAATTTGCCGATAACTACGTGTTTCGCAATGCCGCCAATGACACGATCCAGTCTGCGATGATCGTCAAGGAAGCGGTCGATACGCGCAAATTCACCAAGGTCGCCATTCTGGCCGACTCGACCAATTATGGTCAGCTGGGTCGCGAGGATCTGGAAAAAGCGCTGGCAGCCAAGAACATGAAGCCGGTTGCAGTGGAAAAGTTCAACATCAAGGACGTGGACATGACCGCGCAACTGCTCAAGGCCAAGGAAGCCGGCGCGCAAGTGATCCTGACTTATGCCATCGGACCTGAATTGGCGCAGATTGCGAACGGGATGGAAAAGCTGGGCTGGAAAGTGCCGATGGTAGGCAGCTGGACGCTGTCCATGGGTAACTTCATCGACAACGCCGGCAAGAATGGCGAGGGCGCGCGCATGCCGCAAACCTTTATTCAGGAACCCAACACGCCCAAGCGTAAGGCCTTCATCGAAGCGTATCAAAAAGCGTACAAGATTGATCGCATCCCATCCCCTGTTTCTGCTGCACAAGGATATGACTCCATGTATCTGCTTGCCGCTGCGATCAAGCAGGCCGGTAACACCGATGGCGTGAAAATTCGCGAGGCACTGGAAAATCTGAAGGAAAAAACCGACGGCGTGGTGACGACTTATGACCATCCTTTCACGCATGATGATCATGAAGCGATCACCATGAATATGGTGGTGATGGGCGAAGTCAAGGGCGGTCATGTGGTCTATGCCTACGATGCCGACAAAGGGCAGGTAGTGCGTGAAAAAGCAGCGGCCAAAGCAGCGGTAAAGAGCAAAAAATAATTCCCTTGTTGTATTCACTTTGAAAATAGCGTTTGGGCCGGCTTACTTCCGGCCCAAATTGCACATGCTGGAGCTCGTATTATGGAAATCTTCGCGCAACTCGTAGTCAGCGGTATCGCACTCGGGATGATTTATGCGTTGATCGCCTTTGGCTATCAACTGACTTTTGCCACTTCCGGCACGCTGAACTTCGGTCAGGGAGAGGCGTTAATGCTGGGGGCGCTGGTCGGACTCACGCTGGTCGGGCATATGAACTACTGGCTGATGCTGCCGCTGGTTCTTGGCTTTGGCGCATTGCAAGGCATATTTGTGGAACGTGTGGGCGTGCGGCCTGCATTAAAAACAAAATCTGAATTTGGCTGGATCATGACCACCATTTCGCTGGCGATCATATTCAAGAACGTCGCGGAAAATATCTGGGGTCACGACGACATTACCTTCCCTTCGCCGCTGCCCACGGCGCCGTTGCAATTTTTCGGCATCAGAGTGCTGCCGATGGAAATTCTGGTGGTATTTGGTGCGCTGGCGATCATGCTGGCCGTGGAAGTTTTCAACCGAAAATCCATTTACGGCAAGGCTGTCGTGGCGACTTCCAATGACCGTGATGCCGCAGGCTTGATGGGCATCAATACCAGCATGGTGATCACCTTTTCTTACGCGTTGAGTTCCATGACCGCCGCCTTTGCGGGTGTGCTGATCGCGCCATTGACGCTCACAGGTTCGACGATGGGTGTCGTGCTGGGTCTCAAGGCGTTTTCCGTTGCCATCATCGGCGGCCTGAACAGCGGCATGGGTGTGATCGTAGGCGGCCTGATACTGGGTATTGTGGAGACCACGACCGGTTATTACATTTCTACGGGTTACAAAGACGTGCCGGGGCTGGTGTTGTTGTTGCTGGTGCTGGCGATCAAGCCGGCCGGGTTATTCGGCAAGTCTGTCATAAAAAAGGTATAGCATGAGCGTGTTAAAAAAATCTTTCCTTGTTCTGGCTATCGCGGCTGCGGCATTGCTGCCCACGCTGTGGCCCAATCCTTATTACATCCATCTGATGGTGGTGATAGGCATCTACGCGATTCTGCTGCTGGGCCTCGATATCGTTGTGGGTTACGTCGGTGAAGTCTCGTTAGGTCATGCCGCGCTGTTCGGCATCGGATCCTATACCGCAGGCGTGCTGCATTTTCAGCTGGGTGCGCCGTTCCTGCTGGCGGTTCCTGCGAGCATCCTTGTCACCGGGTTGTTTGGTGCTGTGCTCGCACTGCCGGCATTGCGGGTGAGCGGACCTTATCTGGCGATGGTGACCTTGGCCTTTGGCACCATCATACAGATTCTGATCAACGAGATGGACTTTCTCACCAACGGGCCGCTTGGACTCTCTGTGCGTAAGCCGATATGGTTCGGCCATCAGATCACCGGCACCGACTATTACTATATCGTGCTGGTGGCGCTGGTCGTGACGCTGCTTGTCATACAGCGCATACTCAAATCGCACCTGGGACGCGCTTTCGAAGCATTGCACGACAGCCCGATCGCATCGGACTGCATGGGGGTGAGCGTATATGGCTACAAGGTTTACGCGTTTGTGCTGAGTGCGGGTATTGCGGGCCTGGCCGGCAGTTTGTACACCTATTCCGAGGAATATATCTCGCCCAGCACCTATAACTTCGAGTTGACGATCCTGTTCCTGCTGGCAGTCATCATGGGGGGGCGCAAGACGCGAAGCGGACCGATTCTGGGCGCAATCATCGTCGTGATGTTGCCGAATGTGCTTTCCGATATCGATTTGTTCCGCCAGATTTCGATCGGCATCGCGCTCATCACGACAGCGTATTCGGCCTATGCGGTGGTAACCCGGATACGCAGTCTGAAACAGGTTGCGCTGCCGCTGGCAGGGACTATCGCACTGGCCGTGTCGGGTTATCTGATGGAAAACATTACCGAGCATCGTCTGACGATATTCGGCGCAATGATCCTGTTCGTGGTGTACTACCTGCCGAACGGTATCATGGGTTTCTTGCGCAGTCTGGTAGTGAAGATCAGGCCGCAGTGGGTGCATCGTCATGTAGCCATACTGGAACAGGGCGATATGCAGCATGTCTGGTCCGTGCCGGATCGCCCCGTCACGTCTAAAGGCTATCTGCTGGAAGCGCGCAATATCGTGATGCAATTCGGCGGCTTGAAAGCCCTGAACGAGGTGAATCTGCAAATCGTTAAAGGTTCCGTGCATGGTCTGATCGGACCGAATGGTTCCGGCAAGAGCACCACCATGAATGTGCTGACCGGTATTTACCGGCCGACTTCAGGCGAAATCGAGTTCAACGGCAAACTCATCACGGGTGCCACGCCATCATCCATTGCGGGGGAGGGCATCGCGCGTACTTTCCAGAACGTGCAGCTGTTCGGAGAGATGACCGCGATCGAAAACGTGCTGGTCGGTTTGCACCATACTTATCGTCATAGCCTGCTCGATGTCGTGTTCCAGACGCCGCGTTGCCGCAAGGAGAAGAACTCTGCCGAAGTGCGTGCTGCCAGCCTGTTACAGTTCGTGGGCCTTGCCGACCTTGCCAACGAGGAAGCGCGCAACCTGCCCTATGGCAAGCAACGATTGCTGGAAATCGCCCGCGCTCTGGCGCTGAACCCCAGCCTGTTGCTGCTGGACGAGCCGGCAGCAGGCTTGACCGCGCCGGACATCAAAGAGCTGATCACGATGATAGACAAGATACGCAGCCATGGCATCACGGTGATACTCATTGAGCATCACATGGATGTGGTGATGAGCATCTGCGATACCGTCACGGTGCTGGATTTCGGCCAGAAGATTGCAGAAGGCACCCCGGCAGCTGTCCAGTCCGATGACAAAGTGATCGAAGCCTATCTTGGCGGCAGCGCCAAGGAAGCATAAGGAGTTAACGATGTTACAGATCCAGAATTTACATGCCGGATATGGCAAAGTGGAAGTGCTGCATGATATTTCACTCTCGGTGCCGAAAGGCCAGGTCGTCACGCTGATCGGTTCCAACGGCGCGGGCAAGACGACCACCATGCGCGCAGTTTCAGGCATGCTCAAACCTTCGAGCGGGAGCATCACTCTTAATGGGAAAGCCATTGCCGGGCTGACTTCGAATAAGATCGCCCGTGCAGGTCTTGCGCATTCGCCCGAAGGGCGGCGTGTGTTCGCCACACTGTCTGTCACCGACAATTTGTTGCTGGGCGCCTTTCCGCGTCTGACCTTTGGCCGTGAAAAGGGCGACGTGCCCAGCGATATGGCGCGCGTGTTTGACCTGTTTCCGCGGCTTAAAGAGCGTGCCGGTCAGCAGGCCGGCACGCTGTCAGGCGGAGAGCAGCAGATGCTGGCGATGGGGCGCGCGCTGATGCTCAATCCCGACGTGCTGCTGCTGGATGAACCCTCGATGGGGCTGGCGCCGTTGCTGGTCAAGGAGGTTTTTCGCATCATCAGCGAGTTGAAGTCGCGCGGCATTACCATGTTGCTGGTCGAACAGTTTGCCGCAGCCGCGCTTGAAGTCGCCGACTATGCTTACGTGTTGGAAAATGGCCGTATCTCGGTGCACGGTCCGGCTGAAAAACTCAAAAATGATCCTGCGGTAAAGGCGGCTTATCTTGGCGCTGCGCATTAACGGCTCACGCCATAGTGAGCGTGAATGGAAATAACTTGGGAGAAATAAATGACTAAACCAACGCTACCCCTATGGATCAACGGCAGGCAAACAGAGAGTTGCAGCGGCCGCACAGGCGACGTGATCAATCCGGCCACTGGCAGCGTGATACGTCAGGTGCCGCTGGCCAACCGTGAGGATGTGGACAGCGCAGTCGCCGCCGCCCGCGCCGCATTTCCCGGCTGGCGCGATACCACGCCGCTGCGCCGCAGCCGTATTCTGAACAAGTTCCGCGAACTGCTGGAAGTGCACCGTGCCGAGCTTGCGCAGCTGGCCAGTGAAGAACACGGCAAAACGCTGGAAGATGCCGCAGGTTCGGTGCAGCGAGGCATCGAAGTGGTGGAATTCGCCGTGGGTGCGCCGCATCTGCTCAAAGGCGAGCATGCCGAGAACGTCGGACGCGGTGTCGATTGCCATTCCATGTTGCAGCCGATAGGCGTATGCGCTGGCATCACGCCGTTCAATTTTCCGGCGATGGTGCCGATGTGGATGTTCCCCATTGCCATCGCCTGCGGCAACACCTTCATACTCAAGCCTTCCGAGAAAGTGCCTTCTTGCAGTCTGCGCATGGCCGAACTGTTCAAGGAAGCCGGGCTGCCTGACGGCGTGTTCAACGTCGTGCCGGGAGACAAGGAGGCGGTGGATGCACTGCTTGTTCATCCGGATGTGCGCGCCATATCTTTCGTCGGATCAACACCGATTGCCAAATACATCTATGAGACCGCCGCGCATCACGGCAAGCGTGTACAGGCACTGGGCGGCGCGAAGAATCATGCCGTGGTATTGCCCGATGCCGCACTTGATTTTACCGCCGATGCCATTATGGGCGCGGCCTACGGCTCGGCCGGCGAGCGTTGCATGGCGATTTCCACCGTGGTTGCGGTGGGTGACATTGCAGATAAGCTGGTGGCCAAACTGAAGGAAAAAGCCGAGATGCTGGTGGTCGGCCCCGGTGATCGAAAAGGGGTCGACATGGGCCCGGTGATATCAGCGCCGCATCGCGACAAGATTGTGGGCTTTATCGACAGCGGTGTGGCGCAGGGCGCAACGCTTGTCACAGACGGGCGCGGCATCAAAGTGCCGGGTTATGAGGGCGGCTACTTCGTAGGTCCCACCCTGTTCGATCACGTCAATACAGAAATGACGATCTACAGGGAGGAGATATTCGGCCCGGTGCTGATCGTGCTGCGTGCAGCCTCTTTTGACGAGGCGATCGACCTGGTCAACAGCAACCCCTATGCGAATGGCACGGCGATTTTTACGAGTTCGGGGGCGGCGGCGCGTCGTTTTCAGAACGAGATCGAAGTCGGCATGGTCGGCATCAATGTGCCTATACCGGTGCCGATGGCGTTCTTCTCTTTCGGCGGATGGAAGTCCTCGCTGTTCGGCGATCTGCACATGCATGGCATGGAAGGGGTGTATTTCTACACACGCACCAAGGCCGTGACGACGCGCTGGCCCCAGGTGTCGGACAAGCATGCCTCGACGCTGGTGATGCCGACGCTGGGTTAACTTAAGGAGAGCACACATGTCGATCAACGCAGGATTCATCGGCCCCGGCATCATGGGCGGCCCCATGGCGCTCAATCTCATGAAGGGCGGGCACAAGCTGTGGGTGCATGCGCGTCGCCCGGAAGCCATGCAGACGCTGGCAGCTGCGGGGGCGATTGCATGTGCGTCGCCTGCGATCGTGGCGCAGCATAGCGACGTGATTTTTACCATCGTGTCGGACACGCCGGATGTGGAGAGCGTGATTTTTGGCGAGCAGGGTATTGCCAGCCGTGCGCGACCCGGCACCGTGATCGTCGACATGAGCACCATCTCGCCTACGGCCACCAAGAACTTTGCGGAGCGTCTGGCAAGCCTGGGCATCGAGATGCTGGATGCGCCGGTATCCGGCGGCGAGACTGGCGCGATCAACGCTACGTTGTCCATCATGGCAGGCGGAAAAGTCGATGTATTCGAGCGCGTCAGGCCGTTGTTCGAATGTATGGGAAAAAATATCGTTCACATCGGCGGCAACGGTGCGGGGCAGGTGGCAAAGGCGTGCAACCAGATCGTGGTTGCGGTGACCATCGAAGCCGTGGCCGAGGCGCTGACCTTCGCCCGCAAGAACGGTGCAGATCCTGCGAAGGTGCGCGAAGCACTGATGGGGGGATTTGCCGGCAGCAAGATCATGGAAGTGCATGGACAGCGCATGCTGGACAACGATTTCAAACCCGGCTTCAAGGTCGGACTGCACCAGAAGGACATGCGCATCGTGATGGAAACGGCTCACCAGCTGGGCGTGGCGCTGCCGGCTGCGGCGCTGGTCACCCAGCATCTCAATGCGCTGATGGGTACAAACGATGCGGAGCTCGATTCTGCGGCGGTGGTGAAGGTCATAGAGCGCATGTCGGGCCTGGGCGGGAAGTAACATCATGGAAAATATCGTTTTTCTCGATTCAGATACGATAGTCGCAAATCTTCGTTCACCGGCATTTGCACATCAATGGGAATCCTACCCGGCAACTGATGCGGAGCAGGTCGTGGCGCGTCTTCAGGACGCCACCATTGCGATCACCAACAAGGTTCCGCTACGCCGGGAAATGCTGGAACGTTTGCCTAAACTGAAGATGATCGCCATCGCTGCGACTGGTACTGACAACGTCGATATCGAATGCTGCCGCGAACGCGGCGTCACTGTGTCCAATATTCGCAATTATTCGGTGCACACCGTACCCGAGCATGTGTTCATGTTAATGCTGGCATTGCGCCGCAACCTGCTGGCATTTCATGCTGATGTAAGGAACGGTGAGTGGCAAAAGGCGACGCAGTTCTGCCTGTTCACCCATACGGTGCGCGATCTGTACGGCAGCACGCTGGGCATCATGGGCAACGGTGCTATCGGCCGCGCGGTGGCCGAGATCGCGCGGACGTTCGGCATGAAAGTGCTGGTCGCCGAACACAAGGGTGTCGTCCAGGTGCGGCCGGGCTATACCGCGTTCGACACGGTGCTGCAGGAGAGCGATGTGATCACCTTGCACTTGCCGCTCAATGAACAGACTCGCCACCTGATCGGCGGGGCGGAATTTGAACGGATGCAGGCTCACGCGCTGTTGATCAACACGGCACGCGGTGGTCTGGTGGATGAAATGGCATTGCTGGAAGCTTTAAAATCCGGAAGTATCGCCGGTGCCGGATTCGATGTGCTGGACAAGGAACCACCAACAGCAGGCCATCCGCTGCTGGATCTGGATATGCCCAACTTCATCCTGACACCGCATATCGCCTGGTCGGGGAGCGCGGCGATGCAGACGCTGGCCAATCAGCTCATCGCCAATATCGAAGCATACGCAGCAGGTGCACCGCATAATCGCGTAGTATGACGGGTCATTTATCGAGGAAACAACCATGACTTATCCTGCTGGCATAGCTATCCTCGCTTCGGTCACCCCTGAGCAATCCGGTATCCTGACCCCGGAGGCGCTGGTATTTATCGCTGAGCTGGCGCGCAAGTTTGAACCGGTGCGTTTGTCCTTGCTGGAGCGCCGCATCCTGCGTCAGGCCGAACTGGACGCAGGCAAGTTGCCGGATTTTTTGCCCGAGACAGCCTTTGTGCGCAACGGCGACTGGACCATAGCCTCGGTGCCTGCAGAACTGCTGGACCGGCGCGTCGAAATCACCGGACCTGCGGAGCGCAAGATGCTGATCAACGGCCTCAATGCCGGCGCGAAGGTGTACATGGCGGATCTGGAAGATTCCATGACACCGACCTGGCCCAATGTGCTCGAGGCGCAGATCAACCTGCGCGATGCGGTTGCCCGCACCATCGTTCACATCAACCCGGACGGCAAGACTTACCGGTTGAATGAAAAGACTGCGGTGCTGTTCGTGCGCCCGCGCGGCTGGCACATGGTGGAGAAGCACATGAGCGTGGATGGGGCGCCGGTGTCTGCCAGCCTGTTCGACTTCGGCCTGTACTGCTTCCACAACGCGAAAAATTTGCGATCCCGCGGCTCCGCGCCTTACTTCTATCTGCCCAAGATGGAGAGCCACCTGGAGGCCAGGCTGTGGAACGACGTGTTTGTCCATGCACAGGAGCGTCTTGGCATCCCGCGCGGCACCGTGAAGGCGACGGCATTGATCGAGACCCTGCCCGCCGCCTTCGAGATGGATGAGTTTCTCTACGAGCTGCGCGAGCACTCGGCAGGTCTTAACTGCGGGCGCTGGGACTATATCTTCAGCTGCATCAAAAAATTCGGGCGCAGTCCGGGCTTTATCCTGGCCGACCGTAGCCTGGTGACCATGACATCTCCCTTCATGCGCGCCTATTCGCTGCTGTCTATCAAGACCTGCCACCGCCGTAACGCACACGCGATGGGCGGGATGGCGGCACAGATTCCGATCAAATCCGATCCTGCAGCAAACGAAATCGCGCTCGCGAAAGTTCGCGCCGACAAGGAGCGCGAGGCCGGCGACGGACACGACGGCACCTGGGTCGCCCATCCTGGTCTCGTGCCGGTGGCGATGGACGTGTTCGACCGACTGATGCCGGCAGCGAATCAATTGAACAGACAGCGAGAAGACGTGCAGACAACGGCTGACGATCTGTTGAAATTCGAGCCCAAAGGCCCGATCACCGCAGCGGGGCTACACTTCAATATCGAGGTGGCGATCTCCTACCTTGGCGCCTGGCTCGCCGGCACCGGTTGCGTGCCGATACACCACCTGATGGAGGACGCTGCCACCGCCGAGATTTCCCGATCCCAGGTGTGGCAGTGGGTACATAGCCCGCACGGCGTGCTGGATGACGGGCGACGGGTGACGCTGGAGATGGTGCGCGCGATGATCCCCGGGGCGTTAGCGACCATCACCGCCGGTGTGAGTGAAAAACGCTTCATCCCGGGAAATTACGAACAGGCGGCGCTGGTGTTTGAGCAGCTGATTGCCCGTGAACCTATCGCCGAGTTTCTGACCAACTACTGCTATGAAGTAATGGAATAGCAGTCCCGGTCTGCCATCATGAATAGCGCCACATCGATCGGCTCATACGATTACATCATCATCGGCGGTGGAACTGCCGGTTGCGTGCTGGCCAACCGCCTGTCCAGCGACCCTGACATCAAGGTACTGGTGCTCGAGGCGGGAGGCCGGGATAACTACCTGTGGATACATATTCCGGTCGGCTATCTGCATTGCATCGGCAATCCGCGTACCGACTGGTGTTTCAAAACCGAGCCTGAACCCGGCCTGAACGGGCGGGCCATCGGCTACCCGCGCGGCCGGGTGCTCGGCGGCAGTTCGTCGATCAACGGCATGATCTACATGCGCGGCCAGCGACACGATTTCGATCAATGGCGGGCGCTTGGCAACCCCGGCTGGGGATGGGACGAGGTGCTGCCTTACTACAAGCGCTCTGAAGACTACGCGCGCGGCGCGGACGAGATGCACAACACCGGCGGCGAATGGCGGGTTGAGAAACAGCGTTTGTCGTGGGAAATCCTCGACGCCTTTCGCGACGCAGCAGCCGAGGTCGGCATCCCCAAGGTTATCGACTTCAACCGCGGTGATAACGAGGGGTGCGGCTATTTCGAAGTCAACCAGAAACGCGGCGTGCGCTGGAATGCCTCAAAAGGATTTCTGCGTCCCGCGCTGAAGCGCTCCAACCTCAAAGTTATCACCAATGCGGTGGTGCGGCACCTGCGCTTTGCAGGCAAGCGTGTCACAGGCGTTGAATTCTGGCAGGACAATCAGGCCTTCCAGGCTGATGCCAATCTCGAAACCGTGCTTGCTGCAGGGGCCGTGAGTTCGCCGCAGATACTGCAATGTTCAGGTATCGGGCAGGTCAGCTTGCTGCAACAACACGGTATTCCGGTTATTCACGAGTTGCCCGGGGTCGGCGAGAATTTGCAGGATCACCTGCAACTGCGCATGGCGTTCAAGGTAAAAAACACCCGCACCCTGAATGAAACTGCCGGAAGCCTGATGGGGAGGCTAGGCATAGGCCTGCAATATATGCTGTTCCAGAGCGGCCCGTTGTCCATGTCCCCCAGCCAGCTTGGCGCATTTGTGCGCTCGGATGAAAACCAGGCGACGCCGAATCTGGAATACCACGTGCAACCCTTGTCGCTCGACAAGTTCGGCGATCCGCTGCATGGTTTTCCGGCCTTTACTGCATCGGTGTGCAATCTGCATCCGCAAAGCCGCGGCCATATCCGCATCAGGAGCGCCGACAGCAGGGTAGCGCCGCTAATTCAGCCCAATTACCTGTCCACCGAGGGTGATCGCAAGGTGGCGGTGGATTCGCTGCGCCTGACGCGCCGCATAGTCGCCGCTCCGGCCTTGCAACGCTACATGCCGGAAGAATTCAAGCCCGGCCATGACTTGCAAAGCGATGAAGAACTGGCCCAGGCGGCCGGCAACATCGGCACGACAATTTTCCATCCGGTTGGCACCTGTAAAATGGGCAGCGACCCCATGGCCGTGGTCGACGCGTGTCTGTGCGTGCATGGTGTCAGTGGTCTGCGGGTGGTGGATGCATCGATCATGCCGACCATCACTTCCGGCAACACCAGTTCACCGACGGTGATGTTCGCCGAGAAAGCCAGCGACATGATCAGGGAAGACCGCAAGTCGGGCAGAATTGCTTAAGCGTTTTTAACGTCAGCCGACATGGTTTGAGCGATAAGAGATTCATTCACATGGCCGGTACACCCGGCAATCGCAGGGCGAATAAAAACCCGCCCTTCTCAGCGCGGGTTTGAGCCGGTTGACGTGATGAATCAGCCGGCGAGCTGCCTGTTGGCGGCATCGACTGCGACACCGCGCTGAATCGGCGCGTTCATGCGGCCTAACACATCGTCCAGTGCGGCAAGACATAACCGCACATTGCGCGGGTTGCTGGCGTGGCCCATCAGGCCGATACGCCATACCTTGCCTGCCATTGCGCCCAGCCCCGCACCGATTTCAAGCCCGTAGTCAGTCAGCAGCATGGTGCGAACCAGCGCCTCATCCACGTTATCGGGGATGCTGATGGCATTGAGTTGCGGCAGCCGATCAGCCTCCGGAACCACGAAGGAAAGCCCCATCGCTTCCAGACCCGCGCGCAGCGCGAGATGGTTTTTCTGATGGCGCGCCCAGGAGTTTTGCAGGCCTTCTTCTTGCAGGATCACCAGCGATTCATGCAGGCCGTACAGCGCGTTGATCGGCGCAGTGTGGTGGTAGGCGCGCTTGGTTGCTCCCCCCCAGTAGCCCATCACCAGATTCAGATCCATGAACCAGCTCTGCACCTTTGTCTTGCGGTTCCGGATTTTTTCCAGTGCATTCGCGCTGAAACTGACAGGCGACAATCCTGGCGTGCAGGACAGGCATTTCTGTGTGCCGGAATAAATCGCGTCGATCTGCCATGCATCGACCAACAGTTCGGTGCCACCTAATGACGTGACGGCATCCATGATGGTCAGGCAACCGTGACGATGCGCGATTTCGACCAGTGTTTTTGCATCGGATTGTGCGCCTGTGGAGGTTTCCGCATGCACGAAGGCGACAATCTTTGCATCTGGATGGGCTTTCAAGGCATCTTCCAGCTTTTGCGGATCAACCGCGCGACCCCAGTCATCCTGCACCATCACAGGGATGCCGCCGCTGCGCTCTACGTTTTCCTTCATGCGCCCGCCAAACACGCCGTTCTGGCAGACGATGACTTTATCTCCCGGTTCGACCAGGTTGACGAAGCAGGTTTCCATGCCCGCAGAACCCGGCGCTGAAACCGGCATGGTCAGCTCATTCTCGGTCTGGAAAGCATATTTGAGCAGTGTTTTCATCTCGTCCATCATGGAGATGAACATCGGGTCGAGGTGGCCTATGGTCGGGCGCGACATGGCTTCCAGCACGCGTGGGCTGACGTCAGACGGGCCAGGCCCCATCAATACGCGTTGCGGCGGGTGAAATGATTTTATCGTCATGCTATTTTTCTTCCCTGGTTAAGTTATTCGAGGCGGTTTCCAGCAATTCTATCCAGTGCACAACCGGCACGGAGCTCTTGCTGGCAAGGTGCATCTGGCAGCCGACATTGGCGGAGGCGATGAACTCGGGCTTGCCGGCTTGCAGCGCGGCCAGCTTGTTGTCCAGCAGTTGACCTGACAGTTCGGGCTGCGTCAGCGTGTAGGATCCCGCAGCGCCGCAGCACAGGTGGCTGTCCGCGACCGGGGTGAGCTGATAGCCGCATCGGCGCAGCAGCGCTTCCACTGTACCGCCGAGTTTCTGGCCGTGTTGCAGGGTGCAGGAAGACTGGCAGGCGATGCGCCGCCCCTGGCCGATATGCGCGAAATTATCCAGATTCTCGCGGCTGATCAGTTCGCTCAAATCAAGTGTCAGCGCGCTGATGCGTGCGGCCTTGCCGGCGTAGGCGACATCGCCTTTCAGTGCATGCCCGTAGTCTTTCACCATCAGTCCGCAGCCGCTGGCGGTCATCACGATGGCTTCCGCACCTTGTTCGATATGCGGCCACCATGCATCGATATTGCGGCGCATCATGGCGCGCGCGCCATCCGAATCGGACATATGCTGGTTGAGTGCGCCGCAGCAACCCGCACCTTTAGCCGTAATCAGCGAAATGCCCAGTTTATCCAGTACACGCGCCGCTGCCGCATTGGTGTTGGGTGTGGTCAGCGGCTGGACGCAGCCTTCGAGCACCAGCATGCGCCGCGCGTGGGAAGTGGTCGGCGTGGGTGTAATCCTCTGTGTGGCGGGAATTTTTGATCGCAACTGTCGTGGCAGCAGCGGGCGCATCATGCGGGCCAGGGATAACACGACCGACATGCGGGCGGTATAGGGGATGGTGGCGAGCATGGCGCGGCGCATGAGTTTCTGGTGTGGCGGACGGGGTGCGTATTCTTCGACGATCTCGCGCCCGATGTCGATCAGGCGGCCATAGCGTACCCCTGACGGACAGGTGGTCTCACATGAGCGGCAGGTCAGGCAACGATCCAGATGCAATCGGGTCTTGTCAGTGGCCTGTCCGGTTTCGAGCATTTCCTTGATCAGATAGATGCGGCCGCGCGGACTGTCCAGTTCCGAGCCCAGTAACTGGTAGGTCGGACAGGTTGCGGTGCAGAATCCGCAGTGCACGCAACTGCGCAGGATGGCATCGGCCTCTTTGATGTCGGGTGTGTGCAGGCTGGTAATAGAGGTTTGCATGCTTATAGATTGGCGTACAGACGGCCGCGGTTGAAAATATTTTTTGGATCGAAACTCGATTTTAGCCGCTGATGCAGGGTCAGCATGGGCGCTGTCAGGGGCTGGAATATTTCCTGATCGCCGCCGCGAAACACCGTGACATGGCCACCCGCCAGTGTTACCTGATGGCGTATCGCAGCCAGGCTCTCATTGCTGTACAGCCAGCGCTGCGCGCCGCCCCAGTCGAGCAGCCATGAACCTGCTATGGATAGCGGCGGTGTGGCGGGTTTGACCATAACTCGGTACAGCGTGCCGCCATGCTGAAAGAAGGGGAGTTCGTGTTCACGCAAGTCATGCCAGAATGCATCGGCATTGGGCAATACTTCGCCAGGTATCTTTTTTTGCGTTTCTTTGACGGCCTGTGCGCTGCCGGAGATGCGCACATGGCAGCGTTCGCCGTCATAACAGGCGCCATCCACCGGATAAGGCTTGCTCAGAAACTCGCTCATGACGGCAATCGCCTCGCTTTCGCTGCATACACGGCTCACGGTGATGCTGGCCGCCGCACGGGGCAATACTTTCAGGCTGATCTCCAGCAGGATGCCGAGTGTGCCGTATGCGCCGGTCATCAGGCGCGAGACATCGTAGCCCGCGACGTTTTTCATGACCTGTCCGCCGAAGCTTGTGATTTCGCCGCGACCATTGAGCAACTTGCAGCCCAGCACGAAATCGCGAGCGGAGCCGCTATAGGGGCGGCGCGGACCGGACTGGGCGCAGGCAATCGTGCCGCCCAGTGTGGCACTGCTGCCGAAAGAGGGTGGCTCGAATGCCAGCATCTGACCTGAATCAGCCAGCGCGGCTTCGACCTCTGAAAGTCGCGTGCCGCTGCGGGCAGTCAGTACCAGTTCGCGCGGATCGTATTCGATGATGCCGCTATGCGCGCTGACGTCTATGTCTTGTCCCTGTGTTTCCTGTCCCAGAAAAAATTTGCTGCCTCCTGCCGTGATGTTGAGCGCTGTGGCATTTTCAAATGCGAGGACAACCTGTTGTTGCAGCATTTCGCTGATATCGTTCATCAGTAGCGTTCCAGTTCTGCGTGTGGGAGTTGTCCGTGATGGATATGCATGGCACCGAATTCGGCGCAGCGATGCAGGGTCGGGACGGCCTTGCCGGGATTGAGCAGTCCGGAAGGATCGAACGCGGCCTTGATGGCATGGAACTGATTCAATTCGACGCGACTGAACTGGATGCACATCTGGTCGATCTTCTCCATGCCGACGCCGTGCTCTCCGGTGATGGTGCCGCCAACCTCCACGCAAAGTTGCAGGATGCGGCGACCGAATTCCTCGGTGCGTTCCAGCTCGCCCGGTTTATTGCCATCGAACAGGATCAAAGGATGCAGATTGCCGTCGCCGGCGTGAAACACGTTCGCAACTAACAGGCCGTATTCGGCAGACCAGGCGCTGATCTGTTGCAATACGCCGGATAACTGGCGGCGGGGTATCGTGCCGTCCATGCAGTAGTAGTCCGGTGAGATGCGGCCCACGGCGGGGAAGGCGGATTTGCGCCCCTTCCAGAACAGCTGCCGTTCGGCTTCATCCGCCGCCGTGCGCACCTGGGTCGCGCCGCCTTCTGTCAGAATCTTGCGTACCGCCATGATGTACTCGGACACTTCGGCCTCGGTGCCGTCCAGTTCGCACAACAGAATCGCCTGGGCATCGCGCGGGTAACCGGCGTGGGCAAAATCTTCCGCTGCAGAAATAGCGAGTTTGTCCATCATTTCGAGACCTGCGGGAATGATGCCTGCGGCGATGATCGCACCGACCGCTTCCCCGGCACGGGCTACATCGTCAAAGGCGGCCAGCACCACCTGAGTGCGTTCGGGCTTTGCCAGTAATTTAACGGTGACTTCGACGATCACGCCCAGCATGCCTTCCGAACCTGTCATCAGCGCCAGCAGATCATAGCCGGGCGAGTCGAGCGTTTCCGCGCCTATGGTCAGCAATTCGCCCTCCATGGTGATCACTTTGAGCATCAGGATGTTGTGCACCGTCAGGCCGTATTTCAGGCAATGCACGCCGCCGGAATTCTCCGCGACATTGCCGCCTATGGTGCAGGCAATCTGCGATGAGGGGTCGGGTGCGTAATACAGACCGTAGGCTGATGCGGCTTCGGATATGGCTAGATTGCGCACGCCGGGTTGTACCGTCGCCATCGCGTTATCTGTATCGATGTTGATGATGCGTTTGAATTTTGAAAGACTCAGCAGTACACCATCCGCAAGCGGCAATGCGCCGCCTGACAGGCCGGTGCCGGCGCCGCGTGCCACTACGGGAATTTGCAGTTTGTAGCACAAGCGCATGATGCGCTGCACCTGTTCTGTGGTTTCAGGCAGCACCACGAGCATGGGCAGTTGGCGGTAAACCGCCAGCCCGTCGCATTCGAACGGACGGACGTCCTCGGTATCATCCAGTACGGATTCCGCGGGCAGAAAGCTTCTCAGTGCGCTGAGCAGTTCGGGATTTGTTTTGCGACGATGTTCCAAGGGATGTTCCCGCGCGAAGTAGGCAAACAGTATAGTAAATTACTATAGTATAAATTTCTAGCGGATTTGTATCATGAAGTGGCTCGCCGGGCAAGCTTGGCCGATTTTTTGTGACGAATTATCTAGGCCAACCGGCCTAGCCGCCTGTCGGACTTCTTTGATGATTGCGACAGGCTGGCAATTCATAAGTCATTTGGCAGGACTTCTGGTGATCTGAGCAACGGGTTAGGAAATGCTACACTTCGAGCCAAATAAACCGGAGGTTGATAATGAACGTATGGAATGAACGCTACGCGAGTGAGGAGTACCATTTCGGCACAGAGCCGAACGCTTTTTTGCTGTCGCAACGAAATCGGTTAAAGCCTTCCATGCATTGTCTTGCGGTGGCTGATGGCGAGGGGCGAAACGGTGTGTGGCTGGCAGAGCAGGGGCTGAACGTATTGTCGGTGGACAGCTCCAGCGTTGCCGTTAGCAAAGCCCGCGCACTGGCGCAACAACGCGGGGTGACGATGGATGTCGAACTGGCTGATCTGGCAGTTTGGGAATGGGGCGTCGACAGGTTCGATCTGGTGGCGGCGATCTTTATTCAGTTCGCGCCGCCAGCACAGCGCGAGCAGATGTTCGGTCACATCAAACAGTGCCTCAAACCCGGCGGCCTGCTGCTGTTGCAGGGATACACGCCGCGCCAGCTGGAATACCGCACCGGCGGCCCGTCAGCGGTCGAAAACCTCTACACCGAAGCGATGTTGCGTACCGCGTTTGCCGACATGGATATTCTGCATTTGCAAGAACATGACGACATCATCTATGAAGGTACGGGGCATTCCGGCATGTCGGCACTGATCGACGTGGTGGCGCGTAAAGTTTAGCTATTGCTGCGCGCCCACTGCACGATACCGCCGACATCCATTGCCCCCGCCTGACGCGCCACCTCACGGCCGTTTTTGAACAGCGCGAGGGTGGGAATGCTGCGGATGTTATAGCGCCCGGCCAGTTCCTGCGCCTGCTCGGTATCGAGCTTGGCCAGGCGCATGGCGGGTTCAAGTTGCCCTGCGGCCGTGATGAATGCAGGCGCCATCATCTTGCACGGACCGCACCAGGGAGCCCAGAAATCCACCAGCACCGGAATGTCGCAGCGAGTGATGTGCAGGTTAAAGTTGCCGGCATTAAGTTCGGCAGGATGCGCGTTGAACAGCGGCTGGTGGCATTTTCCGCAGACCGGTTGTTCGGTCAGCTTAGTCGAAGGAACACGGTTGACTCCATCGCAATGCGGGCAGACGATATGCAGTGATTCGTTCATAAAATTCTCCAATGTCAGGATTCAGGATTCGGGATTCAGTTAAATAATCCGCATCGACAGATCGAGCGCTTCGATATCTTTGGTGAGCGCACCGATGGAGATACCTGTCTCTTATACACATCTCCGAGCACA
>DFWZ01000008.1:0-16092 GCA_002381565.1 Gallionella sp. UBA4121
GGCGGGAACTTGAAAAATATATAAGGGTCGGCTTTTGGGGGCTCAACGGCGGCTTACTAATGATGATTATCATGAGTATGTTTCCCGCTGGAATTTTACAACTCGTCGATGTGCTGGAGAATGGCTATTGGCACGCCCGCAGCCTCGCCTACACCGGCAGTAATTTGGCGCGGATGCTGGAATGGAACCGCATGCCTGGCGATCTGGTATTCATCGTTTTTGGTGTCGCGCCCATCACAATCGCTGCGCTGCGTGCCTATACGCAATCATCAGCAAAAAAATCTGCATGAACGAAGGGCTGCTATCTGGATTTTTGACTGACCGCAACGTCTCGATTCCTGCTATTCGCGAAGGTCAGCTATCCGGCATCCAATTTTTTGAGCGGAACATAAATTTTCGCTGCCCTAAAGCAGACCGTCACGAAGTTCTGTTTGCGAGACACAGCAGTTATAGACCGATGTGGCAGTGAGCGTCTGCAATGAGACCCAAAGCAGACGTAGAATCGGATACGAATCAGTCAGGTTTCCACATTGTTCTTCCTGTCGTTCGGCTGTCACTGATACGACGGCAACTCTGGCAGTTGAAAATTTCGTCAGCGGTTGCTGCTACATCTTTATAAAGGCCGATCCGCTTTTGCACGATTTATCCTGCCACTCTTGCAATAACATGTCTTTAAGACCATAATCCCCCTATGCCTTGGAACGTACTCTTTCACGATGACTTTCACGCCGAGTTTCAGGCGATGGATAGTACGCTCCAGGACGAATTACTCGCGCACGCCCGACTCCTTCAGGAATTCGGCCCCCACTTGGGCAGGCCTACGGTGGATACACTCAAAGGCTCGAAGCACGCGAATATGAAAGAATTGCGTTTCGATTGTGAAGGTGGGGTATGGCGGGTGGCTTTTGCATTTGATACGGAACGCGCGGCAATCCTGCTGGTGGGCGGTAACAAAGGTGGCGCAGATCAGCGGCGATTCTATAAAAAGCTGATTGCCAGTGCAGACGCAAGGTTTGACGGACATCTGGCTACGCTTCGAGCTGCCGGAGCTTCAAAGCAAGTAAAGGGAAAAAATCATGGCAAAAAATCTTAATGACGTGCTGGCTGCGCTGCCGCCTGAGCGTCGTGCAAAAGTGGAGCAGCGCGCGGGGGAACTGGCAACACTCAAGGACTTGCGCTTGGCCGTTGCACATACCCAACAAGACCTCGCCGCGAGTCTTGGAGTAGGACAGGACACGATCTCGCGCATTGAGCGCCGCAGCGACTTGTTGCTCTCCACGCTACGTCGCTATATTCAGGCGATGGGCGGAGAACTCGATCTGGTCGCGCGTTTCCCCAATCGCCCGCCCGTCTTGCTCGATCACATCGCTCAGGAGCCAGCAGCAAAGAAGCGTGTAACATCTACTAAAAGAGTCGGCACACACCACAAGGCAACTGCATGATGGCATACCAATCACCGGGGCTTAATCGCACAAAAACAAACGCGAAGCTGAACCCGTTGTATGACAAAGGCTAGCGTCCCATTTATTACTAGATGTTCTACATGAATAAGTTGATAATCTGGCAAAATCCGTAGATGGCGAAAAGGATGGGCGGCTTAATATGCAATACGCCATAGTTGAAGGTCAGCGTCGGGAGGCATTTTCTGGAGGTAAAGGTGTGTGCCCAATATGTGCCGCTAATACCATCGCAAAATGCGGCTCGCGAGTGCTCCACCACTGGGCGCACTCTCGCATTCGCAACTGTGATCCGTGGTGGGAAAATGAAACGCCGTGGCATCGTCAATGGAAAAATCAGTTTCCAGAAGACAGCAGAGAGATTAGTCACGTAGCCAGCGACGGCGAGATACATCGGGCTGATGTGAAGACACCTACTGGTATCGTGTTGGAGATACAGCACTCCAGCATGGCAGACGAAGAGCGCATCTCCCGTGAGCAGTTCTACGGAAACCTCATCTGGGTTATTGACGGCAGCCGGTTCAGAGGCAGCTTCGACATCTTTCACTCCCTGCCTGATCCAAGTTCTGAATTGGCGAAGGATGTCATGTGGTTCAAGGCTACTCGGCAAATGGAAGGTGCAGCAGCAGGACTGTTCTGGAGGCTCTCAGAAAATCCAGAGAGCTCTAAGTCAAATCGTGGAGGTGTGTGGATTCATGGCATCCACGAAATTGAAAACGATGTACAGATGTCTTACCGAGGCCACCACCAGTATGACTGGATACGCCCCCACCGCACTTGGCTGGATGCGAAATGCCCTGTATACATTGACTTTGGCAGCGATAAACTTGTACGGCTGGAAATCTACGACGAATCAGGCTTGCCGTGCATCCGTTTAGTTTCCAAGAGGCAGTTCGTCCATGATGTAATGACAGAAACATTAGCTACTGCGGTTGGTACTAATTTTTATCCGATCCACACGCATGACTGACAACATCCGTCCACTTAAACTCTCCGTCGAGAAAACAGCCACCGCCGCTGCCTGCCGTTCATACCAAACATTAGCAATTTTGGAGACGCGATGACAACCTTAGCAGTTTCGAGAGATAGAAAGCCTGTGCTTGCTGAAAGCTTCAATGAACATGGCTGGCAAGCCCTGAAAGACTCCTACAAAATCGGCGACTTGCTAATGCCATGTTGCATGACGCCAGCAATCCCCAAGACCAGTCCGAATTTCCTGCAATTTTTTGCGCATTATTCAGATGGATGCGCATCTTCCCCTGAGTCGCAATGGCACTTGGCAACAAAGGAAGTTCTCATTAAAGAGCTACTTTCTTTAGGTGTCGAACCAAAATTCGAGGAGCCTGGCCGTAGCGCCAAGTCCGCATGGAAGGCCGATATTTTCTTCGTGGTTGGGGAGCGACAAATTGTGATCGAAGTTCAATATTCATATCAGCACTTGCGAGATTATTTGCGTCGCCAAGAAAGGTATGTCCAGTCAGGAGTTTCTGCTTATTGGCTTCTGTACTTGCCACGATACTTAACTTTATCGAAATCACTGATGCAGCATAGGATAAAAACGGAATTTGCCGGAAAACTTCCTAAAGGAACTGCCCAGTGTATCCCTCAATTCCCGATGGCCTGCTTTGAATTATCTGACGAGAATGGCATGGTCATAGGTGTAAAGCTCAAAGTTACACTGAAAGACTGGTTAAATAGTTTGATCCTCAATGAGTTCAAGTATGAGGCTGGCACTTGGATAATTGCCTGAGTTTCGCCACCTTCACGCTGGCTAGAGGGTATGCCAAAGTACCGTGCTGATGAGGAAGGCAGGAACGCCAAACGTCTTAACCGTTGCATGCTTATCTGGCATCTCATCGGAATCGAGACAGGCAATTATCCAGTGCGTGGTGCCAATATTAATCGCCTTGACCACCGACTCAAAATAGTTGCGATCTACGTCGCTCAACGAATGTCCAAGCACAAAGATTTCCTCAATATTGCGTAGACCTGCGAAGAAGGGAGCATTCTCCTCAATGATTTTTTCCGACGGTTTAAACGTTGCGCTGAAATATCCGTCGAGAATATCGTAAGCCTCGGTCACTCTGGGGTCTTGATCCTCGACACCTGAGTAGTCGTTCAATGACTTTCTCTCGCTAGGGTTCCAAGCATGTCCGAGCACAAGTTCAGTGTCTTGCATGGCCGCATCCCCATGGATGTGCCGTATATTTATCACCGGAACAGAATAGACTGATGTCAACGTTGACGTGTAGTTGAAGGTCAAGTACAGCCCGTTTATGTCGAGAGTTAAAAGTCGACATTGTGCGCTGGTTGCATTAGGTATTTCGATCTGCCTTACCCAGCTTGTGAACTGGGCTCTTAGGGCGGATGACAGACTATTCGCAACCTTGCCGATTTCATATTGAAAGTCATGGTGCCCAGAATCACTCCAATCATCGGCTGGGTATGATGGACAGTAAATGGAATTATTTTCAAACATGTAGGTGACATCGATATCGCCTAATGCAACTTCGAGTTCACTCCATTCTTCACCTACAGGAAGGTAATCTTCCACAAGCCTGAACAGGCTAAAATCTTCCTTCTTCAGGAACGCTTTAAAATCACTATAAGCTGAGCAAATCTCGTGATGGAGATCAAAGCCGTTGCCAATAATATATAGCCTTGTATAGGTCATATCCATTACTTTATCTTGCTTACCAAACCCAACCTGGCAATGTTTCTAATCGTATTTTTTGTTCCAATTGAATATTTTCACGTTTTCTTCGTTGATGGCTTACCCATCTACCAAGACGATATCCATTCGTTGTTTTATACATTTGAGTAATATTGGTATGCTCCTCACGCTCTGCAAATTCCTTGAGATAGCGAAAACCTTCTTCCCATTGTTCAGAAACTGCATTCCAAACCCATCCTGGCAATGCCTCCAGCCTTGTTTTACGTTCCGGAGATAGTTTATCTCTGTCTGCTCGCTGATGATTTACCCAACCGCCAACTCGATATCCATCTGCACATTTATAATCTTTTGAAGGCGCAGCCCGTTCGTTCTGATCTGCGTATTCCTTGAGGTGACGAAACCCCTCTTCCCATTGCTCTACAACCGCATCCCAAATCCATCCCGGCAATGCCTCCAGTCGCGTAGTTCGTTCCAAAGACATACTATTTTTTACTACTCTTTGCGCTCCGACCCATTGTCCAAGACGATAGCCATCAAGTGATTTAAAATATGTAGGGACTTTAGTATGCTTTTCTTTATCTGCGTATTCCTTGAGATGACAAAAACCTTCTTCCCATTTTTCTTCAACAGCATTCCAAACCCAACCTGGCAACCCTTCCAGTCGCACTCTAAGACTATGTGATAATGTATTTCTTTTTGCTCTTTGTCCTCCTACCCACTGACCGAGCCAATATCCATCTGCACATTTATAATCTCTTGAGGGCGCAGCCCGTTCGTTCTGATCTGCGTATTCCTTGAGATGACGAAATCCTTCTTCCCACGCATCTAAAAATACCCCCCAACTCCAACTAGGCATGGTTTCCAGCCGCGCCTTTTTCTCCGGAGATAGAATATCTTGATTTGTTCGTTGACGTGTTACCCAACTGCCAACTAGATATCCATCTGCAGACTTATAATCTTTTGAGGGCGCAGCCTGTCCATTCTGATCTGTGAATTCCTTTAGATGACGAAAACCTTCTTCCCATTTTTCTTCAACAGTGTCCCAAACCCAACCAGGAAAACCTTCCAGTCGCACCTTCTGTTCCGATGACATACTATTTTGTGCCGTTCTTTGCGCGCCAACCCATCCTCCAAGACGATATCCGTTAGCTGTTTTATAATCTTTAGGAATATTGGCATGACCATCACGATCTACGAATTCCTTGAGATTGCAGAATCCTTCTTCCAGTTGATCTTTAATCGGATCCCAGGTCCACCCGGGTAGTATTTCCAAACGCCCCCTGCGATCTGGCGATATAAGTTTAGACAATCGCTGCACACTTACCCAACTGCCTAGCTTGTATCCATCATGCGTTCTAAATTTAGCAGTGACTCTACAATGCCCCTCACGTTCTACAAAAGCTTCTAACAATCCATACCAAAAGTTCCAAGATTCCGTGATTTTTTCGACCAGATAGGTGCGTAATGCACTGCCTAAGTTTGCATTCACTGTGGCAGGAATGTCGATGGTTATTTTACGCAAACCTTGGGTACTAATCCCTTTCTCGGCATGTCGTCCAAGGTCTGTTCTATGCTGATCAAGTTCGCATGCAAAGACATCATCATGCGCCTTCAATGCATCCAGAACGTCCCATATTGGTTTAAAATTACTTGACTCTATGGCCTCAATTGCATCGTTACCAGCAGCGATAAACACCGGTAGTACGATGGTGCCGATCTTCTTATTTGGGCTAAGACGAATGGCGCGACCCACGGCTTGAATGATGTCCACTTGACTGCTGCGGGGATCAATGAAGGCTACTCCATCAAGCGACGGCACATCCACGCCTTCGGACAGACATCGCGCATTGCTCAGCACTCCACGTTCGTTAGTATTCAGAGCTTTGAGTTGATCGAGTTTGATCTTGCGCTTGTTAGCGCTCATGTTCCCAGAGACAAAGTCAGTGCGCATGGTTCCACTTGGGAGGTGCTCATCAGCAATCCATTGCATCACGTTTTGGATGTCGGTAGCAAAGTCTTCAGCACGTTTGACGCGACTATGGAAACTTATAACCCGTTGGAGGTCATAATCCTTAATGGCCTTGAGGAGACCGATTTGGGCCGCAAGTGATTCACTATCCGTATCAATGCCCGTTCCTATACTGACCAGCTCGCGTCTGGCGATCCACTGCGCAATGGTGGGGTCGTCCACTCCGATGATGACGACGCGGTAATCGGTGAGCAGTTTGCGTTCGATGGCTTTGCCAAACGGCAGGGCATACAGAACTTTGCCAAACAGGGCAGCGTTATCCATGCCGACGACTTCGACCCCGCGATCTTCGGCAGATTTGTGCACGGTGCTGGAATAGGTGCGCGGGGTGGCGGTAGCAAATAGTCGCTTGCTGCTGCGTATCTGGGCATTGTCGAGAATGGTGCTGAAGTCGCTGCCGACCTTGCCAGCGCAACGGTGGGCTTCGTCTGCTATAGCAAGATCGAATACGGGAACACTTGGGTCGGTTTGGGCGGCGGCAACCACCAGCGAGGATTGGTAAGTGGAAAACACCACGCGGTTGCCTGCGCCGACGAGATATCGCCTTACTTCGTCGGCATCCGACGTAACAGGAAAAGCCAAATCGGCCACGCTATGGATGGCTTCGTCGTTGCCTCTTGTGCCGACGGTTTGATCCGAGCAGACGCACAGCACTTCAAACGGGGTGGTAGCAGCGAACGTCCATTCTCGCAACAGTTGGGACAACAGCCCCAAGGACGGAACTAGCACCAGCGTGCGTTGCGCGGAAAGTGCTTCCTTGATCCACAGCGTGACGTAAGTCTTGCCCGTGCCGCAGGCCATGATGAGCTGACCACGGTCGGCAGTTTGTAAGCCAAGTGATACGGCGCTTCGTGCTTCAATCTGGTGGTCGCGGGGTTCTGGGCGGGCTTTACGTTTTCCTTGCGAAAGTTGAGCAAAGTTGGAGGGATAGTCCAGCGCGGATTTGTCGAAGTCGGAGAGCAGAAACCGTATGACAGGTTTTTCCTGCGCGTCGCAGACCTGCTTCGCATTGCCGCCGATACGGTCGGTGGTGGCGATCAGCAGGCGATGCTGGATGAGTGGCCGGTTCGATTCGCTGAGAAATTTATCAACATCATGCTTTGTGATGTCATAGTCGGGCGAGTAGCACTTGGCCTGCACAGCCCAGTTGTCGCCGTTCTTGTGCTGAAACACCAGATCGATTCCGCAATCCGCTCCCCAGCGTCCCGGCCATTCATTCCACAGCCAGACCTGATCGACCTGTGTCGCCCATTCTGGATCGGCTTTCAGAAACCAGCGAACGAAGTGCTCGAACTGCTTGCCCCGCTTGGCGGGATCGGTATCGAGGCTGTCGTAGAAATCTGAGAACTGTCCAGCCATATGTCGAATGAATATCTGAGCGCAATGGTGAAATGTAAAACCAAGCTACATGATTGTCAAACTGAACGGCTATTTAACTATCAATCATCTGCAATCACATTTATCCGTCCGAAAAAAGTAATTTGTAAAATCGCACTTGGATACCAGACCACATGCAACCGGCACTATTGGCAAACGTTAGCCCTGTGTACCGTCAGTGTGGGGCGGTAATTTTGCTCATCCCACGTGAGCGATCTCCGAGTGTAACTTGATGCCGAACGCGGACACCACTTGATTAAGTCCGTAACCTGATGTAAATAACTGGAGGGCATCCAACGTCCGCTGTCTGTTTGATAGAAGTCGTTGGATTTCGACATGCGACCATCCGTTAATGGCACCTACCGGTCCGTCAACATTCCCGATTAGCGGCCGGAAAGCAGCAGTTCGCTGAACGAACAATACTGCTTTCTGGTATTTTACGCTATACCTCAGTTTGTTCAGATATGACCAAGGCATCATCAACTTCAATTCCAAGATACCGTACTGTAGATTCGAGTTTTTGGTGGCCAAGAAGAAGCTGAACTGCACGAAGATTTTTGGTGCGCCGGTAGATTAATGTGGCCTTGGTGCGCCGCATCGTGTGTGTCCCATACGCATGGTGGTCTAGCCCTATGGAGATCACCCATTGATCGACGATCTTTGCGTATTGCCGAGTGGATATGTGTGGAGAGTTATGGATCCGGCTTGGAAATAAAAACTGTTCAGGCGTGAGCTGTGCATGGGTAATCCATGCAGTGACAGCATTTCGTGTTTCATCTGTGATTTCGAACTGAACCGGCCTGTGCGTTTTGCGCTGCATCACAATGGCACGCTGTAATACTTGGCTGCCTTGCGAAATATCACGTACGTGAAGTTCCACCAGATCACATCCGCGTAACTTGCTGTCAATGGCCAAATTGAACATGGCCAGCTCTCGAATTCGTTCCGACAACTGCAGACGAATGCGTATCGCCCATATTTCTTTCAATTTCAGCGGAAGTTTCTGTCCAACAAGCTTGTCCTTGTTCCAGGGGGATTTTTTGATTGCGATTTTGGTAACGTTATTCATGGTCCTCTCCTAAATATTGTGTAGGGAGAGGAATTGTCACCGTTTTGGTCGAGGCATATACCTTGTTATTTTCCACCCCACCGATTCCAGGCCATACGCAGCAGGGCAGCATTGGTGGCGTGACGATCAAACTGTTCCGGGTTGAAGTCGATGCATGCCCAGTCTAATAGTTGCCGGGATTCATCACTGTTGCGATCTTTCTGGATGCATTCCACAAAATGGCCATATTCGCTGCTGCCGCCGACATCTTCAGGTGGGCATGCTCGGGCACCCGCTTCTACATAGGCCACACCAATAGGTTCGTCGGTATGCGCAATGACGTCTGCAACCAGGATTCGGTGCTCCCAGTCGTCTCCAAAATCATATTGGTAGATGAATTCGCTGCCTTTCTCAAAATAACGCTTGAGAATAACCTTTCTCTCATCCAGAAATTCCATCTCTCCGTTTATGTCATGTTTCAGATCGCCATACATGTTCTCGCCAACATGAAAGGCATGCAGATGCGAATCCGTCCAGCCCATGGCAGCTTGAAGGTAATGATGCAACTTGCCAAGACTGGTGTCACCATCAACGATCAGTTGTCTCCAGATCGGTGGATTGATTCCAAGCAGTTCAATGTGCAGGGTAAAAGCGGAATAATTTTTTGCCATGGTTTGAGGTGGTCAGTACTGAATGTTTAAGTATCCGTTAAGGGCAGAAGTCAGCGTTATCATCTGGTTTTACTTTTAGTCGCGGCTATTTTGCTTCGCCCAGTGTAGAAGGCGGCTGTTCCCCGAAAATTATATCCCCCTCATCCAATTCTGTTTTCTCATATCGGGGTGCCTTGTTCCGAGGTTCAGGCTGCTCCTGGAATAATTTAAGTGCCTCTGCTTCGTCCAGACCCATAAATTTACATAAGCGCAACAAAGGCAGAATAGGCATGTTGCGCCATTCTCGATAAACGCCCCAGAGATTGTTGTAACTGTAGTCGATGGCCAAGGCGAGAGACTTGAGTTTCTTGTCTGGAATTTTGCTCATCATGGCATGTTCTATCAGCGATATCACTGGATTCGCTGGGTTTTCTGCAGGAGCCAATTTTCTGCCGGCCTTTAGTTTCTGTTTTTTCATTCAAATATACCCATTGGTTTGATCTTTCCTAGCAATCTGAAGGGCTGCGTACGCTTTCAATAATACTCAAGCTGGTATTTTACTACAACACATTAAGCCTCTAAGCCCGTCGGTACATCATCGCATCATCAGTTCACACGTATGTTTTTGACGGGGGGAAAAGTGCGGGTATTTCTTTTTGGTGAGTATTTTAAAAAAAACAGAATGCCACTTGTATTGTAGTACTCGCGGTGAGTATAATAATACCTACACGGAGAATAAAACAAAATGAAAATCCAGATTTTGAGCGACTTGCACTTGGAAGTTTCACACTTCGATCCGATCAAAACGGACGCGGACGTGGTTATTTTGGCTGATGATATTGGCAAGGGCAGTATGGGTGTTGAGTGGGCTGCACACGCTTTTCCAAATCAACAGGTCGTGTATCTGGCTGGCAACCATGAATCGTATTTTCTTGATATCAACGAGATCGATCACGCTATCAAGGAAGAGGGCGAGTCACACAAGAACGTCGAGGTGTTGAACAACAGTACGTTTATGCCACGGTGGGTGAATTGATGATCAGCCTGACTGAATATTTTGACTTTTACAACGTCAGACGTCCGCACCAGTCACTGGGTCAAATTACGCCTGATGTCGTATATGGATCTGCGATAGGCGGAGGTGCAATGATCATGGACAAATATCCGCGCCCCGGGAAAGACGCAGACGCAAAATCAGAAACAGAACACCAATCAGTAAGGTAAAAGCAGAAGAAAAAGCAAAGGAAAACCGGGACAGCGCCGTCCAGCTGCAAGTGAAGTCGAGTGCACAGCTTAAACTCAATACATTATTGTCTTGACGATAGGATCCACTTTAATCAAACCGAGGCAACAGCGGATCTGTTGCACATCAAAAAGGAGAAATGAAATATGACATACGAAATTAACTTCTTGGGCTTCATAAACAGTGAACTCGATCATCCGTCCGACAACACGCCAGAGGCTTTTGCAATCGCATTACTTTCCGGGCACCTCGCCGAAAATTGCAGTGATATGAATGATTTGTCTCAGTATTTGCGTGATGGACTGGTCCAGATTGAATACTGGAAAGAATCGACTAACGCTGCTATCGAAAAGATAAAGGATGAGAGGAGTACCGATCCGAACAACGGACGGTTTTTTATGGATGTAATCGCCGAGTTAAGAAAATGGAAACGATTAGTAAAAGAAGTAGATAAGCAGGAATTTTTGATTGCACTTGCAAAGGACTGGCAAGAATGCATGGAACGTAATTGACGAATTTGCTAGCAATTATCCGTGGACGATGCTTCGTCCACGGATAATTTAACAAAGCGTGGATTCAAGATGAAAGGTATGAAAAAAATAAAGAGAGGCAAGGGCTTTCGAGGCCTAGTCGGGTCTCGCAGCCGAGAAAGATATTTTTATTTTTTATTAGTATGTACGACTCACCACTCTATGATATGACGCTGAACCGTCACCCCTTATGCCTGACGCAATCAGGGCTGCGCGCTTGACCATGCGATCACTCTGGCGGCTTTTGATGAACAGCGCGTCCACCATAACGAACGGATAATCGCCTTCCAGACTGCGTTCGTTGAACACCTTGACTCGCGCATCCAGTCCAACGCATAGCTCGCTGATCGTTGATTTGGAGAAACTCGCACCGCACAGCTCTTCGGTGATGGCGGACACTTTGCTGGTAGAGACGCCTTGCACCACCATTTTCATCAAGGCTAGCACGAACGCCTGTTCACTGCGCTGGTAGCGCCTGGAGATGTCGGTCGAAAAACTGCCATCACGCGTCTGCGGCACCTGCAGAGTGACAGGCCCCACGCGAGTATAGAGCGTGGGCGCGCCCGATAGCCGTTGCGGTAGCCGCTTGATCTTGTCCCTTTGCATCTGCCACGCCTGCTGACCAACCCTGCTAGTCCTTTTGCATGGTGCCTTCCAGCCAAGGCGCGAACTGCCACTCAGATCAAGCCGTTCGTGATGCCAGTGCCCGAGCCTAAGCCAGCTCAGCCTGTGCCGGAGCAGAAGCCTGTTCAGCCGCTACCAGAGCCGATTCAGCCTCCACCACTGCAGCCAGTCCGTGTTGTTGAAGAAGAGGAAGAAGAAAGGGGAGGATGGCATCAGCGATAACCATAAAAGACCGGAGAAATCCGGTTTTTTTCGTCCAGGTATCACCTACGTTAATAGTCCTCATTGCATTATATGTCAAACTGACATAAAATGAATTTAATTAAACGGAGGTTTTAAACATGAGCGAACAAACTGAACGAATCGTAAACGCCTTCCCTGGGCTGTTTCACCGGGATGACGGCAAGATGTTCACCAACATTGGGATTGGTGATGGCTGGTTCAGGCTCGTGTATGACCTGTGCGCCGCAATCCAGATTGAGGCGGAGCGGGCAGGGGTGATCCCTGAGATTATTCAGATCAAAGAGAAGTTTGGCACGTTGAGGTTTTATATCCACGGTGCCAGTCCCGCCATGCATAAGCTGATCGAGGCAGCAGAAGCCCAAAGCGAATTCGTCTGTGAGAGCTGCGGATTGCTGGGTAAATTCAGGGCTAGCGGCTGGCATCACGTAGCTTGCGATCCCTGCGAAAGGAAGAGGGGTTCAAGATGAAAATCCAGATTTTGAGCGATGTGCATAACGAGATTGCGACGTTTGAGCCGATCCAGACCGATGCCGATGTGGTCGTGCTTGCGGGTGATATTGGACGCAAGGAAGAGGGTGTCCGCTGGGCGATGCACGCCTTTCCTGGTCAGCATGTTGTCTATTTGGCCGGAAATCACGAGTTTTATTACGGCCAGCGTGAGCAGATTTCGGCTCAGATTAAGCGCGAGGCCGAGGGGGTGTCGAGCTGGGCTGCCAATCGTGGCGTTGATACATCCAAGCTGCACCTGCTGGATGACGGTGAAATCATTATTGGTGATGTGCGCTTTTTGGGCTGCACTTTGTGGACTGATTTCGAGCTGTTTGGCGAGAAAGATAAGCCGTTTGCGATGAACGAGGCCAATCTGTATTTGTCAGATTTTAGGCACATTCTGGCTGGCGATGAGTACGAGAGGTTCACGCCGGAGGATTCTGTTACGTTGCATCAGTGGTCATTGAACTGGCTACAAACCAAGCTGGATGAGCCGTTTGATGGCAAGACAGTTGTGGTGACGCATCACCTGCCGTCGATGCTGTCGGTGCCGGGCCGCTTTAAGGACTCGCTGTTGTCAGCCTGTTTCGCGTCGAATCTGGATCACATGTTCGGCAAGATGGATTTATGGATTCACGGCCATACGCACGACAGCGTTGATTACACGGTAAACGGCACGCGTGTTGTTTGCAATCCGCGCGGTTATGCTCTGTGCAATGGCAACAACGAGAACGCTGACTTTGATCCGGTATTTACTGTGGAGGTTTGACATGACTATTTTATTTCTGGATTTCGATGGCGTACTGCACCCTGACGAGGTTTTTATGTCTCGCAAGATTCCCGGTGGCGTTGAGCTGCGCTGCGACGGGCATGACCTGTTTGAGCACGCCGAGCTGCTGGCCGAGCTGCTTGAGCCTCACCAGGACGTGCGGATCGTGCTCTCGACCAGTTGGGTACATGCGCTGAGTTTCAGCCGGGCAAAAGAGCGGCTGCCGGAACGTCTCCGGTCGCGTGTCAAAAGCGCCACATGGCACAGCGCAGGCAATAAGTACGAATGGCATTCGCTGACGCGTTACCAACAGATTTTGAAGTACGTGAACTGGCACAACATCACGAACTGGCTGGCGATTGACAATGATGATCACGGCTGGCCGGATGTAAAGCGGCACCACCTTATCCACACGAGCGATTTAGGCGGGTTGGGCGGTACGGTTGGCGCGGTGGATGAGCTGGTGATGAAACTGGAATTAAGGGAGGTTGAATGAGAAAACCAAAATTGATTCGCGTGTATTTCGATACTGAATTCACTAAATTCAGATCTGAGCGGGACGAGCCAAAACTGATCAGTATCGGTTGTGTGGCAGCAGGCGGGCAGGAGTTTTATGCGGAGCTGACCGATACCTATCAGCCGTCTGACTGTACCGATTTCGTGCTTAAAACCGTCCTGCCGCTGTTGGGTAACGCTGATGCCGCGAACGGACGACATGAAGATGCGCGCATGTTTGAATCGAAGCTGGCTTACCGTCTGTCTGAGTGGGTGCAAGGCTTTGGCGGTGAGGTCGAGTTCGTTTGTGACTCGCCTGCTTATGACTGGCGGTTCGTTGAATATCTGTTTACGTTTTACGGCTGGCCAGCTAACTTAAAGCGGAACTGCGGCACGATCTTTTTTAACAGTCCGAATATCCAACATCGATATGATGCGGCGGTGTACGAATATTGGAAGGCTAACGCCCACCTGCAGCATCACGCGCTGGTCGATGCTCAGTGCATGTTGTTCGCGGTCCAGCAGGCAAGGAGCAGGTGCTATGAATAAGGTTAAGAAGCTGTTAACAAATTACATGGACTTTTTCAAAGTCCATAACCATTGTAATTTGGCTTCTAACGTCCGTTTCAATTACATGAAAAGTCCATGTAATTGTTTTACGTCTCCTAAGCCGCTTTGCCCGACCACGCCGCTGAGTGCTGATGAGCTTGCCATGCTGGTGCGCTCACAGGCCGAGGCTCTGAAGTACCAGCAGGAAAAAAGGCCGGGTATACGAATACTGCCGGTGCCAAAGAAAGATTAATACCCGCTCCGCAAAAGTGTGGTTTCAGATTTGTGAGATTCCGCAAAAGTGTGGTTTCAGCACTAATTTAGTCCGCAAAAGTGTGGTTTCACCAAAAAATGAGAAGGAGATAAAAAATGCCATTATCAACCGTATTGTTCTGTAGCCGCAAAGAAATCCAAGCCCGTCCTGCATGGCCGAATTGGGCTGTCATATCCGTGAATGATACATGCACCTATCCCGCGAATCTCAAGCCCGGATGGGAGCGCGTGCTGCGGCTCACCTTCGACGACATCGATGCTGAGCAAGAGCCGTATCAACTATTCTCGTCTGAGCAGGGCAGGGAAGTGATCGAGTTCGTCAAGGACTTCACACTGTCGGGCGGCGATGGCATTCTTGTCCATTGTAATGCGGGTATTAGCCGGTCGGCCGCAATCGCAAAATGGGTTGCCGAGCGTTATCGGCTGCCGTTTCCGAACAGTTACAACCTTTACAACAAGCACGTCTTCAATACTTTGCGCGAAGAACACATACTAATTGGCTGGTAGCTGACATGCTGATCTTCTTCGACACAGAATTTACAGGGCTTGGAATTAACCCCAGGCTGATAAGTATCGGACTGATAAGCGAGGACGGCACCCGCGAGTTCTACGCCGAACTGTCTGACACCTATCAGCCGAAGGATTGCAGCGCATTCGTCTGCGAGGCTGTCTTGCCACACCTGCAGGGCGGTGATGCACTCATGACGATGCGAGAGTTGTCCGTGCGCTTCATTAAATGGCTGGCCTTGTTCAAGGAGCCGGTGCAACTGGCAACGGATTCATTGGCGTGGGATTGGATGTGGGTCGAGGAAATATATGCTGAGGCTGGCGAATATTTGTTGGAAGGCACGCCCGTATTGGCAGATATAAAGGATTCGTCGCGATTGGAAGATATTTCGCGGCCTGCGTATGTGGATGGAAAGCCTTTTATTCTTTCTCAATCACCACAATTCAGTCTGGCCGTTGAGCTGGCTTTTCGGGATCATGTACCACGCCTGCGCCGTCACCATGCGCTCGATGATGCGAAGGCAAACAGACTGGCTTGGCTGGCTGTGGGAGAAGCAAAAACGAATAAGGAATTAATTACAGATGATAATTCGCAAACGGTTGATTTTGCAGGCGACCGTGTGAGTTTTGAACGACATGATCCTCTTTCTTGATTTCGATGGCGTGTTGCATCCAGAGCTTATCGGCGCGCCAGATGATTTCGCCTGCCGGCCTCACCTCTGGAAAGTCTTGCGCACCTGCCCGGACGTGGACGTGGTTTTTTCAACCTCGTGGCGCGAAATGCACACGGTACAAGAGCTGATTAACTTCACCACTCAAGGCGGCGGTGAAGACCTCGCACATCGTTTCATCGGCTCCACGCCGTACATCGTCCATGAGCCTGGCGCATTCCTTCCGAGTCCGTATTACCGCCGCGAGAGAGAATGCCGCTTGTGGCTAACCGGCAACGACCACCAGCAATCATCTTGGCTCGCCGTCGATGATTACGCCCGCTATTTCTCACCTCTCTTGCCTGCCTTGTACACGGTTGATCCACGAACCGGATTGACCGACAAGGACGCTGAAAAACTGATTGAGAGGTTGAACGGGCGTTGAACGGGCGTTGAACGGGCGTTGAACAGGTGTTGAACAGGTG
>DFWZ01000008.1:16272-25648 GCA_002381565.1 Gallionella sp. UBA4121
GGTGTTGAACAGGTGTTGAACAGACGTTGGACGGTCGTTGGAATTCCGTTCAACCAAAACCGATCAGTCGTTAGGCTTCCAGACGTCCTTCAAGATCAATTCAGGTGTCCACGGGCAAGTGTCAGGCACGCCGATATCCAGCCCCGTTTCTTTAATCTCCATTTTGCTATCCGATCTGATAGTTAATGCCAGCAACACCGTAATTCCGTCTCATCTCTCCTGCAGGCTCACCACGTTCGGCCAGCCATGTCGCGCATTTGTCGCACAGTCCATACCCCTCATCGCGGTTGCTCCACTGCCTGCCGCGTGTCTCGCCGCCGCAGCAAGAGCACAGCAGCAGCACGGGGGCAGGGAGGTTGTAGAGGTATTTTGCGGCAACCGCCGACCCGTTGTGATACCAGCTCTTGCCGCCTCGATCCATGAAGCTGGAAAAATCGTAATCGTAGTGACCGTCACTAAATGGGATCGCTGCCGTCATCTGCGATTTACAAAACGAATCACGCAAGTCTGCGGGCAAATCGGACTCGCGCACGATCTTGCCCGGATATGCTCCGGGCTGTCCAGGTACAGCTCTCCAAACAGGCACAATCAAATTCAGATACACCAGATCGCCCACTTTGACCAGTTCAACATCGCTCGTTTTCATGGCAAATTTACCGCAACAATTTTCAATTCGTTCTCATCATCCTTAACCAGCCATTGCCCGGTATCACTGATGATATGACGTAGACGACTGAACTCGTCCTCGGTGATTCCGCGAAATGCAGGCTCGCCCTTGCCATTGAGATAATCACCGGATTTAACCCACTCCAATATTTTCAGCTCGTACCCGCAAGGCCATCTTCTGTGATCTTCACCATACCCGATATTGACCAGTGCCTGATGTACTTGCAGCAGCGGATTGGATTTGATAACGGTTTTAAACAGTTCGACCCATGATTTTGTTTCTTCAAACAGCGCACCGTCAATTCCGCCGCGTCGATAAAAATACTGAAACAAATAATCGTCGAAGACAGTAAGCGTCCGAATAAAAAAGCCAGCCTTACTAGCCTTGTCATTTCTCGGGTCATTCAACTGGTCAAATATCCGCATCGCCAGATCGATGAACAAGAATCGTTTCAGACGATCTTCAACGCTGATGAGCGTGCAGATTTCATCCACATCCTCAGTCAGGATTGTCAGATAAAGATTGCGCCTTTCGTTGTCATTCAGCTTTACTGGTTTGAGGGCTTCCATTTCAATGTCGCCAACCATGACAAGTATTTTTTTCATCGGTGCAATCGTTTTCATGGTGCCACCCCTCAATCAAAATCTTCAGGATACAAACTACAAACGGCGAGCTTCTTCTTTGCGTTCGCGCTCCCACTTCCGGCGAACTTCCGAGCGCGCATCACTCATCGCGCTTGAGAGTTCAACCAGTCGTGGGAAATTCGCATGGACATACTCACCGGCCTTGTCGCCATATCACCATAATCGTTCAGATAAACAAAGTCACGAACCCTGATTATTTGCTGCCCTGGTGTTAAGCCTAAATAAAACGATTTCATGTGATTTTTCCTTGTAATTGGTTTTTGAATGATATTGCTAACAAGCACTATAGTACCGATTAAGTCCGGGTTTACCTCAAAACAGCCACTTAACAAGCACTATAATGCTTGTTAGGTAAGTTGATACCAGCCGATACCTATCTTGTCAGACCACTACAATCCCTCGTCTTACCGTCGTCCATCAACACAAGCGCGTGCGTTCCCCAGCGGTTAGTAACGTGGCTGATCACAATGCCCTGATAGTCTCTCGGGAACTCACCAGTACCGCACACGACACCGACGCGGCTACCGGCTGGCGGTAACTCCCTGGCGGTTAATTCGATTGCGACTTTCCGGCGTTTACTCATGTCAAAACCCTCAATTATGATGCTTTGCTAAGTCCTTGATTTCATTACGCAGGTTTTGAACGGTACTAGTGGAATCAAGGGGTTACGTTATGATGCTATTGTCAAAATCCGATCCGTTGTTTAGCTGGTTTGTTTTCAACAGCCGGCACTGACACTTTCTTGCCGCTGATCATTGCCTTTGCAAAGGCAGACCGGACTGATCGCGTGATAGCTCGCAAATCAGCACCGCCTGCCGCCATTGCTTTTACCGCGTCCTGATCCAGTTCGATCTTGCGCCGAGTGTCCTTCCGCAGTGCATCATGCACGGCGTTAGCAATGTCCCGGCGCTGATCCTCGTCAGGTTCCTCTATCTGAAAGATGCGTGCGCGCGACAGCAGCGCGGTATCGATCCGATCCCGTTGATTACTGGTCATCACGACGATGAGGCGGCTAGCATCCAAATCGACCATAAACGACTGATCTACGAACTTCCGTGCCGATTCGGGTTCAAGCAGTTCCAGCAGCGCAGGAATGACAGGGTGAGAATCATTATTATGAATCTTATCAACCTCGTCGATCAGCAGCACGACCACCGCACTTTTGCTTTCAGCCAATTCTTTGAAGACGATCCCCGGACTGGCGTTACTCCAGTGCCTTGCCGTACCCACAATCTGAAACGAATTCTGCAACGTCGCCGCGCCAATCTTAACGAATGGCACGCCCAGCGAGTCAGCCAGCGCATTGCAGAAAGCGGTCTTACCGATCCCCGGCACGCCATCTAGCAGCACTGGCGCGACCTGAAAGCGGTCAGGACTACCGGCAGCGGCCAGCGCAATATCTTCGATCAGGCCATCAATGGCATCAACAAAATTCGGAAAGCGACTTGCCAGCTCAACCAGCTCTTTATTCGCATTCCGGAAGTCAGGAACTGTTCGCCGGCCATCATCATCCTGTGCCATTCTCAGATCATGCAGCATGCGCTTTTTATCTTCGTGTCCACTCAGATCGACCGATCTGATTTCGTCCAGCACTTTGTCCAGATTGAAAATTTGAATCTTACGTCGATCCTCGGCTTTTTTCTTCCTCGTGTTGTTCCTTCTTTCATCTTCCAAGAGTTTTGACGCGCGAGATTCATCTGGATTGAAGGGTTTGATATGGGAATCTGCTCTGGTAGCAAGCCGCCTTGCCTCGCCTGCTTTTTTGAGTCTTTCCAAGTTTTTGTGGAGAAGGGCGAGGTCAGCATCATCATCGCCACCAAAAACAATATCGTCAGCGTCGATAGGCGGCGTCGGCATATCAGTCACACGATTAATAATCACAGGGATATCCACGCAATTCGGATATTGCATGCGCTGGAAATAAGCGCAAAAGCCAGGTTCAACTTTTTTCTGTCTCGACATAATCGTGCTCCTTTTTAATTAAGCTTATTATGCGTCAGTTTGACATATAATGCAATAGGGTCGTTTAATTAAACGATACCTGTCGGAAAACAGGTGAATTCCGACACCCATTTTTCAATCCGCCACAACCAACGTATAGCCGGCAAAAAGTGCACGAAAAACACTGTCGAATTGGCGTGTGTGTGGGCGGAAACTACTTAAAGAGGGTTTTTCCGACATGTTGATAGGCTATATGAGAGTTTCATCGGTAACTAATCGCCAAACGATCGACTTGCAGCATGATGCGCTGATTGCTGCCGGGGTTGATGCCCGGCACCTGTACGAGGATCACGCCTCCGGTGCGCAGGATGATCGAACAGGTTTGGCCGAGGCAATGGCTTTTGCGCAACCAGGTGACACCATTGTTGTGTGGAAGCTGGACAGGTTGCTTTGCCTAATGATGGTTTTTCTGCGATTACGAGCCTTATGGCGTTATCATTTTAATGTCAAACTGATTATAAATAAGTTAAAAAATAGCGACAGTTGCAATAATATATCAGTTTGACATTATTTATAACTATCGCGGAAATCAGGGTTTTGGCTTAGCTCTCGATTTGCCGGGTACGTAATTTTTTGGCGTTTTCTGCTCGTTGAAAATTCTCATAACATCATCCATGTCTGTGATGCCGAGCATCTGGCATAGATTAACAAACGGCTGGATCGGCAGTTTTCGATACTCGTTGTAAACGTGCCAAATGTTTGGGTAGGTGTATCCGATTACCCTTGCCAAACCGGTCAAGCTGCGCTCTGAGCCTTCCAGCTTGCTCATACCGTCATTGATCATATCCACAACCACTACGCCGGTATTCAGCCTTAATTCCAACACGCGACCCCTTGCGTCGTGCGTTTTTGGCTGACGTTTTTTCTTGATCGGTTCCATTTACTTTGCCTCTTTTTTGATTCTTGGTCGTGGATTCTTGGCTGGCGGTATCGGTAGAGGTCGGAGCTGGTTTTTGTACAGAGCACCGATCTCGCGAGGGTCTGTGATGCCAACAAACAAGCACAGCTCCAACAACACTGGCGATGGAATCTTGCGCCACTGGTGGTACATATTCCTGATCGCGGTCGGGCTGTATTTCAATAGCCTGGCAAGCTCGGCCAGCGAAGCATCACCAATACTGTCACGCTCGATCTTGTCCAGCGCATTGTTGAGCAGTTTAACCACATCCGGCAGATCGTCGCCGGTTCTGCGCGTCATCAGACGGCCTTTCTTGCCTGATACGCGAGTTCTTTTTGGTTCCATAATGTTCTCGTCTCGTCTCGTCTCGTCTCGTTTTGTCAAAGAGCCACCATCGCAGGCGGCTCTGTCAGGGTTGCAGCCACGATCAAAAGTTTTTTCAATTCAAGATTCTCCTTTGTTTAATTAAGGAACCTGATGCTGCTTATATCTAAACACAAATTGTATTTATTATCTAGCGGTATTTAATGCGGATAATCTGTCTCGCTCCACAATCTCTGCCGGCAGTTGATCCTGTCGGTTAGCAGAACGACTTGAAGTGTGGGCGCATGAATACGAGGCTGAGGGCATCAAAAATGGTGTGCAGCCAGGGTGAGGCTTTGGCCTTGCAGAAGCTGCTGACCAAGCGCTTTGGCATAATACCGTCAGATGTTCGGCGATGATATCCCGCCAACATCAAGCCCGGCTGGGAGCGTGTGCTGCGTCTCACGTTTGATGATATCAATGTGGAGCCTATAAGCAGGGCGCGCTTGAGGTTCCTGCCACGGCTAAACGGCGGAAAAATCCTGATCATCGGCAATCATGACCCGTACTTCAAACGGCTCACGAACCCGTCGAACAGCAAGACATATCATGACGCGTATGTTGAGGGGCGTGGCGTCCACAACAAGGTGATCGTGGCGGGTGCCGTCGAAGTTCGCACGAAGGTGGCGAAGAGCTCCAAGCGGACGATTTATGCCGGTCGGTTACGATTGCAGGTGTTAAAGGATCGCAGTGCAAAAGCTCTGGAAACATTTGTCGTTGAAAACGTCGAGCTGCAGAGCCAGATTATCACCGACGGGTGGCGGGGGCCCCCTATGTCAGGATAGTTGTCCCGAAAGTCTGAATTAGAATTCAGGCTTGGCAATAGGGGGAAAGAAGGAAGAAAATGAAATATCCGAGTGAATTAAAAGAGAAGATGATAGGCAGAATGATGCCGCCGGAGAATGCGACGGTACCGATGCTATCGAAGGAGCATGGGGTAACGGAAGGCACGCTATACGCATGGCGCAGAGAGGCGCTGGAGGCCGGTGTGGCGGCACCCGGAGACGGTCGGAATGCCGAAGTATGGGCCTCCAAAGCCAGGTTCGGCATTGTGCTGGAAACGGCGTCCCTGTCAGTGGCAGAACTGGCAGAATATTGTCGCGCAAAGGGTTTATATCCCGAGCAGGTGAAAGCCTGGCGTAGCGCCTGCGAGGGTGCGATGGATTCCGCGCGTGTTGCGACAAATGCGCTGGCCATGGCGCGCAAAAATGATCAGAAACGGATACGCGAATTGGAAAAGGAGTTATCCCGTAAGGAGAGCGCTTTAGCCGAAACCGCCGCGTTGCTTGTTCTGAGAAAAAAAGCGGCGGCGATCTGGGGAAGGGAAGAGGCGGAATGATCAGCACCCCGGATCGCCGTAACGCAGTAACGCTGATTAATGAAGCCGTAGCATCAGGCGCCCGCCTGCCTGTTGCCTGTGAGGAAATGGGAATTTGTAAACGCACTTATCGTCGCTGGATTGATGAAGCAGGCGAGATCAAGGTTGACCGTCGTCCGGAAGCGGCGCGCCCGGCGCCCGCGAATGCGCTGAGTGAGGTTGAACGCGCGAAGCTGGTTGAAGTGGCCTGCCGGCTCGAATTTGCGAGTCTGCCACCCTCGCAGATTGTGCCGATGCTGGCGGATCAGGGCGAATATCTGGCAAGCGAATCAACCTTTTACCGTGTGCTCAGGGCGCAGGAATTGCAGCATCATCGCGGACGTTCTGCGGCACCAGTCAAAAGCGTACCGAAGCGCCATCAGGCGAGTGCACCGAATGAGGTGTGGGTGTGGGATATTACCTGGCTGCCGGGTCCGGTGCTGGGAACCTATTTCTATCTGTATCTGATGCTCGATCTGTTCTCGCGCAAGGTGGTTGGCTGGGAGGTGCTGGAGGAGGAAAACGCGGATCACGCATCACGCGTAGTCAGTCGGGCCAGTCTGTCCGAAGGACGGCGGCTCAAACCGATGGTACTGCATTCGGACAATGGCAGCCCGATGAAGGGTGCGACTATGTTGGCGACCTTGCAGAGGCTGGGGATTGCTTCCTCCTTCAGTCGCCCTGGCGTATCTGACGATAACGCGCAGGTGGAAGCCTTTTTCCGCACGCTGAAATACCGGCCGGGCTATCCTTCAAAAGGGTTTGGCACACTGGAGTCCGCGCAGGAGTGGGTGCTGAAATTTGTGCGCTGGTATAACACCGAGCACCGTCATTCGGCGCTGAATTTCGTCACGCCGATACAGCGCCATCAGGGTGCTGACATCCTTGTATTACAGACGCGCAAAGCGCTTTACGAGCAAGCCAAACAAGCCAACCCAAAGCGGTGGTCGGGTAACACGCGCAACTGGCAGCGACCCGGGATTATGTACCTCAACCCGGTGCGAGAAGACAGCGTTCTTCAGCAAAAGGCAGCATGAGAAAAGTGACAACTATCTTGACAACTAACGGGGGTGACCCAGCCAGTCGTTTGTGATTGCTGAGTGAAATATTGCGGAGCATGGAGCTGCCGACTGTATGTAAATAGGGCCGTTCCAGTCGAGCACAGACGCTGGATCGCGGATCGTAGGGTGCTTTATACAACTGAATATGTGCTCCATACATACATCAACCGTTCAACGGAAGTTCAACGTCCGTTCAGCGGAAACCCAAGGTCCGTTCAACGGAAACCCAAGGTCCGTTCAACGGAAACCCAAGGTCCGTTCAACGGAAATCCAACATCCGTTCAACGGAAATCCAACATCCGTTCAACGGAAATCCAACATCCGTTCAACGGAAACCCAAGGTCCGTTCAACGGAAACCCAACATCCGTTCAACGGAAACCCAAGGTCCGTTCAACGGAAATCCAAGACCCGTTGAAATCTTGACGATCTCCGATTCAGCTACCGGCTTCATATTCCACAAGTAGGGGGAGAAGTGGAGCCCATATGCGGCTGTGCAAAACGACATACGATGAGCGTTCAGCGTCTGTGCTCGACTGGGGTGGCCCTATTTACACACAGCAATCTGATTTGTGATAATCACGTATTATCACACATGAAAGAGGGGCACTGCCGCGCCTGGCGGCTTGGACTGCTCAAACCTTCATGTTGTGCTTGATACTGCACAGCATGGAGATTTCGAGCTAAATCAGGATTTCAACAGCGATACCTAATATACACAGTTTCTACAAAACCAACATCAAAGGCTTTCAGAGAGTTAAAAGCACACTCATTCCATGGAGCGGCGAATCGGCACGATCACAGCGCCGGTTCTGAGGCTGTCGAGGTAGTCCGCCCAATGCTGCATCATCTTTTTGCGTTCATCAAGTCTCAGTAAATGGGTTTCTCTTTTATATGCTGCACGCACTTGGTCTTGATCTGCGTGTGCGAGCTGTATTTCAATCAGCCGCACGTCATAGCCCAACTGCTCAAGGTTGGTGCTTGCCATAGCCCTGAAGCCGTGAGCTGTCATTTCTGCGCCGCTGTACCCCATGCGTTGAAGGGCCGCCAGTACCGCTGTATTGCTCAATGGTCGCATCGGTGATCGTGGAGAGGGGAAGAGGTAACCTTCATCGCCCGTCAAGTCTTTCAAGTCACCAAGGATAACCATTGCCTGACGGCTCAGGGGCACTACATGAGGCCGCTTCGCTTTCATCCGTGATGCTGGAATTGTCCAAACTTCGTCAACTTCTTCATCAAAATCAGGGAATTCAGACCATTTTGCAGTGCGAATTTCACCGGGCCGAAGGAATAACAATGGCGATAATTGTAAAAGAAATCGCACGACCTCACTGCCCCTGTAACTCTCTATATTCCTAAGCAATGCGCCTATTTCTGATGGTTCAGTAATCGCGCCCAGGTGCGTTTCCTTTGCGGGTGGAAGAGCGCCCCTCAAGTCACCGGTGATGTCGCGTTCTGCGCGGCCTGTGGCGACAGCGTAACGCCACACCTGACCGCAGTTCTGTAAAAGTCGGTGTGCGGTATCTAATGCCCCGCGAGCCTCAACGCGGCGCAGCACTGACAGCAATGCGGCAGGCGTGACACTCTTTATCTCAGCACCGCCAACCCACGGGAAAAGGTCGCGTTCCATCCGTCGAATTACCTTTGAGCCGTGCGAATCAACCCACTGACTGCCAAACTTTGCAAACCATTCCCGACCGATGATTTCAACAGTATCGACAGGAGGGGCAGGTGAGGCCTTAACGGCAACGGAAGCCGCCTTGGCATCTTGCTTAACTGACGAGGGGTCAAGGCCGGCGGCAATCAGTTTGCGAGCATCCAACGTCCAATCACGCGCCTGCTTTAAACTTACGGCTGGATATTGGCCGAAGCTCAATAATTTTTCTTTGCCGCCGAATCTATACTTCAAACGCCACAACTTCGAGCCGTTGGTTTTGACCAACACAAACAGGCCGTCCCCGTCAGATACCTTGAAATCTTTTTCCTTGGCTTTTGCTGCTGCGACCGCCTTGTCATTCAATTTTCCCATGTCATACCCCTTGTGAGTTCCGGACGAGGGTTCAATCCCGCCGACGGAATTGAACTGCACCAGAGTTTTAGTACGATACCCCCATACCCCCGAAAAATCAATAAATACCCCCGCATATACCCCCAAAAGAATGAGACAGAATGACACTTACACATACTCATTGACACCTGTTGATACAACACTTAAAGACGGCTTGTTATTGATTGTATTGATATTTTTTCTGGATATAACGCTGAAACCCAATAAAAAAGCCACCCTCGCAGGTGGCTGTTTTTAACGTGTTGGTGGAGACGGCGGGAATTGAACCCGCGTCCGCAAGTACTCTACAGGCAGTTCTACATACTTAGCCATGTTATTT
>DFWZ01000008.1:25795-36168 GCA_002381565.1 Gallionella sp. UBA4121
AACCCACGTCGAAGCCATGTCGTCCCCGGTTTCGAAGCTTGTTAATTGTAACACGCATCAGAGCGGGATCAGGTCGAGAAGTTCCATCGGATTGTCGATTATCGCGTGTGCGCGCCAGTCGTCTAACATGGCATCATCGCTGATGTAGCCGTAGCGTGCGATGACGCCGCGCATCAAGGCGGCATTGGCGGCCTGCATGTCGCGCAGATCGTCGCCCAGATACAGGCAATGAAGCGGTGATACGCCGATAAGCTCACAGGCTTTGAGCATCGGTTCGGGGTGCGGTTTGGCATTGCTGCATGTGTCGCCGCTGACGAGGCAGGCCGCGCGTTCCGCATAGCCTAACGCCTGCATCAAAGGCTGCGTATAGATGTGCGGTTTGTTGGTGACGATGCCCCAAGGGATGGAGCGATGTTCCAGTTCGCCGACTAAATCACTTATGCCGCTGAACAGGTGTGTATGCACGCAGATGTTGTTCGCGTAATGTTCGAGAAAAATATCGCGCAATTCATTGTAGCCGGGCGCATCCGGTTCGATGCCAAAGCCCGCTTTTAACAGGCCGCGCGCGCCGTGCGAGGCCTGCGGGCGCAGTACTTCCAGTGGCAGCGGCGGTAAATGGCGCGCGGCGCGGGCGTGATTGAGCGCGGCGGCGAGATCGGGTGCGGTGTCGGCGAATGTGCCGTCCAGGTCGAACAGCACCGCCTTGACGCTGTCTCGTCCTGCATCCTGCATCCTGCATTCTGCATCCTGCATCTTAATCACGACGGCAGGCGACCATGTAGTTCACGCTGGTGTCCGTGCCCAGCGAATAGATTTTGGAGAGCGGGTTGTAGCTCAGGCCGGTCAGGTCGGTTAAGGCAAGGCCGGCATTGCGGCAGGATTGCGCGAGTTCGGAGGGTTTCAGGAATTTTGCATAATCATGCGTGCCGCGCGGCAGCATGTTCAATACATATTCCGCACCGATCACGGCGAACAGATAGGATTTCGGGTTGCGGTTCAGCGTCGATAAAAATACCCAGCCGCCCGGCTTGACCAGCGCAGCACATGAGGCGATCACGCTGCCAGGGTCCGGTACGTGTTCGAGCATTTCAAGGCAGGTGACGATGTCGAAGGTGCCGGGGCATTCGGCTGCCATGTCTTCCACCGCGATCTTGCGGTAATCGACCTGTCTGCCGCTCTCCAGCAGGTGCAGTCTGGCGACTTGCAGCGCCTTGTCGGACAGGTCGATGCCGGTGACGCTGGCATTTAGCCCCGCCATGCTCTCGGACAGGATGCCGCCGCCGCAGCCGACATCCAGCACCGTCTTACCGGCAAGTCCGGCCAGCCTGTCGATGTAACCCAGGCGCAACGGGTTGATGTCGTGCAGCGGTTTGAATTCGCTCTGCGGGTCCCACCATTTGTGAGCCAGCTGGGAGAATTTTTCGATTTCGATGGGATCTGCGTTGCTCATGGTGGACTGTGTGTTTTGATGGCCAGAGTGCGACTCTAGCAAAACTTGCCGCTATAACCAACTATTCCTGCGCCGAACTTTGCAGGCTGGTCGTTGTGCTGGCAATGGCTGGCTAGGGAATGTCAGGCTGTGGTAAACTTGCGAGCTGTTTTTTGAGTTAACTACACATATACACATGGAACAATTCGCTAAAGAAACCCTGCCGGTCAGCCTGGAAGAAGAAATGCGCAAGTCCTACCTGGACTATGCGATGAGCGTGATTGTCGGACGCGCGCTGCCGGATGTACGCGATGGCTTGAAGCCCGTGCACCGCCGCGTGCTGTTTGCCATGCACGAGTTGTCGAACGACTGGAACCGCGCTTACAAGAAATCGGCGCGTATCGTCGGTGACGTCATCGGTAAGTACCACCCGCATGGCGATACTGCCGTGTATGACACCATCGTTCGTATGGCTCAGCCGTTCTCCTTGCGTTACATGCTGGTGGACGGGCAGGGTAACTTCGGTTCGGTGGACGGGGATAACGCGGCGGCGATGCGTTATACCGAAATCCGCATGGCCAGGATCGCGCATGAATTGCTGGCCGACCTAGACAAGGAAACGGTGGATTTCGGGCCGAACTACGACGGTTCGGAGCATGAGCCGCTGGTGTTCCCGGCGCGCTTCCCCAACCTGCTGGTGAACGGTTCTTCCGGCATCGCGGTGGGCATGGCGACCAATATTCCGCCGCACAATATGACTGAAGTGATCGATGCGTGTCTCGCGCTGCTCAAGAATCCCGAAATGGATATCGAGGAGCTGATCGAATATGTGCCCGCGCCCGATTTTCCGACCGCCGGTTTCATCTACGGTCTGGCAGGGGTGAAGGAAGGGTATCGCACAGGACGCGGTCGCGTGATCATGCGCGCGCGCTGCCACTTCGAGGACATCGGCAAGGGTGAACGTCAGGCGATCATCATCGACGAGCTGCCCTACCAGGTAAACAAGGCGAATCTGCTGATGAAGATCGGCGAGATGGTTCGCGAGAAACGCCTGGAAGGCATCTCCGAAATCCGCGACGAATCGGATAAGTCCGGGATGCGTGCGGTGATTGAGTTGAAACGCGGCGAGAATGCCGACGTGCTGCTCAACAAGCTGTACAAAGACACCCAGATGCAGGACAGTTTCGGCATCAACATGGTCGCCATCGTGGACGGTCAGCCCAGACTGCTGAACCTGAAACAGGTGATGGATGCGTTCCTGCGCCATCGCCGCGAGGTGGTGACACGCCGCACGATATTCGAACTGCGCAAGGCCCGCGAACGCGGTCATGTGCTGGAAGGTCTGGCCGTCGCCTTGTCCAATGTGGACGAGATCATCGCGCTGATCAAGGCGGCGCCGGCGCCAAGCGACGCCAAGCGTGAGCTGATGGCGCGCAACTGGCGCTCATCCCTGGTTGAGGATATGTTGAGCCGCGTCAGCGATGCATCGCGCCCGGATGGTCTGGCGCCTCAGTTCGGTCTGCTCGAAAAAGACGGCGTGCGCTGCTATTATTTGTCAGATGCGCAGGCTCAGGCGATTCTGGAGTTGCGTCTGCAACGTCTGACCGGTATGGAGCAGGACAAGATCATCGGCGAATACCGCGAAGTGATGGACAAGATTGCGGATCTGCTCGATATACTGGCGAAACCGGAACGTGTAACAGTCATCATCGGCGAAGAGCTGGCGGCAGTGAAGGTGCAGTTCGGCGACAAGCGCCGCAGCGAGATCGTCACGCACACGCATGACATGAGCATGGAAGACCTGATTCCGCCTGAGGATGTGGTGGTGACCTTGTCGCATGGCGGCTACATGAAGGCGCAGAAGATGGACGAATACCGTGCGCAGAAGCGCGGTGGCCGCGGCCGTCAGGCGACCAAGAACAAGGATGATGACTTCATCGACAACCTGTTCGTCGCCAATACCCATAATTTCATCCTGTGCTTCTCCAATAAGGGGCGTGTGTACTGGATGAAGGTATACGATGTGCCGCAGGGAAGTCCGACTGCACGCGGCAAACCGATCGTTAATCTGCTGCCGCTGGAAGACGGTGAGAAGATCAATGCGATTCTGCCGGTCACCGAGTTTGTCGAGGACAAATACGTGTTCTTTGCCACGGCCAACGGTACGGTGAAGAAGACCAGCCTGACCGATTTCTCCCGTCCGATGAAGCGCGGCATCATCGCGATCAATCTGGATGAAGACGATTATCTGATCGGCGTTGCGATTACCGATGGCCATCACGATGTGATGCTGTTCTCGAACGCGGGCAAGGCGGTGCGCTTCGATGAGAACGACGTGCGCGAAACCGGTCGTGCCTCGCGCGGTGTGCGCGGCATGAAGCTGGCGGCGAAGCAGCAGGTGATCTCCTTGCTGGTGGCCGAGAACGAGCAGCAAAGCGTGCTGACCGCGACCGAAAACGGCTTTGGCAAACGCAGCCCGGTCAGCGAATACACCCGTCACGGGCGCGGCACGCAGGGCATGATTGCAATCCAGACTTCGGAGCGTAACGGCCGCGTTGTCGCAGCGACCCTGGTGAATCCTGAAGACGAGATCATGCTGATCGGCACCAACGGTGTACTGATCCGCACACGCGTCAACGAGATACGCGAGATGGGGCGCACGGCTCAGGGTGTTACGCTGATGAATCTGGAAAAAGGCGAGAAGCTGGCGGGCTTGAGCCGTATTGCCGAGCCTGGCGAAGATGATCAGGATGCAGGAGTCGGGATTCAGGATGCGGAAGGCGAGGTTGAGGATTCGGAAGGCGAGATTCAGGAATCAGGATCTGGGATTGAGGATCAGGAAGACAGGACTGAGGACTAAAAAGCAGGATGCAGGAAAAGCTGCTGCCCCGCTTTTAACTGAATCCTGAATCCTGCATCCTGAATCCTGAAATACTTATCAAATACTTTGGAGTGATTGCGAAGATGACTATCTACAACTTTAGCGCAGGCCCGGCAGTGTTGCCGAAAGAAGTGTTGCAGCAGGCTCAGGCGGAAATGCTGGACTGGCACGGCAGCGGCATGTCGGTGATGGAAATGTCGCATCGCGGAAAAGAATTCATGGGTATTGCAGCCCAGGCTGAAGCCGATTTGCGCGAGTTGATGGGGATCCCGGCCAATTACAAGGTGCTGTTCCTGCAAGGCGGTGCAAGCTTGCAGTTCGCCATGATCCCGATGAACCTGCTGCGCGGCAAGACTGGCGCCGATTATCTCAATACCGGGGAATGGTCGAAGAAGGCGATATCGGAGGCGAAGAAGTATGGCGCCGTGAACGTGGTGGCTAGCAGCGCAGACAAGAACTTCTCTTATGTGCCTGATTTTTCTGCATGGAAATGCGATCCGGATGCAGCCTATCTGCACATCACACCCAACGAAACGATAGGCGGGGTTGAGTTTGACTGGTTGCCTGAAACAGGCCGCGTGCCGCTGGTGGCGGATATGTCCTCTACCATCCTGTCGCGTCCGGTTGACGTGTCCAGATACGGTCTGATTTATGCCGGCGCGCAGAAGAATATCGGTCCGGCAGGATTGACCATCGTCATCGTGCGCGAGGATTTGATAGGGGAGGTGGTGGCAGGTACGCCGACCATGCTCGATTACAAGACCCATGCCGACAGCGATTCGATGTACAACACGCCGCCAACCTACGGCGTCTATGTCGCAGGGCTGGTGTTCGAGATGTTGAAGCGTCATGGCGGGATCGCCGCGATGGAGAAAACCAATATCGCCAAGGCCGAATTGTTATACGCTGCGATCGACAACAGCAGCGGTTTTTATGTGTGCCCGGTAGCCGTGGCTAACCGTTCGCGCATGAATGTGCCGTTCACCCTGAAAGACGCGGCGCTGGATGACGCTTTCGTCAGGCAGGCCGATGCACGCGGCTTGCTGCAACTCAGGGGGCACCGTTCGGTAGGCGGCATGCGCGCCTCGATCTACAACGCGATGCCGCTGGAGGGAGTGCAGGCGCTGGTGGCCTTCATGGACGAATTTGCCAGGGCAAACGCTTAATTCATGGCCAATCCATATCGCATCCTCACCCTGAACAAGATTTCAGCCGCAGGGCTGAAACGTTTCCCGGTTGCGGCCTATCAGGTGGCGGCGGATATGAGTGATCCTGATGCAATTCTGGTGCGCTCGCAAGTCATGCACGACATGGACATTCCGGCCAGTGTGAAAGCCATTGCGCGCGCAGGCGCGGGAACCAACAATGTGCCTGTTGCGAAGATGAGTGCGCGCGGTATTCCGGTATTCAATGCGGCGGGTGCGAACGCCAATGCGGTCAAGGAACTGGTAGTGGCCGGCATGCTGCTGGCGGCGCGCAACATCGTGCCGGCGCTGCAATTCGTCGCAGGACTGTCGGGCGATGATGCGGCGCTGCAAAAACAGGCCGAGGAGGGCAAGAAGAGCTTCGCCGGCATCGAGTTGCGCGGGCGCACGCTGGGCATCATAGGGCTTGGCGCGATCGGCCGGCAGGTGGCGGATACCGCGCTGAATCTCGGCATGCGCGTCTATGGTTTCGATCCTGAAATCACCGTTGAAGGCGCGTGGAGTCTGTCATCCGGGGTTAAAAAGGCGCAAAGCATTGAGGAGTTGCTCCGCCACAGCGATTTCGTCACGCTGCATGTGCCGCTGCTGGAGGCGACAAGAGGTTTGATCGGCGCGCAGCGTGTCGAGGTGATGAAACAGGGCAGTGTGCTGCTGAACTTCTCGCGCGATGCGATCGTGGATAATGACGCGGTGCTGGCGGGTTTACAGACCAGACACTTGCGCAGCTATGTGTGCGATTTTCCCGCGCAAAAATTACAATGCCAACCCGGCGTGGTGACGTTGCCGCATCTGGGTGCATCCACTGACGAGGCCGAAGAGAACTGTGCTGTGATGGTGGTGGATGGTCTGCGCGAGTATCTGGAGCACGGCAATATCACCAATACGGTAAATTTCCCGACGCTTGTGATGCCGCGTGAATCCGCGCACCGTCTGGCGATCGCCAACGCCAACGTGCCGAACATGCTGGGGCAGATATCCAGCACGCTGGCCCGGGCGGGCATCAACATCCACACCATGATGAACAAATCGCGTGGCGAAATGGCATACACCCTGGTGGATACCGACTCGGTCGTGCCACCTGAATTGATTACGCAAATATCGGCGATACCCGGCGTGCTGATGGTGCGCAACCTGCCCCTACCGGAAACGTTATGAGTGAAAAACTGAAACAGTGTCGCGAGCAAATCAATCATATTGATGACGAATTGCTGAAGCTGGTTAATCAGCGCGCTGCGCTTGCGCAGCAGATCGGCCATCTCAAGGAAGACGGCGTGGTGCTGCGTCCCGAGCGTGAGGCGCAAGTGTTGCGCCGCTTGCAAGCTGCCAACGCAGGCCCCTTGAGCAATGCCGCAGTCGCCGCCCTGTTCACCGAGGTGATGTCGCAGTGTCGTGCGCTGGAAGCGCCGATCACGGTTGCCTATCTCGGCCCCGAAGGCACCTTTACCGAGGCCGCTGCATTGAAGCGTTTCGGCAGTGCGGTGCAAGGGCAGTCTTGCTCGACCATAGATGACGTGTTCCGTGCGGTGGAAAACGGCGCAGCGCAATACGGCGTGGTGCCGGTGGAAAATTCCACCGAAGGTGCCGTGGGCCGCACGCTGGATTTGTTGCTGCAAAGCGGACTGCAAGTGTGCGGCGAGGTGATGCTGGCGATTCATCAATGCCTGCTGTCCACGCAGTGCAACGTGAGCCACATTGAAACTGTCTATTCGCATCCCCAGTCGCTGGGTCAATGTCAGGGCTGGCTGAATGTGAATCTGCCTCATGCCGCGCGCATTCCGGTGTCGAGCAATGCGGAGGCGGCACGACTGGCAGCAGAGCATCCGGGAAGTGCGGCGATTGCGGGCAGTCAGGCGGCAGGGCGCTTTCAATTGCAGGTGTGTGCGGAGAATATCGAGGATGATGCCAGGAATACCACGCGTTTTCTGGTATTGGGCAAGCAGCAGGTCGCCCCTTCGGGCCGAGACAAGACCTCCCTTGTGTTGTCTGCCGCGAATAAACCCGGCGCGGTGCATGATCTGTTGACATCCCTTGCGAAACACGGCGTGAGCATGACCAAGTTCGAGTCGCGCCCGTCGCGTTCCGGCTTGTGGGAGTATGTTTTTTACGTGGACATCGAAGGGCATCAGGCGGATGAATGCGTTGCTGCGGCCCTGGCGGAACTCAATCTGGCTGCCGCGTTTATGAAGATTTTAGGTTCCTATCCTGTCGCTGTTTGAGCGATTTTTAAAAGGGTTTAAAGCATGACGATTAAGCAATTATCCTGGGGCGTGGATTTTTTAAAGAACAACCCCGCGTTCCAGAGCGATAACTACGGAATTCCTGCGGATGCGCGTCACATCAACTATCCGATCAGGATGGTAAGGTACTGGTTTATCTATCATTTTCTGCGCGAGGAGTCGGCTCGTCGCGGCGCACTCGACGTGTGTGAAATCGGCGTGGATGTCGGCCAGATGCTGGGATTTCTGAAGGCGGCCACAGAACTTGGCGGCGATAAAGTCGAGCTTGCAAGCTGGGATGCCGTGGACGCACTGATACGCGAGGAAACGCTGGCACGTGTCGGCTATAACAAGTTTTATCAGGTCGATCTGGAAAGCCCGGAATTTGCATTGAGCGCAGACAAACAATACGACGTGATGATTCTGTTGCATGTGCTGGAGCACTTGTTCAAACCGGAAGAGCTGGTGGCCAAAATCGTGCCGCATCTCAAGCCGGGCGGCATGCTGATCGGCGGTTTGCCTTCCACGCCGCAATCCTTTGCGCAGGGCCGTGAGGACAAGATACGCGCCACCGCCCGTAAGTTCGGTCATGTCAGCGTGTTTTCGCCTGAGCGCGTGCGCGAAATGGCAGCATCGAACGGGCTGGAAGTGGAGTTTCTGAGCGGCGCGTTTTTCATGCGCAAGAAGGGCTTTTTTCTGGAAAATTACAAATGGTGGTTGCGCTTCAATCTGTGGTTCGGCGCGAAGTTCCCCGGCTGGCCGGGGGAGACTTACTGGATATTGCGCAAACCGAAATAATTAAGAACCTGTCCCCCCGCTTCGTGGACAATTGCTTTTCCGTATTTTATTGATGATTGTTGAAATGAATTATTCTGAACTGGCACCAAGTTATATACGCGCGATCGCGCCGTACCAGCCCGGCAAGCCGATTTCCGAACTGGAACGGGAACTGGGGTTGACCGACATCGTCAAGCTGGCCTCGAACGAGAATCCGCTGGGTGCGAGTCCCAAAGCGATTGCCGCAGCACGTGTCGCGCTCGATGAGATCAGCCTGTACCCTGATGGCAATGGCTATGCGTTGAAATCGGCGCTGGTCGCGCGTTATGGGGTTGCGCACAACCAGCTGATACTGGGCAATGGCTCCAACGACTTGCTGGAACTGGCAGCGCGAGCTTTCCTGACGGTTGGGGATCGCGCGGTGCACTCCGATCATGCGTTCGCGGTCTATCCTCTGGCGACACAGGCGGTGGGGGCTGTGGGTATCAGCGTGAAGGCCGCGAATTACGGACACGATCTGGATGCGATACGGCAGGCTGCGGTAGAGCAGGGTGCCAAGCTGATTTTTATTGCCAATCCCAATAATCCGACCGGCACATTCCTCACAGGCTCTGCGCTTCATGCATTCTTACGCGCCTTGCCTGGGCATATTCTGGTGGTGCTCGATGAGGCGTATAACGAGTATTTGCCCGAAAGCTGCCGCTACGACAGTGTGAGCTGGCTGGGTGAATTCCCTAATTTATTGATTTTACGTACGTTTTCAAAGGCTTATGGCTTGGCCTCGTTGCGTGTCGGTTATGCTCTGGGCCACCCGCAAGTGATCGATATGCTTAACCGCGTGCGCCAGCCGTTCAACGTGAACAGCATGGCACTGGCCGCAGCCGTGGCAGCGCTGGATGATCTGGAATTCGTGCAGCGCACCTATGAGCTAAACTTACAGGGAATGGCGCAGTTGACTGGTGGCTTGAGCGCTTTGGGACTGGATTACATTCCCTCCTTTGGCAATTTTGTCAGCTTCCATGTGGAGCATGCAGGGCGGGTTTATCGTCGTTTGCTGGAACTGGGCGTGATCGTCAGGCCGATCACCAATTACAATATGCCGGACTATTTGCGTGTAAGCATCGGTCTGGAGTCACAGAATCAGAAATTTTTATCTGCAATGAAGCAGATACTCGGAGAAACAGCATGATTATAGTAATGGGAAAAGATGTCACCGACGAACAAATCGGCACGGTGGTCAAGAAGCTGGAAACAGCGGGTCTGAAAGCCAATATTTCGCGCGGCATCGAACGCACGGTGATCGGTGCGATCGGCGATGAACGCCAGTTGAGCGAGGAGATGTTTACGCCCTTGCCGGGTGTGGAAACGGCGATGCATATCGCCAAGCAATACAAGATCGTGTCGCGCGAATCGCACAAGGAAAATACCGTCATCGATATTGGCGGCATTCCGCTGGGCGGCAATCAGATCCAGGTGATCGCAGGACCTTGTTCGGTAGAAACCCAGCAACAGATGGACTTGTCCGCGCAATATGTGCATGAGGCAGGTTGCCGCCTGATGCGTGGCGGTGCGTTCAAGCCGCGCACCAGTCCCTACGCATTTCAGGGCAAGGGTGTGGAAGGCCTTGATATGTTCCGCCGTGCGGCCAGCAAGTACAACTTGCCTATCGTCACCGAACTGATGGATGTGCGCCAGCTGGATGCCTTTATGGAATATGACGTAGACGTGATCCAGATCGGCACGCGCAACATGCAGAATTTCGATTTGCTCAAGGAAGTCGGGCGCACAACCAAGCCGGTGATTTTGAAGCGCGGCATGTCCGCGACCATTTCCGAATGGCTGATGGCGGCGGAATACATCGCGGC
>DFWZ01000031.1 GCA_002381565.1 Gallionella sp. UBA4121
GCGTCCGATCAGCGTGCTCTTGCCGTCGTCCACGCTGCCTGCGGTGATGAAACGAAGCAGTTGTGTCGTATTGTTCATGTTAGAAATACCCTTCCTTTTTGCGCAGTTCCATTGAGGCATCGGAGGTCTGATCGTCCATGCGTGTCGCCCCCCGTTCTGTGATGCGCGTAGTCGCCGTTTCGGCAATGATCTCATCGACATTGCTCGCGGTGGATTCCACCGGCGCGGTACAGGTCACGTCACCCACCGTGCGAAAACGCACCGAGAGCAGCTCTGTTTTTTCGCCTGGCTTCGGCTGCACCAGATCAGACACCGGAATCACCGAACCGCCGCGTCTGATTACTTCCCGCTGATGCGCGTAATAGATACTCGGTATGTGCAGGTTTTCACGCCCGATGTATTGCCAGATATCCAGTTCGGTCCAGTTGGAAATCGGGAATACGCGGATATTCTCGCCCGGATGCACGCGTGTGTTGTAGATGTCCCACAGTTCAGGGCGCTGATTTTTCGGATCCCACTGACCGAACTCATCGCGAAACGAGAAGATGCGCTCCTTGGCACGCGCCTTTTCCTCGTCGCGCCTGGCGCCGCCCATGCAGGCATCGAAGCCGAATTCGGCGATGGTCTCCAGCAATGTGACCGACTGGTAGGGATTGCGCGGCAGATCGGGATTCACAATCACGATGGTGCCGCGCCTGATGGAATCTTCCAGAGAACGTACGATCAGCCGCTCGCCCAGCTCCGCCGCCAGTTTGTCGCGGGTATTGATGACTTCCGGGAAGTTATGCTCGGTGTCGATGTGTACCAGCGGGAACGGAAATTTGCATGGCCGGAACGCCTTTTCCGCCAGACGCAACATCACGATGGAGTCCTTGCCGCCGGAAAACAACAGCGCGGGATTTTTGCATTCCGCCGCCACCTCGCGCATGATGTGTATCGACTCGGACTCCAGCGCGTCCAGATGTGTAAATTTGCTCATAAATTTCTTTCTCAATTCTTGTTCATTTTTCCAAGATGCAGTCCGCACTCTTTCTGCCCGGCCTCTTCCCACCACCAGCGGCCTGCGCGGATATCCTCGCCGGGGGTCACGGAGCGGGTACAGGGTGCGCAGCCGATGCTGGGATAAAACCTGTCGTGCAGCTTGTTGTATGGAACATCATGCAGCCTGATATATTCCCAGACCTCGGCGTTCGTCCATTCCAGCAACGGGTTGAATTTCTGCAAACCCTGTTCCGCATCGAAGGCCGATAATTCCAGACTGCCGCGTGTGGCGGCCTGATCTCGCCTCATCCCGGTGACCCAGGCCTTTTTGCCGGTCAGCGCGCGCTTCAACGGTTCGACCTTGCGCATGTGACAGCAGGCTTTGCGATTTTCCACGCTGTCATAAAATCCGTTCACGCCATTTTTCTCAACATAGGTTTCTACCGACAGTGCAGCAGGGAAATACACCTTTAGCGGCATACCGTAGCGTGCGCGCACCGCCTGCATCAGGTCATAGGTCTCCTGCGGCAGGCGTCCGGTATCCAGACTGAACATCTCGATATCCGGCTGATTTCGGGCGATCAGATCGGTCAGCACCATGTCTTCCGCGCCCAGACTGTTGGCAAAAGTGACCGGCGAAAAATCCTGCACCGCTGCCGCCAGCAACGCTTTTACCTGCCCGATTTTCGCCTCTAACGCACTCATCGCATACCCCGTTCAGCACGGCGGAACAACGGCAATTTCTGATCACTCGACGCCTGATAACTTTCAGAAAAATCGTTCAACCCCTTCAACACCTCGTTGAGGTCTTTATCGGCACGCGGCGCGAACGCATCGAAGCCGACCCGCTGCATATAAAATAACTGGTCGCGCAACACCTCGCCGATGGCGCGCAACTCGCCCTTATAATCCAGCCGCTCGCGCAAGATATAGGCGATGGAATAGCCACGTCCGTCCGCAAACTTCGGAAAATCAATCGCGATCACCGGGAGCTTGTCGACATCCTCCTGCAAGGCTTCCGGACGGTCCGAACTTGCCAGCCAGACGCCCAGATCGGCGCGATGCTTTAGCGTGTCACGTTGCGCCAGCCATACGTCCAGCGGCACGATGACCCTTCCCGGTGCGACAACCACACGCTGCGGCGTGTCGTCGCCACTCAGGCGCAGAACAGTCCAGTCATCCTCAACAATTGCTTTGTTTTTAATTATCATCAGAACCTCGGTGAGTAATAGGGCGTGTCATAGGGCACACCTGTTTGCAATAATTCATATTCAGCGCCCGACAGCGCTTCATCGCCTTCTACCGGCGTCGCATAAACGTAAGCCTTGAAGGGCTCATAGCCTGTCCGGCGCACGGTATCGATGAAGCGCTCGTCGTCAAAGCGCTCGCGCACATAGACTTGCAGCAGGCGTGCGATCACTTCCGGGATTTGCCCGAACGTGAATGAGCGTCCGATGACTCTTCCGATGGCGCTCTCGTTACCCTGTGCACCACCGATCGAGACCTGATACCACTCCTCGCCGTCCTTATCCACACCCAGTATGCCGATATGTCCTACGTGATGATGCGCACAGGCATTCACGCAACCCGAGATATTGAGTTCAATCTCGCCGATATCGTGGAGAAAATCGATATTGTCGAAACATTCTGCAACGGCCTTTGCCAGCGGGATGGAACGCGCATTCGCCAGTGCGCAAAAGTCTCCTCCCGGGCAGCAGATAATGTCGGTCAGCAGCCCGATGTTCGGTGTCGCCAGCCCTTTAGCCGCCTGCCAAAGGGCGATCAAATCGGCCTGTTTGACATCCGCCAGCACCATATTTTGCATATGCGTGATGCGCAACTCGCCAAAACTGAAACGTTCCGCCAGCTCAGCGGCGGCATCCATTTGCGCCGCGGTCGCATCGCCAGGTGCGACACCTGTTTTCTTCAGCGACAAAACCACGGCGGCATAACCCGGCACCTTGTGCGGTTTGACATTGCGCTGCATCCAGTTGGCAAAGGCCTTGTTGTCTTTTTGAAACGCTTCCAGTTCGGTGTTAGCTGCGGGCAGAACTTGATAAGCGGGCGCATCGAAAAAAGCTGAGACACGACTCAGTTCCTCGTCCGTTATCGTGCAAGGCCCGCCCTTGGTGAATTGCCACTCGGCTTCAACCTGGCGCCTGAATTCCTCAATGCCTAACGCTTTCACCAGTATCTTGATGCGCGCCTTGTAGATGTTGTCGCGTCGGCCATACTGGTTGTAGACGCGCACGATGGCTTCCAGATAGGTAATCGCATCCTGCCACGGCACAAAATCGCAGATTTCGGTACCGATGACGGGCGTTCTCCCCAGACCGCCGCCGACCAGCACGCGAAAACCAGTTTCGCCCAGGGCATTCTTCACCACCGACAGGCCTATATCGTGCACCGCAATCGCGGCTCGATCGTTGGCGGCACCGGTAATGGCAAATTTGAATTTGCGCGGCAGATAGGCAAACTCCGGATGGAAGGTGCTCCACTGGCGTAAAAGCTCGGCAAAGGGACGCGGATCAACAATCTCATCCTGTGCGACGCCGGCATACTCATCGCAAGTGATGTTGCGTATGCAATTTCCCGACGTCTGGTTCGCGTGCATTTCCACGCTGGCCAGATCAGCCAGAATGTCGGCTGCATCCTGCAGCCTGATCCAGTTGAACTGAACGTTCTGACGCGTGGAGAAATGACCGTAGTCGCGGTCATACTTGCGCGCGATATGCGCAAACATGCGCAGCTGCGCGCTGGAGAGCAGACCGTAAGGCACGGCGATGCGCAGCATGTAGGCGTGTATCTGCATGTACAGGCCGTTTTGCAAACGCAGAATGCGGAATTCGTCTTCCGTCAGCTCACCGGACAGGCGACGGTCAACCTGATCGCGAAACTGCGCAATGCGCTGGGCGACTATCTTGTGATCGAACTGATCATAACGATACATTTAGCTCTCCTCCGGAGAATAATGTTTGGAGACCGGCAACAGCAGCGCAGCCGCCAGCGGAAACTTCGCGCCATACGCCAGAATGTGCGCCACATCCGCATCTTCGTCATGACGCAGTGCCGCGCCGATATAGGCATGTTCGCCGGTTTGTCCGACCACAACGCCGATGCGTCCACCGCATCCGTTGAACCAGCTGACTTGTTTGGGTTTATTGGCTTTATTCTCACTCATGATTTTTCCTTAGCTATAGAACACCATCTTGAAACCGATAATCAGCAATATCACCGCCAGAGTCGGACGCAACACATGTTCCGGGACTTTCGCGCTGACGTGACTGCCGATGTAAATTCCGGGCAAGGAACCTGCCAGCAGGCTGCCGAGCAACACCAGATCCACCGTACCCAGCGCCAGATGCCCCATGCCGGCAAAGGCCGTGAGCGGCACCGCATGTGCAATATCGGTGCCGACAACTTTCACGGACGGCATGCGCGGATACAAGAACAACAGCGCTACCGTGCCCAGCACCCCGGCACCGATGGAAGAAACTGTCACCAGCGCACCGACGATCACACCTGTGGCTAGCGTCGCGGCAGGCAGATAGCGATGATGCAATTCATTGCCTTCACTGCGCCGGGCAACTTTCATGATCTGCTGCTTGAACAACAGCACCACAGCCGTCAGCAGCAAGGCTGCACTCAGCACACCGGTCACCAGAGTGCGCAACGACTTCTCATCCAGCGCCAGATACTTCAGCAGCAAAATGGTGACAAGTGCGGCAGGCAGACTGCCCAGTGACAACAGCCCAACCACTTTCCAGTCCACCGTGCCGCGCCGGCTGTGCACCCATGCCCCGACCGTCTTGGTCAGCGAGGCATACAACAAATCCGTCCCCACGGCGGTTGCGGGCGAGACGCCAAAAAACAGCACCAGCAACGGCGTCATCAGCGACCCACCACCCACACCGGTAACGCCGACAATCAGACCGACCACAAAGCCGGATAATGTGAACATCCAATCCATTGCACACCTGCATTAACTAATTCAGGGATGCATCTTATCCTTCCGTTATCAATATACTTAATGGTTATCTGTTATCATCTTATAATCAAAAGGAATATAGGATTGGCGATGAATCTACAGCAATTGCGTTATCTCAACGAAATCGTGCGGCGTGATTTGAAAATCTCAGATGCAGCGCTCGCGCTCTATACCTCGCAACCCGGCATCAGCAAACAGATCAAGCTGCTGGAAGAAGAGCTGGGCATCCAGATTTTCGTGCGCAACGGCAAGCGCATCACCGCCATCACCGAGCCGGGCAAAGGCCTGCTTGCCATTGCCCAGCGCATGCTGCTCGATGCGGAGAATTTCAAACAGTTTGCTCAGGAATTCCATTCCAAGGATACCGGCCAACTGACCATCGCCACCACCCACACTCAGGCGCGCTATGCGTTGCCGCCGGTGGTAAAAAAGTTCATCGAGCGCTATCCAAAGGTTAAACTGAGCTTGCATCAGGGCAGCCCGACGCAGATTGCCGAGCAGGTACTGCACGGCGAGGCCGACATCTGCATTGCCACCGAAAGTCTGTCGCTGTACGAAGGACTGGTCACCCTGCCTTGCTATGAATGGCATCATTGCGTGATTACCCCGCCTGACCATCCCTTGCTGAAAGAAAAGACGCTGACCCTGAAATCCATCGCGCAATATCCTGTCATCACCTATGACTCCGCCTTTTCCGGGCGAGGCAAGATCAACGATGCCTTCGAGAAAGCCGGCATCACGCCTGACATCGCGCTCACGGCAATCGATGCCGATGTCATTAAAACCTATGTGGAATTGGGGCTGGGGATAGGCATCATGGCCGAAATCGCCTTTATCCCGGAACGGGAACCGCATCTGCGCATGATGAATGCCCGTCATTTATTCAAACCCAGCACCACGCGGATTGCGATACGCAAAAACGATTACCTGCGCGCCTATACTTACGACTTCATCGAATTATTCGCCCCGCACCTGACCCGCAAAGTCGTGGCCGAGGCGATGCATCTTTCCAGCTTCATGCTTGAAAAATAGCCATCTGCAATTCACACACGAGACCCGCTTGACTCATCCACCCACCCTGACTGAAATGGAGCTCAAACCCGTCATCTCGATGGCAGCACTGGCACGCCTGACAGGTACCGAGTTTCCGGGTTTGGTAACACGGATGTTCGCTGAACCTGTTGACAGCGATCTTTTCATGAATCAGTTTCAGCTTTTCTCCATTCTGGGCAACAAAGACTTCGCGCTTGAAATGCAGGCAAAAGCGCTGGAACTGGGTACAGTTTACCGTATTCTGGGCAGCAAAAAACCGGCTATCCGGCTGCTTGCGCTGATGGCTCCTGGCGACTCGACCGACAACACGCCGCTCGACTATTTGATTGAGGATATGGACATACAGCTCGATCTTCTCTATATCCTGCCCGGACATCCGCTGCCAGACCGCATCCCGGAACACGATGTGGCGATCATCGCTCCCGGCGAATCAGCCAAAAACAGGCCTGTGCTTGAAATGATGAGTGAACTGACAGCGAACTGGCCGCGTCCGGTGTTGAACCATGCAAGACATATCCTGTGCTGCTCAAGAGACGGAATCTATCAGTTGCTAAAAGACATTCCCGGCCTCCTGATCCCGAGCACCCTGCGTGTCTCCCGAGATGAGCTGGGCGGCGTTGCCAGGCTTGCACAGCCTGTCAACGAGCTGTTCGGTGGCGCGGCCTACCCCATCACGGTCAGACCGCTCGACTCCCAGGGCGGCCGCGGGCTATCCAGGATCAACAATGCGACGGAACTGGCGGCTTATCTGGATACTGCCAGTGCACAGGAATTTTATGTTTCCCTTTTCATGGATTACCGCAGCGCAGACGGACTCTATCGCAAGGCGCGAATCGCCCTGATCGACGGAATGCCCTATATCTGCCATCTGGCGATAAGCGAAAACTGGATCGTCCACTATGGCTCTGCGGACATGATGGACAGTGCTGACAAGCGCCGCGAAGAAGCCCGTTTCATGCAAAATTTCGACAGTGATTTTGTGCGACGTCACGCCGCTGCGTTGCGTTCGATCGCCGATCAATTGAAACTTGATTATGTCGTGATCGACTGCGCCCAAGCCCCGGACGGGAAACTGCTTTTGTTCGAGGCAGACAATCGCGGCTGGATACATGCGACCGACCCGGTTGATCTTTTTCGATATAAACAGGAACCTATGCAGCGTGTTTTTACAGCCTTTCGCGCCATGCTGCTCAAGGCAACTGGCAAGTGATTCTGGCCGGCGAGGACGGTGGCGTTTTAACTGATCGCGCGTCGGGAAAAATCCCCGGGGCGAAAGCCTAACGCGGCCAGAACACCGAAATAAACAACCACACTACCAGTCACCAGCACGGCCAGGCGCTCAATGCGCGTCCAGCCGGAACCCGTCAGCCAGCTTTGTTCGCTGCCCATGCCGAACCACAGGGTAACGCCTAATGCCAGCAAAGCCAGCCCGACCTTGAGAAAATAGCCAGCCCAGCCGGGTTCCGGCTGATAAATTCCTTTTTTGCGCAGAAAATAAAACAGGATCGCGGAATTGAGGCAAGCGCCGAGGCCAATGGACAACGCCAGGCCCGCATGCTGAAGATGCATACCATAGACGAACAACGCATTCATCAGCTGGGTCGCGATCAGGGTGACAATGCCGATCTTGACCGGCGTCCTGATGTCCTGACGCGCATAGAAACCGGGCGCCAGAATCTTCACCAGAATCAGCCCGATCAGGCCGATGCTGTAACCGATCAGCGCATGGCTGGTCATCAGCACATCTGATGCCGCAAATGCGCCGCGCTGAAAGAAGGTGGACAACAGGGGAACTGCGATCATCCCCAACGCCAGGGCGGAGGGCAACGCCAGCATGAAGGTCAGCCGCAAGCCCCAGTCCAGCAGTTTTGAGTATTCAACCGTGTTTTTGCTGGCATGACATTTCGACAGCGATGGCAGCAGTATCGTGCCCAGTGCCGCGCCCAGCAAACCGGAAGGAAATTCCATCAGCCTGTCGGCGTAATACAGCCAGGACACGCTGCCCGCCGCCAGAAATGAGGCGAAGATGGTGTTGATGATCAGGCTGATCTGCGCGATGGATACGCCGAACATCGCAGGACCCATTTGCCTGATGACGCGCCGCATGCCCTCGTCCGTCCAGCTGAAGCGAAAGGTGGGCAGCATGTCTATTTTTTTCAGAAACGGGAGCTGAAACGCCAGCTGCACGATGCCTGCAATGAAGACAGCCCAGGCCAGCGCCATGATGGGCGGATGGCAATACGGCGCAAGCCAGAGCGCGCCTCCTATAAAGCACACATTGAGCAGTATCGGGGCGACGGCCGGCACCCAGAATTTGTTATAGGTATTGAGGATGGCCGCCGCCACAGCTACCAGCGAGATGAAGAAAATATAGGGGGACGTGAAACGCAACAGTTGTACTGTGAGGTCAAACTTCTCGGCATCTTTGACGAAGCCCGGCGCGCTGATATAGACGAGTACCGGTGCTGCCACGATCCCTATCAGCGTCACCACGAACAGGATGAGCGCGAGCATGGTGGCAACGTGATCGAGCAGCAGTTTGGTTGCCTCATGTCCGCGCCGATTTTTGTATTCACCGAAAATCGGCACAAAGGCCTGCGAGAACGCGCCTTCCGCAAACATGCGTCGCAACAGGTTGGGCAGCTTGAAGGCAACAAAAAAAGCATCGGTTGCCATGCCGGCGCCAAACACCCTTGCAATCAGCACGTCACGGGCAAAGGCTAAAATGCGCGACACCAGTGTCAGGCCGCTGATTGTGGCAAGTGATCTAAGTAAATTCATGTATGGGACAAATATTGAAAACGCCGCTCATCATACCATCGCACCCATGACAGACGCTCCAGTTCCGCCGCCCGCCGCCTGCACGGATATTTGCTTTGCAGATTGCCTTTGACCATTAAAATTGGGGTATCCTCGCCACACACCAGCCAACTTACTCACAGGAGATGTAATGCATTCAATTATGCGAAGAGCAGCCATGCTTGTTATTGCCGTTTTGCTTGCCTCTTGCAGTGCAACGACATTTAACGTCGGCAGTGATTTCGACGTTAAGATGTTTACCGGCAAGGTCGAACGAGGCACGACTACAAAAGATCAGGTGCGCTCCTGGCTGGGTTCACCGGCTGGCACAGGCGTCAGAGTAGAGACTGATGGACAACGCTTTGATGAATGGACGTACTATTTTGCCGCAGGCAATCTTTCAAATGTTTCCGCCAGCCAGTTAAAAACCCTGCAAATCAAATATGACGCACGCGGTATCGTGCAAGGCTACAACTGGTCGACGCCGGATCATTGATTTGTCCGGCAAGCAATTGATGGAGCGGGTGAAGGGGATCGAACCCTCGTATGCAGCTTGGGAAGCTGCCGTTCTACCATTGAACTACACCCGCGTGATAGCATTGCATTCTAGCGCAAATTAAGGGCAAATTGAAAGTGATTACTGTCTCCGTGAACGGCGCAGCGCGCCAACTGGTTGATAATTGCAGCATTGCTGAGATGATCGAAGACCTCGGTTATAAAGGGCGTCGCATCGCACTCGAATGCAATGGCGACATCGTGCCGCGCAGCCAGTATGCCGAACGAGTCTTGAATGACGGCGACAAGCTGGAAATTGTCGTCGCGGTCGGCGGGGGATAATTGAAAATTGAAAATGGATAATTCACAATTGAAACCGAAAGAAAATAACATGAACGACCCGCTCATCATCGCAGGAAAAAGCTACTCATCGAGGCTGCTGGTCGGCACCGGAAAATACCAGGATTTTGCCGAGACCCGCGCAGCGCTGGATGCCAGCGGCGCCGAGATCGTCACGGTTGCAATCCGCCGCACCAACCTGGGCCAGAACCCGAATGAACCGAGTCTGCTCGACGCCGTACCGATGTCGAAATATACCTACCTGCCCAATACCGCCGGCTGTTACACCGCCGATGATGCGGTGCGCACGTTGCGTCTGGCGCGCGAACTGCTGGACGGGCATAGCCTGGTCAAACTGGAAGTGCTGGGCGATCCGCAGTCCCTGTATCCCAACGTGATCGAAACCATCGCCGCCGCAAAAACACTGGTGAGCGAGGGCTTTCAGGTAATGGTCTATACCTCGGATGACCCCATCATCGCAAAACAGCTTGAGGACATCGGCTGCGTTGCGATCATGCCGTTAGCCTCACTGATCGGCTCAGGCATGGGCATTCTGAACCCGTGGAACCTGCAACTGATCATGGATCGCGTAACAGTTCCTGTGATCGTCGATGCGGGGGTGGGCACGGCGTCGGATGCCGCCATCGCAATGGAACTGGGCTGTGCCGGGGTGCTGATGAACACGGCCATTGCGGGGGCCAGGCTGCCGGTGCTGATGGCCGGCGCGATGAAACAGGCCGTGGAAGCCGGGCGCAGTGCATACCTTGCCGGACGCATGCCGAAAAAGCTTTACAGCGCCAGCCCAAGCTCACCCACGACCGGCATCATCGCGTCAGTGCGCAGCTAACCCCCTTAAAAACCTTTATCCACAGATTACGCAGATTACCCCGATTGTTCATTAAACACCCGGCATCACCAAAACAACCGGTTGCAGGTCGGATTTCAATCCGACATATCGGGATAAATCCCGACCTGCTTCCCAACGAATTATTTGAGATTAAATCTGCGTGAATCTGTGTAATCTGCGGAAAATATTTGCCTTTGAATCCCATGACTGACACTACCGACATCAAAAATCGCCACATCCGCAGTTTCGTACTAAGACAGGGGCGCGTAACGGTTGCACAGCAGCGCGCCGTTGACACGCTGCAACCTGTTTTCGGCATCCCTTATGCGGCACAGCCGTTAGACCTGGCACAGGCCTTTGGCCGCACTGCGCCTAAGATACTGGAAATCGGCTTCGGCATGGGCGACAGCACCGCAACCATCGCGCAGGCGAATCCCGGGAACGACTACCTTTGCCTGGAAGTGCATACACCCGGCGTAGGAAATCTGCTCAAGGTGATGGGCGAGCAGCAGATCACCAACATCCGCATCATCCAGCACGATGCGGTGGAAGTGCTGCGCGACATGATCATCGATGCCTCGCTGGACGGCGTGCACATCTTCTTTCCCGATCCCTGGCACAAGGCGCGCCACAACAAGCGCCGCCTGATTCAGGCGCCGTTTATCGAAAAGCTGATGCACAAACTCAAACCCGGCGGCTATATCCACGTCGCGACCGACTGGGAAAATTATGCGGAACAGGTTTTAGCGGTGCTGAGCGCCGAGCCGCAGCTTCAAAATACCGCCGCCGATTACGCGCCGCGCCCCGACTACCGACCGCTGACCAAGTTCGAGAAACGCGGCATCAATCTGGGGCACGGGGTGTGGGATCTGGTGTTCAAAAGACGGTAGTGATGGCGCACACAGCGTCATCATATTCGCTGGCGACAGGCAGCTGTCGGTCAAACAATTCAATGAAATGATTGGCTGCAAATAGGCTCAGCGGACATTCAACGTGCGCCGCCCGCGCAAACTCAGTCGCGATCGAGACCTAGCAACACCGGACGATGCCGCCCCGCAGCAGACCATTCAGTCCGCCGCCATGCTGTTTTTCGCGCTGTAAGGTTTTCCCGCTTTAAGCTGTTTATAAATGAAAATCGGCCATTGCTTTATTGAATGCCGATGTTTATACTTTCGTCTAAACAACTTGCAGGAGAATTATCATGACGGAAGTAATGCTGGATATAAAACAATGGGGCAACAATCTGGGCGTTCGCCTGCCTGCCGCGATTGCGCGCGAAGCTCATCTGCACGTGCACCAGCGCGTCCGCATCTCGGTTGAGGAAGGTCTGATCACCATTGCGCCAATACAGGACGTTCCGCTGACGCTGGGGCAACGGTTGGCCGCTTTTGATCCTGCTCGGCACGGCGGCGAAGCGATGCAATCCTCAGTAAGCGTGGGTGCTGAGAAATGGTAAAAGCCGCCTGGGTACCTGACCGTCAGGAAATCATCTGGATCGATTGCAACCCGCAGGCAGGCTGCGAAATGCGCGACGTCCACCCCTTCCTGGTGCTGTCCCCGCGCGCGTTTAACGATAAAACTTCGCTGGTCATCGGCCTGCCCATGACGACTGCCGAATACAACGCGGATAATCCATTTGCGGTAGCGGCCGGAAATGCCGCGGGTCGCAAAGCCGGTAAAACCAGTTATGTGCTGTGCCACCAGCCCAAGTCGTTCGACTGGCGATTGCGCGGCGCGAACCCACATCCGCTGGACAGACTGAATGAGGCTTATTTCATGCAGGTGTGCGAGCGGCTCAACCAGATCATCCAGTTAGCCTGAAGGTCACCGGATACGCAAAATCGCGTGCGAGTCTGATGAATTGTTAAAAAGGGAAGCGGCCATTTCAAAGATGCAGGGCCTTTACTTTAGAAATACAGGGGGCAGGCCTTCCTGAATCAACGCAGAAAAATTTCCAGCAGGTCGTTCAAAAAGCGCTGCCCCAGTTGCGTCGGCGCAATGCGTTGTATATCGCGCGCCAGCAACCCGCGCCGCTCGGCATCAGCCAGTTCGCGCTGAATGGCGATCAACGAAAGGCTGGTGCGTTCGCTATACAATGCAGGATCGAAACCTTCATTCAGGCGCAGCGCGTTCATCATGAACTCGAACGGCAATTCTTCGCGTGTAACTGTATTTTCAGTCTGTACCGGTGCGCCCAGCATGACCTGCTGCATATAGGCCTGCGGCTGCTTGTAACGCGCCTGACGGATGATCTTGTCCGGAAAACTCAGCTTGCTGTGCGCACCTGCACCTATCCCTAAGTAATCGCCAAACTTCCAGTAGTTGAGGTTGTGACGGGAACGACGATTAATCTTAGCGAAGGCCGAAGTCTCATAGTGCTGATAGCCGTTTTCCGTCAGCAGTTCTTCTATGCCTTGCTGCATGTCGGAACTTGCGTCGTCATCAGGCAACGAGGGCGGATTGCGATAAAACAGCGTGTTGGGTTCCAGCGTCAGGTGATAACAGGACAGGTGCTGCGGCGCGAAAGACAGCGCAGTTCGCACATCCTGCAAGGCCTGATCCAGCGTCTGACCAGGCAGCGCATACATCAGATCGAGATTGATATTGTCGAAATGCCGTTGCGCAATGTCGATGGCGGCACGCGCCTCATCGGCAGAGTGGATGCGTCCCAGCGCCTTCAGGTGTGCATCGTTGAAGCTCTGGATACCCATGGACAGACGGTTCACACCGGCATCTCTGAAGGCCGCGAACTTATCGGCCTCCACCGTGCCCGGATTCGCCTCCAGCGTGATTTCGGCGTCCCCCGAGAGCGGCAGCAGCATGCGCACCTGACTCAGGATTTGGGCGATACCCTCGCCAGATAGCAGGCTGGGCGTACCGCCGCCGAAAAACACCGTATAGATTTTGCGCCCCCAGATTTGCGGCAACGCCATTTCCAGATCGCGGATCAGCGCAGCGACATATTCCTTTTCCTGAAATAGCGGTTTTTCACCCCCACCCCAACCCTCCCCCTTAAAGGGGAGGGAGATTCCCCGCACTTCATGCGAATTGAAATCGCAATACGGGCACTTCTTCACACACCACGGAATGTGGATGTAAAGAGAGAGCGGCGGCAGCGCCGTGAAACTGACGGATTGCGACTTCAGGGAGACGGGTTGCAGAATACTCATTCAGCGCTCAGCCGTTGCAGCAACACTCGCATGGCTTTTCCGCGATGGCTTATCTCGTGCTTCTCGTCACGGGTCAGCTCAGCGCTCATCTTGCCAAGTTCCGGCAGCCAGAACAACGGGTCGTAGCCGAAGCCGCCGTCGCCGCGCTGTTCAAGTGCAATTTCGCCATGCCATTCGCCCTCGGCAATGATGGGCTGCGGATCATCTGCGTGCCGCACCATCACCAGCACGCAATAGTAATGCGCGCGGCGATCGGCAACGCCTTGCATGTCGCCCAGCAGCTTTTCGTTGTTGCGCTGATCGGATTTCGGCTCACCCGCGTAACGTGCGGAAAAAACGCCCGGCGCACCACCCAATGCCGCGACGCAGATTCCGGAATCATCCGCCAGCGAGGGCTGCCCGCTCAACCGGCTGACATGGCGCGCCTTGGCCAGCGCATTCTCGATGAACGTCACATGCGGCTCTTCGGCCTCACTGATGCCGAGTTGCGCCTGGGTCAGCACTTCGATGCCGAGGGGGTTGAGCATGTGCTGGAATTCGCGCAGTTTGCCGGGGTTGTTGGAGGCGATGACTAACTTTTGCATGAACCGAACCTTAATTCGTCATTCCCGCGCAGGCGGGAATCCATTAAAAATAAAGAATTCCCCGCTTTGCGGGGACAAAAAAGCCTTCTTAAATAAAAGCGCTGGATTCCGGCCTGCGCCGGAATGACGGCTCTTTTTAATTCGCCAGCGCCGCGTGCTGCATCTGTATCAACTCCTCGATACCGGATTTTGCCAGTTCCAGCAGACAGTCCATCTCTTCACGCGAGAAGGCATGGCCTTCGGCGGTACCCTGTACTTCGACAAAATGGCCGCTACCCAGCATCACCACGTTCATGTCGGTGTCGCAGGCAGAATCCTCAAGGTAATCGAGATCCAGCACCGGTGCGCCCTGATAGATGCCAACTGAAATGGCGGCGATGGAATCCTTGATCGGACTCTCCGTCACCAGACCTTTTTGCATCAAAATGCTGATCGCATCTTGCAATGCGACATATGCGCCGGTGATGCTGGCGGTGCGGGTGCCGCCGTCTGCCTGAATCACGTCGCAATCAATCTGGATGGTGCGCTCGCCCAGCTTCTGCAAATCCACCACCGCGCGCAGGCTGCGCCCGATCAGCCGCTGGATTTCCTGAGTGCGGCCGGATTGCTTGCCTTTGGCGGCTTCGCGCTGCATGCGGCTGCCGGTGGAACGCGGCAACATGCCGTATTCCGCCGTCACCCAGCCTTCACCGCTGCCCTTCTTGTGCGGCGGCACGCGCTCTTCGACGCTGGCGGTACAGATGACTTTGGTGTCACCGCACTCGATCAGCACCGAACCTTCGGCATGCCTGGTGTAGTGACGGGTGATGCGTATTTCACGCAACTGGTTATTTTGTCTTGAACTTGGGCGCATAGGAAATAACAATGGAAAATTGAAAATGGATAAGGGTAGTAAAAAACGCGAACAGCAAACAGGTTATATCTCGAGGATATGGTTAACCGGAACTTCAGTGTCGTGGGCGGCCTCAGCATTGCCCCAGCGCATCGCAAGACCGGTGACGTTGTCAGCACGTCCGTCCTCAAGCGCCAGGGCACGCGCAATCAGCTCGTCCAGCGCTGTGGCAACAGGACTTCCTGCCAATGCGGCTGCCAGTTCCCCATCGAGAATGGGGCCACACAGGCCATCGCTGCACAGCAGCACCACGTCACCGGATTGCAGCGCGACGGGTTTGCCGAGCTCTATCTGAAACATGTCTTCGACACCGCCCAGACAATTGGTTATCTGGTTACGCCGGGGATGGGTACGCGCTTCATTTTCGTCGATCATGCCCGATTGCAGCCATAGTTGCACCATCGAATGATCAAGCGTTTTGGCGAGCATGGCGCCATTGCGTAACAGATAAAGACGCGAATCGCCGGCATGCCCCCAGTGCAGCGTGCCATCCTGAATCAGGGCCGCAACGCAGGTAGTTCCGGGGAAAGCATGATCTGATTTTTTCGGCAAATCCATGATGCGCCGGTGCGCATGGCGCATGGTTTTCGTCAAAAAATCCGATGGATCGTCAAAGTGCGTATGCTGACCAAATGACTCGACAAACGTCTCCATAGCCAGGCCTGCGGCCACCTCGCCATGCAAATGCCCTCCCATTCCGTCCGCCAGCACCAGCAGCAATGCGTCACGACCGTACGCATAGGCGACACGATCCTGATTATATTTGCGATTGCCTATCTGGCTGGCCTGATGTATGGAAAAATTCATAAGCCGCAATCGTAATATAATGCGCGCCTGCCGCACAGCTATTTATTCACCCACCGATAAAAGTGACGATCGCATAGCGATACGTTTGCTCCCTCTACCGCTTGCGGGAGATAACCAGCAACTTGGCCATCGTCTTTTGATGGCTTAGTCAAATGGCTAGTTGTTTCATCAGGGTTGAGGAGGGGGAACGGGCTCGGCGGATTTATTCTCAAGGGTAGCTTTTATGCCATACCCGTTAATTTTGGAAGCTCACCATGATTTTAAGCATGACCGGTTACGCCAATACCAGCGCGGATTTTTCCAGCGGATCCTTGACGCTGGAGTTGCGTGCCGTCAACCACCGCTACCTTGATATTCAGTTGCGTATGCCGGATGAATTGCGCGGCTTTGAAGGTTCGCTGCGCGAGATGATCGCCGCACAGTTGCAGCGCGGCAAGATCGAATGCCGGATCAACTACGCCGCACGCGATGCGCAAAACGGCACGACACTGAATCGCAATCTTTTGTTGCAACTGGCCAGCTGGAACAAGGAAGTGCAAGCAGTTGTGCCGGACGCGCGAAGCCTGAGTGTCGCCGATGTGCTGCGCTGGAACGGCATACTGCAAACCCCCACGGCCGCCGCCGATGAATTGCGCAGCACCCTGACAGCCCTGATGCATGCCGCATTGCAGGAGTTCACCGCCTCGCGCGCCCGTGAAGGCGAAAAACTCAAGGACTTTTTGTCAGTACGCCTGGAAAAAATTGAGGCCTTACGAACCGACGTGATGCCACATGTACCCGCCGCGATTGCCGCCTACGAAACCCGTCTTATCAACCGGCTGATTGATGCGATGCAAAACGCGGAAGACGAACGCATACGTCAGGAAATCACACTATTTGCCAGCAAGATCGATGTGGATGAAGAACTCTCGCGACTGGCCAGCCATCTCACAGAAATGCGCCGAATTCTCAAACAAGGAGGCGCGGTGGGCAAGCGGCTGGACTTCCTGATGCAGGAATTGAACCGCGAAGCCAATACCCTGGGTTCAAAATCGGTGGATGCAGAAGTTTCGCGCAGTGCGATGGAAATGAAAATCCTCATCGAGCAGATGCGCGAACAGATCCAGAATCTGGAATAACCCGGAATTTAAAATCAATTATTTGGAGTTCTTATGTCAGGAAGTTTATTCGTCATCAGTGCGCCCTCCGGCGCCGGCAAAACCAGCCTGGTACACGCCCTGCTTGCCACCAACCCGCAGATTGACCTGTCGGTTTCCTACACCACGCGCGCGCCGCGCGATGGTGAACAGGATGGCACAGCGTATCATTTTGTCAGCCGTGAAACTTTCCTCGAAATGGCCGGACGCGGTGAGTTCCTGGAAAGCGCCGAGGTATATGGCAATTTTTACGGTACATCACAAAGCTGGATCAGTCAGGAAAACGCCAAAGACCGCGACATTCTGCTGGAAATCGACTGGCAGGGTGCGGCGCAAGTGCGGCGTTTATTTCCCGAATGCATCAGCATTTTTATCCTCCCCCCTTCGATCGCAGCGCTGGAACAACGACTCAAGGGACGCGGCAAAGACCCGGACGACGTCATCGCCAGACGAATGGCGGCCGTTCGTGAGGATGTAGCGCATGTTGCCGAATTTGATTATGTTATCATCAACGATGATTTGAACGAGGCACTCAAAGAATTCAACGCCGTGGTGCTGGCCGCCAGGCTGCGCGGCGCCTGCCAACTGTCTCGCCATCAAACCTTAATCAACCAATTACAAAATCCGGAGTAAATCATGGCACGTATCACCGTAGAAGAATGTTTGTCCCATATACCCAATCGCTTTGATCTGACCCTGGCTGCTGCATACCGTGCACGTCAGATCGCCAATGGCGCGTCGCATCTGGTGCCTGAAAGCCGCGACAAACCGACCGTTGTCGCACTGCGCGAAATCAGCAAAGGCAAAGTCGGCATTGAGATACTCAACCGGGGTCAGGCTTAACTCCACTTCAGCCTGAATCCGCTGTCGGAAAATGGCGGCAGATTCAGGTGAAGACAGAATAAAAATGGCTGACGCTGAATTACTTATCGAGGAAGTTTCAAGCTACCTGAAGCCACAGGATGTGGAACACGTCCGTGTCGCGATTGAGTTCAGCCGCATCGCCCATGAAGGCCAGACTCGCCACTCCGGCGATCCTTATGTCACGCATCCGATTGCCGTGGCGCGCATCCTCACGCCGTTACACCTCGATACGCAATCCATCATCGCGGCCCTGTTGCATGACGTCGTCGAAGACACCGAAATAACATCCGAACAGATTGCGGAGAAATTCGGCGGACCCGTGGCCGAACTGGTGGATGGATTGAGCAAGCTGGAACGCATTCAGTTCGAGACCCGCGAGGATGCTCAGGCGGAAAACTTTCGCAAGATGCTGCTGGCCATGGCGCGCGATGTGCGCGTCATCCTCATCAAACTCGCGGATCGCCTGCATAACATGCGCACCCTGGGTGCGATGAGCCCCGACAAATGTGAACGCATCGCCCGCGAGACCATGGAGATTTACGCGCCGATTGCCAACCGGCTCGGCCTGAATGAAATATATCTTGAGCTGCAGGATCTCAGCTTCAAGCACCTGCATCCGAATCGCTACGCCGTACTGGCCAAGGCACTCAAGGTCGCGCGCGGCAATCGTCGCGAGGTGGTGGGAAAAATACTCGAAGCCATCCGTGGGCAGCTGGAAAAAAACCATATTCACGCCGAAGTTTCCGGCCGCGAAAAAAACATCTACAGCATCTACAAGAAGATGCAGATCAAGTCACTGGCTTTTTCCGAAGTGCTGGATATCTACGGCTTCCGTGTGCTGGTGAAGGATACGCCTTCCTGCTATCTCGCACTGGGTCAGCTGCATGCGCTGTATAAGCCGATCCCGGGAAAATTCAAGGACTACATCGCCATACCCAAATCCAACGGCTATCAGTCGCTGCACAGCACGCTGTTCGGGCCGTTTGGCACGCCGATAGAAATTCAGATCCGCACCCCTGAGATGCACAAAATTGCCGATGCAGGCGTTGCGTCTCACTGGCTATACAAGAGCGGACATTCCACCATCAACGAATTGCACAAGAAAACTCACCAGTGGTTGCAGGAGCTGCTGGAAAGCCTCAATGACAGCAGCAACTCTGCCGAGTTCATGGAACATCTGAAGGTGGATCTGTTTCCCGATGCGGTTTATGTGTTCACACCCAAGGGCCGGATACTCTCACTGCCGAAAGGCGCCACGGCGGTTGATTTCGCGTACAGCGTACATACCGACATCGGTGACCGCTGCATTGCCGTCAAGATCAACCACGAACTGGTGCCGCTACGCAGCGAACTTCGAAACGGCGACAGGGTGGAAATCATCACCGCGCCCCATGCAAAACCCAATCCGGCCTGGCTCTCCTATGTCAGCACCAACAAGGCGCGCAGCCACATACGCCACTTCCTCAAGACCATGCAATCCGGTGAATCGGCGCAACTCGGCGAACGCCTGCTCAATCAGGCCCTGCACGCGCTGGGAATCAAACCGGCCGACATCAAGGAGAGCTGCTGGGACAAACTGCTAAGGGATACCGGGATAAAAACGCGCCAGGAAATCCTTGCCGATATCGGCCTGGGCCGCCGCCTCAACATGGTAGTTGCCCGGCAACTGGCGTGCTCAAACGATACGGTATCCAGTGAGCCCGTAGCCAATCCGGTCATCACCATCCAGGGCACGGAAGGCATGGCGGTGCAGTTCGCGACCTGCTGCAGACCGATCCCCGGCGACCCTATCATCGGCGTGATCAAAAGCGGACAAGGCCTGGTCGTGCACACGCACGACTGCCCTGTGTTGCGAAAAGGTCACAGCGGACAATGGCTGGATGTGGTGTGGGACAAGAACATCACGCGCACCTTCGCGGTCAGCCTCAAGCTGCTGGTTGCCAACCAGCGCGGCGTGCTGGCAAAGATCGCTGCGGCCATCGCGGAGGCGGAATCGAACATCGAGAACGTCAGCTTTGCCAACGAAGGCGAATACACTGCGCTGCACTTCACGCTGGAAGTGAACAACCGCCAGCATCTGGCCAACATCATGCGCAGCATGCGGGTAATCCCCGAAGTGATAAGAATATTCCGCGTACAGAGCACGGGATAGATTCAACAGGGTGAAAACGCTTCGTTGTTAATGCCCGCGAATGGCCGCTTTCAGCATGTATATGATGATGACGTCAAGTGCGGGAAGGTGCCATGAGCTGACATTCGGGTGATGTGCTGAGTATACTGGACGGTTTGACGTATAAAACCAGCATGGGTATGTAAAATCAAGTAGTTACTGTAGTGCAAGATAGTTTATACAGAACACTCTCCTGCATATGTTTGAATAATTCTGTCTATTTTATGTTAGGGGGTATACATGAGTTCACGCCTCTTCTTCTCTCTTGTTATTAGTTTTCTTCACGCCGGGATTTCATACGGCGCAACTTCTCACTGCACCAGCGAAGAAACTGTGGTTTTCTCTTGCTCATTGGGAAATAAAACCGTCTCGGTGTGCGGCTCCAAGGGTTTCACTGGGACATCCGGTTATCTCCAGTACCGTTTCGGAAAGCACGGAGCGCCTGAGAACATCTACCCTTCTCTGGGCGACCCGCCTACAAAATACACTGAACGCCAGTGGGTACCTCTTGGCGGTGGTGGGGAGGCATATCTGCGCTTCAAAAAGGCGAACTACGCGTATGTCGTCTATTCTAGCTACAGCCACGGGAATGAATTTTTTGGGGTTGTCGTTGAAAAAAACGGTAAGGTTATCGCGAATCACAAGTGCCGAAATAATCCGATTCCTGTCTCCATAATCGATTGGACAGACTTCGGTACCCTGGGCCTACCAGAAGGACCACAGGAGTTTGATCCAACCCCCTAACCCTACATTGGAGCGGGACTGGCCGATATACGTTCGCTTTGCGGCCTGTGGTTTTTTGAACTTTCGGGGTTCCGGCCAAGTTTCGTGGCGGCCAGCCCCTCAATTTGAACGTTAGCCATCATTAATGGAAGTTTTCATTACCTTTGTGGTTTTACTCGTGATCGCGATCGGATCTCTATTCGTAAAGAGAGATCCGAGCAAGTGGTATGGCGATATGCTTTGCCTAGATTGTGCATATCGCTGGGTGTCGCGAAAAACAAGTCGTCCTGCTCGCTGTCCTAATTGCGGGCGGCGAAACCTACATGCCGTCACGCTGAATCGGCCTAGGCCGATTATTGAATCTCTAACTGGCACACCAGGCCTGCTTCAATCTCAGGAAATTGCATATGCGTCGCCGAAACAAAATGTTTTGTCACACCACGAAGAGTATCGTGAACACCACAAAAGACTCGAACAGATTCTGAAAAATTCAGATGTTTCTTTAGAGCAAAAGGCTTTTTATGTTGTGTCTCTGACACGGAATGCAGATGCTATAAGCCTGATGCATCGACTGAAAGTCACAGAACAAGAAGCAGAAACTCTTCTTCAGCACTTGGAACACGCAGGTTATGTGTCTGATCCCGATGAAACCGGCGAGCGCGTTGTTCTTGCTCAGACATGAAGGCTAACCTAACGTTCGAGCGGGTCTGCCGCGAAGCAGCTCGCGTCAGCCCCTCAGCTCCACGTTAGGGGTTTCTCTGTCGCTATGTTTAAGTAACTCAACTTTAGGATTTGGAAATTCACATGAAACGATACTTTGTTCTGATTTTTGTCATTGCTCTTGGCGCATGTACAAAACCCATTGACACCGTGGTGCCGACTTCGAGAGATAAGTTGAAAAGTATCAATCCTCAGTTTGAAAAGCTGACACCCGAAGAAAAAAATTTGTTTCGCAGTTACTTGAATGATCATAACACGATCCCTGAAGGGCTTACCATTGGCAAAGCCATCAATGAAGAGCGCACAAAAATAAAGGCATTGCAGGAGCAGCTAAGGTCTTTAAAAGAGGATTGGCGATTTGAAACAACAGTGGATAAATTCACAGATGAAAAAACGGTATTTGCATCAATTTCTGCCTTAAACGATGGGGAAAGCGGCTTTATCGACGTTCATTGTTTCCCCAGCGGGATTGAAGTAAAAGTAAGTGCTGGCAAATACATTGGCGATTCGCGTATATCTGGGAACGTCAAATATAGGGTGGATAACAATACCGCTGTTGTCACCACGATGAACCCAACCTCGAAGGAATACGTGTACGAGAATGACAAGGACTCAAAATTTTTAAAGGCTTTGATGTCCGGGAAAAAGATTATTGTTCAACTTACGAGTTACAATTTTGAGACATCATCAGCAAGCTTTTCATTAAATGGAGCAGAACCTGCGATCAGCAAAGTGCTAGCCCTCTGTAAAAATAGGAAGTAAAACAGGCAGCAGCTGGCAGGACGGCACTTCGTGAAAGACATGCCCTAACCCGGCACTGAACCGGACGCGCCAAAGTGTTATTTTAGCCTACCATACGTCAGATATTGGCGCGCCGGTTAGTTCTACGTTGAGCGTCTGTTCTGTCTCGTCAGGAGACAGCTGCGAACGACTGGTTCAGAGCATCGAAAAATCCACCGCTGCGCCCCCTGTGCGCCGCCGCAGATAGTTCGCAAACAGACTGCCGCCGGAAAAATTCTCGCATTAAGCCGACTGGATTCCTGCCTGCGCGGGAATGACGAACTAAAGTTCCCCGCCGTACAGCCGCAGCAATTCGAGCATCGCGGAGGCCTTGTCCAGCGTTTCCTGATACTCCGCGTCGCAAACCGAGTCGGCGACCAGCCCGCCGCCCGCCCAGCAGCGAATTTCGCCGTGACTATAAACCAGCGTGCGGATGACGATGTTGCTGTCCATGTTGCCGTCGAAGCCGACATAGCCGATCGTCCCGCAATATATTCCGCGCAGGTGGGGTTCCAGCTCATCGATGATCTGCATCGCACGCAGCTTCGGCGCGCCGGTGATCGAGCCACCGGGAAAACAGCCGCTCAACATATCCAGCGCGTCACACTCATCGCTCAGCTCGCCCTGCACCGTGCTGACCAGATGATGCACGTTGGCATAACTCTCCACTTCGAACAACGTCGGCACGCGCACCGAGCCGGGTTTACAGCTCTTGCCCAGATCGTTGCGCAGCAGATCCACGATCATCAGGTTTTCGGCTCTGTCCTTGGGATGTGTGCTTAATTCGTCGGCCAGTTGCGCATCAATCTGAGGATCGCTGTCGCGCGGGCGGGTGCCCTTGATCGGACGAGTTTCAACTTGTCCTTCGCGCACGCTGATAAAACGTTCCGGCGAGGCGCACAGAATCTGAACTTCCGGGAAGTTAAGATACGCCGAATAGGGCGCGGGACTCAACTTACGCAGTTTGAGATAGGCATGCAATGCATCGCCTGTAGCAGAAGCCGAGAAGCGCTGCGCGAGATTGACCTGATAACAGTCGCCGGCCTGCAAATAACCCTGCACCTTAGCGAAGGCCGCAGCGTAACTGGCCCTGGTGAAGTTACTGGTGATCTTGCCCTGCACGCTGAAGGTATCGGCAGGCTGTATGAATTCGGCTTGCAGGCGCTGCAATACCTGCCCTAACAAAGCCCCCGTTTCAGGAAACCGCCGGTGCGAGACCAGCCGTGCGGTGTGTTCCCGATGATCCAGCACCAGCGCCCAGTCATAGATGCCGATGGCCATATCTGGCAGGCGTTCGGCATCCTGGTTTGACGGACTGTGGCGCGCCAGGTCATAGCTCCAGTAGCCCAGCGCGCCACCGGCAAACGGCACATTCTCAACAGGCGAAATGCGCTCACCCAGCTCACTGCGCAGCAATGCAAATGGGTCGCTGCACGATGTGCCTTCACCTATCACCACGGAGTGGTGCGGTGCCGCCGTCAGAATATCGAAACGCGCCATCCCGCCGCTGTCCAGCCATACCGCCCAGGGCAGCTCGGCTATCGCCGCATAATAGCGCGCCGCATCGGACTGGTAGGGCAGTTC